>NZ_JBHLWP010000017.1:0-134322 GCF_042432755.1 Massilia consociata
CGTTCGATTACACGCTTGAAGAGCAGGATACCATTCTTGGAAAGCCGTTCATCACCGAACAGGCCAATGCAGTGCTCATCAGCTAACAGCTCTTCCGTACTCACGGCCGCCTCCACAATCCTGAAATCATCGCGTCAGCATACGCCGAATCGATGTTTCAGGAATGTGGATGTACGTTAGGGCCTGCGCCGGGATGACGTTGGTTGATCTGGAGGATGGTTCAGACAGGAGTGACTTCGACAGTGCTTGTTGACTGCGTTCCTTCCCGCGTCATCGCCGGCAGCCGATCGAACCACGGCTGCGCCCCCTCCAGCTGGTGCGCCAGCTGCAGCAACCAATCCTCCCTCCCGAACGGCGCCACGAACTGCACGCCCAGCGGCAGCCCATCGGCAGTCCAGTGCAGCGGCACCGACATCGACGGCGTCCCCGTCAGGTTCGACAGCTGCGTGAACGGCACATAGCGCAGGTTGTCCCGCGCGATCTGTTCAACGGTACTGTCCAGCAGCCCGAGCCGCACCAGCAGGCCGAGCAGGCCGGTGCGCTGCAGGAAGCCCAGCAGGGCCTGCTGTGCTGGCGGCAGGTCGCCGGCACCGTGCTTCACCGGCGGGTGCGCCAGGGTCGGCGTGAGCAGCATGTCGTAGCGCCCGTGAAAGCGTCCCAGGGCCCGCGCGAACGTGTTCCACTGCGCCAGTTGCGTCGTCAGCGCCGGCGCCTTGATGGCGCTGCCCAGCGTCACCAACAGGCGCGTCATCAGTTCCGGCTCGCCGCCGCCGGCGCCGAGCGCCTTCATGCGCGCCACCAGGGACGGCACCTGGCCGAAGTAGATATGCAAGTAACTCGTCGCCAGTGCCGCGCCGTCGATCTCCGGCGCCGCTTCCTCGACTTCGTGCCCCAGCCCTTGCAGCAGCTGCGCCGCATACCGCACCGCAGCCACTGCTTCCGGGTGCACCTCGGTACCGATCGGCGAGCGGGTGGTGAATCCGATGCGCAGCCGGCCCGGCTCGCGCCGCATCAGTTCCGCATAGGGTGCGGCCGGCGGCGCGATCACGAACGGGTCGCCCGGCTCGGCGCCCTGTAGCACGTCGAGCGCCAGGGCGCAGTCGCGCACGCTGCGCGACAACACGCCTTCGCTCGAGGCGCCGAACCAGACCTCGCCCACGTCCGGCCCGGCGGACACCCGCCCGCGCGAGGGCCGCAGTCCGAACAGGCCGCAGCACGCCGCCGGGATGCGGATCGAGCCGCCGCCGTCGTTCCCGGCCGCCATCGGCACGATGCCGCTCGCTACGGCCGCCGCCGCGCCGCCGCTCGAGCCGCCCGGCGTGTGCGCCAGGTTCCACGGGTTGCTGGTACGGCCGAACAGCTCGGGATCGGTCACGCCCTTGAGCGCGAATTCGGGCAGGTTGGTCTTGCCGAAGACGACCAGGCCGGCATCCAGGTAGCGCCGCACCACGGCCGCGTGCCGCGCGGGCACGTGGCCGCGCATCGCGCGGCTGGCATTGGTCGTCGGCAGGCCGGCGTAGTCCTGCAGGGTGTCCTTGAGCAGGAAGGGCACGCCGGCGAAGGGGCCGCGCAAGGGCCCGGCGAGCTGGCGGCGCGCTTCCTGCTCCATCAGGCGCACCACCGCATTGACCCGTCCGTGCACCTGCGCCTGGCGCGCCAGCGCGGCATCGAGCAGTTCGTGCGGCGTCGCCTCGCCGCTGGCGACGAGGGCGGCGAGCGAGGTGGCGTCATGGCGCAGGTAGTCGTGGAAGTGCATGGACAAGCCTGTAAGTGAACTTGTCCCGCATGACATCCTGTGGCGCCGGTCTTGTCAAGGAAAAGCCTGCTAGCGGTATTTCTTCTTGTTCGCCGTGTAGGTGCGTGTATAGAAATCGGGCGGCTTCTTCGCCACCCAGTCGATGAAGGTGCGGATATCGTCGTGGGCGCGCAGGGCTTCCCAGGTGTGATAGGTCTGCAGGAGCTCGCGCTCGGTGAAGGCGGAGTGGATCTTGCGGTGGCAGATCTTGTGGATCGGGAACTGTTCCTTGCCCTTGAAGGTCTTGGGGATCAGGTGGTGGCGGTCGATGTTGACCGTGCCGAGCATGCGGCCGCACAAGGGGCAGGGCGTGTCGGCGATCGGCGTGACGGAGATCGGTTCGGGCGGGCGCTTCGGCATGGACCCCATATGGCGCTGGACCAGGCCACTTGCAAGACGCTTGCCGTAAATACGCGCACACTGCTGAAATTGACGATATAGTGTTCGCCACTTAACATTGTAGTAGAATCATCGCTTACCTTTTTGCAAGATCGTGACGTATCTTTGACCCTGCCGCAATGATTGACGATCGCCCTGACTGCTCCGTTCTTCTCATCGACGATGAGCCTTTTGCGCAAGACATCATTGCGCACAGTTTACAGGGCTGCGTTCGCCATACGCTGCGCTATGAATCGAGCCCCCAGCGGGCGGTCAAGGTGGCGCGCGAGGTGCGTGCCACCGTCGTGCTGGTCGACCTGCGCATGCCGGACCTGGACGGTTTCGAGGTCACCGCACTGCTGCGCGCCCATGCCGACACCGAGGACGTGCCCGTCATCGTCCTGTCGTCCGAAGATGATCCCGAGATCAAGGCGCGCGCCTTTGCCGTGGGCGCCAACGACTACCTGGTCAAGTGGCCCGACCCGCGCGAGCTGGTGGCGCGCGTGCGCTACCACAGCGGCGCCTGCATCGCACGGCGCCAGCGCGACACCGCTTTTGCCTCGCTGCGCGTGAGCCAGGAACAGCTGGCGGCGAGCCAGCTGGCGCTGCACCAGGCCCAGAAAATGGAAGCGATCGGCCAGCTGACCGGCGGCGTCGCCCACGATTTCAACAACGTCCTGCAGATCATCGGCGGCAACCTGCAGCTGCTCAAGCTCGTCGGCAACCTGAACGACGGCGCCCGCACGCGGGTGGACATGGCGCTGTCCGGCGTCGAGCGCGGCGCCAAGCTGGCGGCGCACCTGCTGGCCTTCGCGCGGCGCCAGCCGCTGCAGTCGGTCGTGGTCGACCCCGGCCACCTGCTGCGCGACATGGACGACATGATGCGCCGCGTGCTCGGTCCGAGCGCGCGCATCGTCACCGAGATCGCGCCCGACCTGGGCAGCACCATGGTGGACCCGAACCAGCTCAACAACGTGCTGCTGAACCTGGCCATCAATGCGCGCGACGCGATGGCGGGCAGCGGCACGCTGACCATCCGCGCCCGGAATGCCGGCGCCGGTGCCGGAGCCAATGAGGAATTGCCCGCCGAGGTGCCGAGCGGCGAATACGTGATGCTCGAGGTGGCCGATACCGGCAAGGGCATGCCGAAGGAAGTCCTGCAGCGCGCCTTCGAACCCTTCTTCACCACCAAGCCGGTGGGGCAGGGGACGGGCCTGGGCCTGTCGATGGCCTACGGCTTCGTGAAGCAGTCCGGCGGGGAGATCGTGCTGCGCAGCGAACTGGGGCAGGGAACCAGCGTGCGCATCTATTTGCCGCGCAGCGATGCGGCGCCGTGCGAGGTCGAGCCGGTACACAGCGCGCCGATGACTGGCGGCCTCGAAACCATCCTGGTGGTCGAGGACGAGAAGGACGTGCGCGAGTCGACCTGCGGCATCCTGTCCGCGCTCGGCTATGAGGTGCTGGAGGCGGCGGACGCGCGCGAAGCGGTGGAGATCATCGACAGCGGCCGCCATATCGACCTGGTGTTTACCGACGTGATCATGCCGGGACCGGTCAGCAGCCTGCAATTGAGCGAGATCGTCGGCGAACGGCTGCCGGGTGCGCAGATCCTGTACACCTCGGGCTATGCCGAAGGGGTGCTGGCGCACGAAGGCAAGCTCGACGCCTCGGTCCACCTGCTGCAGAAGCCCTATCACCCGGAGGCATTGGCGGCGCGCATCCGCCACCTGCTGCGCCGCGGCAGGCGCGGCGCGGGCAAGTCAGGCCGGCCGGCCGGCCAGGCTCACTTGGGCTTGACGTAACGGCGCGAACCCGGCGGCGGTTCGTTCAGGACCGCCCAGAAGATGCCGAGGTCGGCGATGGCGCGCACGAATTCCGTGAAATCCACCGGCTTGACGACGTAGGCGTTCACGCCCAGCTCGTAGCTGCGCACCACATCCTGTTCTTCCTTCGAAGAGGTCAGCATGCAGACGGGGATGCTCTTCAGGGCTTCGCTGCTTCGGATCTCGCGCAGCACTTCCAGTCCGTCCACTTTCGGCAGCTTCAGGTCGAGCAGGATGACGGCCGGGTTGCCGACCGTACGCTCGGCGAACTCGCCGCGGCGGTGCAGGTAGTCGAGCGCTTCGGCGCCGTCGCGCACGACCACGACTTCGTTGGCCAGCTGGCTCTTGGCCAGCGCGATCAGCGTCAGTTCGAGGTCGTTCGGGTTGTCTTCGACGAGAAGGATGGGCTTGAGCATCGTTTGCCTCAATGAGTAGGATGGTTCGGAATGCTGAACGAGAAGGTCGCGCCTTCTCCCTGCCTTGACTCGGCCCAGACGCGGCCGTTGTGGCGTTCGACGATGCGGCGCACGTTGGCCAGGCCGATGCCGGTGCCCTGGAAGTCTTCCATACGGTGCAGGCGCTGGAACACGCCGAACAGCTTGTGCACGTATTCCATGTTGAATCCGGCGCCGTTGTCGGCGACGTGGAACACCGTCTCGTTCCCCAGGTCTTCGGAGGTGATGGTGATGACCGCCGGATCGCGCTGGGCAGTGAACTTCACGGCATTGGACAGCAGGTTGAACACGGCCAGGTGCAGGAAGGTCGGGTCGGCCCGGATGGCCGGCAGCGGCTCGATGTGCCACTCGACGTTGCGGCCCTGCATCTCCATGCCGAGCTTGTCGATGCAGGCCGAGACCAGGTCGTTCATGTCCACCTTGGTCGGGCGTAGCGCGGCGCGGCCCATCTGCGAGAACGACAGCAGGTCGTCTACCAGCTTGCCGGCCAGGCGCGCCGATTCCTTGATGTTCTTCAGGAAGCGCTGGCGCCGCTCCGGGTCTTCCGCGCCGGCCGATTCGATCAGGAGGTCGGAGAAGCCGACGATGTGGCGCAGCGGCGCGCGCAGGTCGTGCGAGACCGAATACGAGAACGCCTCGAGTTCCTTGTTGGCGCGGCCCAGTTCCTCGGCCAGTTCCGCCATCTGCTCGGCGCGCTCGAGCGCGATGCCCAGCAGGGCGGTGCGGAACTCGACCGTCAGTTCGATTTCGGCGCTGTGCCAGGGCAGGCTGCGGCCGTGGATGGTCTCGCGCCAGGCCTGGAAGCTCAGGCGCGGCGTCAGCTGGGTCGGGGCATCGGGGTCGGCCCGCTTGTCGTTCGGGTTGCCGGCCCATTCGATGGTCTGCACCACCTCCGGCCGGAACCACAGCAGGTAATGCTTGTGGATGCGCGAGATCGGCAGCGCCAGCAGGCCGCTGGCGTTGCGCACCATGCCGATGGCCGCCGGGTACAGGCTCATCAGGTGATCGGTGTGGAACACTTCGGCGGAATGGCCGTGCACGGCCAGCCAGTCGGTGAGGGCGCGGATCGCCGGCTCGTCCGGGGTGTCGCCGAAGGTCAGCACACGCTCGTCCACCACGATGGCGACCCCGCCCGCGCGCGCGAAGCGCAGCAGCTCGGGGAACACCCCGCTCATGTTCTCCAGGAAGTCGGCGCCCTTGGTCAGGTGGCCGAGCATCTCGACCATGATGCGGCGCACCTCGAGGCGGAAGTTCAGTTCGCTGGCATCCTCGCGCGATTCGATGCACAGCGCCAGGATCTGGCCCAGCTGCTCGCAGACGGTGCGCTTCTCGACCGGCACCGGGCAGGGCATGGCGTTGTGGCAGGAAATCAGGCCCCACAGCTTGCCCTTGACGATGAGCGAGACCGACATCGAGGCCAGCGTGCCCATGTTGCGCATGTATTGCAGGTGTACCGGCGAGACGCTGCGCAGCGCGGCGAAGGACAGGTCGTTGCGCGCGCCGCTCACCGGATTGGTGTCCGGGACCAGGCTTGCGGGGACGTAGTTCGCGTCATGGATCACCCGGATCGGCGACAGCGTGTACAGCGCGCGCGCCTGTGCCGGGATGTCGCTGGCGGGGAAATGCTGGCCGAGGTAGGATTCGTAGCCGTCTTCCTTCGACTCGGCCACCACACGGCCGTGGCCGTCGGTGTCGAACTGGTAGACCATCACGCGGCCGTAGCCGGTCACGGCGCGCACGTGGCGCGCGGCGAGCTCGGACAGGGCCGTGATCGACGCCGACTGGCTGACATTGAGCAGGAAGTCGCCGATCAGGGGGTACAGGTGGCGGAAGTCGGCGGCGCCGGCCCGTTCCGTACCCTCGAACTCGACGATGAGTAGCCCGTCCCAGGCGTGGCCCAGCACGTCGAAGTGCCCGCCGGCGGCAACGGTGACGGTGCCCAGGTAAGCCGGGCGCGATGCCAGCTTGCCGGCCTGGAGCTCGGGAAGCAGGCGCGCGGCGGCGTCGCCGATGGCGTACGCGAGCGGCTGGCCGAGCGCCTCGCTGGCCGGCACGCCGGTCCAGTGTGCGAGGTTGGCGCTTGCCTGCAGGACGCGCAGTTCCGGCGACAGCGTCAGCATGAAGCCATGCGGCTGGATGCTGCCTGGCGTGCGGATCGGCTCGTTCGCACATTGGCTGAGGTCGAGAAGTTCGGGGGAGGCCTGGGTCATGTTTGGCAAACTGGACAGCATGCGGAGGATACAGTCGGGTATTGTAACGTCAAATCCGGCAAATCAAGCATGAGTTGGCCGATTTTTCAAGATTGTTCCTTTCTAAACATGCCAATTGCGTGGCAGATTAATGCTGAGTGACGCTATCATGGTTTCTTTTGCCGGCCAAGATATCCAGGAGCGCCAGGGGCCATGAACACGCAACAACTTGTCAAGCCTTCGCTGACGGACGAACAGCGATTCCAGTACCTCATTGGCGGTATCAGCGACTATGCGATCTACATGCTCGACCCGGCGGGCCACGTCGCCAGCTGGAATGCCGGCGCGCAGCGCTTCAAGGGCTACCTGCCGCACGAGATCCTGAACCAGCACTTCTCGCGCTTCTACACCCCCGAAGACCAGGCCACCGACCTGCCGCGGCGCGCGCTGGCGCAAGCCCTCGAACACGGCAAGTTCGAGGCGGAAGGCTGGCGCCTGCGCAAGGACGGCACCCGCTTCTGGGCCCACGTGGTGATCGACCCGATCTACGACGAGTACAGGAACCTGCTGGGCTACGCCAAGATCACGCGCGACGTCACCCAGCGCAAGCAGGCCGAGGACGCGCTGCGCGAGAGCGAACAGCGGTTCCGCCTGCTGGTGCAGGGCGTGACCGACTATGCGATCTACATGCTGTCGCCCGAGGGCACGGTGTCGAACTGGAATGTGGGCGCCGAGCGCATCAAGGGTTTTGCCCAGGAGGAGATCGTCGGCAGCCACTTCTCGCGCTTCTATACCGACGAAGAACGCGAAGGCGGCCTGCCGCAGCGTGCGCTGGCAACGGCCAGGCGCGACGGCCGCTATGAGGCCGAGGGCTGGCGCGTGCGCAAGGACGGTACGCGCTTCTGGGCCCACGTGATCATCGACGCCATCTACGGCGACGAGGGGAAACTGATGGGCTTCGCCAAGATCACGCGCGACCTGACCGAGAAGAAGCAGAGCGCGGAAGCGCTGGAGCAGGCGCAGCTGGCGCTGTTCCAGTCGCAGAAGATGGAATCGATCGGCCAGCTCACCGGCGGCATCGCGCACGACTTCAACAACCTGCTGTCGGTGCTGGCCAGCGGCCTCGAAGTCTTGAGCATGACGCGCCAGGGCAGCGGCGACGCCAAGACGCTCGACAGCATGCGGCGCGCGATCGACCGCGGCGCCACGCTCACCCAGCAGCTGCTTGCCTTTGCGCGCCAGCAGCCGCTGCAGCCGGAAACGCGCAGCATCAACCGCCTGATCTCCGGTTTCGAATCGGTGCTGCGCCGCGCCGGCAACAACGACATCCAGTTCGAGCTGCGCCTCGACCCGCAGGCCGGCAGCGCGGTGGTGGACGCCGCCCGTTTCGAATCGGCGTTGCTGAACCTGGTGGTGAACGCGCGCGATGCGATGCCCGAGGGCGGCTACTTGACGCTCGACACCGCGCCGGTCGTGCTGTCCGAAGGCGAGGTCGCCGGCCTTGCTCCGGGGCCGTACGTCTGCATCTCGGTCACCGACACCGGCACCGGGATGTCGCCGGAAACCCAGCAGCGCGCCTTCGAGCCTTTCTACACGACCAAGGAAACCGGCAAGGGCACCGGCCTCGGGCTGTCGCAGGTGTACGGCTTCATCAAGCAGTCGGGCGGCGAAGTGGTCATCCAGAGCACGCAAGGCGAGGGCACGACCATCACGATCTACCTGCCGTCGGTGACCACGCAGGACCGGGAAGCGGCGCGCAGCGAATCGGAAACGGTCCTGATCGTCGAAGACGAGCCGGACCTGCTCGACGTGGCCTCCGCGCTGTTCATGAGCATGGGCTACGACGTCATGACCGCACCGAGCGGCCAGGAAGCGATGAACGTGCTGGCCAGCCGCGACGTGGACATCCTGTTCACCGACGTGGTCATGCCCAACGGCGTGAACGGCATCGAACTGGCGCAGTTCACGCGCGAGAACTACCCGAACATCAAGGTGATGCTGGCCTCGGGCTATCCGCAGCCGGCGCTCAGGCTCGACCAGTACCGGCTGGGGGACTATACCTTCATCAGCAAGCCGTACCGCCTGTCCGACCTGGCGCGGGGACTGCGCAGCGTGCATTGAGGGTTGACGGCATGGCCTACGAAATCAAGGCCGTGTCGCTTCCCGAGTAGATTTTCCGGTACCGCAGGTAGCCGCCTCTCGAGAGGATGCCGAACGACTGGTTCCATGGTTCGCGGCCCCCGATCCGGAAGCGGGGAAGCTTGTTCGTCCTGGCATACTCGTCAGCGGCGCGCTCTTCATCCGGTGTCAGCATCAGCCTGTATTCGCCCGTGCGCGCCGCAACGGCCATCGCCTGCTCGCGCTGCCGTACACGCCGGCGCAGATAGTCGTGCATTTCTTGCTCGTTCGCCGGTCCGCTCAATCTGAAGGAAGCCCGGGAATCGTGCACGTAGTTGTCGAACAAATCGGCGGTCGCCGCGCACGGCACCACCAGCGCGTGCCAGAAGGTGGCGATTTCTTCCCATTCCGCATGGTGCAGGTCGCCGAAGCCCGGGCGCTGGAGCGAAGGCTTGAAGCGGCTTCCCATGGACTGCATCCACGCCAGAAATGCCTTGACCTCGTCGTCGAATTCCAGCGCCGCGCTGTGCAGCTCGTTCTGATGAAACGCGGATGCCCGGAGAAAGCTGCCGCTGTCTTGTAGCGGCGCCTTTCCCGACACTCTGCGGTGGACGCGCCACTCGACCTGCTTGCGCATATGCTCGCGTACGATCCGGTGCAAGGGGCCCTGTTTTTCCTTGCAGGTGTCGAGATAGGCGTTGAAGGACTGGATCGTTTCCTTGCTGACCGCGAATTTGGCCTTGGTGGCGTCCGTCGCCAATTCGAGCTTCAGCGGCGTTCCGCTCAGCCGGGCGGCCTTGTACATCATGATGAGGGGAATTCGCGACAGCATGTCGTCGCCGTTCGGATGGGTGCCGCGTCCCTGCTCGCGCGGGCAATAGCCGCCGCCGATATCGGAATGCACGCCGGGTACCACGATTTCCTTGCATCCGGCGGGAACGGCGCCGTCGACTGAAATCGAATCCAGGGGAAAGCTGCGTCTGAGCTCATGTGCAGCGACCAGGTGGAGGCATTTCAGCCCTGCGGGAATGCGCAGGCTGTCTTCCGCATCGGCCCAGGCGCCATGGCCATTCAAGGCTGCTACCCCGTTGCCCATGCCGACAGAGGCCACCGTATCGAAGATGCCGAGAAAGTCGAACTCTACGGGAAAACCGCCGAGCGACATCCGTTTTGCGCCACAAAGCTGTGCATCGAGCCGGCACAGGGAGTGAAGCCAGTTCGCGAAGGCCCGTGCCTGCGTCGCGCCACGGGAGAAGCCGAAGATGGAGATGTAGATCGTCCTGACGATGCCTGGATCTTTCTTCGCCGGCATGCCGGTACGCTTGTCGAGCCAGTGCTGTGCGACCGCCTGGTGCAGGCGGGTCAGCAACCTGCTCAGGATGTATTTCGTTTGCGTGCCGGCAGCCGAGTCGATCACGTCGGCATCAGGACCGTGCCGTCCCTCGACCACCCAGCGCGTGCTACAGGTGAGCGACAGCGTCCCGAACAGATTTTCCAGTTCCGACGGCGAAACCAGTGCGGAACCGAGAAAGAAGCGATGGACATTGTTGATGGCCTGAACGAGCGCCCAGATGATACGGCGCTCGCCCCAGCGGCCGGAGGCGCCGCCGAAGACCTTGTCGGTCGCGGCGCCGCTGTCCCTGACCTGCGGGAATGCCGTGCCGACGCCGGGTATGTAGACCCGGAAGAAATGTTTATGCTCCGCCGATTTGTATTCCCAGTCCGTTGACTTGGGAAGCACCCCGGGGACGCTCATTCCTGGGAAGCAGTCATACAGGCGCGCGACGTTCGAGTGGCTTTTTGTCTTCTCGGCGGCGATGTAGTTATTTCCTGTTCCGTCGAAGAAGAAGCCGAAGAAGAGGTTGGTATCGCAGGAATTTTTGGGTGAACAGATTGGTGTGCTCTCCCTGGCGCGTAGCTTTTTGAGTGCCTTATTTTCCGCGTCATTAAAAAATATTTCGTATCTGGCGCTGTTTTCGAACTCTGGCCCGGCCGGTGTGGAAAGACTTGCGCTCATGGTTTGGCTTTCATGATTGTTTCGAGGTCACTTCTACTGCTATTGAGCCCGTCGATATAGCTCTTTTTTAGGTGCGCGTGGTAACGCGGATCATCCGGGCCCTTAAATCCGGCTATTTCTTTGGCGCTGTATTCTTTGTCGTGTTCCCACATTTCTTTCGCATGAGTCGCGGGATGTTGCTCCAGTTTTTTCAATAGCGATACGAAAGCGCTGACGTGGGCCTCTTCAACGTCCCGATATATCTGCCATCTTTCACGCTGATACTCCAGCGACGGAACTGGCCATCCCTTGATTTTTCCTGGCCAGCGAGGATGATCCGGCTGCACATTGCTGGAAACGACGCCGATCTTTCCATTCGCCTCCCTGATCACCCACAGTTCTCCGGCCTCGGCATACTCCGGCACCTCGACTTCGTGTTCTTCCGTCACCTCGGGCAGGCTCCCGTCGGGACGCTTCTTCAGCCAGTGAATCGTCGTGAGACGAATCTTCGTCCCCGCTTTCCACTTCCACGGAAGCGCGGCGCAGCAGGTCGTGCCGCCGGCAGCGAACGGCGCGATGTGCTCACCCCCGGTGGTTTGTTGCGGGTCGTCGGGAGCGGCGATGAAATAGCTGAATTCACGGTCGCTGTAGTTCACCCCATGCATGCTGACGCTGGCATGCGAGCCCCGGTATTGCGACAGGGCGGCCAGGCCGAACAAGCCCAATGCGCCCAGTATCCCGATCAGGATCTTATATTTCAGCAGCATCCACGGCCTCCGTCTCCAGCACGTGGGCCTGCCACGCTGCGAACAGTCGCACGATATGTTCCGGCGCTTTATCCCGCCCGCCATGCGCCAGTAGCCAGCCGCACCAGTCGACAAGCTCGCGGTTGCCCAACCCGGCTTTCAGGGCCGGTGCCAGCGCGGACGAAATCAACGCATGGGCTTGCGATGGACGATAGGCGGCGCGATCGGGGTGGGCGGCGAGCTGGGCCAGCACTTCATCGGCCCGGCTGTCTTCCACCAGCGCCGCGAACTGCGCATCGTCGAGTTGCGGAGCGGTTGCAATGGCGTCGCCCGCTCCGCCGAGCGCCAGCGTGCGCCAGTTGCCGTCGCGCCCCATATGGCTCCAGCTCACGGCTGGACCGCAGAATTGCGCGTGCTGCGTCCGGTCGAGCGACTTCAGGATGGCGGGAAGGCGCCGGGTGTCGGCGAAACGGAAATTGAAGCGCTGCCCATCGGCTTCGATAACGCACCATGCCGCCAGCCGTGCCGCCAGTTCCCGCCACGGTTCGGGCGTTGCGATCACGCTCACCATTGGCCAGCCCTGGCATCCGCGCAGCACCGGCCCGAGCGCACGGTCATCGGGAACGAAAGGCAGGACGAAGGGAGACACATCGAGCGCGGATGGACCGCTCGCCGGCAGCGCCTCGAACAGCAAGGCCTTGCGGCCGGCGGCGATGCGCCGGTGCAGGCCCGGAACGAAGGCGCCATCGATGAGCAGATGCAGTTCGTGGCCGGCGGGACGCTCCCGAAAGCGCTGCTGCAGCACATCGAGCCAGTCGTCGGCAAATGGATCGGTCAGCATGTCACTCCACCATGGAAAAGGCCGGCCTCGCCGTAGGTGCGCCGCGGGCACTGTCGGCGACATCGGGGCTCACGGCAGACGCGCTTCATTCTTGGGTGAAACCGTCAGCCACGATACGGTGGAGTTAAAAGGGGGCTATTGCGTTAAGTCATCCTACAGGCCAAAGATGATGTCGCTGATCTGCTCGTACACCGGATTGGCCGACGGCCCCTGGTTCGGCCAGTTCAGGATATCGAAGTGGTCATACCCCTTCTGATTCCCCAGGAAGTTCCAGCAACCCTTTATCGATTTTCCGTCGTAGTCGCGCACCGAGTGTCCGGCGGGCGCGCGCATGCTCACCGTGTTGACCACGCCGTCGTTGGCAAACCAGTCGCTGTCGATGCGCACCCGCCCCAGGCCTTGCTGCGTATAGCCGCCCAGCCCGTTCTGCAGGACCGAGGGCACGATCCACTCGCCCGCCATGCCCTTGAAGGCAGGGATCATGTCGAGGCGCGGATACTGGTGGAAGGTGGTCTGGATCGGCGCGATCACGCGGTCGGTGCCGTTGCAGCACCAGGCGCCGGCTTCGGTCGCCACCGTTCCCACCGAGTAGTAATAGATGTGCGGCGAGGTGCGGGCCCACGCGTTGAACTCGCGCGCGCCGTCCGGCGACAGCTCCCACTTGGCCCAGCGGTGCTTGAGCAGCTGATTCATCCACTGAGCCAGCGGGGACTGCAGCACCGGCGTCACGTTGAGGACGGCGTCGGCGAAGGTGGTGCCGTTGTGCGGCGCCGAGATCGTCGTCACGCTGCGCACCCAGCCCACCTTGCCGCCCTTGTACAGCTCGTGCCCGCCTTCATCGTCGGGCGAGCCGTGCTCCAGCAGTTCGACCAGCGCGCGGATGGTCGTGCCGCCCTGGCTGTGGCCGATGAAGTGCACCGGATGCTGCGCGTCCCAGGCCGGATAGAGCGCGAGCGGGTAGTTGTTCGGGTTGTTCTTCGGGTCGGCGGCCCAGCACTTGCCCGCCGGCTTTTGTTGCTGGCCCGGGAGGCCGTGCTTGGCGACGTGCGCCGCGCCGTAGTCGACGCAGCCGCCCTTGATCTGGGCGTACAGGTCGGCGGCCCGGTCCCAGTTCGAGCTGACCGGCCCGACCACCGCCGCGAACACCGTGCGCGGACCGCGGTACACCTGCATGTGCGACGCGATGTCGCCATAGCCGCCCCAGTAGTTGAAGCCGCTGTGCTCGAAGGTGTCCGGGCCGAAGCCGAGGAAGCCGTGCACCAGGATGACGGGATAGTTGTTGGCTGCGGGCGCTGGCACCGAAGCGCCGAGCGCGGCAAGCGCCAGCATGACGTGAACCAAGCGAAACATGCAATTCTCCGTAAATGGCGTCAGAACCATTGTCGGAGGTGCAAGGGAGGAGGGGTTTGCGCTGCGTCGGAATCTTAGCGGCTGTCAGATTTTACGCACAGAAATAGTGCGTGGCAGGCTTGACAGCAGGGTGGCCGGCGTAGCCGGCCACCCTGCGAAAAGCTTAGTTGGTCGCCTTGTTCGAACCGATCGAGGTGGTCGGCGCCGAGGCGCCCGGGTCCACGGCCGGTTTCGGGGCCGGCGTGACCGACGCGGTGACGGCCGCCTTCTCGATCTGGTCCAGGTTCTCGCCGTTCCACACCACGTAATCGTCCACCGAGTACAGGCGGCACGGCTCGGTGCTCTTCGCGGTGCAGGTTGCCAGCGCGCGGCCGTCCGGGTCTTCGCCTTCCTCGGCCCAGGTCCAGGCGCCGCTCGGCGACACCGCGAACGCGCGCGGCGTCATCTTGGTCAGGTATTCCTGGTAGGCGCGGCGGCCATTCTCGGACAGGAAAGGCACGGCCTCGACATCGTCCACTGCGGCGTAGTCGGTCCGGGCCGGGCTCGGGGGAGGCGGCACGTGATGGACGACCTGGGTCGGCATGCCGATCGAGTCGAGGAACTTCATCGTGTCGTCCAGCCACACCTTTTCGCCGTCGCGGCTGGCCAGCATGCCGTGCGCATCGCGCTTGAACGATGCGAACTCGACCAGGCGGCCGCGTCCGCCCGCGCCTTCGAAGGCCGCGTGCATGCGATTGGCCAGTTCCGGGCCGAACAGCGAGTCGTTCTCGCCGTACATCCACAGGGTCGGCAGCTTGCCTTTGCTCTTGGTGCCGTAGTCGGCAAAGGCCGTCACCAGCGCCGAGCGCCACGCGCAGCGGTCGCTGTCGTCGCGCAGGCCGCCGGCGTAGTTGATCAGGCCGCGCACGCCCGGCAGGTCCTTGGTGCCGAGGGCGATCGTGGCCAGGCCGCCGTAGGACTGGCCGGCGATGACGATGCGGTTCTTGTCGACCCAGGGCTGCTTGCGGGCATAGGCCAGGGTCGAGGCGATGTCCTCGGCCTGGGCGTAGCCGTTGGCGGTCATGTTGCAGCCGAAGTCGCGGTAGCTGCCGGTCGAGTTGGCGAAGCCCTGGCGCATCGGCACCATCACGGCGTAGCCGCGTTTCACGAAGGCCGTGGCCATGTGGTAGAAGCGGTCGCGCGGCTGCAGGTTGGGGCGGCCGGGATCCTTGCCGTGGTTGATGATGATGAGCGGGAACGGTCCCGGGCCATTCGGCTGGAACACCGTCGTCTCGAGCATCGCGCGGTCCTGCAGGCCTGCCGGAACCTGCACGATGTGCTCGTTCATCCTGTGATCAAGTTGCAATTCCTGCTGCACGGCGACACCAGGCAGCATGGCAAGGGCGGCCAGTGCCGCGGCGGTCAGGTTGCGAAGCGTGAGGCGTGGATACATGGTCACTCTGTCTCGACTGCGGTGCCGGTTGGAAGGATTACGGAACAATTTCCGTGTGGCATAAGTTGATTCTAGGTACGCAGAAAAAACAGAGCAATATCCGTTTAGTCAATTCCGAAGGTAAATTTTTGTGGCGTGTAAAGATGACCACATGAACGGGCGCATTTGATGCATTCCTGATCAGGTATTGCTGCCCGGAGCTGGTCGAGCTATCAACAAGGCGTGTCCGACGCGCTTCTTCGCCAGCGGTTATGATGCGAAGGTGGCAAAGGAAGAGAGGGAATGATCGGATGAGCAAGTACGCGCCGCGCGAGTGGGCGCCGGACGAAAAGCCGATGCTCCCTGGCTCGCCGTCCACGCCTGCCCATCCGACACCGCTGCGGTGGGCTTTCCTGCCAGTCGGGTGTGAAGAAAGAAGCGATGGATAAGCTGTTGAATCAGCTGTTGAATCAGCCGTTGAATCCGCCAATGCCCGGCACGGCAACGAAGCGCGCACGCTGCGCAACCTGCCTGCGCGCCGAATCGGCCTGCATCTGCCGCTGGATCACGCGCGTGCAAGCGCGCGCGGCGCTGCTGGTGCTGCAGCACCCGCTGGAAGTGGCGAATGCGAAGAACAGCGCACGCCTGCTGCACCTGTGCGTGGCCGGCAGCGCGCTGGCCGTGGGCGAAGCCTTCGAGCCGGCGGCGCTGGAGGCCTTGCTGCATGCGGAGGGCCGGGTGCCGGTGCTGCTGTATCCGGACACGCCCGGCGATGCGGCCCTGGCGGCCCCGCCGCCGTTTGTGCCATTGCCGCCGGAGCAGTTGCGCCTGGTGGTGCTGGACGCCACCTGGCGCAAGAGCCGCAAGATGTTGTACCTGAACCCGCTTCTCCAGCACCTGCCGCGCCTGGCGCTGCAGGACGTGGCGCCGTCGAACTACCGCATCCGCAAGGCGCATGCGCCGCACCAGTTGTCGTCGCTGGAGGCGGCGGCGCTGGCGCTGGCGCAGCTCGAGAGGAGCGATGAAAAGTTCCGGCCTTTGCTCGATGCCTTCGGGGGCTTTGTGGAGCAGCAGGCAGGCTATGTGCCGCACTTGAATTCCGGATGACTGCAGCGTACCATGCTGTATAAATATACAGTATGGAGCCGCCGTGGCCGACCACCGACAATCCCGAGAGACCAGCGCCCGCCAGCCGGTGGACGAGCAGACCATGCTCGGCCCGCGCCCGCTTGCGCGAAAAGGGCGTGGGGCGGTGTCGAACATGCAAGGGCGTTACGAAGTCAACGGCCGCGAAGCGTTCGACGACGGCTGGGAACGTGAGGATGGGGAACCGGCCGGCATCAGGACCGTCGTCACCGACGAATTCGCCAAGACCATCCTGACGCGCAACCAATCGCCGGACATCCCCTTCGATGTGTCGCTCAACCCCTACCGGGGCTGCGAGCATGGCTGCATCTATTGTTTCGCGCGGCCGACGCACAGCTACCTCGGCCTGTCGCCCGGGCTCGATTTCGAAAGCCGCCTGTTCGCCAAGATCAATGCCGCCGAACTGCTGCGGCGCGAACTGGCCAGGCCCGGCTACGTGCCCGAGCACATCGCCATCGGCGTCAACACCGACGCCTACCAGCCCTGCGAGCGCGAACTGCGCCTGACGCGCCAGGTGCTCGAGGTGCTGAACGAGTGCCGGCATCCGCTCGGGCTCATCACCAAGTCTTCGCTCATCGAACGCGACATCGATCTCATCGCCCCGATGGCCGAGCAGGGCCAGGCCTGCGCCGCCATCACGCTCACCACGCTCGACCCGCAGATCGCACGCACGCTGGAGCCGCGCGCGGCGGCGCCGGCACGGCGCCTGCGCACCATCCGCACGCTGACCGAGGCGGGTATTCCCGTGAGCGTGAGCGTGGCGCCGATCATCCCCTTCGTCACCGAACCGGAAATCGAACGGATCCTGGAAGCGGCGCGCGACGCCGGCGCGGTCGGTGCGCACTACGTGGTGCTGCGCCTGCCGAACGAGGTCAACCCGCTGTTCCAGGAATGGCTGCAGGCCCATTTCCCAGACCGGGCCCAGCGTGTGATGAACCGCGTGCGTGACATTCGCGGCGGTAAGGAATACGACAGCGATTTCGCCAGGCGCATGCATGGCGAAGGCATCTGGGCCGACCTGATCCGCCAGCGCTTCACCAAGGCCGTCAAGCGCCTTGGCATGGACGGCTACACCGGCCGCTTCGGCAGGCTGGACGGCTCGCAGTTCAGGCGGCCGCTGGAGGTGCCGAAGGCGGCCAGGCAGAACGTGGTTGCCGCAGCGCAGATGGATCTGTTCTGAAGGCAGTCGCCCTGACTGCCCCTGTCCGAACCCGGTTTCGGCGAAATCCCCACTTTTTCCTCCCCTGACGAACATCGTTTCGCCCCCGCATCCCGGTTGACGGTGGGCGGCGGCCTGCGCGCGCTTGGCACGCCCTTTGCACGTACCTGGTTGTCGCGAGAACGCCGTATCCGCCGGCACCAGCCAGGAGCTACAGATGGACCGACGCCTGCTTGACTACACGCCTGTACTCGAAACCTTCGGGTCGGACGAATTCGAGCGCGAAGCCGAGCGCTCCACCGACGCCGAGTCGGCCCCGCTCGACGTGAGCGAGGAATTCTCCCTCGCGGCCGAACTGCTGGAGGTCAGCCGCCAGGCGGACCTGGATCGATTCCTGTTCAAGTTGATCGGCCGCGCCGGTGCCGGGAAGCGCCTGGCGCGCTCGCCGGTGGCGGGGGAGCTGGCCGTCCTGCTCAGGAAAGCCGCACGCATGACCCTGCGGCCGATCCACCGCAGCGTGTGCTGGCTGCCCGGTCTCGCCGCGCCAGTGTGGCGTCCGGACCCGCGCCTGGTCTCGGAGGCAGGGGAGATGTTCGGGCTCGAGCTCGAAGGCTTGAGCCCGGAAGACAAGGAGTTCGCGCTGGCCAGGCAGTTCGTGCGCTTCGCGAGCGAAGCGGTGCGCACCGCGGGCCGGCGCATCGGCGAACCGCGCGCGGTTGCCAGCGCCGGCTTGCGCGGCGCCGCCCGGCGCTTCGCTCCCGGGCTGCTGGCGCGCCTCGGGCCTGCGCAAGGGGCAGGTCCGGTCCCGACGGCGGGACGCTGGGTCAGGCGGGACGGGCAGATCATCGTTCTCGGCTGTTAGAACCAACCGGGAGAGATCCCAGGCCGGGCGCGCAGTCCGGACATTTGTTGTTTCACTTTTCCAAGGGAGTCCATCATGCATGACATCGATCGCACGACGCGGGAATTCGGCGAAACCGGCTTTGAGTCCGAGCAGTTCGAAATGGGCGGACAAGAGATGGGGCAGGGCGAATCCTTCGAGCTTGGCGGGCAGGGCGAGTTCGGCGGGCAGGGCGAGTACGGGGAGTTCGGGGAATTCGGCGAGTTCGGCGAGATGGGAGAAATGGGCCAGGGCTTCATGTCGGAACAGCAGGAGACGGCCTTGGCGCACGAACTGCTCAACGTCAGCAATGAGCAGCAGCTCGAGAATTTTCTCGGCAATGTCCTGCGCCGCGCCGCGTCGGTGGCCGGAAAGGTGATCAAGTCGCCGGTCGGCCAGGCGCTGGGCGGCGTGCTGAAGGGGGTGGCAAAGAAGGCCCTGCCGCTGGCTGGCGGCGCGCTCGGGGCCTGGGTCGGCGGCCCGCTCGGCGCCAAGATCGGTTCCGGGCTGGCCAGCGCGGCCGGCAGTGCGCTCGGCCTGGAGGCCCAGGAGATGGCGGGCGAGGACCGCGAATTGACCGGTGCGCGCCAGTTCGTGCGGCTGGCCACAGATGCCGCCGTCAAGGCATCCCAGGCCAACGGCGGCAATCCGCGTGCGATCGCGCAGGCCGCCGCGGTGCAGGCGGCGCGGCGCTTCGCGCCCGGCCTGCTCCAGCAAGGCGCCGGCCAGCAGGGCAGCCGGCCCCAGGGCGGCGGCCGCCAGGGCACGGGGGGGCGCGGTTATGGCCGCTGGGCGCGGCAGGGCAACAAGATCATCCTCTACGGCGCCTGACCCCATGGCTATCAGCCCGTTCGCCGTCACGATGATCGAGCAGGAGGCCCGCTCGCTGCGGACCCGGCTCGCCCGCGTGCGGCCCTTCGTCATGATCGAGCCGATGGTGCCGGCCGCGGCGCTGTTGCCCAGCGCGCAGTCGGCCATCGAACGCTACCTGGCGTTGGGGCGGCGCGAACTGCACGGGATGGTGGTTGACTTCCTGGCTTGGCTGCGGCGTTCCAGCGCCAGCGCGACCACCGCCGAGGCGCAGCGCAGGTTCAGCTTCCTGCGGCTGCGATTCAACGCGATGCTCACCCAGTTCGACATGTTCAACGACGTCGTCACCCAGCGCAGCGAGACCGATAACGGCATCTGGCTGGCCGGGTTGGACGTGGTTGCCGCGGATGCGCTGGCGCTGCCCGGCGGCTATTACAGTCCTCCACCGGTGATCTGCTACCTGGACCGCGGGCCCGGCGCCGCGATCCGGCGCGCCCGCACCAGGCTGCCCGGCGGCGGCGAAAACCCGGTCGCGATCATCCGTGTGCCGCGCGAACGCATGATCGGCAGCGGCATCGCCTCGTCGCTGATCCACGAGGTCGGGCACCAGGGCGCGTCGCTGCTGGACCTGGTCAATTCGCTGCGGCCGGAGTTGCAGGCGATGCAGCGCAGCGACCCGGCGCAGCGCCTTGCCTGGCAAATGTGGGACCGCTGGATTTCCGAGATCGTCGCCGATTTCTGGTCGCTGGCGCGGGTCGGCGTGGTGGCCACCGTGGGCCTGATCGGGGTGGTCAGCCTGCCGCGGGTATTCGTGTTCCGCCTGAATGGAGACGATCCGCATCCGATTCCGTGGATCCGCGTCAAGCTCGGCTGCGCGATAGGACAGGCGCTGTTCCCCCATCCGCAATGGCGCCGCATCGACCGGCTGTGGGAATCGATGTATCCAAGCGCGGGCCTGGAGCCGGGTGTGCACGACATGCTGGCGCAGATCGTGCGCGCCATCCCGGCGTTTGTCGCGCTGCTGGTGCGGCACCGCCCGCCCAGCCTGCGCGGCCGCAGCCTGGCCGAGGCGTTCGGCATCGCGGCGCGCCAGCCGGCCGCGCTGGCGGCGCTGTACCGGGCCTGGAGCGCGGCGCCGCAGCGGATGTACGAGGCGTCGCCATCGCTGGTGTTCGCCGTGCTGGGACAGGCGCGCTCGGACGGCCACGTCAGTCCCGAGGAAGAAAACACCGTGCTGGCCAAGCTGCTGATGCACTGGGCCCTGCGCGCCACCCTGGACACGTCCTACCTGTGCGCCGACGCGTTGCGGCGCGGCTGGCCGGTCGCCGCCAATGGCGCCGGAAACGTCCCCAACATTGCGTGATTTATCAACGAGGAGAACGAGATGAACAAGTGTGTCGTCGAACAGGAGGACCTGCCCGGGGCCGTGCGGGTGACGGTTGCCGATTGTAATGGAAAAGCCGGGCCGCCCGTAGGGGCGGAGTTGCGCCTGTATTGCTATACCGGCAGTCGGGAAGGGTGCGCGGCGTTCAACGACACCGAGTCCACGACCTGGGAGCCTGACAAGAATGCCGAGTATCGGACGGCAACCACGGACACGAATGGGATCGCCTTGTTTCCGAGGGTCGATGCCGGCCTGTACATCCTGATGTTCAATCACTACCCAAAGACCGATCCCTGCTGCATTGAAGTGGAGCGCGGCTGTACCGTGTCGGTCCGGATCGACCTGGATATGGGCGTGAAGACGGAGCTGGTGCAACCCTGCGCCATGAACCGGGATCCGTCGTGCTTCGTAGGAGACCAGCCCGTCAATGCAATAATGCAAATACACGATTCGGACTATTTGCTGGCCAACAAACAGATCCTGGTACTCCCCGACCCCCCGTGGAGGCCGAACAATGGTGGCGACCCGACCAACCTGACCTACACCCTGGATCCATCCTCCGCGAAGATCCAGAAATTCGGTGCGACCATCTACATGATGCGCCTCGATGGCAACACCTCGGCGCACGGTCCAGCGCTGGCCGCCTCCGCACGCGCCGGCGCGGCCGGCGAGGGTATGGCGACGGCCGCACACATGAGGACGGAGTCCCAGTTCGCCCTCAACAACAGGGCCGCCACGCCGATCAGCGGCAACGTCACCGTGTCGATGAGCCGCACCGAAACCGAGCCGACCGAAGACCTGGCCCTGTGGACCCTGATCCGCAACAGCACCGAGGCGCTGTCGTTCACCAGCTACCTGCACTTCATCGACGGCGTGTTCTGCGACCCCGCCACCCTGGAGGCCGGCCCCGCATTCGAGAAGTACCGCTTCAGGCAGAAGAGGCCGATGGTGGATACGCTGCGTGCCAAACGCTTCCTGCCCTTCGTCGATGCCGAAGCCTATCGCGTGCTGAAGGCGGCCACCGAGGCCTTTGTGATGGTCAATTGCGGGGTGGCCGGCGATGCCTTTGATTTCGACGGGGACAACAGCTACCTCGACCGGCGCGACATCCCGGGCGGGTTCGACCTGCAGCGGGTGTTCCAGGAGGGTTACCTCGAAAATGAAAGTGGCATCAACATGCTGCCCTACCTCGCGGTCCTCCGGCGCAAGCTGCCCGACATCGGCATCGTCAAGCCGATCGAGCCGGACGAGGACCTCTGCTTCGGCATCATCCAGAAAAAGCTCAGCAACCCCTGCATGATCGAACTGATCTGGTCGTACTGGCAGGAAGAGGGCATGCTGGTGCAGTCGATGAACGCGATCACGCGGCGCTTCCAGAACGTGCGCGGCGGCTCGGCCGACCCGCTGTCGAACCTCGAGATCGATCCGCTGCGCCCGCTCAACAACCTGATCTGGGGCTATACGCAGGACGAGCAGCACCGGCTGTCCGTGGTGCGCCGCAATTACGAGTACGACCACCACTACGGCGTGCGCCTGGCAGGGCGGGCGGTCCGCGAGTTCCGCCCGGCCGATTCGCGCTCCAAGTTCCTGGAGGCCTTCCACTTCCTGCTGCGCCTGTGCAGCGCGTTCTTTCGCCAGGACGACGACACCACCGTCAAGGCCGATGCCTTCCCGGTGCTTAACGCCCTGAAGGAGGTGCACCTGATCCTGTCGCAGGGGGCGCACAACCAGTTCGGCGACCTGCCCTCGACCGCGCGGGTCGAGATGATGATGCAGCAATGGTTGCTGGCCCGGCCCGAGTTCCGCGAATTCCTGCCGACCCGGATCATGGTGGCGTATCCGGAACCGTGGATGGACCGGGTGGACGCGATGAAGAAGCTGCAGGAATGGAGCGATACCAGCGTGATGCATTTCCGTAACCTGGCGATCTTCGGCGAGCAGCTGCTGCTGAGCATCCGCTACGGCAACTGGAGCGACATCTACGAGCCGACCCCCGCATTCAACTGGACGCGCTTCTGGCGGCCGCAGATCCAGGGCTACATCCACGCCTACCGCGCCGCCACCGGGGTCGACCTGGCGGGCGAGCAGCGCGACCCGGTCGCCGAGGGCACCTTGCCCTCGATCCTGCTGCGCCGGCGGCTCGAGCAGCAGGTGCGCAGCACCGCCTGACGGAGAATGCCATGCCCGACTTCGGCAGCGCCCTGTACCTTGGCCTGCGTCACCCGAGCGCCACGCTGGGGGCGTGGGACGCGCTCACCCTCGGGCGTCCGGCCGGCAGCGCCGACCCGCCCGGAAGCCGCGCGCTGGCGGCCGGGTTGGCGCGGCTGGCAGGCACCGGCGCGGCCACGCTGCTGCCGTCGACCCTGCATCTGTTCTTCGACCTGCTGGCGCTGTTGGGCACGCAGCGGATCGTCCTGCTGCTCGACGACGCCTGCTATCCGGTGGCGCGCTGGGGCGCGGAGCAGGCTGCGGCGCGCGGTACGCCCCTGCAGTCCTTCCCGCACGGTTCCGCCTCGGGCGCGCTGCGTGCCGCCACCGCGGCCGCGCGCGCCGGCCGCCGGCCGGTGCTGGTCGCCGACGGCTGGTTTGCGGGGGGCGGCACGGCGCCGCCGCTGCGCGCCTACGCCGATATCGCGCGCCGCTTCGACGGCTACCTGGTGCTGGACGACACCCAGGCCTTCGGCCTGTTCGGCCACGCGCCGGGAGGCGGCGCGCCCTACGGGGCCGGCGGCGGCGGCTCGCTGCCGCTGCACGGGCTGGCCGGACCGCATGTCGTGCTGGGCGCCTCGCTGGCGAAGGCCTTTGGCGCGCCCTGCGCGGTGCTGGCGGGCGACGCGGACCTGGTCCGCCGGTTCGAGGCCGGGAGCGCCACGCGCCGCCATTCCAGTCCGCCTTCGGTGGCGGCCATCCGCGCCGGCCTGGGTGCGCTGCGGCTGAACCGGACCCACGGCGAGGCGTTGCGCGCGCGCTTGTGGGGCCTGGTCGCGCTGTGGCGCGACGGCCTCGCGCGGCACGGCCTGGCGGCGCGCGGCGGCAGCTTCCCGGTGCAGACCCTGGAACTTGCGCCGCGCGTCGATGGCGTGCGCCTGCACCAGCTCCTGCGCGGCGCAGGGATCGAGACGGTGCTGCAGCGGGATGACGGGCGCGCCACTGTCAGCTTCCTGTTCCGCGCCGACCACGGCGGCGCCGACATCGAGCGCGCCGTCACTGCCCTGGCGGCCTGCCTGCGCCGGCCCGGATCAACCACAAGTGCCCGTCTGGAGGCCTTATGAACGAGGTATTCGAAGTCATGAAGTTCGGCGCCGGCAGCGACGCCGGGGAGTGGGAGCAGGAACGCGGCGGAGGACGCGGCGGCGGGGGGCGTGGTCCCGGACGTGGAGGCGGAGGTGGAGGGCGCGGCATGCCCGGGCGTGGAACGGGGATGCGGACGGGGCGTGGGCGGACCTGGCCGCGCTACTACCCGATCACCGGCGGCGGTCCGTTGTGGAGCTATCCGGTGCCGTATCCCACCCCGTATCCCACCCCGTATCCCGAGCCCGATCCATACCCTGACGGGCCGGGCAGGGGAGCGCAGGAACCCGGCGCCGACGATGGCATGGAAGGCGAGCTGCCACCGCAGTTCAAGGCGGTCATCCAGAAGCTGGGGCTGCCCGAGTACAAGTCTGTCGGGACGCTGGACAAAGCGATCAGGAAGTTGCCGAACAGGCTTGCGGGCCTGTACCTGATCGTGTTTCGCGGGAAAAACGGACGCGAGAGGGCGTATCACGGGCAGTCGGCCGACGTGCGGCAACGCCTGTTGCAGCACAAGCTATGCGCCACCATCCTCGACGTCGATACCGGAATGCACCGTGTCTATGCCGCAGCCGTGCCGGATGGCATCGACAAGGACAGGCGCCGCAAGCTCGAGTACGCCGTCCACGACATCCTGCTGCGCAACAGCAAAGGACAGCTGGAGCCTGGGCCTAACCGGCTGCTGACCAACCAGAAGCGCGAACTGGAACAGGAACTGCTGGGCGAAGCCTGGCGCTGAATCGTGGAGGTCATGATGATGCACAACGAAACATGCCGCTGCATGCGTTGCCAGGGCGAGACGTTCGAGATGCTGTCGTTCCCGCCGCCAGCGCCCTTCGGCGAGGTGGAGGAGATGGAGCTGGCGATGGAATTGTTGTCGGTCGCGAGCGAGGCCGAAATGGATCAGTTCATCGGCAAGGTGTTCCGCAAGGCGTGGAGGGGCGTCAGGAAGGTCGGGTCGGCGATGGTCAAGCCGCTGGGCTCGGCGCTCAAGGGCGTGGCCAAGGCCGCATTGCCCTTCGTCGGCGGTGCGCTCGGCTCGTTCATCCCGATTCCGGGCGTCGGCACCATGATCGGCAGGATGGCCGGCAACGCACTCGCCAGCGCGCTCGAGGTCGAGGTGGAATCGGAGCTGGCGGGAGCAGGGCGCGACGAGCAGGAGCTCCGGATGGCCTTGCGCTTCGTGCGCATCGCCGGCAACGCCGCCGAACGGGCGGCGCGGGCGGCGCCCGGCCAGGGACCGGGCGACGTGGTGCGCGACGCACTGGAGGGGGCCCTGACCACCCACCTGCGGACATTGCCGCAGCCGGTGATCGGGCGCTGGCGCCAGCGCCGCCAGGCACTGCGGGGCCGCTGATGATCATCGACTGCCACTGCCACGCGGGGGAGGGCGACGGCTTCAGCGGCCCGTGGGACAGCGACGCCAATCTGGACAAATACGTGCGGCGCGCGCGCAAGGCCGGGATCGGGCGCACGGTACTGCTGGCCGCCTTCCATTCGGACTATGCCATCGCCAACCGGAGCGTGGCGCGGATCGTGGCAGGCGACCCGGAACGCTTCTACGGATTCGCGTTCGTGCACGCGGCGCGCGACCGCGGCCGCGTGCACCGGGTGGTGGGCACGGCGGTCGAGCAGTACGGCTTTGTGGGCATCAAGCTGCACCGCATCGACGCCCGCATCAGCCGCGAGGTGTGCGACGCCGCGCGCGCCTTCCGCCTGCCGGTGCTGTATGACCCGGTCGGGGACGTGGCGGTGGCGGAGCTGCTGGCGCAACAATACCCGGACGTGAATTTCATCCTGCCGCACCTCGGCAGCTTCGCCGACGACTGGAGCGCGCAGCTGGCGCTGATCGACCACCTGGTGCGCCACCCCAACATCTATACCGACACCTCCGGCGTGCGCCGCTTCGACCTGCTCCAGCAGGCGGTGGCGCGCGCGGGCGCGCACAAGGTGCTGTTCGGCTCGGACGGGCCGTGGCTGCATCCCGGGGTCGAACTGGCGAAGATCCATGCGCTCGAACTGCCGGAGCGCGAGCAGGCCATGGTCCTCGGTCAGAACCTGCTGCGCCTCATTCATGCTAGGTTTTCTGCCGGCCCTTCCGGCGGATCTGCAGGGCGCGGTCAGTAACGCCAAGGCGCGCGGCGGCACGCTGGTTATTGCCGTCTTCCTGCGCCAGCACCAGCTGGATCGCGAGCTCGCCCGCAGCCTGGGTGATGCGCGACAGCGGCATGCCCAGCGCGACCGCCTGGCCGATCGCCGCCTCGAAGCGGGGGTCGGGCCAGGCCGCCGGCCCCGTTCCCACCGGCCGCTCGTCCGGCGGTATGTCGCCGATCGTGAGCGGGCCCGGCCCCACGTGCCTGTGCCAGGCGCGCGTAACCGCTTGGCGCAGGTCGCGCACATTGCCGGGATACTCGCGCGTCATGAAATATTCGCGCACCCCCGGGTCCAGTCCGGGCGCGCCGGCCGGCGCCGCCAACAGGGACAGGAAGTGGGTGGCCAGCGGCAGCACGTCCTCGCGCCGCTCGCGCAGCGGGGGCGTGCGGCAGCGCCATGCCGCGATCCGGTAGAACAGGTCGGCCCGGAAGCGCCCCTGCAGCACCTCCTGTTCCAGGTCGCGGTTGGTCGCGCACAGCAGGCGGAACTCGGTGCGTTGCCAATGGTTGCTGCCGATCCGCTTGTAGCTGTGCTCCTGCATCGCACGCAGCAGTTGCGCCTGCAGCGACAGCGGCAGCTCGCCCACTTCGTCCAGGAACAGCACCCCGCCATCGGCCTGCGCCAGTGCGCCGTCGCGCGCCGTGGCGGCGCCGGTGAACGCGCCGCGCTCGTGGCCGAACAGTTCGCTGCCGCCCAGATCGAGCGACAGCGTGCTGCAATCGAGTACGGTGAACCGTCCGCCGCGGCGGTCGAGCCGATGGATCGCCTGCGCGATCAGGTCCTTGCCGGTGCCGGTCTCGCCTGTGATCAGTACCGGCGAATCGGTGAAGGCAGCGATCTCGACCACGCTGCGCACCAGTGTGCGCCAGGCCACGCTGGCGCCAACCAGGGCGGAACGGACCTTCGGCGTGTCGGCCAATTTACGCACTGCTTCCCAGCGCGCCAGCCGTGCCGTGACCTGTTCGATCTGGATGCGCTCGTCCGGCCAGGGCAGCACGTCGGCTGCCCCGGCCGCGAGCAGGGCCCAGCTGTCGGCGGTGGAGAGGGCTGCGGGCCCGGCGGCAATGGCGAGCACGGTGGCCTGCGACGAGAGCTGGCGCAGCTGCGCCAGCGTGGCGCCGGAGACATCCGTCAGTACCGCCAGGCCGTGGGAACCAGAGCGGTCATCGACGGGCGTCAACGCGATATGCGCATGTGCCAGGGCCTGCGCAATGCGCTCACGCATCGATCCAGGCACTGAATCGAAAAAATGGAGCCAGGCGGACAGCGTCATTCAATCCCCCTCGTCTTGCAGATGTCAGGGTACGAACGCTGCCGCGGAGCGGGTAATGAGATTTCGCAAACGCGTGCCGGATCTTTCACCTGGAAGCGGCGGCCGTGTGGGATTTGCGTGAGCAGCGCGACTTTATCTCACCAATACTCACACTTTATTTCACGCCGCTTGAGTTCCATGCAATAAGGTCGAGCTGGGAACGCTTTGAAAAAACAGTTGCTTCGTTTATGGGTGAATACGGCAGGAATTCGTGCTTAATAACCGATTCCTCACGGGAATTTCGATATGAGTAAGCGACCTGCGTGGCGGGCCTGCCATTCATCCAGGCTATGTGGGCTTGTGAGAATTGCTCGTATGGAGCGATGTAATTCTCGCGAATACTCACTTTTTATCCATATTGCTTGGATTCTATGCATATCAAGTAGCGCAAGCACGCTTCAAGCAAGACCACGCTCTCAGCTGTTGTGTCAATACGACGTCAATCTCCGCTAAATATCTGATTCTTTTCGGGAATTTCGATATTGCCTGGCAACTTACCTTTGCTGTCAAGAAATTATATGGCAGAGCTCGTTCCTCCGTTTCATAGTTGAGTGAGATTTTGCTAGGAATCATCACTTTTTGACCCGATGTAATTCTTATCATTTGAAGGAAGTCGATTGATTTATTCAATCAAATTTCAATCACTATTGGCAAATTCTCACACCTACTTTTTCGATAACATTTTCCCGTCTTAAATGATTTGCGATTACGCAAGTTCATTCACTTACTTATCGAAAGCGAGCGATGAAACTTCTTCGACAGGCAGGGCAAGGAATGATGGAGTACGTGGTCATCGTTGCACTCATTGCAGTGGCAGCGATCGCCGTGTACTCGGCTTTTGGCCGCACGCTGCGTGTGCAAACCGCCGGCATGGCGCAGGAGGTTGCGGGCAAGCAGGCCTCGACGGCAAACGCGACGGACGCTGCCAACGCCGCCGCGGGCCGCGCCAACGATCCGCAAAAAACCGGCATGGCCGGTTATGCCTACGCCAACGACGCAAAGAATTAACCGCGGTGCGCAGTGCGCGCCGCAAGTTAATGCAGCAACCGATGCAGTAACGCTCATTCAATCAAGGAGAGAACCATGAAATTCACGTTGAAACGCAAGCAGCTGGGCCAGGGGATGATGGAGTACGTGATCATCGTCGCCCTGATCGCTGTCGCCGCCATCGGTGTCTACAGCACCTTCGGCCAGACGGTTCGCAACCAGACCGCCGGCCTGGCCAAGGAAATCTCGGGCAAGGATTCCAGTGCCCAGGTCACCGCCGCCGGCGCGGCGTCGACCAGCGCGGCAACCCGCGGCAACACGGTCAAGGGCATGTCCGAGTACAACAAGGACAACGACGCCAAGTAATCGGCGCCGAGCACGCTGAAAAGGGGAAGATCGTGGTGCGGGTCGATCGAAGCGTTCCGATGGCGGGGGCCGGGCAGGCCGGGCAGGCATTGGTGCTGTGCCTGCTGTTTGCCGGTGCCGCCGCCCTGGTCAGCCTGCTGCTGTTTAACAGCGGGATGCTGGCCAACACCAAGACCCAGTTGCAGAACGCCGCCGATGCCGGCGCCTATAGCGGCGCCGTGATGCTGGCGCGCGACCACAACTTTTCGGCGTATGCCAACCGCGCGATGGTGGCCAACCAGGTTGCCGTCGCGCAGTTGGTCAGCCTCGACTCCTATCTCGAGGACGCGGCCAGCACCCATGCGCGCCTGAACGACCTGGTGCAGCACGCCCAGTCGCTTATCCCGAGGAGCAAGCCGAGCTGGAATGCCGGCAAGCGTTCGCCGATCGAGCGCGTGAATACTGCATACGGGAAGCTCGGCGGGCCGGCAGTCAAGTCGCTCAACCGCCTGGTCCGCGCATTCGAGAATGCGCAGCGCCTGCACCATACGGCCACGGCGGCGAACGTCATGTTCATCGTCAACGAAGTCATCCAGAAAAACGACCCGCAGGCTTCGCTCAGCACCGGGATGTTCCAGAGCGCCACGACGCTCGTACAGATCGACAAGTGGAAAAACGACTATACGAAGGAATATCGCGCCAACGACAGCTCGTCGGCGGCCGACCGTTTTGCCAACGTGGTGGTCGACGAGCAGTCGACCGATGCTTTTACCCGCAACCGCCGTTCGATTCCGCTGCCGGCCTGGTCGGGACGGCCGACAGCGTTGTCCTGCCTGCTCATCGGCCAGCCGGTCAACACCACCTTCGGCTTCGTGCACGGGGGCGGCACCATCCTCAGCAGCGACAAGCGGCGCTGGCTGGCGCTGGACGCATCGATGGGCGCGGGTGTACATGTGTGCCGCTACTACGTGCCTTTCGTGGGCGTGGTGTACACCACGCTGCCGCTGATCGACCCCAGCTCGCACGGGTTCGGCGGTTCGGGCGGCGCGGTAGCCGGGCGCGGCGGCGCCTATGGCGAAAGCAGCGGGTTCTCGGGCAACCCCGGCAGTACCAACCTGTACGGGTACTCGCTGGTGATCGCGGCGATTCCGGCCGGCGTGCGTTACCTGAGCAAGGGGCCGGGCGCCAGCCTTGACGTGAACGGCGGCTTGCAGGACAGCTACCGCGATCTCGCCGACCTGGCCCACAAGCCGGTCAACCAGTCGCCCGAACTGAACGGCGGCCAGACCCCGTTGACGGTCGAGGTGGAGCGCCCCGCTTCGAGCGTGCGCACCTCGTCGGCCTTCCTCGGCGGCGCCAGCAACCTGCGCCTCGATCCGGCGCTGAAAGGCGCCACCATGCGCAGCCTGTCGTCGGCCCACGCCTTCTTCTACCGGCCGAAGCAGAATTCCAGCGCTTTCACGCGTACCGGCTGGCAGCGGGCGGACAACCGCGCCGAAATGGCCAACCTGTTCAACCCGTACTGGCAGGCGCGCCTGCGTGACCCGAGCCTCGCCGAGCGCGCCGCCTCGTTTGGAGCCCAATGATGCGAACTTTCCCTTTCTGCAGCCGACGGCAGAACGGCCAGGCGCTGGCGGAAATGATCGTGGTGGCGCTGTTCTTCCTGGTGCCGCTGTTCCTGGCTATCGTTGCGCTCGGCAAGTTTACGGATGTGCAGCACACCACGCAAATGGCGGCGCGCTATGCAGCCTGGGAGCGTACCGTCTGGTACGAAGCCGGCAGCGGCCGCTTCGACGACATCAACGCGCCGAACCGCAAGAGCGCTGCCCAGATCAACGCCGAGATCGCCGCCCGCGTGTTCAACGACCGCTCTCGCAACACCAGCGTGATCGCGGACACCGACCGCAACGCGACCGGCTTTGTCAACGGCACCGATCCGCTGTGGCGCGACAACGCCGGCGTTGTCTTCCTGCGCGACTTCCAGCAGGCCGGCAGCGCCCTGGGCAGGTCGCGTCCGCGCACCGACGTGGCCGGCGCCGCCTTCAACCTGGTCGGCGGCCTGTCGCTGCCGCCCGGTGTGGTCGGCACCCTGGTGCCGCCTCTGCCGGCCGACACCATGGCAAGCGCGACCGTGTCCTTGCGCGAGATGGCGCGCGATAGCCAGGCCTACCAGCGCCTGTGGCCGCGCGCCGGGGTCTGGGTGGATGACTGGGCCGGCCTCGACTTCAGCGCCACTGGCGCCGTCGTGTCGAACACCTGGGGCGCCAACGGATCGGGCGGCACCAAAGGCGTGGTGGCACTGTCCGTACCCACGGCGCAGGGATTGGGGACACTGGTGGGCACCACCGTCAATGCCGCGATCCTGACCTGGGATCCCTTGATGCCGAAAGTCGACCTGGGCCGGATCGAGGTCGATGTGGTGCCCGAGGACCGGCTGCGATGAGAGGCTTCGTTTCCATCCTGGCCCTGGCCGCGGCATGCACGGCCGCCCCGTCCGCCGCCTGCCCGCAGAAGGTGCCGGCCGGACTGGCGCCGACAGTGGTCGGCGAGGGCGTGCGTGTCGACGGCCTGACCCTGTCGATCCTGCAGGTGCGCGGCGCCGAACCGGGCGAAGCGGTGCTTGACCGGGTCGAGCAGGCATGGCGCGCCGAAGGCTATCGCGTCAAGCGCAACCGTGCTGCCGGCTGGAACATCGTGTCGGCGCTCGGAGAGCGCTGCCTGAGCACCCTGCAGTTGGCCGAACGGGGCAGCGCCGAAGGCTTTTTCGCGGTCAACCCGCTGACCCGCGCGCGCGCCGGCACGCCACCGGCGCCGCCCGGTGCGCGCCTGCTGTCCGCCGTCAGCAGCAAGGAGGACGACGGACGCCGGGGCACCATGGCCGCACTGGTCTCGCAGCAGCCGGTCGACGCCTTGCGCGAGTACTACATGCAGCGCCTGCGCCGCGACCGGTGGGAGAGCGTGCGCGCCGACGCCCGCGGCAGTGCCGAAGGCCGCAGCGACAGCGTGGTGGTGAGCGCCCAGCGCGGGCGCGAGCGCATCGAGGTCGTGCTCTGGCGCGACATCGAGAGCCATATCGTGGTCAACCAGGCGGAGGCCCTGTGAAGCCGGCGCGCGGCCAGGCCTCGACCGAGTACCTGGTGGTGCTCGTGCTATGCGTGGTGGTGCTGGTGGCGAGCGCCCTGGGGGCGTCGCCGGTGCAGGAGCTGATCCAGGCAGTCAAGAATTACTTTGCGGCGTACTCGTACGCCATTTCCGTCACACCTGTCAGACCGTAAGGTAGGGAGTCCGATGCAGAATCAACCGAACGCCGTCCGCGTCAGCAAGCGGCTCAAGAATCCCCTGGTGTTGCTGCTCATCGCGGCCGTGCTCGCCATGGGTGTGGCATGGATCACGCTCCAGTACCTGGAGCGGCGCGAAGCGGCCATGAAGGCCGAACTGGCAGCGAGCGGCCAGGCCAATGCGCCGCGCCGCATCGCGGTAGCGGTACCGATGGCCGACGCCGGGGTCGGCACGGTGCTGAGCCTGGACACCTTCGTCGCGCGGCCGGTCGAGGAGGACCTGGTGTATCCGGACACTGTGCTCGCCAGCGACTTCATGTCGATGCAAGGCATGAAGCTGGCGCGGCCCGTGCTGCGCGGGCGGCCCCTGCGCGTGACCGACCTGCAGGTGCCCGAGGTGCGCGATGTCGCCGCCGTGCTGCCGGCCGGGCGGCGCGCACTGACCATCGAGATCGACAACGTCAATTCGATCGCCCAGACCCTGCGCCCGAACCACCGTATCGACATCTACCTGCTCAGCAAGATCGAGAACCAGGGCGCGGCGGCCGGGCAGGGCGCCGCAAAAGGCTACGAGCAGGTCAGCCTGTACATGCAGGACATGGTGGTGCTGGCGACCGGGACCGAATTCGCCGACGTTACCCGCACCGACGGCCCGGCCCTGGACAAGATGGTACGTCCTGGCGAGATCGACGGCAGGCGCGACGGCGACTACGACACCGTCACGCTGCTGGTCACGCCCGAGCAGGCGGCACGCCTGATGGTCGGCCAGAAGCTGGGCAGCTACCGGGTGGTGCTGCGGGGCGAACAGGACCGGACCCAGATCGCGCAGCGCACCTTGCGCGGCATCGACGTGATGGGAGGCGCCCCGCGCGCGCGCGACGCCGGCATCGAGTTCATCGTCGGCGGCGGCGGCGACAAGCTGATCTCGGAACTGGCCCAGGCGCCCTCACAGGATGCGCGCGCGGCGGTGCAGCGCGCGCGCAGCCAGGCCACGCCTTCGTCGCCACCCCGGGCCGCACCGGCCCAGGCAGCGCCTGCCCAGGTGCCGCTGCCCGGGCGTACCACGCTGACCATCAGCGCTCCCACCACCCGCGCCGACCAGGTCATCGCGCAGCGGAAACAATAACCTGACCATACGAACCGACCTATGTCCAGAATCGCTCTGCTGACGGCGCTGTCGTGCGCCCTGTTCCTGTCCGGCGCCGTACATGCCGGCAATGCTCCCCTCGTCGCCGGCGCAAGCCCGGACGTGTCCACCGCGCAGCCGGCATCCCGCGCGGCGGTGCGCCAGGCGCCACGCAAGACCGCAGGCGCGCCGCCTGCCGCCGTGCAGCCTGATGCGCCCCAGTCCCTGATCATGGCGCTCGGCGAGGTCAAGCTGCTGCCGATGCAGGCGAAGGTGCGGCGCGTGGCGCTCGGCAGCGGCTCCGTGCTGAGCGCCACCACGGTCGACCAGAGCCTGCTCCTGATCGCCGAGGCACTGGGCGACACGTCGCTGCTGGTATGGACCGGCGGCGCCGTCCGGCATTACCAGGTGCAGGTGGTGCCGCGTGGCCTGGCCGGCATGCGCGCCAAGCTCGAGGCGCTGGTAGGCGACCAGAAAGGCATCACGATCAGCCAGGTCGGCACCGAGCTGGTGCTGTCGGGCGTGGCCCACAAGGATGTCCTGGCCAGGCTGGCCGGCCCCCTGGACGACATGCCGGGTGTGATCAACAACATCCGCGAAGACCCGGGCCCGGCGTTCGCCCGTTCGGTGCTGTTCCGCCTGCACTTCGTCGAGATCAACCGCACGCTGCTCGAGAGTATCGGCGTCAGGTGGGACGACGAGGCCATGGGCCCGTCGCTGGGCCTGACGGGCGTGGCCAAGAACACAGGCATCTACAAGAACATCCCGCCGTCGACCGGCGAGAACAACCTGCTGGCGCCGAATCCGGGCTTCATCAGCCGCAACGGCTCGACCAGCGGCGTGTTCTTCGGCCTGGCCACCACCATCGGTTCGCGCCTGCGGCTGGCAATCACCGACGGCGATGCGCGCGTGCTCGCCACGCCCGAACTCACCGCACGCAGCGGCGGCAAGGCCAGGCTGCAGGTCGGCGGCGAGGTGCCGATCCCGCTGGCCGGCGCATTCGGCGCCACCACCGTCGAGTTCAAGCCCTACGGCATGCTGTTCTCGATCGAGCCGCATATCGATGCCAACGACGTGATCACCGCCAAGCTGTCGACCGAGCTGTCGCAGATCGACCCGTCGGTGTCGGTCGCGGGCATCCCCGGGTTCATCACGCGCACCACCGACAGCGAGATCAGCGTCAAGCCGGGCGAGGTCGTGGCCTTGTCGGGCCTGGTCAACAGCGAGTTGTCGAGCGCGATCGACCGGGTTCCGGCCCTGAGCCGGATTCCGCTGTTCGGCCGCCTGTTCCGTTCGGACGACTTCCGCAACCGCAAGACCGAGCTGGTGGTCTTCGTCGAGAGCGAGATCATCAACGCCGGCGACGGGCTGGCCGCGGCGCTGCGCCAGCGCGGCGAAGAGGGCCGTCGCGAGTTCGAAGAAAAATCCGGCCAGGACCCGCTGCCTACCCCTTTCCGGCAGCAGCTGGCGCCGGCTGCCGCGCCGACGGGAGAATGAGATGATCCGTGTCCAGCTGTTCAAGCGCGAGCAGTTGCTCGGCGAAGCCACCTGCGAAGGCGCCAGCTGTTTCCTCGGCAAGGACGAGGACAGCCTGCTGCCGCTGGCCGGCTGGCGCGTCGGCCGGCGCCAGGTGCAGCTGGCCGTGCGCGAGGGCGGGCTGTTCGTCAGCGATGGCGGCGGCATCGCACCGATCCGCGTGAACGGCAACGCCGTCAACGAATACGGCCCGCTCGGCAGCAACGACGTGGTCGAAGTCAGCGACTATACGCTGCGCCTGGCCCTGGTGGAGCAGCTGCGCGTGGCGCCGGAGCCCGGGCCGGCCCCGGCGCCGCAGCGCCGGATGCAGGAGCAGGCCGGGGCCGATGTCCTGCCGCTGGAAACGCAGGACGGCATCGCCGCGCGCGCCAGCCTGCACAAGAAGCTGATCGCGGCGATGGACCTGCGCCGCGTGAACGTGTCGCGCATGGGCGACGCCGAACTGCGCGTGGCGGTGCAGCGGATCATCGAGGAACTGATCGACACCGACGGCCAGTTCGCCCCGATGCGGCAGTGGCGCGACCAGCTGTGCCTGGTGGTGCTGAACGAGGTGGTCGGCCTGGGCCCGCTCGAGGAACTGCTGGCCGACGAATCGGTCAGCGAGATCATGGTCAACCGCCACAACGACATCTTCATCGAGCGCGACGGCCAGCTGCAGCGTTCCAGCGTGTCGTTCTCGAACGATGCTTCCGTACTGGCGGCGATCGAGCGCATCGTGTCGCCGCTGGGCCGGCGCATCGACGAGAGCTCGCCGATGGTCGACGCGCGCCTGAAGGACGGCTCCCGGGTCAATGCGATCATTCCGCCGCTGGCGATCAAGGGTCCGAGCGTGACGATCCGGAAGTTCGCGCGGCGCAAGCTCACGGTCGACGACCTGATCGGCTTTGGCGCGATCACTCGCGAGATGACCGAGTTCCTGAAGGTGGCGGTGGAGCGCCGCGCCAACATCGTGATCTCGGGCGGTACCGGCTCCGGCAAGACCACGCTGCTCAACGTGTTGTCCGGCTTCATCCCCGACGACGAGCGTATCGTGACCGTGGAAGACGCGGCCGAACTGCAGCTGTCGCAACCGAACCTGGTGTCGCTGGAAGCGCGGCCGGCGAATATCGAGGGGCGCGGCGCAGTCACCATCCGCGACCTGGTCAAGAACTGCCTGCGGATGCGTCCCGACCGGATCGTCGTCGGCGAGTGCCGCGGGGGCGAAGCGCTGGACATGCTGCAGGCGATGAACACCGGCCACGACGGTTCGCTCACCACGGCGCACGCCAACAACCCGCGCGACTGCCTGTCGCGCCTGGAGGTGATGACATTGATGAGCGGGCTGGATATCCCGATGCAGGCGATTCGCGAACAGATCTGCTCGGCGGTCAACCTGATCGTGCAGCAGACCCGCTTCTCGTGCGGTACGCGGCGCGTGACCCATATCACCGAAGTCACCGGCATCGAGCACAGCGTGATCAGCATGCAGGACATTTTTCGCTTCGAGCAGGACGGCTTCACGCCGGCAGGCAAGGTGCGCGGGCGCTGCCTGCCGACCGGGCACGTGCCGGAGTTCTACCAGGACCTGGCGCGCCGTGGAATCGAAGTCGACATGTCGATCTTCGGGCGCGAGCCGTCGATGGCCCAGTCTCCGGTGCGAAAGGCGGTAGCATGAACGATACCATGGCCCTGCTGGGCGTCCTGTTCGCCGGCGGCTTCGTCCTGATCTGGATGACGCTGCATTTCGGCAGCCGCTGGTTCGCACGGCGCCAGGAGCGCACTGCCGTGTCGGCGGCGACCGAACTCGAAGGCATGTTCATCTTCACCGACAGCAATCGCATCATGGTGATCAACCTGGCGGTGCTGATCCTGCTGCCCGTGCTGGCCTGGTTCGCCACGGCCAACCTGCTGCTGGTGGGCGCCTGCATGGCGCTGGCCTTCGTCGCGCCGCGCTACGTGGTGCGCTACATCGCGCGGCGCCGGCTGCGCGAGTTCGAGCAGCAGCTGCCTGACGCGCTGCTGATGCTGACCGGCGCCCTGCGGGCCGGCGCCAGCATGATGATCGCACTCGAGAGCGTGGCCGCCGAGGGCAAGCCGCCGGTGTCGCAGGAGTTCGAGCTGCTGCTGCGCGAACTGCGCCTGGGCACCGACTTCGGCGTCGCGCTGCAGAACCTGGAGCGCCGGGTGCCGCTGCCCGACCTGTTGATGGTCACCTCGGGCATGGCGCTGGCGCGCGAGGTCGGTGCCAACCTTGCCGAGACGCTGGAATCGGTGGCTCGCACCATCCGCGCCAGGCTCCAGATGGAAGGCAAGATCCGCAGCCTGACCGCGCAGGGCAAGATGCAGGGACTGGTGATGTCGGCGCTGCCGCTGTTCCTGGTCATGATCCTGCGCGTGATGGAGCCCGAAGCGATGCAGCCGCTGTTTACCGAATGGTACGGCTGGTGCACGCTGGCTTTCATCTTGCTGGCGGTCGCGGTCGGCTACCACTTCATCAGCAAGATCACCAATATCGATGTGTGAGGAACCATGCAACAGATCCTGATTGCACTCCTGGTCGGCGTCGTTTTCGTGCTGTTCGCCGCCACCGTCGTCTACAGCGCCGTGCGCCTGACCGAAGAGGTGCCGGACGAAGACCGCGAATACCTCGACCCGCTGCCGCGCGGCCTGCGCCTGCTGTGGCCGCTGCTGCGGATCGTCGACTACCACGTGTGCCAGCGCCTGCCGGCGCGCCTCACGCGCGGCCCGGCCGACAGCCTGCGCCTGTCCGGGCTGCTCTACCTGATGAGTCCGACCCAGTTCATCGCCCTGTGCCTGGTCTCGCTGGCCGGCTTCGCGCTGCTGGCGGCGATCGCGCTGCCGCTCGCCGGGCAGGAAGGCAACGGCTTCTGGATCGCCTGCGCGGCATTGTTCGGCTTCGTGTATCCGCGCGTGTGGCTCAAGGACACGCTCAAGCGCCGCCAGAAGATGGTCGTCAAGGCGCTGCCGGCCTACCTCGACTTCCTGACGATGGGCGTGGAAGCCGGCCTGAACATGGCCGGGGCGATCGGCCAGGCGGTGGCCAAGGGCCCGGAAGGCCCATTGAAGAACGAGTTCGCGTTCGTGCTGCGCGACCTGCGCTCGGGCCTGACTCGGGCCGAGGCGCTGCGCCGGATGGACGAACGGCTGAAGGTGCCGCAGGTGACGAGCTTCATCAATGCCGTGATCCAGGCCGAGCGCATGGGCGCCAGCCTGGGACCGACCTTCCGCGCCCAGGCCGACCAGCGCCGCATCGAACGCTTCCAGCTGGCCGAGAAGCTGGCGATGGAGGCGCCGGTCAAGCTGATCTTCCCGCTGGTGGCGTTCATCTTCCCCGTGACCTTCGTGGTGCTGATGTTCCCGATCGCGGTGAAGTTCATGCAGTCGGGTGCGTTCTGAGGAGCGGGCGATGCGACACCTGATCCTGGAAATCTCCGCGCCCGGCGGCGCAGAGCGGCTCGAACTGATGATGGCCGCCTCGACCCTGGAGCGGATGCGCGGCCTGCTCGGCCGGGCGGCCCTCGGCCCGCGCCAGGGCATGCTGTTGCCGCACTGCGGCATGATCCATACCTTCGGCATGCGCTACCCGATCGACGTGGTCTATCTCGACCGCCGCAACCGGGTGCTGAAGGTCAGTGCCGCGCTGGCGCCGCGCCGCATGGACGGACACTGGCGCGCCCGTTCGGTGCTCGAGCTGGCCGCCGGCAGCGCAGCCGCCTGCGGCATCCGGCCCGGCTGCACGCTGGCGCTTCCGGGCGGGGAGGGGCGATGAAGGCGTTGCCGCGTGCGGCGGGGCAGGCCATGACCGAGTTCCTGATCGCCTTGCCGCTCCTGATCCTGCTGCTGTTCGGGCTGGTCCAGTTCGCGCTGATCTACCAGGCGCGCGCAACGCTCAACCATGCGGCCATGCTGGCGGCACGCGCCGGGGCGCTGCATAACGGCGACCGCGGGGAGATGCGGCAGGCGCTCGCGGACGGGCTGGCGCCGCTGTTCGCCAGCGAAGCTTCGGCGGCGGGCTACGCGCAGGCCGTGCTCAAGGCAAGGGTCGAGACGGCCGCGCTGGCCAACATGGCGGCGCTCGACGTGCTGAACCCGACCCGCGCGGCGATCACGGATTTCGGGCGCGCCCGGCTTGACGGCACGGGCGGGCGCGAGCTGCCGAACGACACGCTGAACTACCGCAGCACTGCGCCGGGCGGGGCTTCGCGCATCTCCGTCCAGGACGCCAACCTGCTGCACCTTCGCGTGACCTACTGCTTCCGGCTGATCGTTCCCGTGGTCGACCGGGTGATCCATGCGGCGGCCAACGCGCTCACGCCGCTGGACCCGGCGCTGTCGGCCAACGGCATGTCCGATCCGTTCGGCACCGGTGGCACCACGGTACCGCGTCCGGCCTGTTTCAATCCGGCGTTTCGCGGGCCGCGCATCGAGATCCGCAGCGAAGCGTTCGTGCGGATGCAATCGCCATTCTACGAATCGAACCTATGAACAAGTACGTTATCATGACCGCGCTGATGAGCCTGGCGGCAGCCGCCTGCGCCCAGGATGTGCCGGCCCAGCGCTATGTCGATGCGCAGGGCGTCGAGATCATCCAGAACCGGGCGGCGCCACGGCCGGCCCCGGCCGCGTCGCGCACGCCGGCGCGGCCTGTCGCAGGTGCAGGCACCCCGGCCGCGTCGCCGGGCGCCCCTGTATCCGATGCCCGCTTCCAGATCAGCGCCGCCGAACAGGGTGCCCGCGATCGCGAGCGCGAGGCCATCCTGCGCCAGGAGCTGGAGACGGAGATGAAGAAGTTTGAAGCCGCGACGAAGACACTGGCCCAGGCCGAGCAGGCGGCGCGCTCGCAACCACACGTCGGGGCCGTACTGAAACAATTGAAAGAGGTATTGCATGCACATCAGCAGAACATCGAGTCCCTCGGCGCAGAACTCCAGCGCACGCGCATGGCCAACTAGTCCGCGCCGGGCTGCCGCCGCGCTGTCCGCGGCCATGGCCCTGGGCTTGGTCCTGGCAGCACCGGCGCCGGTCACGGCGCAGCAGTTGCGCAACGCGCCGGGCGGAGCCGATACGCCGGTGCTGTCGCGTTACCAGGGGTCGATCCTGTATGCCTTCGGCGAGGAATCGGTCGGCAGCGCGCAGGTGGTCGAGGCGGACAAGGGCAAGCCCGTAGTGCGCGCTGCCGAGGGTAAGATCAGCAACCGCTTCTACTGGAGCCCGGTCGGTACGTCGCCGCTCGAGATCTACCGCAACTACCGGCAGGCGCTGGAAGCGGCCGGCTACCAGATCGCCTACGCCTGCGAGGAAGCGAAATGCCGCCAGGACGGCACCCAGCCGCTGGTGGCCGGCCTGCCCGAGGCGGCCAAGTGGACCGAGTCCGATGCGCTCGTGCGCAGCATCTTCAACAGCGGCAACCAGCAGGGGTTCTACCTGATCAGTGCGCGCAAGCCGGCCGGCAGCGGCTTCCAGCGCGTGCAGGTGGCGACCTCGCTCTCGAATCTGTCGCCTCCCTACGAAAAGCGGGTGCGCCAGTTCGTGCAGGTCATCGAGCCGGCGACGGTCCAGACCGGCAAGGTCACGGTCGATGCCAACGCCATCGGCGACGCGCTCAAGCGCGACGGCAGGATCGCCCTGTATGGCGTGCTGTTCGACACCAACAAGGCGTCGCTGCGCGCCGATTCGGACGAACAGCTCAAGCAGATGGCGAAAGCGCTGGCCGATGCGCCCGGCGCGAAGGTGTTCATCGTCGGGCACACCGACAACCAGGGGGATTTCGAGAACAACATGGGCCTGTCGCAGCGCCGCGCGCAGGCCGTTGCCGACGCGCTGGCCAGCCGTTTCGGCGTTGCCGCCAACCGCATGACGGCGCGCGGCGTGGCCAGCCTGGCGCCGGTCGCATCGAACCAGAGCGAAGACAGCCGCGCGCGCAACCGCCGCGTCGAGCTGGTGCTGCGCTAGCAGCTGGAAGAACAAGGAGAACGAGCAGATGAAAGCAAGTCATACCATGATCGCCGGGCTGGCCCTGGCCCTGGCCAGCGCAGGCGCAAGCGCAGCGGGCGCGCCCGATCCCCGCTTCTTCCCGGCGCCGGGCCTGTACAAGATCGAGACGCGCCAGGACAGCACGGCGCACAACCCGGCCGGCAAGGCGCAGTCGCGCACCGCGGTCGATGCCGCCACCGGCGCAGGCAATACCAGCTATCGCCGCATCGACGGCGTGGCAGGCAGCTTTGCCACGCCGGGCGACGGTCCGCAACAGGTGTGCATCCGCCCGGTCAAGGCTGGCAGCCTGCCGCAAGGGATGCAGATCGACGGCTGCAGCGCCGGCAAGGGACAGGTCGTCGGCGACAGCATGGTCTCGTCCAGCAGCTGCCCGTGGGGCAAGGTCGAGACGCGCATCCGCCGCATCGATGCCCGTACCTGGGAGACCACGGCCCACACCACGATGACCGGCGCGCCGAGCGTGGCCGACACCGCCGGCGGCCTGCTGGCGATGCGCAGGGCTGCCGAGAAGATGGCGAAGGAGGGCACGGCAGAGGAGCGCGCCGAAGCGCGCGCCTTCCTGGAAGAGTCGAAAGGCCTCGAAGCCGAGCTGCAGAAGCACCAGAAGGCGGCGCTGCCGGCGGCGGCGATGAAGAGCGGCGCCGGGCCGGTGCAGGAATACAGGACCGTGCAGCGCATGACGCGGATCGGCGACTGCAAGGGCTGAACCCGGCTGGCGCCTGCCGCGCCGCTCAGGCCACGCGGATGAAGTCGTCCAGGTGCCGCTCGATCTCGAACACGTGCGCGTCCGGCTTGCCCAGTTCGCGCAGCGCCCTGGCCAGCTCCAGCAGGTATTCGCTGTTGGGGCCGCTGGGGCCGCGCGCCGTGGCGATCTGGCGCGCGATGTCGCGCTCGCTGGCCGGACCGAGGAAGGCGGCATTCTCCTGCGTGGCAATGTAGACGATGCCCTCGGCGGCGGTGCCGTCCTCGAAGGTGATGTCGGTGGCCAGGCGCAGGTAGCCGTTCTTCTCGCGGTGGTCGAGGTGGGCGAATTCCTCGGGCGTGACGAGGTAGGCCATGCCGTGGCAGGTGGCGCCGGTCTCCGGCACCAGGGTCACGACCCGGCCCGGGGCGCTCTCGGTGCCGCGGTGGTCGTGCGAGCCCTGCCAGAAGCGGCGGCTCCAGCCCGAGATGGAAGCGGGGCGGTGTTCGATGAAGGGGAAGTCGGCCTTGAAGATCAGTGAACCGTAACCGAACAGCCAGACGCTGTCGTGGCTGTCGAAACGGTTCATCAAGCGGTTGATCTCGATGGTGTTGTGGGACATTGGTAAAAACTGCGCGGTGACGGCTGCGGTAGGCGATGCACCGGATTGTAGCGCGGCTGCTAGCCTCGTGCCTGCCTCACGAAAGCGTGCAGGAAGCCGATGAAGCTTTCGGTGGCGGGCGACAGCGAGCGGCCGGGACGCGTGTAGACGAAGAAACGGCGGGTCAGCACCGGTTGTTCCAGCGGACGCATGACGAGGCCGTACAGGCTCACCAGCGGCGCGGCGTAGGGCAGGCACACCGTGACGCCCAGCCCGGCGGCGGCCATCGCCAGCGCGGTGGTCATGAAGGTCACTTCGTTGGCCGGCTTCACCGGGACCTCGCGTTGCAAGCCATGCAGCGAGGCGTGGACGTCGTCGAGCAGGCGCTCGGTGAACTGGCCCTGCAGCGAGATGAGCGGGTAGCGCGCCACGTCGTGCCAGGTCACGCGCGCCTGCTCCTCCAGCTCGTGCCCCTTGGGGAACACCAGCGCGAACGGCATCTCGAACAGCTGTTGCGCGTGCAGCGGCGGGGCTGGCTCGCGCTCGGGGCCGACGCCGAAGTCGGCCTCGCCCGACAGCACGCGCGTGATCACGTTTTCCACCCCGGTGTCGCCCAGGCGCACGTCGATGTCCGGGTACTGCGCGCGGTAGGCGGCGATCGCTTCCGGCAGCAGCGTGCACGACATCAGCTGCGGCGCCGCGACGCGCACCACGCCTTTCTTCAGCGAGGTGTGCTCGGCCACGTTCGCCAGCGCGCCGTCGAGGTCGTCGATCATCTGGCTGAACAGCGGATAAAGCTCGGTGCCGATGTCGGTCAGGAAGATCCGGCGCGTGCTGCGGTCGACGAGCCTGGCGCCCAGGGTCTGTTCGAGCTCCTTGATCAAACCGGAGAGCGCGGACTGCGTCACGTGCATGGCTTGCGCGGCAAGCGTAAAGTTACCCGTCCTGGCCACCGCGACGAAGGCGCGCATCTGGCGCAATGTCGGGTTCATGATGCGCGATTCATAAGATAGTCCGATAAATGCGGTGAAAAATACTGTTTGTATGATAGTTCGTTTTCGATTGTAATGGCGGAAAGTCATCACTCCTGAAGGAAACGCAATGAAACTCGCTACGCTCAAGCATGGCGGCCGCGACGGCACCCTGGTCGTCGTCAGCCGCGACCTGGTGACCTGCCAGGCTGTCCCGAAGATCGCGCCGACCATGCAGTACGCGCTGGACCACTGGGAAGAGACCGCGCCCCAGCTGAAGAAGATCTACGAGCGCCTGAACCTGGGGACCGCCGACCGGGCCGAGTCCTTCCTCGAAGAGGAGTGCCATTCGCCGCTGCCGCGCGCCTACCAGTGGTGCGACGGCTCGGCCTACATCAACCACGTCGAGCTGGTGCGCAAGGCGCGCAATGCCGAGGTGCCGGCATCCTTCTACAGCGACCCGCTGATGTACCAGGGCGGCTCGGACGCCTTCGTCGGCCCTTGCGACCCGATCGCCGTGCTGTCGGAAGAGTGGGGCGTGGACCTGGAAGCCGAGGTGGCGGTCATCACCGGCGACGTGCCGATGGGCGCCAGCGTCGAGGAGGCGGCCGCGTCGATCCGCCTGGTCATGCTGGTGAACGACGTCTCGCTGCGCAACCTGATCCCCAACGAGCTGGCCAAGGGCTTCGGCTTCTACCAGTCCAAGCCGGCCAGCGCCTTCTCGCCGGTGGCGGTCACGCCGGACGAGCTGGGCGAGGCCTGGGTCGATTCCAAGCTGCACCTGCCGCTGCTGGTGACGCTCAACGACCAGCCCTTCGGCCGCCCCAACGCCGGCGAGGACATGACCTTCAGCTTCGCGCAACTGGTCGCGCACGCGGCTACGACGCGCGAGCTGGGCGCCGGCAGCATCGTCGGCTCGGGCACGGTGTCGAACAAGCAGGGCAGCCTGCACGGTTCGAGCATCGCCAACGGCGGCGTCGGCTACTGCTGCCTGGCCGAGGTGCGCATGTACGAGACCATCGAGCAGGGCAAGCCGGCGACGCCGTACCTGGCGTATGGCGATACGGTGCGCATCGAAATGGTCGACAAGGACGGCGCCAGCATCTTCGGCGCCATCGACCAGGAAGTGGCGCAGTATCACCGGAAGGACGTGCACCGGAAGGAAGAAAGGAAACCGGCATGAAGCTCTACACCTATTTCCGCAGCTCGGCCGCGTACCGGGTGCGCATCGCGCTGAACCTGAAGGGCCTGGCCTACGAGGCGGTGCCGGTGCACCTGTTGCGCGACGGCGGCCAGCACCTGGCGCAGGAATACCTGGCCGTCAACCCGAGCGCTCTGGTGCCGGCCCTCCAGGACGATGCGATCGTCCTGAGCCAGTCGATGGCGATCCTGGAATACCTGGAAGAGGCTTATCCCGCAACGCCGCTGCTGCCGCAGGACTTGGTAGGACGCGCCCGCGTGCGCGAGCTGGCGCAGATCATCGGCTGCGACATCCACCCGGTCAACAACCTGCGCGTGCTGAAGTACCTGGTGAAACACCTGGGCCAGGACGAGCAGGCCAAGACCGACTGGTACCGCCACTGGATCATCGAAGGCTTCCGCTCGCTGGAAGCCCACCTGGCGCGCAACCCGGGTACCGGCACCTTCTGCCACGGCGACAGCCCGACCATCGCCGACTGCTTCCTGGTGCCGCAGGTGTTCAATGCCAAGCGCTTCGACATCGACGTGACGGCGTATCCGACGATCGCGCGCATCAATGACCTGTGCGTGGATTTGCCGGCGTTCAAGGCGGCGCATCCGTCGCAGCAGCCGGATGCGGAGTGAGGGTTCGACGGCTCGGCAGCATTCAAGAATTGGGTTCCCGCCTGCGCGGGAACGACGTGCTCGAGGAAGTAGCCGGAATCACGACTGCACCATTCTTCCGCTAACCTGAAGACCGTCGTCCCCGCGCATGCGGGGACCCACCCGTACCGCAGCTGCCAGCTCATCCGGGAGCTACATAAAAAACATCAATGCCGCGTCTCCGACCGGTCCGGCTCCGACGGCGTCGAAATCTCGTCCAGCGCCTGCTCGGCCGCGTCGGACGAGGACTTGGTTGCCAGATCGCCCAGCGACACGATGCCCACCAGCTGCTTCGACTGCTCGTCGATCACCGGCACGCGCCGGATCTGCACGTCGCCCATGGTGCCCAGCACCTCGTCGATGTCCTGGTTGCTGTAGCAGGTGCGCACGTCGGTGCTCATCACGTCGCCGACAAAAGCCTGGTCCGGCGACTGGCCGGCGGCCACCGAGCGCACCGTGATGTCGCGATCGGTGATCATGCCCACCAGCTGGTCGCCGTCGCAGACAGGAATGGCGCCGACATTCAGCTCATCCATCAGCTGGGCCGCGCGCTGCACGGTTTCCTTCGGCGAGATCGTTTGCACATCGGGTGTCATCACTTCACGAACGGTTTGCATACATCCTCCTGCATGGTTGGGTTGGTCGAAGGCCCCGGCGTTGCACGCAAAGGCAGCGGAAAAATCATGCCTTGAAATGCCAAAGGCGGACGCTAGATTGACCAGTGGAACAAGCCCCCGCCAGGCAACCACGACACGCGACGCTGAAGGCTGCTGCGTTACAATCGCGCCTCCCTTCGCCTTGCCTTTCCACTATGTCCGACCACCATATTCCCGAACCCATCCTGGCTGCGCTCGACCGCGCCGACGCCTCCTGGCGGCCGATCCTGGAAGCCGGCCTGCAGGCCGTCGCCGCCGCCAGCCCCGACTACCTGCCGGCGCTGGCCGTCGACGACTACCTGCCGACCGAAGGGCGCATCTTCGCCGCCTTCGCCCAGTCGCTGCAACAGGTGCGCCATGTGCTGGTGGGCGAGGGGCCGTATCCGCGCGCCGAGAGCGCCACCGGCGTGTGCTTCATGGACGGGGCGGTGGGAGAGTTGTGGAGCGAGACCGGCCTGTCGAAGCCGGTCAACCGCGCCACCTCGCTGCGCAACTTCATGAAGATGTTGCTGGTGGCGGATGGACGATTGCAGCCCGAGAGCACCGGTGGCAGCGCGCTGGCCCCGGTGGCGCAGGCGGCGCGCGCGAGCGGTTCAAGCTCGATCCAGACCCTGGCGCAGTTGCAGGACAACCTGCACCGCCACGGCTTCCTGCTGCTGAACGCGGCGCTCGTGTTCCGCAAGCATGTGGCGCCGGCCGTCGATGCGCGTGCCTGGCAACCCTTCCTGCAGACGGTGCTGGCCGCGCTGGCCAGGCAGGCGCCGCCGCCGACGCTAGTGTTGTGGGGAAAGATCGCAGAGCAGCTCCAGCGCCTGCCGGAGGCACGGCAGTTGCCGCAGATCCTGGCCGAGCACCCGTACAACCTGTCCTTCATCCGGCACAAGGGCATGCAGGAACTGTTCGGGCCGATGGAATTGCTGCGCTTGCAATAAAGCGCGGGACGCGGAAAAGCGGGGAAAAGACGGGGGAGGGGGGGCTTCGGTGGCCCCGGGCGTTTTGGGGGGCTCCGAGACAAGCCGGTCAAGATTTGCTATACTTGACTAAATCGTTCAGGTAATCGGGTTATTCGGCAAGGCCGCTGCAAGCGTTGACATGCTGCGCTGCACCCGGTGATTGAACAAAAGCAATATTTTACACTAACCGGGGTTGTGATGCGTCTGACCACCAAAGGCCGTTTTGCTGTTACCGCAATGATCGATCTTGCCCTGCGCCAGGGCAATGGTCCGGTCACGCTGTCGGGCATCAGCCAGCGCCAGGCCATTTCGCTGTCGTACCTGGAGCAACTGTTCGGCAAGCTGCGCCGCCACGAGATCGTCGAGTCGATCCGCGGCCCCGGCGGCGGCTACAGCCTGGCCCGTCCGGCGGACAAGGTCACGGTTGCCGACATCATCATCGCGGTCGACGAGCCGCTGGACGCCACCCAGTGTGGCGGCAAAGAAAATTGTCACGGCGCCGACGCTGCTTCCGGCACCCGTTGCATGACCCACGAACTGTGGACCACGCTCAACGCCAAGATGGTCGACTACCTCGATTCGGTCTCGCTGCAAGACCTGGTCGACCAGCAGAAGCAGAAAGAACAGAACGTCGTGGTGGTGCACCGCACCGCCGGCGCCAACGCCACCGCAAAAATTGAAACCGGAGTGAACTGATGAACGCGCCTTTGGACAAAAAAATCGAGCAGAGCTTCGTGACTGCGCCGCATTTCCCCATCTACATGGACTACTCGGCGACCACCCCGGTCGATCCGCGCGTGGCCGACAAGATGATCCCCTACCTGCGCGAGCAGTTCGGCAACCCGGCTTCGCGCAGCCACATGTACGGCTGGACCGCGGAAGCCGCCGTCGAGGAAGCGCGCGCCAACGTCGCCGCCATCGTGGGCGCCGACCCGCGCGAGATCATCTGGACCTCGGGCGCGACCGAATCGAACAACCTGGCCCTGAAGGGTGCCGCCCAGTTCTACAAGACCAAGGGCAAGCACATCATCACGGTCAAGACCGAGCACAAGTCGGTGCTGGACACCGTGCGCGAACTCGAGCGTGTCGGCTTCGAAGCCACCTACCTCGAGCCGCAGGACAATGGCCTGATCACCATCGAACAGCTGGAAGCGGCGATCCGTCCGGACACCATCCTGGTCTCGGTCATGCTGGTCAACAACGAGATCGGTGTGATCCAGCCGATCGACGAGATCGGCGCGCTGTGCCGCTCGAAGGGCATCATCTTCCACTGCGACGCCGCGCAAGCCGTCGGCAAGGTCCACATCAACCTGGAAAGCAGCAAGGTCGACCTGATGACCTTCACCGCGCACAAGGTCTACGGCCCGAAGGGCGTTGGCGCCCTGTACGTGCGCCGCAAGCCGCGCGTGCGCCTGGAAGCCCAGATGCACGGCGGCGGCCACGAGCGCGGCCTGCGTTCGGGCACGCTGCCAACCCACCAGATCGTCGGCATGGGCGAAGCCTTCCGCATCGCCAGGGAAGAGATGGACGCCGAACTGGTGCACGTGAAGGTGCTGCGCGACCGCCTGGCCAAGGGCCTGCTGGAGATCGAAGAGGTCTACATCAACGGCGACATGGAGCACCGCGTCCCGCACAACCTGAACGTCTCGTTCAACTATGTCGAGGGCGAGTCCTTGATCATGGCGATCAAGGACATCGCCGTGTCCTCGGGTTCGGCCTGCACCTCGGCCAGCCTGGAGCCGTCCTACGTGCTGCGCGCCCTGGGCCGCAGCGACGAGCTGGCGCACAGCTCGATCCGTTTCACCATCGGCCGCTTCACGACCGAGCAGGACATCGATTTCACCATCGAACTGCTGAAGTCGAAGGTCGGCAAACTGCGCGAACTGTCGCCGCTGTGGGACATGTTCAAGGAAGGCATCGATCTCAATTCGATCCAATGGGCAGCCCATTAATCACGGAATTCTAGGAGCATAAAATGGCATATTCGGACAAAGTACTGGACCACTACGAAAACCCGCGCAACGTCGGCGCTTTCGACAAGGGCGACGAAGCAGTGGGCACCGGCATGGTCGGCGCACCGGCCTGCGGCGACGTGATGAAGCTGCAGATCAAGGTCAACGACCAGGGCCTGATCGAAGACGCGAAGTTCAAGACCTACGGCTGCGGTTCGGCCATCGCCTCCAGCTCGCTCGTGACCGAGTGGGTCAAGGGCAAGAGCCTGGACGAGGCGCTGGCGATCAAGAACACCCAGATCGCCGAAGAGCTGGCGCTGCCGCCGGTCAAGATCCACTGCTCGATCCTGGCAGAAGACGCGATCAAGGCCGCCGTGGCCGACTACAAGAGCAAGCACGCCGAAAAGGCGTAACTGGTAGCAACTGAGTTAGACAGAAACTGGAGCAAGCCTTATGGCAATCACCCTGACTGAAAAAGCCGCGAAGCACGTCAACCGTTACCTCGAACGCCGGGGCAAGGGCCTCGGCTTGCGCTTCGGTGTGCGCACGACCGGTTGCTCCGGCCTGGCTTACAAGCTCGAGTACGTCGACGAAGCCTCGAACGAAGACAATGTCTTCGAATCGCACGGCGTGAAGGTCTTCGTGGATCCGAAGAGCCTGCCGTACATCGACGGCACCGAACTGGACTTCGCGCGCGAAGGCCTGAACGAAGGCTTCCGCTTCAACAACCCGAACGTCAAGGACAACTGCGGCTGCGGCGAAAGCTTCCGTATCTGACATGAAGCAGACGCACTTCGAGCTGTTCCAGCTGCCGGCCACGTTCGCGGTTGACCAGGCCGCGCTGGACGCGGCCTTCCGCGAAATCCAGGGCCGCGTGCACCCGGACCGCTTCGTCAACGCCTCCGACACCGAGAAGCGCGTGGCGATGCAGTGGGCCACCCGCGCCAACGAGGCCTATGCAACCCTGCGCAACCCGCAAAAGCGCGCGCAGTATCTTTGCGAGATCAACGGCGTCGATTTGCAGACCGAGTCGAACACCGCCATGCCGGCCGCCTTCCTGATGCAGCAGATGGAATGGCGCGAGGCGCTCGAGGATGCGCGCGCGGCGAAGGATGCGGGCGCCCTGGACGAGCTCGATGCGCAGGTGCGGCGCGAGCGCAAGGCGATGCTGGAACAGGTCGGCAGGCAGCTCGACGGCGGCGATTATCATGGGGCGGCGCAGACCGTGCGCGCCATGATGTTCCTCGATAAATTCGGGGAAGAGGTACAGTACGCATTCGAGGCGTTGGACGCGTAAGCGGTAAACATCGAATGATCGCGGTACGTAGGGTGGGCGGGTCTCCCGCCCACGCGTCCAAATAGAGTATGCATTTCGACGGCGAATCCGTCAGTTGAACGCGTGGGCGGCAGAGCCGCCCACCCTACAAGAACAACAAACAGGTAACACGACAATGGCACTTCTCCAAATCGCCGAACCAGGCATGTCCACCGCCCCCCACCAGCACCGCCTGGCGGTCGGCATCGACCTGGGCACCACCAACTCGCTGGTTGCGACCGTGCGGAGCAGCATTCCGGAAGTGCTGAGCGACGAGGACGGCCGTGCGCTGCTGCCCTCGGTCGTGCGTTACCTGCCGAACGGCCATGCCAATATCGGCTACAAGGCCCAGGCCCACCAGACCACCGACCCGAAGAACACCATCGTCTCGGTCAAGCGCTTCATGGGCCGGGCTTTGGCCGACATCGCCCACGCCGAGAACCTGCCCTACGATTTCGTCGACGGTCCCGGCATGGTCCAGATCAATACCGTCGCCGGCGTGAAGAGCCCGGTCGAGACCTCGGCCCAGATCCTGGCCACGCTGCGCCAGCGCGCCGAGGATTCGCTCGGCGACGAGCTGGTCGGCGCCGTGATCACCGTGCCGGCCTATTTCGACGACGCCCAGCGCCAGGCCACCAAGGACGCCGCCCAGCTGGCCGGCATCAACGTGCTGCGCCTGCTGTCCGAGCCGACCGCCGCCGCCATCGCCTATGGCCTGGACCACGGCAAGGAAGGCATCTACGCGGTCTACGACCTCGGCGGCGGCACCTTCGACATCTCGATCCTCAAGCTTTCCAAGGGCGTGTTCGAAGTGCTGTCCACCGGCGGCGATTCGGCCCTGGGCGGCGACGACTTCGACCATCGCCTGTTCTGCTGGATCGTCGAGCAGGCCAGGCTGGCCCCGCTGTCCGAGCACGATACGGCCACGCTGATGGTCAAGGCGCGTCAGGCCAAGGAACTGCTGTCGACCAACGACGAAACCACCGTCGAGGCGATCCTGAAGTCGGGCGAGATCGTGCAGGTGCAAATCACCGCGCACACCTTCGCCGAGATCACCAGGCACCTGGTTGCCAAGACCATGAATGCGATCCGCAAGGCGATGCGCGACGCCGATGTGAGCGTCGAGGACGTCGACGGCGTCGTGATGGTCGGCGGCGCCACCCGCATGCCGCATGTGCGCCGCGCGGTGGGCGAGTTCTTCCATACCATCCCGCACGCGAACATCGACCCGGACAAGGTGGTGGCGCTGGGCGCCGCCATCCAGGCCAACCTCCTGGCCGGCAACCGCGCCGAGGGCGACGACTGGCTGCTGCTGGACGTGACCCCGCTGTCGCTCGGCATCGAGACGATGGGCGGCCTGGTCGAGAAGATCATTCCGCGCAACTCGACCATTCCATGCGCCCGCGCCCAGGAATTCACCACCTTCAAGGATGGTCAAACTGCATTGGCGGTCCATGTCGTGCAGGGAGAGCGCGAGCTGGTCTCCGACTGCCGCTCGCTGGCACGCTTCGAGCTGCGCGGCATTCCGCCGATGGCGGCGGGCGCCGCGCGCATCCGCGTGACCTACCAGGTGGACGCGGACGGCCTGCTGTCGGTGTCGGCGCGCGAGACGCGCTCGGGCGTGGAAGCGTCCATTACCGTCAAGCCGTCCTATGGCCTGGGCGACGACGAGGTGGCGCGCATGCTGCAGGACTCGTACAGCGCGGCCCAGGGCGACATGCAGATGCGCGCACTGCGCGAAGAACAGGTCGAGGCCGAGCGCATCCTGCTGGCCACGCAGTCGGCCCTCGATGCGGATGCGGACCTGCTGAGCATTGAGGAGCAGGACGAGGTGGCCAAGCTGGTGCACGGCGTGCGCGACGCGATCTACCGTTCGAACGACACGGCGCTCGAGCCGGGCCAGCGCCAGGACGGCCTGCACGCGGCCGTGCAGGCGCTCGCCAAGGGCACCGAGGAATTCGCCGCGCGCCGCATGGACAAGAGCGTGCGCAAGGCGCTGGCCGGCAAGTCGCTGGACGAGGTGTAAAAGGCTGGCCGATCGCCGGCGCGAATTACGACCATGAGCCTCAAGACCGTCATTCCCGCATAGGCGGGAATCCAAGTTGGTCGCGTTTCGTTAGCGCACGCAAAAATTGGGTTCCCGCCTTCGCGGGAACGACGTGCGGAGGCAGTTACATAGAAAAATCAACGAGGTAACCCAAGTGCCACAAATCGTCATCCTTCCCCATCCGGTGTTCTGCCCCGACGGCGCCGTGCTCGAATCCCCGAGCGGCAAGTCGATCTGCGACGTGCTGCTGGAAAACGACATCGAGATCGAACACGCCTGCGACCGCGTCTGCGCCTGCACCACCTGCCACGTGATCGTGCGCGAAGGTTTCGAGTCGCTCAACGAGCAGGAAGAAAAAGAAGAAGACATGCTGGACAAGGCCTGGGGCCTGGAGCCGAACTCGCGCCTGTCGTGCCAGGCCATCGTCGCCGACGAAGACCTCGTCGTCGAAATCCCGAAGTACACGATCAACCACGCGGCCGAGAAGAGTCACTGAGGAGTCACTGAGGAGCCACGGAGGAGCCATTGAGGCCGCCGGGTAGTCACCGAAAGACTCACCGCACCGAACGCCACCGGACGCAACGAGCAGGAGGCTGCCATGAAGTGGACCGACGTCACCGCCATCGCGGAAGCCCTCTACGAGAGGTACCCGGAGGTCGACCCCGCCACGGTGCGCTTCGTCGACCTGCACAACTGGGTCGTCGGGCTCGACGGGTTCAACGACGACCGCACGCGCGGCGGCGAACGCATACTGGAAGCCATTCAGGCAGCATGGATCGATGAAGCACGCTAAGCACACCCCCAAACCCATGGCAGCGCCCACAGCGCCCGAACTTCCGCCCGAGGTCCGTCCCGGCCAGTCGGTCGAGCTGCTGAAGGAACTGCACATTCTCACGCGCGACGGCAAGCTGAACCAGGACAGCCGCCGCAAGCTCAAGCAGGTCTACCACCTGTACAACTTCATCGAGCCGCTGCTCAAGGACGTGCAGGCGGAAAAGCCCGGCGTCTCGCTGGTGGACCATGGGGCAGGGAAGTCCTATCTCGGTTTCATCCTGTACGACCTGTTCTTCAAGGACCTGGCCGACGGCTCGCACATCTACGGCATCGAAACCCGCGAAGAGCTGGTCAGCAAGTCGACCGAGCTGGCGGCGCGCCTGGGCTTTACCGGCATGTCCTTCCTGCCGCTGTCGGTGGCGGAATCCACGACCTCGAGCAAGCTGCCGCCGACGATCGACATCGTCACCGCGCTGCACGCCTGTAACACGGCCACCGACGACGCCATCGACTTCGCCCTCAAGAAGAAGGCGAAGCACATGGTGCTGGTGCCGTGCTGCCAGGCCGAAGTCGCCACGGTCTTGCGCAAGAACAAGGGCAGGGATCTGGGCCGCAGCGCGCTGACCGAGATCTGGCGCCACCCGATCCATACCCGCGAATTCGGCAGCCAGGTCACCAACGTGCTGCGCTGCCTGCAGCTGGAAGCGCACGGCTACCAGGTGACCGTGACCGAGCTGGTGGGCTGGGAGCACTCGATGAAGAACGAGCTCATCGTCGCCACCTACAAGAACCTGCCGCGCCGCCGTCCGGCCGAGCGCCTGCAGGAAGTCCTGGCCGAGCTCGGCCTGGACGAGATGAAGCAGCGTTTCTACACCCCGCAAGCGGCGCAAGACGCGCCTTTGGCAACCGACTGACCACGGACTGAAAACGACATGAGCAAGAACGAGCACTGGATCGACCTGCGCAGCGACACCGTCACCCAACCGTCGGAAGCGATGCGCGCCGCGATGGCCGCGGCCGACGTCGGCGACGACGTGTACGGCGACGACCCGGCGGTCAACCGCCTGCAGGACTATGCCGCCGACCTGTTCGGCTATGAGGCCGGCATGTTCGCCCCCTCGGGCACCCAGACCAACCTGATCGCCCTGATGGCCCATTGCGCCCGGGGCGACGAGTACCTGGTCGGCCAGGAAGCGCACACCTACAAGTATGAAGGCGGCGGCGCCGCGGTGCTGGGCTCGATCCAGCCCCAGCCGATCGCCAACCAGGCGGACGGATCGATCCTGCTGTCGGACATCGAGGCCTACATCAAGCCCGACGACATGCACTTCGCGCGCACCCGCCTGCTGGCGCTGGAAAACACGATCGGCGGCCGCGTGCTGCCGCAGGACTACGTGAAGGCGGCCACCGACTTCGCGCACAGCAGGGGCCTGGCGACCCACCTCGACGGCGCCCGCATCTGCAACGCGGCCGTCAAGAACGGCACCAGCCTGCGCGAGGCCGTGAAGGGCTTCGATACCGTGTCGGTCTGCCTGTCGAAGGGCCTGGGCGCGCCTGTCGGCTCCGTGCTGCTGGGTCCGAAGGCCTTCATCGAGCAGGGCAAGCGCTGGCGCAAGATGCTGGGCGGCGGCATGCGCCAGGCCGGCGTGCTGGCCGCCGCGGCGCACTACGCGCTCGAGCACAACGTGCAGCGCCTGGCCGAGGACCATGACAATGCCGCAGTATTGGCGCAGGGCCTGTCGCAGATCGAGGCGCTGAAGGTCCACGCCCCGCAGACCAACATCTTCTGGATCGACGTCCCGGCTGCCGCCTGCGAGCCGCTGCGCGAGGCGCTGGCGCGCGCGCGCATCCGCGCCACCGTCGGTCCGCGCATGCGCCTGGTGACGCACCTGGACGTATCCGCTGCCGACGTGGCCCGCACCGTCGAGGTGTTCCAGGCCTTCTTCGCCGATTGGCGCGCCCAGTGACCGGCAAGATGACGAACGACGCTCCCGACGAAGGCGTCCGCCTGGCCAAGCGCGTGGCAAGCCAGCTGGGCTGTTCGCGCGCGGAGGCCGAGCGCTACATCGCCGGCGGCTGGGTCAGCGTCGACGGCAACGTGGCCGAAGACCCTGCCATGCGCGTGCTGCCGTCGCAGGACGTGCGCCTGCTGCCCGGCGCCACCGCCGAGGAACCGGCGCCGGTGACGATCCTGCTGCACAAGCCGGCCGGCTTCCATTCCGGCGTCGGCGCGCGCGGCGAACCCGCGCTGGCCTGCTTGAGGCCGGAAGCGCTGGCCCAGGGCCACGGCCAGCCGCGCTTGCTCAAGCGGCACCTGCACAAGCTCACCCTGACGTCGCCGCTGGAGACCGATGCGAGCGGGCTGGTGATCTACTCGCAGGACTTCCGCGTGGTGCGCAAGCTGGTGGAGGAAAGCGCGCGCGTCGAGCAGGAATTCATCGTCCACGTCACCGGCACCATCAAGGAAGGCGGGCTGGCGCTGCTGAACCATGGCTTGAACTTCAACGGCAAGCCGATCGCGCCGATGAAGGTAAGCTGGCAGAACGAGCACCGCCTGCGCTTCGCGCTCAAGGGCGTGCGGCCGGGGCTGATCGACCACATGTGCCGCGAAGTGGGGCTGGAGATCGTCGAGATGCGGCGCATCCGGATCGGGCGGGTGCCGATGGCGGGGCTGCAGGCGGGGCAGTGGCGGTATCTGCTCGACCATGAGCGGTTCTGAATGCGCTAGCGTACGCATGCAACATTGGCCGGCTTCGCCACGCGCCTCCTGATCAGTCCTTCCGGCGCCAGAGTTGCATCCCGATCGCCGCCGCAAGCGCCGCCACCCCGACGACGAGCGCCGTGTTGTGCTGCTGCTCCGGCCGGCGCTGCCCGCTGTGGATGCCGCTGGCGCCGCGCGGCGGGGCATACAGCACGCCGCGCGTGTCCGCTGCCGGTTCGGCCCGCTTCGCCCAGGCATCCAGGAAACGGTTCATGCCTGATGCGATGAGGTTGGGCACGGCCAGGTTGGCCAGCCTGAGCACCGAGACCGGCGCCCCCAGCGACGTGGAGTCGCGCGGATGCCGCGCGAGGTCGACGATGGCCTCGGCCACCTTTTCGGGCCTCAGGACCCCCGGCGGATAGGAGAGCCTGGCGCCGGTGTAGTTCGCCGCGTGACGCAATCCGGGTGTGTCGACGAAGGTCGGATACACGTCGCAGACATGGATGCGGGGCCGCTTGCCCAGTTCGGCGCGCAGGGCCTCGCTGAAGCCGCGCAGGCCATACTTGCTGGCCGAGTAGGCGGCGGCGTAGGGCGAGGCGACGAAGCCGCCGGCCGAGATCATGTTGACCCAGATGCCGTGGTCCTGCTCGAGGAAGACCGGCAGCACCGCGTGGGCATCGTTCATATGGCTGATGAGGTTGGTCTCGATGATGCGCCTGTGGTCGGCCATCGGCACCTCGGCATACTTGCCGACCACGCCGCTGCCGACGCTGCTGAACCACAGGTCGATCCGGCCCAGGATCGCGCGCGCCCTGCGCGCGAATGCCGCGACCGCGTCGGCATCAAGCGCGTCCACGACCAGCGCCTCGGCCTGGCCGCCGGCCTGGCGGCAGCGCTGCGCGACGTCGTCAAGGCCTTCCTTGCCCCGTGCGCCCAGCACCAGGTGCGCACCCTCGCGCGCGAATGCGACGGCCGTGGCCGCCCCGATGCCGCTCGACGCGCCCATGATGACGACGCGGATGTTCGAAAGCTTCATGGTTCACCTTTCTTCAGGATCCAGGTTGGAAGCCTTCGATTATTCCCCTGTTCCTTTCATTGCCGCGTTCGAATGCCGCGCAGCAAATCCGGGCGTGCCAACGCCGCTAGGGTTTGGGCAGGAAGATCAGGCGCGTGCCGGCCAGGCGATCGTGCAGGAATTGCCGGTCCTTGTCAAACAGCGCCGTCGTCGCCCAGGCCGCGATCCCGACCAGGAATGCCGCCGCGATCTGCCCCTTGCCGTGCAGCTCGAAGGCCCAGCACACGAGAAGGGCCGGCAGGAACCATCCCCAGGCCAGCAGGAAACGCAGGGCCGCCGTCCTGAACGGCACGCGGGCGCAGCCGGGCTTGACCACCTTGATGCGCCAGGTCTTCATGGCCAGCGTGTGTCCGCTGTCGATCCAGGACCACATGAAATAGCCCGCCGTCACCAGCAACAGGTAGACCTTCATGCCTTCCTTCGCTACCGGATGCTGGCTGTTCCACGTCACCAGCATGTACAGCGCGACCGCGAACATCTCGACGGCAAGCAGCAGCAGGCCTTCGTACAGCATGGCCGTCACGCGGCGGCGGATGCTTGGCGTGGCGACCGGCGCCGGCCTGCCGGCCTGCGTTGTTGCCTGCTTGGGTGCCAGCTCGGGTGCTTGCTCGGTTGCTTGCTTAGTTGCTTGCATTCGGTGCGGACTGGACGGCGGATGGAGGAGGGGCGGCGCTCGTACCGGACGCGGCTGCCGGGGCGGTTGCGGGTGCCGGTGCGGATGCAGGTGCCGAACCGGGTGCCGGCGCCGGGGCTGGGGCCGAGACAGGCGGCGTCGACGCAACGCCCGCCGGGGCCGTGGCGGCGGGGCTGGTCGATGCGGGGGTGGTTACGGCGGGCGTGGCGGGCGCCGGCTCCGGCAGGATGCACGCGGTACCGCGGCGCATGGCGCCCGGCGGGCAGCTGGTCGGCGCGGCGATGATCGGCGAGTGCGGCATCGACGGCGCGCCCTGCGGCCGCGCCGTGCCCGAGCGCGCGAGCTTGCGCTTTTCTTCCTCGGACAACTGCTTGTAGCTTTCCCAGGTCGCAGCCTTCTGTTCCGGATCGAGCTTGCGGGTCTTGTTGTAGTTTTCGCGGGCCAGTTCGCGCTGGGCCGGCGTCAGCCGCATCCACTGGCGCATGCGCTCATGGATGCGTTGCTGCTCGGCCGGGCTCATCGAGGCGAAGCGGTGCGACAGCTCCAGCCAGCGGCGCTTGCGCATGCCTTCCATCTGGTCCCACTCGGGCTGCAGCGGGGCGAGCGCCACCTGCTGGGCGGCGGACAGATGGCGCCAGAGCGGCCTGTCGAGGGTCTTGGCGGCCGGCTTGGCGTCGTCGTCGGCAACGTCGGCCGCGTCGGCGCCGCGCGTCGCGGACGCGGTCGAGTCGGACCGGTTGTAGACCGCCCAGGTCGCGGCCCCGGCAATCAAGACCGCTGCCGCAGTTGCAACAACGGCGATGCGAGGCTTCGGAGCGGGCTTCGTCATTGCTGGCGCTGTTGCGACTCCACGTAGGCGTTGAAACCGTGGTCGAGGTAGGCCGTCAGCGGCAGCTCGTCGGCCAGCACGGCCGCGTCGGCCTCGGCCATGGCGGCCAGGCGCTGCTGCTGCTCGTGCTGGTACACGCCGCCCATGCCGATCACCAGCGCCAGCATCGGCGCCACGACCCCCAGCCGCGCCAGGTTCGTGCTGGAGAACAGCGACCTGAAGTCGAACAGCGGACGCTTGCCCTGGCGCGCCGCTGCGCGAGGAGCATCGGGTTTCTTGCGAGACAAGGCGCGCGCGCGCGCCGCGGCCAGCCGCTCGGTCGTCGAGGCCGGCAGTGCGTCGAGGTTCTCGTTCAGGGCATGGCGTACCTTGTACGCCAGGTTGATGTCGTCCGTGTTCATAGCTTGATTCCCTTGGCCTTGAGCGCCGCGGCGAGAGCGTGGGTGGCGCGGGAGCAGTGCGTCTTGACGCTCCCTTCCGAACACCCCATCGCTTCGGCCGTCTCGGCCACGTCCATGTCCTGCCAGTAACGCATGAGGAAGGCTTCCCGTTGACGCGGTGGGAGCTTTTCTACTTCCTGTTCGATGATCTGCAAGGTCTGTGCACGCTCGAACTGGTCTGCGCTCGATTCCGCGGCGGCCGTCCCTTCCTCGGCTTCGTACGAGGAAAGTATATCAAACTCCTCGTCGTCTCCCTCCGGGCGGCTGAAGCCGGAGAACAAGCTAATCCATGTATTGCGTACCTTTTCTCGGCGGAAGTAATCGAGGATGGTCGTCTGGAGAATGCGCTGGAACAGCATGGGCAGCTCGGCTGCCGGCTTGTCGCCGTATTTCTCGGCCAGCTTGATCATCGCATCCTGCACGATGTCGAGGGCCGCCTCGTCCTTGCGTACCGCATAGACCGCCTGCTTGAACGCACGCCGTTCGACATTCTCGAGGAAGTCGTTGAGTTCTTTGTCTGTGGCCATGCGTCGTTGGAAAGGGCGTGTAATGCGAATGCCGTAAGGAAAACTGTCGAATGCTAGCAAAAAACCATGCCGGGCGCATCCAAATCGCGCAGCGGGCCTGCCGGCGACCGGCCAAGGCGTGCAAAAACTGCATGAAGTTAGTCGAAATGATTCGTTGTTGAGCATGTTGGGCGTGGCTATTCTGAAAACACGACCACTCCCGCCCACTCACTCATTGCTCACCATCATGCCTCTCGATTCTACCCGACAGGACTTCGACATCCGCCCCCTGGTCAACCAGCCGCTCGGCGCCGAGGTGCTCGGCCTCGACCTTGCCCGTCCGCTCAGCGAGGACGATTTCGACCGCCTGCACCGCGCCCACCTCGAGCATCACGTGCTGGTGTTCCGCGAGCAGTCCTTCACGCCGCAACAGCAGGTCGATTTCAGCCGCCGCTTCGGCCGCCTGCAGATCCACGTGCTGCGCCAGTTCCAGCTACCCCTGCACCCGGAAGTGCTGGTGATCTCGAACATCCGCGAGAACGGCCAGCCGATCGGGCTGGGCGATGCCGGCCACTTCTGGCATTCGGACCTGTCATACAAAGCCGTGCCGAGCCTGGGCTCGATGCTGCACGCGCAGGAGTTGCCGGCCGAGGGAGGGGATACCCTGTTTGCCAACCAGCACGCCGCCTATGAAGCGCTGCCGGGCAAGATCAAGCGCGAGATCGCCGGGCTGCGCGCCGAGCACAGTTACCTCGCGCGCTACGAAGAGCTGCGCCGGCGCAATCCCTGGCGGCCTGCGCTGACCCAGGCGCAGATCGACGAGGTGGTGCCGGCGGTCCATCCGGTGGTGCGCACCCATCCGGAGACGGGACGCCGCGCGCTGTTCGTCAGCGAGCACTTCACCACGCGCCTGCTGGGCGTGCCCGACGAGCGCAGCCGCGCGCTGCTCGACATCCTGTTCGAGCACAGCACCCGGCCGGAATTCGTCTACCGCCACGGGTGGCGGCCAAACGACCTGGTGTTCTGGGACAACCGCTCGCTGCTGCACCTGGCCACGCCCTTCCCGCAGGAGCAGCGCCGCAAGCTCTACCGTACCACCATCGAGGGCGACGTCCCGTTCTGAACCGGAGAACACCATGATCGATAACATGAAGTTCGCTGCCGCGGCGCTGGCATTGGCCCTTGGGGTATCCGGGACGGCCCAGGCCGAAGGCAGGATCCGCATCGCCGAGCAGTTCGGCGTCGTCTACCTGCTGCTGAACGTGGCGCAGGACCAGAAGCTGATCGAAAAGCACGGCAGGAAGCACGGCGTCGACATCGCTGTGGACTGGGTCAAGCTGTCGGGCGGCGCGGCCGTCAACGATGCGCTGCTGTCCGGCTCGATCGACGTGGCCGGCGCCGGGCTCGGTCCCCTGTTCACCATCTGGGACCGGACCCGCGGGCGCCAGAACGTGCGCGCCATCGCGTCGCTCGGCAACTTCCCGTACTACCTCGTCAGCACCAACCCGGCCGTGAAGACCATTGCCGACTTCAGTCAGAAGGACCGGATCGCGTTGCCGGCGGTGACGGTGTCGGTGCAGGCGCGCATCCTGCAGATGGCGGCGGCGAAGCAGTGGGGCAAGGCGGAATTCCGCAGGCTCGACCCGCTCACCCAGACCGTGCCGCACCCGGACGCGGCGGCCGCCCTCATCGCCGGCAAGACCGAGCTGAACGCCCACTTCGGCAACCCGCCGTTTCAGGAGCAGGAACTGGCCGGCAATCCACGGGCGCGCATCGTGCTCGATTCGTATGAGGTGCTGGGCGGCCCCAGCTCGGCGACCGTGCTCTATGCCACCGAAAAATACGTCAAGGAAAACCCGAAGACCTACCGTGCCTTCATCGACGCCCTTGGCGAGGCGGCCCTGCTGGCGAGCAGGAATCCGGAAGCGGCGGCCGACGCCTACCTGCGCGTCAACAAGGGCAACATCGACAGGGCGCTGCTGGTGAAGGTGATCAGGAACCCGCAGGTGCAGTTCCAGGTGGCGCCGCAGAACACGCTGGTGCTGGCGCAGTTCCTGCATGAGGTGGGCGCCATTCGCAACCGGCCGGCGAGCTGGCGCGATTATTTCTTCGTCCACCCGGCGCTGGGCGATGGAAGCTGAGGAGCCGAGCATGAGTCCGCTGAACCTGGTCCAGAACGAACCGCTGCTGCGCGTCGAGCACGTCACGCTCGCATACAAGGGCGAGCGCGGCATCGTGCGCGCCACCGAGGGCGTGAGTTTCGACGTGCACCGCGGCGACCGCTTCGTGCTGCTGGGGCCGTCCGGCTGCGGCAAGTCGACACTGTTGAAAGCCGTCGGCGGCTTCATCGCGCCGCAGGCCGGCAGCCTGACGTTGGCCGGCCAGGCGATCACCCGGCCGGGACCGGACCGCATCGTCGTGTTCCAGGAGTTCGACCAGCTGCCTCCGTGGAAGACGGTGCGCGAAAACGTGATGTTCCCGATGCTGGCCGGTGGCGTGAAGCGCAAGGAGGCGGACCAGCGGGCGCGCCACTGGCTGGGCAAGGTCGGGCTGGCGCGCTTTGTCGATGCGTATCCGCACACGCTGTCGGGCGGCATGAAGGCGCGGGTGGCGATCGCCCGCGCGCTGGCGATGCAGCCGGCCATCCTCCTGATGGACGAGCCCTTCGCCGCGCTCGATGCGCTCACGCGGCGCAGCATGCAGGAAGCGCTGCAGGCCTTGTGGGAAGAGATCGGCTTCACCATGCTGTTCGTGACGCATTCGATCGAGGAAGCGCTGGTGGTGGGCAACCGCATCCTGCTGCTGTCGCCGCATCCGGGGAGGGTGAGGGCGGAGCTCAACAGCCACCAGTTCAGCCTGGCCAGCGCGGGCAGCGCCGAGTTCCAGGCGGCGACGCAGCGGATCCATGATTTGTTGTTCGGGGATGTTCATGCGCCGCTTGAACGCGCGCTCGGCGGAACCGACCACGCGTTCGACCACCATCCGAATTGCCGATGACTTTGCCAATGATGACTCCTCCAGTCCGGCCTGAATACATTCTCGATACTGCGCCAGCCGCGCCGGTGTCTGCGCCATCTTCCGGCCAGACAATGGGAAGTGCGACGCGCAACCTCGCCTGGCTGCGCAAGCTCGCCATGCTCCTTGCCATCGCCCTCGCCTGGGAAGCCTCGGCCCGCTGGGTCGACAACGACCTGCTGCTGCCCGGCGCCGTCCAGACGGCCCAGGCCTTCGGCGCCGGCATCGTCTCGGGCGAACTGTGGGGCTACATCGGCGTCTCGCTCCAGGTGCTGACCCAGGGCTTCGTGCTCGGCGTTGCCGGCTCCTTCCTGCTGACCTGGCTGGCCGTCTCCAGCAAGGCGGGTCGCGAGCTGATCGACACCCTGACGGCCATGTTCAACCCGCTGCCGGCGATCGCGCTGCTGCCGCTGGCGCTGCTGTGGTTCGGCCTGGGCAAGAGCAGCCTGCTGATGGTGCTGGTGCATTCGGTCCTGTGGCCGCTGACCCTGAACGCGACCGCGGGCTTTCGCGCGGTGCCCGAGACCCTGCGCATGGCCGGCCGCAACTACGGCCTCGGCGGGCTGCGCATGGTGCTGCACATCCTGGTCCCGGCCGCGCTGCCGAGCATCCTGTCGGGCCTGAAGATCGGCTGGGCCTTCGCCTGGCGCACCCTGATCGCCGCCGAGCTGGTGTTCGGGAGTACCTCGGGACAGGGCGGGCTGGGCTGGTACATCTTCCAGAACCGCAACGAGCTCTTCACCGACAAGGTCTTCGCCGGCCTGGCCGCCGTCATCCTCATCGGCCTGGCCATCGAGCACCTGGTGTTCCAGACCCTGGAACGCCTCACCGTCCGCCGCTGGGGCATGCAGCGCTGAGCTTCCGTATCGCACCATGCTTGTGCATGCTTCTGCCCCCAATCTTTTTTCTTCATGGAGGCTTGACCAAAATGGTGCAACGCAGTAATGTGTTTGAACGCTTTGCACCCCCGAAGCTCTCCGGTCACCCGGTGAAGGCCCACACGCCATCTCCGGATTGACGCGCTTTCATTTGTAGGCAGTTTGCTCCGACCCGCGCCACAAGCGCGAGAGATGCGTATAAACGCTACAGACACTCAAGCCGAACGAGTTGCGCCTAGCGCCCGTGCGTAAGGACCCTACGGTGTCCTGAACCACAGTCGCGACCGCAGAGAGAAGGGAAGCATGAGGGCTGTTGCGCACATCGCATTTCGTTAGGAACGGGCATCCGATCAAACTCCCATTGGGTCTTGAAAGGAATGAACATGAATAACGAAGGATCAGCCCAGATCACTGGTGCTGAAATTGTGGTGCGTTGTCTCGCGGAAGAGGGCGTCAAGCACGTCTTCGGTTATCCCGGCGGGGCAGTCCTCTACATCTACGACGCCATCTTCAAGCAGGACAAGTTCCAGCACGTCCTCGTCCGCCACGAACAGGCCGCTGTGCACGCCGCAGACGCCTATTCGCGCAGCTCCAACACCGTCGGCGTCGCCCTCGTGACCTCGGGTCCGGGCGTGACCAATGCCGTCACCGGCCTGTCCACGGCCTACATGGATTCGATCCCGATGGTCGTCATCTCCGGCCAGGTGCCGAGCCATGCGATCGGCCAGGACGCCTTCCAGGAATGCGACACCGTCGGCATCACCCGCCCGGTGGTCAAGCACAACTTCCTGGTCAAGGATGTCCGGGAACTGGCCTCGACCATCAAGAAAGCCTTCTTCATCGCCCGTACCGGCCGCCCCGGCCCCGTGCTGGTCGATATCCCGAAGGACATCACGATGCACAAGTGCGCCTTCGAATATCCCCGCGAGATCGAGATGCGTTCGTACCGTCCGGTGGACAAGGGCCATGCCGGCCAGATCCGCAAGGCGGTGCAACTGCTGCAGCAGGCCGAGCGCCCGATGATCTATGCGGGCGGCGGCGTGATCCTGGCCAATGCGTCGAACGAACTGAACCGCATGGTCGAGAAGACCGGCTTTCCGATCACCAACACGCTGATGGGCCTGGGCGCCTCGCGCTCGACCAGCCCGCACTTCGTCGGCATGCCGGGCATGCACGGCACCTATGAAGCGAACATGGCGATGCAGCACTGCGACGTTCTGATCGCCATCGGGGCGCGCTTCGACGACCGCGTGATCGGCAACCCGAAGCACTTCGCCTCCAACCCGCGCAAGATCATCCATATCGACATCGACCCCTCGTCGATCTCGAAGCGCGTCAAGGTCGATATCCCGATCGTCGGCAACGTCAAGGACGTGCTGGTGGAACTGCTCTCGCAGCTCGACGCGAGCTCGGCCCAGCCGAACGCCCCGGCGCTGCAGGCCTGGTGGAAGCAGATCAACGCATGGCGCGGCCGCGAATGCCTGGCTTACGCGCCTTCGGACGAGGTCATCAAGCCGCAATCGGTGATCGAGCAGCTGTACAAGGTGACGAACGGGGACGCCTTCATCACCTCGGACGTGGGCCAGCACCAGATGTGGGCCGCGCAGTACTACGGTTTCGACAAGCCGCGCCGCTGGATCAATTCCGGCGGCCTGGGCACGATGGGCGTGGGCCTGCCCTACGCCATGGGCGTGCAGATGGCGAATCCGGATGCAACGGTCGCCTGCGTCACCGGCGAAGGCTCGATCCAGATGTGCATCCAGGAGCTCGCCACCTGCAAGCAATACCACCTGAGCCCGAAGATCATCCTGCTCAACAACCGCTTCCTGGGCATGGTGCGCCAGTGGCAGCAGATCGACTACGGCTCGCGCTATTCCGAGTCGTACATGGATTCGCTGCCGGACTTCGAGAAGCTGGCCGAGGCCTATGGCCACGTCGGCATGCGCATCGAGAAGCCGGGCGACGTGGAAGGCTCGCTGCGTGAAGCCTTCGGGATGAAGGACCGCCTCGTGTTCATGAACTTCATCACCGACCAGAGCGAGAACGTCTGGCCGATGGTCAAGGCGGGCTCGGGCCTGTCCGAAATGCTGCTCGGCTCGGAGGACCTGTAATGCGACACATCATTTCCGTCCTCCTCGAGAACGAAGCCGGCGCGCTGTCGCGCGTGGTCGGGCTGTTCTCGGCACGCGGCTACAACATCGAAACCCTGACCGTGGCGCCGACCGAAGACGCGACCCTGTCGCGCATGACCATCGTCACCAGCGGCTCGGACGACATCATCGAGCAGATCACCAAGCACCTGAACCGCCTGATCGAGGTGGTGAAGGTGGTCGATCTCACCGAAGGGCAGCACATCGAGCGCGAGCTCATGCTCATCAAGGTGCGGGCGGTCGGCAAGGAGCGCGAAGAGATGAAGCGCACCGCCGACATCTTCCGCGGCCGGATCATCGACGTGACCGAAAAGACCTACACGATCGAACTGACCGGCGCCAAGAGCAAGCTCGACGCCTTCATCGACGCCATCGACCGCGCCTCCATCCTCGAGACCGTCCGTACCGGCGGCTCGGGCATCGGCCGCGGCGAGCGCATCCTCAAGGTTTAAAAAAGTCGTAGGGTGGTCGGCTCTGCCGACCGCGCGTTCAAGCAACGCAAACATACACACACATTTAAATAATTATCTAAGGAATGACCATGAAAGTTTTCTACGACAAAGACTGCGACCTCTCCCTCATCAAAGGCAAGAACGTCGCCATCATCGGCTACGGCTCGCAGGGCCACGCGCACGCCCAGAACCTGAGCGAATCCGGCGTCAACGTCACCGTCGGCCTGCGCCGTGGCGGCGCATCGTGGAACAAGGTCGAGCAGGCCGGCCTGAAGGTCGCCGAGGTCGATGAAGCGGTGAAGAATGCCGACGTCATCATGATCCTGCTGCCGGACGAGAACATCGCCCAGGTCTACAAGGAAAACGTCGAGCCGAACGCGAAGCAGGGCGCGGTGCTGGCCTTTGCCCATGGCTTCAACGTGCATTATGGACAGGTGGTGCCGCGCGCCGACCTCGACGTGATCATGGTCGCACCAAAAGCGCCGGGCCACACCGTGCGCGGCACCTACACCCAGGGCGGCGGCGTGCCGCACCTGGTCGCCGTGTACCAGGACAAGTCGGGCGCGGCGCGCGACATCGCGCTGTCCTACGCCATGGCCAACGGCGGCGGCCGTGCCGGCATCATCGAGACCAACTTCCGCGAAGAGACCGAGACCGACCTGTTCGGCGAGCAGGCCGTGCTGTGCGGCGGCACCGTGGAACTGATCAAGGCCGGCTTCGAGACCCTGGTGGAAGCCGGCTACGCGCCGGAGATGGCCTACTTCGAGTGCCTGCACGAACTGAAGCTGATCGTCGACCTGATCTACGAAGGCGGCATTGCCAACATGAACTACTCGATCTCGAACAATGCCGAGTACGGCGAGTACGTCACCGGCCCGAAAGTCGTCACCTCGGCGACCAAGGAGGCAATGAAGCAGTGCCTGAAGGACATCCAGACCGGCGAGTACGCGAAGAGCTTCATCCTCGAGAACAAGGCCGGCGCCCCGACCCTGATCTCGCGCCGCCGCTTGACTTCCGAGCACCAGATCGAGGAAGTCGGCGCCAAGCTGCGCGCGATGATGCCGTGGATTGCGAAGAACAAGCTGGTCGACCAGTCGAAGAACTGATCGGTCACGGCGGGGTTGCGTAGGGTGGACGGCTTCGCCGTCCGCGCGTTCAAATCCTGCTGAAAACGAGGCTCCATGATTTGCATGGAGTCATTGAACGCGCGGTCGGCAGAGCCGACCACCCTACAAAACGACAATTCGAGACACCTTTCGCATTGTCATTCGTACCTTTGGCACGAATGACAATGCCTCCAGCCGCTCAGTTGCAACGATCCATTACAAAATCACGATGGAACTTGCTGGGCCGGTATCGTATAAGTGACGCGGACATCCGTCGTAACTTACTGGAGAACAATAAATGAAGATTTCCACATCACTCGTCGCCGCCACAATGCTGCTGGCCTTCCAGGCCCACGCGCAAACCGCCCAGGTGGGGCCAGCCCCGTCCACCACCGGCACGCTGGTCGTGGTGCCGGCCTTCGGCGAAGTGAAGCACGCGAACGACCAGGCAACCGTGATGTTCGCGGTGGAAGAGCATGACAAGGACAAGGCCGCCGCAAGCGCCCGCGTGAACCGCAAGATGAAGGAGGGAACCGAGATCGTGCGCCGCGCCGATCCGCAGGCCGAACTCAAGACCATGGGCTACTACACTTACCCGGTCTATCCTGAGGTTGCACCCATGCCGCCGATGCCGCAGCCGGCAACGGGTACGCCGCCGAGGCCGGTGCCGATCGCCTGGCGCGTGGGCCAGTACCTGGAAGTGAAGACCAAGAACCTGCAGGCGTTGCCGAAGACGGCCGCCGCCGCGCAAAAAGTGCTGCAGATCAATAGCGTCACTTTCGGGCTGAGCCCGGAACTGGAAAAGCGCCTGGACGACCAGCGCATCGCCGCCACCTACCGCAACCTGAACGAACGCATCGTCTCGATCGCCAGCGCGATGGGGCGCAAGCCGGGCGACGCCGTGCTGGATACGGTCGACTTCGAAGGTTCGGGCAACTATGCCGGCGATGCACAGGGGGCGGGCGCGCCCGCGATGATGCGCATGAGCGCCAAGCGCGAAATGGCCGACGAGATGCCGGAACCGAGCTTCGAACCGGGAGAAACGACCCTGCAGATGCGTCTGGTTGGTAAGGTGCGATTCAAGTAAGCGATACAGGCAATAATAGCCATTCGCTAACATGCTGTTCCCGCCTCTATAATGCAGGGAACAGCATCACTTGAATACGGATCCTTATGCCAACTTTTCCACGACGCAGAACACCAGGGGCAGCGCCGAAAGCGCCACGATTTTCCCGCTTGAAACGCTTTGGGCGTCGGGCGGAAGACCGGGTGCAGGGCGAGCGCGGCCGCGGTATCTACCTGCTGCCGAACGCGTTCACGACCGGCGCCTTGTTCTGCGGCTTCTACGCGATCGTCATGGCGATGAACCAGCGCTTCGAGCACGCCTGCTGGGCGGTGTTCATCGCGATGATCCTCGATGGGCTGGATGGACGGATCGCGCGCCTGACCAACACCCAGTCGGAGTTCGGCGCGCAGTACGACTCCTTGTCCGACATGGTGTCGTTCGGCGCCGCGCCGGCGCTGGTGATCTATGAATGGTCGCTGCGCGGCCTGGGCAAGCTGGGCTGGATCGCCGCCTTCATTTACTGCGCGGGCGCCGCGCTGAGGCTGGCGCGCTTCAACACCAACATCGAGGTGGTGGACAAGCGCTTCTTCCAGGGCCTGCCGAGCCCGGCGGCGGCGGCCCTGGTGGTCGGCTTCATCATGATGATGACCGATCCGGACATCAACGTCAGCTCGCGCCAGGTGGACTGGGTGAGCTGGTGCATCGCAGTGTTCGCGGGCCTGACGATGGTGTCGAACGTACCGTTTTACAGCTTCAAGGACGTGAACTTCCGCAAGTCGGTGCCGTTCATCGTGGTGTTCCTGATTGCCCTGGCCTTCGCGCTGCTGGCGATCGACCCGCCGAAAGTCCTGTGGCCGATTTTTGTGATTTACGGCTTGTCGGGGTATGCCGTGTTTGCCTGGCGCGCAGCCAAGGGCAAGCCGGTGAGCATCATCCCGCTCGACGACGACGAGCCGGACGACGGCGTGCGCCGCTAGCGCGGACCTTCGGGCCGGGCAGGGCGCCCGCTGACAGTTTTCATTCTGTTTAGCACATGGAGCCCGCAATGCCGCACACGACGCCTGACCCGAAGCCCGACACCTCTCGCCTCATCATTTTCGACACCACCCTGCGCGACGGCGAGCAATCGCCCGGCGCCTCCATGACGAGGGACGAGAAGGTGCGCATCGCGCGCCAACTCGAGCGCCTGCGGGTGGACGTCATCGAAGCCGGTTTCGCGGCGGCATCGCCCGGCGACTTCGAAGCGATCCGCGCGATATCGAGCGCGGTGCGCGATTCCACCATCTGCTCCCTGTCGCGCGCCAACGACCGCGACATCGCGCGCGCCGCCGAAGCGCTCGCTCCGGCCGCGCGCAAGCGCATCCACACCTTCATCGCCACGTCTCCGCTGCACATGCAGATGAAGCTGCGCATGGAGCCGGAGCAGGTGCTGGAGCAGGCAAAGCTCGCCATCCGCTACGCGCGCAAGCATACCGACGACATCGAATTCTCGCCCGAGGACGGCAGCCGCTCGGACGAGGAATTCCTGTGCCGCGTGCTGGAAGCCGTCATCGCGGAAGGAGCAACCACCATCAACTTCCCCGACACGGTCGGCTACGCGGTGCCCGAGCAGTTCGGCGAACGCATCCGCCGCCTGCGCGAGCGCGTGCCCAATTCGGACAAGGCGATCTGGTCGGTGCACTGCCACAACGACCTGGGCCTGGCGGTGGCCAATTCGCTGGCCGGGGTGGCCATCGGCGGCGCGCGCCAGATCGAGTGCACCATCAACGGTCTGGGCGAGCGGGCCGGCAATACCTCGCTGGAAGAAGTGGTGATGGCGCTGCGCACGCGCCACGACTACTTCAACCTGGCGGTCGGCATCGACACCACGCAGATCGTGCCGGCGTCAAAAATGGTCTCGCAGATCACCGGCTTTGCGGTGCAGCCGAACAAGGCGGTGGTGGGGGCCAACGCCTTCGCGCACGCCTCGGGCATCCACCAGGACGGCATCCTGAAGGCGCGCGAGACCTACGAGATCATGCGCGCCGAAGACGTGGGCTGGACCGCCAACAAGATCGTGCTGGGCAAGCTCTCCGGCCGCAACGCCTTCAAGTCGCGCCTGCAGGAGCTGGGCATCGAGCTGGAATCGGAAGCCGAGGTGAACACCGCCTTTGCACGCTTCAAGGAACTGGCCGACCGCAAGGCCGAGATCTTCGACGAGGACATCATGGCCTTGGTGTCCGCCGAGGACCACGCCCAGGAAGGCGAGCTTTATCGCCTGGTGTCGCTGGCGCAGCGCTCGGAAACCGGCGAGCTGCCGCATGCGAAAGTCGTGTTCGCGGTGGACGGCAGGGAAGTGTCGGTGGAGTCTTCGGGCGACGGGCCGGTGGATGCGGTGATCAGCGCGATCGAGAGCGTGGTGAGAAGCGGGGCGGAGCAGGTGCTGTTTTCGATCAACGCGATCAGCAACGGGCCGCAGTCGCAGGGCGAAGTCACGATCCGCCTGTCGCATTCGGGCCGCATCGTCAACGGCGTCGGCGCCGATCCGGACATCATCGTGGCCTCGGCCAAGGCGTATTTGTCCGGGCTGAACAAGCTGCACTCGAAGGTGGAGAGAGTGAATCCGCAGGGGGTGTGAGTGTCAACGCGGCTTTGACACGAGCCGGCCGCCCCTGCACGCTGTGCGTTTTGGCAAGCGTGCGTGCAGGAGTTTGCCGTGAGCGTCACCATCCGCCCACTGACAGGCGCGCATGCAGCCGGTGCGCGTCATCGATACCTAGAGCAGGGATTTCATGGCCGACTAGTTCGCTGACGGTACGAAGAGCCAGCTGCCGACAGTCATCAATATCCATACTCCGGAAGCTTGGCAATCGTCGTCGGTTACCGGCTGGGCGGCGGAAACGTGGCCGCGGCACTCAACCGCATAGTCGAAAAACAACGGCACTGAAATGCCTGCATTCCGCTGGACTGACGTGGGCGGCGAGATTCGCCTTATGAACGATCAAGGGGACAACTATGCGAAACTTTCTGCTCATACTTTCGCTGCTGGCGCTGTTGGCCGGCTGCGACATGCGCGAGACTTACGAAGATGTCAGTACCGAGCCCCGGTCCAGGCAAGCCATCGGTATCCGCTATGAGGTCATCGGCCTGGTCTATGCGCACGGAATCCGGCCGCATTCCCAGGCGCCGGTCGACTACGTGGTGATCCTTCCGCCACCCGGCATCGGAGGGACAATGATCGCCTGGCGCGAACCTGTGCCCAAAGGATCGATCATCACGGTCCGCAAGGTGGTGCGCACCAACCGGGTCTTCGAGGGCCGCATGAATCTCGGGGTAGAACTGGATGGCATGCCGCTGCCGGTCGACGCGCCTATCACCATCGAACTCGTGCGCGAGAACGAAGGCAAGGGCTACCTTGATCTGAATCCGGAGATCTACCGCAGGCTGCCTGCGGGCTAGCCGATACGTAGGCATCTGGAGCGATAGGTGGTGATGGAAGCGGCGGCAAGTCGGTTACGTGGCTTGATGCGTACGGGATCCGGCCACATTCGAAAGCGCCCGTGGAATACGTGCCCTGATCCCGCCGCCGGGTATCGAAGGACCATGATCGCGTGATCGGACGCAACCGTACTGCCTATGTATGGATCGGTGGCCAGCTGTTCGGGATGGCGCGCGACGGACAGTTCTATGCGAGTCACAATGCTCAGGTTGGCCGGCCCGAGATGCTGACCAATGCCAGCGGTACCGTAGTCTGGCGCGGCGCCAACGCCGTGTTCGACCGCTGGGCGACCCCAACCAACGCGGTTGGCGGACTGAACATCGGATACCCCGGGCAGTACTTCGACGAGGAGAGCGGGCTCTGGTACAACTGGCACCGCTATTACGACCCGGCGACCGGACGCTACATCCAGCGCGACCGGCTCGGGCTGGCTGGGGGGATCAATCCGTATGCGTATGCCAGCAGCAACCCGCTGATGCGGATCGACCCGCTCGGACACCAGGGCCCGGGAGGTCATCGGGACGCGTTACGAAGTGGTCGGGGGGGACGCCTACGGAATACGGCGGCACTCGAAAGCCCCGGTGGAGCACGTGCATCTTATTCCGCCGCCAGGCATTGATGGGTCCGAGATCGGCTTCAGCGTTCCTGTGCAGTGTGGCTCGACGGTCACGGTGCGCAAGGTAGTGCGCACCAATCGGATTTTCGAGGGCGACATGAACCTCGAGGTCGACCTGGAAGGCGCGCTGCTGCCAGCGGACGTTCCTGTCACCATCCAGCTCATGCGTGGAAACGAAGGCAAGGGCTACCTGGAGCTGAACCCCCAGATTTTCCGCAAGCTTCCGGCCAGTTGAGTTTTGGCGCGGGCGCCTCCGGGTGCCGCGACTTTCCCACAGCATGTACGCGGTGGATGTCGACAACAAGACTGACTGCACCAAGTTGCCGTGACAGCGGGCCGCAGGCATCGTGCCGAAGATGGCGATTTCGAACTAGCCCCGCTGCATGGCTTGGCCCCGACGCGCTCGAGGTCTTCGTGCGCAGCGAAGCGGGGCACCAGCCTAGGCTACCACCCCATCATCTTCGCCTCGGCCAAGGCGTATCGGTCGGGCCTGAACAAGCTGCACTCGAAGGTCGAGCGGGTTAACCCGCAAGGGGTGTAAGGCGGCTGTCCGGCTGTTCACCTGCACCTGGATTCCCGCCTTCGCGGGAATGACGGGTTCGACGTGAGCGGTCTGCATGACTATCTTGCTGCGCCAGCCTGAAGACCGTCGTACACCCCACTGGGGCCTACGACTCCCCGCGAAGGCGGGGACCCGATTTCGTACCGCATCCTGCAGTGCCGGAACGCGCGGCGGCAAGCGCTCACCACCCGAACCTGTCCCTCGGCTCATACATCGGATCCGGCCCGTTCATCATCTGCCGCACGATGCCCTGCTGGTCGAAGTGCACATGCATGAGCGAATTCCACACTCCCGCCTCCTTGTACCGGTACGACCAGACCTCGTAGTCCCGGAAGCCGACACGCGAGGTTTCTGCCGGCTTGCCGACGGCGCGCAGCACGTCTTCCCGGGTCGCCTCGTCGATCTTGATGGTGGCGAACTTCTCGCTGGTCAACACCTGCTCGTAGGACACCAGCCGCCCGTCCGGACCGATGCGCGCCATGAAGGTTTGCTGCCCCATGGGGCCGGTCGCATACTCGAGGATGCGGTCGTTGCCGGCACCGTAGATGGCGGTCGGTGTGCCCATCTTCTGCTGCACGATGTCGACCGGATCGCCGATGCTGGGCGCCTGGCGCAGCATCGCGGCACAACCGCCGAGCGAAACGAGCGACACGACTGTTGCAAATATGATCAATTTTTTCATCGATACCCCCGTCAATGGCCCCGAAAACGCCATGATGCACCATCCGGCCGACGCAAACAGTGGCCGCACGCGCGGTTTTCCCCTATACTGGCGGGTCTGCCCGATTTGGGCAGGTACGTTAGTAGTAAATCGACAATCACGGTGCGCTGGGTTTCGACTCATGCACCGCATGTGAAAGGTAACATCATGACTGTAGAAAACATCAACAAAGCCGCGATCATCGCGGACAACGCACGTGGCCAGAACGATACCGGTTCGCCGGAAGTCCAGGTCGCACTGCTGACCGCACGCATCAACGAACTGAACGGCCACTTCAAGGCACACCAGAAGGATCACCACTCGCGTCGTGGCCTGATCATGATGGTCAACCGCCGCAAGAGCCTGCTGGCTTACCTGAAGAGCAAGGACGCCAACCGTTATCGCGACCTGATCGCCAAGCTCGGCCTGCGTAAGTAATCGTTGGTCAAGACGATTTAGTCACGAAATGCCTGCGCCAGATAGCTGTCGCGGGCATTTTTTGTTTTCATCGTCAGTTGTTGTTGAGTTAATGGCGGATTGTAAGAGCCGCCCGTGGTGAGGTGAACGACAGCTCCTGAAAATCTGTCGGCAAATAGAAAGGGATTACCCATGTTTAACAAAGTTACGAAAACCTTCCAGTACGGTCAACACACGGTCACCCTGGAGACGGGTGAAATCGCGCGCCAGGCAAGCGGCGCCGTCGTCGTGTCGGTCGAAGATACCGTCATCCTGGCAACCGTGGTCGCCAAGAAGGACGCCAAGCCGGGCCAGGACTTCTTCCCGCTGACCGTCGACTACATGGAGAAAACCTACGCAGCCGGTAAGATCCCGGGCGGCTTCTTCAAGCGCGAAGGCCGTCCTTCGGAAAAGGAAACCCTGACCTCGCGCCTGATCGACCGTCCGATCCGCCCGCTGTTCCCGGAAGGCTACCTGAACGAAGTCCAGGTCATCATCCACGTCCTGTCGGTCAACCCTGAGATCGACCCGGACATCCCGTCGATGATCGGCGCCTCGGCTGCGCTGTGCATCGCCGGCATCCCGTTCAACGGCCCGATCGGCGCAGCCCGCGTCGGCTACGCGAACGGCCAGTACATCCTGAACCCGACCACCACCGAGCTGAAGACCTCGCAGATGGACCTGGTCGTGGCAGGCACCGAAACCGCCGTGCTGATGGTGGAATCGGAAGCGCAGCAGCTGTCCGAAGAAGTCATGCTGGGCGCGGTCGTCTTCGGCCACGACCAGATGAAGGCCGTCATCGACGCCATCCACGACCTGGTGGCCGAAGGCGGCAAGCCGGAAGTCGAATGGGCGCCGGCGCCGAAGAACGAAGAACTGATCGCCCGCGTGGGCGACCTGGCCGGCGCCGCGATCCGCGACGCCTACCAGACCCGCGAAAAGTCGCTGCGCCAGCAGAAGCTCAAGTCGATCTCCGCCGAAGTCATGGCAGGCCTGGCGACCCAGGGCATCGAAGCGGATAGCGCCGAAGTCGGCAACATCCTGTTCGACATGGAAGCCAAGGTCGTGCGTTCCCAGATCCTGGACGGCGAGCCGCGCATCGACGGCCGCGACACCCGCACCGTGCGTCCGATCGCGATCCGCACCGGCGTGCTGCCGCGTACCCACGGCTCGGCCCTGTTCACCCGCGGCGAGACCCAGGCACTCGTGGTGGCCACCCTCGGCACCGCGCGCGACAGCCAGAAGATCGACGCGCTGATGGGCGAGTACACCGACGACTTCATGATGCACTACAACATGCCTCCGTTCGCCACCGGCGAAACCGGCCGCGTGGGCACCCCGAAGCGCCGCGAAGTCGGCCACGGCCGCCTGGCCAAGCGCGCGCTGGTCGCAGCTCTCCCTTCGCCGGAAGAGTTCTCGTACTCGGTGCGCCTGGTCTCGGAAATCACCGAGTCGAACGGTTCCTCGTCGATGGCATCGGTCTGCGGCGGCTGCCTGGCGCTGATGGACGCCGGCGTGCCGATGAAGGCGCACGTCGCCGGCATCGCCATGGGCCTGATCAAGGAAGGCGGCAAGTTCGCGGTCCTGACCGACATCCTGGGTGACGAAGACCACCTGGGCGACATGGACTTCAAGGTGGCCGGTACCCCGGCGGGCATCACCGCGCTGCAGATGGACATCAAGATCCAGGGCATCACCAAGGAAATCATGCAGGTGGCGCTGGCGCAGGCCAAGGAAGCCCGCCAGCACATCCTGGCCGAGATGCAGCGCGCCGTGCCGAGCGTGAAGACCGAGCTGTCGGACTTCGCACCGCGCCTGATCACCATCCGCATCAACCCGGAAAAGATCCGTGACGTGATCGGCAAGGGCGGCGCCGTCATCCGCGCGCTGACCGAGGAAACCGGCACCCAGATCGACATCACCGACGAAGGCATCGTGACCATCGCTTCGGTCGACGCCGCCGCCGGCCAGGAAGCCAAGCGCCGCATCGAAGAGCTGACCGCCTCGGTCGAAGTGGGCAAGACCTACGACGGCACCGTGCTGAAACTGCTGGACTTCGGCGCGATCGTCCAGGTCATGCCGGGCAAGGACGGCCTGCTGCACATCTCGCAGATCGCCAACGAGCGCGTGAACGCCGTGGCCGACTACCTGAAGGAAGGCCAGCAAGTGCGCGTGAAGGTCCTCGAGACCGACGAGCGCGGCCGCCTGAAGCTGTCGATGAAAGCTGCCGATCCGGTGGAAGGCGCGGCGCAGTAATTCTGCTCGCGGCTTCTAGCCTACGAAAACCGCCAGTGCGTGAGCCTGGCGGTTTTTTTATCGGCAACGCATCCCGGTTTGAGGCGGCACAACGAGTACGCAAAGCAAGCTCCGAGAATCGAAGCCACGGCTTCTTTTTCGCGGGTAAAGCATGCGCTCCCTGATCCGCCTCATCGCCCTGGTCTGCCTGTCGCTGTGCCTGCAAGCCTGCGGCGGCTCCACCTCCGTCGCCCTGTATGTCGAATGGGGCTCGTGCGACTTCGATCGCGACCGGTGGGGACGGGCGGACCGGATCGCGCGCGGTTGCATGATGCCGTCCTTTCTCGACAGGTACCAGCCGGTCGGGATGTCCGCCGTCGAGTTGAAGTTATGGCTGGGTGAGCCCACGACCTATGCCGACCTGGAGCATCCGGCCTACCTGGTGGCGCAGCTTGGGGCGAACGGCAGGCCGGGCAGGGAGCAGTTCCTGGTGTTCAGGCTCGACTGGCTCACCGGGCGCGTGGTCGGGGTCGAGCTGCTGCCGGTCTACTAGGTTCCAGTTGGCGGCGCTGCCTGCCTGTGTGTCGATTGCAGACCTGCAATCAAAGCACATCGATTATCATTGTCTTTTCGCCGAACCCGGCATGCCAATGTTGTCCACCCTGGCGACCGGTCATTTGTTCCCGCCAGATTGCAGCTTGCCATGTTCATAGACGAGATTCATCAACGCTTCCCCGACAGCAGCCTGCTGGCCCAGATGATCGCCGAGAACTCGGTGCACGGCCTGGTCATGATGGATGCGCAGGGCTACTGCCGTTACGCGAACAAGGCCTGGCTCGACATGTCCGGGTACACGCTCGAGGAATTCGCGGCCAGGCCGCTGCACGACCTGGTCCATCATCACCACCCGGACCGGCGCGCGTTGCCGATGGAGTCGTGCCCGTGATCGACGGCTACGAACTGGCGCGCCGCCTGCGCGCACGACCGGAAAACGCCGGCGCGACCCTGATCGCGCTGACCGGCTACAGCCAGGAACGCGACCGGGAAAGGGCCATGGCCGCAGGCATCGACCACCACCTTGCCAAGCCGGTCGACATGGCCAGGCTGGCGGCGCTCCTGGCCGGGCCGCGCGCGGCAGGATGAACGAGGAACCCGCATGAAGATCGGAGAGCTGGCCGAACGCACGGGCTGCCTGGTGGAGACGATCCGGTACTACGAGCGGATCGGCCTGTTGCCGCCGCCGGATCGCTCGCCGAACAACTACCGTTCCTACAACGAGGGGCATGTTGAGCGGCTGTCCTTCATCCGCCACTGCCGGGCGCTCGACATGACGCACGACGAGATCCGCGTGCTGCTCGCGCTGCGCGACCGTCCCGAGCAGGATTGCATCGGCGTCAACGAACTGCTCGACAGGCATATCGCGCACGTGGCCGAGCGCATCGCGGCCTTGTCGATGCTGGAAAAGCAGCTCAAGGACCTGCGCGGCAGCTGCATGGCGGTCGATGCCACGCGCTCGTGCGCCATCCTTCAAGCACTCGTTACGGAGACGCGCGAGGCACCGCGGCAAGGCGTCACGGCAAAACCGATGTGCGCACCCTGGGCGCAATGAGATGATGCCGGCCCGCCCTGGGCCAAGCCGGGGTACTTTGCCTGGCGGAATTGTCAGGTCTGAAAGATGTATTTCCAAAAACTACCCAACCGTCTCCTGTGCATGCTTGGAGAAATGTTATAGTTGGCCATTTAACAGAATTCGCCGAACCGGCCGCCTGCTTCCGGCCGGGCGGCATGATCGAATACACTGAATAGGGATAAGAACGATGACCACCAAGGATTACGCAACCCGTATCAGCCAGTTGATCCTCGACCAACAGGCCGCCATCGGCGCCGAATGGCTGGGGCAACTGGAAGCACTGACGGTGCGCAGCAATGCGGCTTCGAAGGAACAGCTGCGTAATCACACCCAGCAGTTCCTGACGACCTTCGCCAATGCCACCCGTGGCGGCGAACTGGACAACATCGACCATCGTTCCTGGGACGATGTGCGCGACCTGCTGGCCGAGATTTCGTCCAGCCGCGCCAGGTCCGGCTCGACCCCGAGCGAGACCGCGACCTTCGTGTTCTCGCTGAAGCAGCCGGTGTTCGCCCACCTGCGCCAGGGCTTCGAAGGCGACAATGAAGCCATCGCCTCGGCCTCGTGGACCATCAGCACCCTGCTCGACAAGCTGGGCCTGTACACCATCGAAGTCTTCCAGAAGACCAAGGACCAGATCATCGTGCGCCAGCAGCAGGAGCTGCTCGAGCTGTCCACGCCGGTGGTCAAGCTGTGGAACGGCATCCTGGCGCTGCCGCTGATCGGCACCCTCGATTCGGCCCGCACCCAGGTGGTGATGGAGAACATCCTGCAGAAGATCGTCGACACCGGCGCCGCCATCGCCATCATCGACATCACCGGCGTGCCGACCGTCGACACCCTGGTGGCCCAGCACCTGATGAAGACCATCGCCGCCGCGCGCCTGATGGGCGCCGACTGCATTATCAGCGGCATCCGTCCGCAGATCGCCCAGACCATCGTGCACCTCGGCGTGAACCTCGAGGACGTCACCACCAAGGCGACCCTGGCCGACGCCTTCGTGGTAGCGCTCGAGCGCACCGGCACCTCGGTCATCGCCAAGGCATAAGGCAGCGCACATGGAACGCATCCCTATCCTGCGCATGGGCGACCTGCTGCTCGTGACGATCCAGGTCGACATGCACGACCGCCTCGCCATGCAGCTGCAGGACGACCTGACCGAGCGCATCGTGAGCGACGGCGCCAAGGGCGTCCTGATCGACATCTCCGCCCTCGACCTGGTCGATTCCTTCATCGGCCGCATGATCAGCAATACCGCCGCCATGGCGCGCGTGCTCGACGCCCAGACGGTCGTCGTCGGCATGCAGCCGGCGGTGGCGATCACCCTCGTCGAGCTGGGCCTGACCCTGCACGGCGTGAAGACCGCACTGAACGTCGAGAAGGGCATGACCCTGCTCGGAAAGAGCTACAAGTAATGAACGACGCGCATACCAATGCAGTCCTGTTCGAGACCGCGCTGCTGGATAGCCACCGCCAGCACCGCACCGCACGCGTGACCCTGCGCCTGCAATCGGACGAGGACGTTGTGGGGCTGCGCAAGCAGGTGCGTGAGCGCGCGGTGGCCATCGCCTTGTCCCTCGTGGACCAGACCAAGCTCGTCACCGCCGCCAGCGAACTGGCGCGCAACACGATCAAGTATGGCGGCGGCGGCGAGGTCCACCTCGACAGCCTGTCCGACGGCATCCGCAACGGCGTCGGGCTGCTGTTCATCGACGCCGGGCCGGGCATCCCCGACGTCGACAGCGCGCTGCGCGACGGGTTCACCACCGGCGGCGGCCTGGGCCTGGGGCTGGGCGGTTCCAAGCGCCTGGTCGACGAGTTCACCATCGACAGCCGGCCAGGAGAGGGCACTGCCGTGCAGGTAGTCAAATGGAAGCGCTGATCAGTTCCCTCACGCGGCAGCAGGTCTTCGCCATCACGCACGCCAGCGATGTTTCCGCCGCACGGCGTGCCGGCCAGCGCCTGGCCGACGAACTCGGCTTCGACGAAACCCGCGCCGGGCAACTGGCGCTGATCGTCACCGAGGCCGCCACCAACATCCTGAAGCATGCGGGCGAGGGCGAGATCCACATCGGCCCGGCGCAGTCGGCGGCCGGCAGCGGCGTCGACGTGCTGGCGCTCGACAGCGGGCCGGGCATTGCCGACATCGACGCCTGCCTGGTCGACGGCATGTCCACCACCGGCACCGCCGGCACCGGGCTGGGCGCGCTGCGCCGGCTGTCCGACGAATTCGACGTTTACACCGAACCGGGCCGCGGCGCGGCCTTTTTCATGCGCCTGTGGCGCGATTCGCCGGCGCCGGAACCCTGCGGTGTCGAGATCGGCGCGCTGTGGGCGCCGCTGGCGGGCGAGGACGAATGCGGCGACGGCTGGGCCGTGCGCTGCGACGCACGCGGCGCGACGCTGCTCGCCGCCGACGGCCTGGGCCATGGTCCCGACGCGGCGCGCGCGGCGGCGGCAGCCATCGAGACGCTCGGCCGCAACAAGACGGCACAGGCGGACGAACTCATGCTCGCGGCCCACGAAGCCCTGCGCAGCACGCGCGGCGCCGCGCTGGCGACCGCGCGCATCGACTTCGCAGGCGACGAGCTGCGCTTTGCCGGCATCGGCAACATCGCCGGCTGCGTCATCGAGGACGGCCGCCGCGCGCTGGTGTCGCACAACGGCATCGTCGGCCACAACATGCGCAAGGTGCAGGAGTTCGCGGTGCCGTTCCCGCGCGGCGCGCTGTGCATCCTGCACTCGGACGGCATCCAGACCCAGTGGGACCTGGACAAGTACCCGGGCCTGGCGGGACGCAGCACGGTCCTGATCGCGGCCATGCTCATGCGCGACTTCATCCGCCGCCGCGACGATGCGATGGTGCTGGTGGTGCGCCGCCACGGGAGCGCTTCATGACGGCCCAGCGCATCCTGAATGTCGCCCTGGACCAGGACCCGGACGTGGTGCTGGTGCGCCAGCGCGCGCGCCAGCTGTCGGAACTGCTCGGCTTTTCGCAGCAGGACCAGGTGCGCGTCGCCACCGCCGTGTCGGAAGTGGCGCGGGTGGCCTGCCACCAGGGCTCGGGCGGGCGCGCCTCCTTCCTGCTGGCCAGGATCGGCATGCGCCAGCACCTCGAAGTGACGATCAACCCGGGTACCGGCCCGCGCATGGCGTCCGCGCCGGCCGGACTGCAGGAGGGCATCACCAGGTCCTTGCCGGAACTGGCCCTGATCACGGCGCACCGCCTGATGGATTCGTGCGACGTGGAACCGGAGCAGGGGGTGGCCACCGCGATCACGATGCGCAAGGCGCTGCCGCCCCAGGTCATGATCGTCCCGTCGCAACTGGCCGACATCAGCGCCCGCATTGCCGCCAGCCCGGTCTCGAACACGCTGCAGGAATTGCAGCTGCAGAACCAGGAACTGGTGGCGACGCTGGCCGAGCTGCGCGAGCGCCAGGACGACCTGCTGTCGCTGACGCGCGAGCTGGAAGACACCAACCGCGGCATCGTGGCGCTGTACGCCGAGATCGAGGACAAGGCCGAGCGATTGCGCCGCGCCGACGAGATGAAGTCGCGCTTCCTGTCCAACACCAGCCACGAGCTGCGCACGCCGCTGTCGTCGATCCGCGCGCTGGCCCAGCTGCTGCTGGACCGCATGGACGGCGAGCTGACCGTCGAGCAGGAACGGCAGGTGCAGTTCATCGCCAAGGCGGCCAACGACTTGTCCGAGCTGGTCAACGACCTGCTCGACCTGGCCAAGATCGAGGCCGGCAAGGTCGAGGTCCTGCTGGCGCCGGTGGTGGTGGAGAACCTGTTCCGCGCGCTCAAGGGCATGCTGCGCCCGCTGGTGGACGAAGGCCGCGTGGAGCTCGTGTTCGAGCCTTCCGAGGTGGAGCAGGCCTTCGATTCCGACGAAGGGAAGATCTCGCAGATCCTGCGCAATTTCATATCGAATGCGCTCAAGTTCACCGAGCATGGTACGGTGCGGGTCTCGGCCGCCTACGGCGCGGCGGGCGACACGATCGAGTTCGCGGTCGCCGATACCGGGATCGGCATCAGCCCCGACAACCTGCAACTGATTTTTGAAGAGTTCAGCCAGATCGAGCATCCGCTCCAGCGGCGCAGCAAGGGAACGGGCCTCGGCCTGCCGCTGTGCCGCAAGCTGGCGGACCTGCTGCACGGGCGCGTCGACGTGTCCAGCACGCCCGGCGTCGGCTCGACCTTCACGCTGACCCTGCCGCGACGCTTCCCGCAGTCCTCCCCGGACAGCAGCCAAGACGGAACCGAATCATGAAAGCCAATCCGACCCTGATCCTCAACGTGGACGACAACGACGGCGCCCGCTACGCCAAGACCCGCATCCTGCAAGGGGCGGGCTTCGAGGTGGTGGAGGCGACCAACGGCACCGATGCGCTGGAGATGGTCAAGCGCCTGTGCCCGGCGCTGGTGCTGCTGGACGTCAAGCTCCCGGACATCAACGGCATCGAGGTCTGCCGCCGCATCAAGGCCGATCCCGACAGCGCCATGGTGCTGGTGCTGCAGACCTCGGCCGCGCTGACCGGGCGCGCCGACAAGATCCGCGGGCTGGAAGGCGGCGCCGACAACTACCTGGCGGCGCCGATCGAGGCCGACGAGCTGATCGCCAACGTCAACGCGCTGCTGCGCATGCGCCAGACCCAGGTCGAGCTGCGCGACAGCGAGGAGCGCTTCCGCCAGCTGACCGACAACATCGACGACGTGTTCTGGATGTTCGCCGTGCCCGGGGGCGACCTGGTGTACGTCAGCCCGGCCTATGCCGACATCTGGGGACGCAGCGTGGCCTCGCTGCGCGAACAGCCGGGCGGCTGGCTCGATGCCGTGCATCCCGACGACCGTGAACGCATCGCCGTGCGCTGGCGCCAGCTGCCGCGGGCGGCCCATTACGACGACGAGTTCCGCATCAGCGTGCCCGATGGGCGCACGCGCTGGGTGCGCGACCGCCTGTTCCCGGTGCGCGATGCGCGCGGCGAGGTGTACCGCGTGGCGCGCGTCACCAGCGACATCACGGCGCGCAAGGAAATGGAAGCGCTGCTGCGCGCGGCCGACCGCAACAAGAACCAGTTCCTGGCCACGCTGGCCCACGAGCTGCGCAATCCGCTCAGCCCGATCCGCAACGCGGCCGCCTTGCTGGGCGTGGCGGGCGAAAGCGGCGGCCACAAGGTCGACGAACGCCAGGCGCGCGCACGGGAAGTCATCACCCGCCAGGTCGACCACCTGGCGCACCTGGTCGACGACCTGCTCGACGTGGCCCGCATCTCCGAAGGCAAGATCGTGCTGCGCACCGAGGAGGTGGACCTGGGCGCCGTGGTGAACCAGGCCGTCGAAACCGCCGGTCCCTTGATTACCGCACGCGAACACCACCTGAACGTGAGTTTGCCGGAACAGCAGGTGTGGGTGAACGGCGACCCGGTACGCCTGGCCCAATCGGTCGGCAACCTGCTGCACAACGCCGCGAAATTCACGCCCAAGGGCGGCGAGATCGGCGTCACCGTCAGCCTGGGCGAGGGCCGCGAGGCGGGACGCGTGAAGATCGCCGTGCGCGACAACGGCATCGGCATCGCCGAGGACAACCTGCCACGCATCTTCGGCATGTTCGCGCAGGTCGGGGCGCCGCCGGACCGCGCGCCGGAAGGCCTGGGTATCGGCCTGTCGCTGGTGTCGCACCTGCTGGAACTGCACGGCGGCCACCTGTCGGCCGAAAGCCCGGGCATCGGCATGGGCAGCACCTTCACGGTCGACCTGCCGCTGCTGCGCGTCGCCTCGCCCGAGGCCCGGCCCGACCACTGTACGGGGCCCGACACCGGCGGCAGCGGCATGCGCGTGCTGCTGGTGGACGACAATGTCGATGCGATGGAGATGATGGGCTTCCTGCTGGCCGAAATGGGCTACGAGACCTGCACCACGGCCGACGCCTCGCAGATCGAGGAGCTGGCGCTGCGCCACAAGCCGCATGTGATCGTGCTCGACATCGGCCTGCCGGGCATCGACGGCTACGAGGTCGCGCGCCGGATCAAGAAGAGCCCGGCGCTGTCCTCGATCCGCCTGGTGGCGCATACCGGCTACGGCTCGCCGGAAGACCGCCGCCGCGCGCAGGAAGCGGGCTTCGACGCCCACCTCGTGAAACCGGCGGAGCTGGAAGACCTGGAGAAGGCGCTGAAAGGATGAGCCACTTCGGCTAGAATGCCGACAGGAGGACGACCTCCCCCGCGGTGGGAAGAATGTCCGGGACGGCCCGGCTTTTCGAAAGGAGAGCCGGTATGGCTTGGATCATGTTGTTGGTAGCGGGACTTTTCGAGGTCGTGTGGGCGGTGGCGATGAAGCAGTCGGCAGGCTTCACCCGGCTCTGGCCCAGCCTCGTCACCCTGGTCGGGATGGTCATCAGTTTCGTGCTGCTTTCCGCGGCCATGCGCAGCATTCCCCTCGGTACCGCTTACACCATCTGGACCGGCATCGGCGCCGTGGGCGCGTTCGTGGTCGGGGTCACGCTGCTGGGAGAGCACCTGAGCGTCATGCGGGTCGTGGCGGCGGTGTTGATCGTGTCGGGGCTGGTGTTGATGAAGTTGTCGGCTGACTGACCTGCTGCGGGCCACATGCAGAAATCCAAGACGGTGCGTAACCCGGAAAGTTAAAAGCCCCGCGCCAGCGGGGCTTTTCCTTTGCAGCGGAAGAATTACTTGTCCGTCACCGTGAACTCCCCGAAGGCCTTGAGCTGCTCGCCCACCGCCTTCTGGTCGCCCACCACGACGATCGACTGCTTCTCCGGCGCGAAGTACTTCTTCGACACGTCGCGCACCTGTTCCGGCGTCACCTTCTGGATGCGCGGCACGTACTCCCCGAGGAACTCCGCGGGCAGGCCGACCAGCCAGTTCGCCGCCAGGGTGTTGGCCACGCCGCGCTGCAGCTGGTTGGTCAGCAGGTAGCCGCCCGCCACGTAGCGCTTGTTCATCTCCATTTCCCTGGTCGGCACCAGCTCGGTGCCGATGCGCGTGTACTCGCCGAAGTATTCGTTCAGCGCCGCGCCGGTGACCTCGTTGCGCACGTCGGCGCCGCCGACGATCGCGCCGCCCGCGCGGTGCATGCGCGCGCCTGCCGAGGCGCCGTAGGTATAACCCTTCTCCTCGCGCAGGTTGGTGTTCACGCGGCTCGAGAAGCCGCCGCCGAGGATGGTGCTGGCCAGGCGCAGCGGGATCTGGTCCTGGGCGCTGGCGGCGATGCCGGGGCTGCCCAGGCGCAGGGTCGACTGCACGCTGCCGTCGCGCTGCAGCAGGATGCGCGCCGGCTTGGCCGTGCCCGGGGCCGACGCGGTCTCGGCCGGGGCAGGGCCGCTGGCCTTCCAGTCGCCGAAGGCCGCCTGCGCCAGCTTCATCGCCTCAGCCTCCTTGATGTTGCCGGCGATGACCAGCAGGGCGCGGTCCGGGCGCATGCGCTTGGCGTGCTCCGCACGCAGCATGTCCTGGGTCACGGCGTTGATCGATTCCACGGTCGGGGTGGTGCGGCCGTACGGGTGCTCGCCGTAGACCGCGCGGTTGAGGGCGCGTTCGGCGCGGAAGGTCGGCTGGGTTTCGGACACGCGCAGCGACTGCAGCGCATTGGCCTTGGCCAGCTGCACTTCGCTTTCCGGGAACGTTGGCGTGCGCGCGATCTCGGCCAGCAGCTGCATCATCGGGCCGGCCTGCGAGGCCAGGGCATTGGCCGAGACGACGATGCCGTCCGACGTCGGGCTGCCGGCGACTTCGCCGCCCATGGCCTGGGCCGCCTCGGCGATCGCGCGCGAGTCGCGCTTGGCGGTGCCCTCGTTGAGCAGGCCGGCCAGCATGCCGGCAAAGGCCGGGGTCTGCGGCGAGTCGGCGGCGAAGCCGGCGCCGCGCACGGCCAGCACGTAGTCCACGCGCGGCAGGCCCTGGCGCGGCACGAACCAGACGACCAGGCCGTTCGGCAGGGTCTTCTTGGCGATCTTCGGCACCGGGATCGGCTTGTCCTTGCCGTAGGCGGGCATCGGCAGGTTCTGGTCCGCGGCGGGCGCGGAGCTTGCGGCATGGGCGGCCGCCGGCGCGAATGCGACCGAGACGGCGAATGCGAGCATCAGTTTTTTCATCGATGCGCTCCTTATTTGTTGGTGCCCGCAGCCGGGGCTGCAGCGGCAGGGGTTGCGCCGGGGGCCGCGAGCATCGCGGCCGGCTTGCGGTCGATGACGGTGCGGTTGGTCGGCACCAGGTAGGTGCGCGCTGCGCGCTGGATGTCTTCCGAGGTCACGCCGTCGATCCAGCCCGGGATCTTGTTGACCACGTTGGCGTCGCCCCACAGCACCTGCATCTTGGCCATCATGTCGGCGCGGTTGATGAAGCTTTCCAGCTGGTTGTTCCAGTTGGCCAGCATGCGGGTCTTGATGCGCTTGAGGGTAGCGTCGTCGACGCCGTTCTGGACGACCCTGGCGATCTCCTCGTCCATGGCCTTGAGCATGGCGTCGGCGCTGCTGTTCGGCTTGTACAGCGCGAAGATGGTCATCACGGTCGGGCCGTCGTACTCGAACGGGCCGGTCAGGCCGAACAGGGTGTCGACGTTCAGGGCGATCTCGCGCCCCTTCACCAGGCCCTGGTAGAACAGCGAGGCGTCGCCGCCGCCCAGCAGTTCGCCCAGCACGGCCATTGCCGGCTGGTCGCGGTGGCCGCGCGGCGGGACCTTCCAGGCGGCGGCGATCGCCGGCACCTGCGCCAGCGGGTCGCTTTGCACCACCCGCTTTTCCTGCGTGTTCAGCCCTTCGCTGAAGTCGGTCGGCTTCGGGGTGGGGCGGGCCGGGATCGCGCCGAAGTACTTCTGCGCCAGCGCGAAGCCCTGGGCCGGGGTGACGTCGCCGGCGATGGCGATCACGGCGTTGTTCGGGCCGTAGTAGTCGCGGTGGAAGGCGCGCACGTCGTCCAGGCTGGCATTCTCGAGGTCTTCGAAGCTGCCGTACCCGTCGTGGTTGTTCTCCCACTTCTGGAAAGCGTGCTGGCTGATGTCGATCCAGTAGAAGCCGCCGTAGGGCTGGTTCTTCACGTTCACGCGGATCTCCTCCTTGACCACGTCCTGCTGGTTCTTCAGCGTGGTCGGGTTGAAGTCGAGTGTCTTCATGCGGTCCGCTTCCAGCCACAGGATCGGCTCGAGCGCCGACACCGGGGCGGTCTCGATGTAGTTGGTGTAGTCGGGACGGGTCGAACCGTTGTTGCGCCCGCCTCCGGCGGTGATGGTGGTGTCGAACACGCCTTTCTTGGCGTTCGGGGTGCCCTGGAACATCAAGTGCTCGAACAGGTGGGCGAAGCCGGTGCGGTTCTTCGGTTCCAGGCGCATGCCCACGTGGTAGACGACCGAGACGCCGACGGTCGGCGAGCTGTGGTCTTCGGTGACGATGACCGTCAGGCCGTTGTCGAGCTTCTTGACATTGACCGGCAGGGTCCACTGGTCCGACTTGGCGGCGAATGCCGACAGCGAAAAAGCGAGCCCTGCCAGCAAAACAGGTAATTGGCGCATGCGCATGGGTGACCTCGAAAATGTACTCGGGAAGGTGAGCTTGTCTTGACAGCCAGGCTGTCATGCGCTGCATCTTAGCGTAATAACATGCCAATAAGTAATCTTTTTAGACGGAAAAGTTTGTGCAATGTCCAAGCGCGGCAACGCACGCCTGTCCCGCCATATGCCGCCCTGGACGGCGCTTTTTGCAGTTCATCGCACGAAGCTGGGGTGACGGCGGCAAAGCCGATATAGTTGCAACATGCCAAGACCGGCAATCCGCTGGTCATGTTGCGGCCGGTAGCCAATCGCTGTCGGCCAGCGACCAGGAACATGTATCTGTCATTCTGGAGAACCCGATGAAGCACCTTTCCAAGCTCGGCGTGGCCTTTGCGGCACTGTGCGCCACGCTGTTCGCCCCGCTGTTCACCGCTGCGGGGAGCGCGGTCGCGGCGCCGGACACGGCCACCGAAACGCGCCCGGTCGATGCGCGCGTGGTGCGCGTGAGGCTCGACGGGGTGGTGGACCTGAAGATCCGCCAGGGCGCGACGCCAATGCTGGTGCTCACGGGCGACCCGCGCCTGCTCGGCAGGACCACCACGCTGCAGAGCGGCGACACCCTCAACATCGGCACCGAGACCAAGGGTGCGGGCATCAACCTCGGGCGCAGCATGGGCCTGCACGCCGAACTGACCTTGCCGAACCTGCGCGAAGTGAGTTCCGAGAGCCTGGGCGGCACGGCGATCAGTGGCTTTTCGGGCGACGAACTCGAGCTCAACCTCGATGGCGCCGGCTCAATGAATGTATCATGTAACTACAGGTTGCTGAGCGCGAAGCTCGGCGGCGTCGGCAGCATGAAAATCCATGGCATCAACAGCGACAGCGTCGAGCTGAACCTGAGCGGCGCCGGCCACGTGGTCCTGTCCGGCCGCAGCCGGCAGCTCAAGGCCGAACTCGGCGGCCTGGGCGGGCTGGACGCCAGGGCCTTCGCGGCCGAGAGCGTGATCCTCGAGCTGTCCGGCCTGGGCAACGCGACCGTTACCGCCAGGGACGCCGCCAACGTGACGCTGTCGGGCCTGGGTTCGGTGACCGTGTTCGGCAAGCCGCTCAATCGCAAGGTCAGCGTCGACGGCCTGGGCAAGGTGAACTGGAAGTAGGCGGAACCCTCGGCAGCACCAGAACAACAAGAAGACAGAACGAACAAGAACAACGGGATACCTTACGAGGACCAGGGATACGCAGAGATCCCGACTCCATGTACGAGACATGAAAAAACTACTCATAGCGATCGTATGCGCACTCGGCCTGCAGGCCGGCGCGCACGCGGGCTTTGCGGAAGGGGCGAGCGCGTACAACGCGCGCAACTACGCGACAGCACTGAAAGAGATCGTTCCGCTTGCCCGGGCCGGCCATGCGGACGCCCAGCATTTGCTGGGCCTGATGTATTACATGGGCCGGGGCGTCGCGCGCGACTACAAGCAGGCCTTTTCCTGGCACTACAAGGCGGCCCAGCAGGGCAAGGCCGACGCGCAGTATGTGGTGGGCGCCATGTACTACACCGGCAACGCCGTGCCGCAGGACCAGCGCCACGCCGTCACCTGGTTCCGCAAGGCGGCCGAGCAGGGGCACGCCGAGGCCCAGCATGCGCTCGGCCTGATGTACCGCTACCACCAGGCCGGCATGCCGCAGGACATGGTGTTGGCCTACATGCTGTGGAACCTGGCGGCCGCCAGCGGCAACCGCAACGCGGTCGACCAGCGCGCCGCGATTTCGCGCCAGATGACGCAGGAGCAGATCGAGGAAGCGCAATCCCTGTCGCGGCTGTGGAAGCCGGGCAGGCCGCTGCCGACGACGTCCCGCACCGGGGGCAATTCCTGATGAAAGAACCGCCGGCATTGCCGGCGGTTTGTTTTGGCAGGGCGGGCGAGCTGGAATTTCATGCTCCGGTTGAGCGCGTGGGCGCAATGTGGTCCACTGGACTACATTGCCCTGCCCCCCTATGGGTCACTTCGCCGGCGCCGGCGCCGCTGTCGCTGCCGGCTCCGCTTGCAGCGCCCTGGCCGCGCTGCGGAATACGGCCAGCGGCACCGCATTGCCCATCGCCTGGTAGCCCAGGTCGTTCGGATGCAGGTGGTCGCCGCTGTCATAGGCCGGCAGCAGGCGCGTCGGGCGCGACGGGTCGCGGGTGGCGCGGTCGAAGTCGATCACGGCATCGAACTCGTCGTTGTTACGGATCCAGTTGTTCACCGCCTGCCGCACCACCTCTTTCTCGGGCGAGTAATAGGCCGCGCCCTCGAAGGGCGTCAGGGTGCCGCCGATCACGCTGATGCCCTTGGCATGCGCACGCGCGATCAGCTGGCGGTAGCCGGCGATCAGGTCTTCCGCCGTGACCGGATTGGCGGGCGAGCTGTTGCCGATGTCGTTGATGCCGATCAGGACCACCAGGTAGCGCACGCCGGCGGTGGACAGCACGTCGCGGTCGAAGCGTTCCAGCGCGCTGCGCCCGGCCAGCGGATTCGGCGAGTTGCCCAGCAGGCGGTTGCCGCTGATGCCGCGGTTGACGACGCCGAAGCGGGCATTGATGCCGAGCACCGGGTCGCGCTCGGTCTGCAGGCGCCGCGCCAGCCAGTCGGGCCAGCGGTTGTTGGTGTCCGGCGTGCTGCGGGTGCCGTCCGTGATCGAGTTGCCGAGCGTGACGATGGCCGGCCCGGCCGAGTCCACCTCGACAGCCGTGAGGAAGGGCCAGATGGTGATGGTGCGCTGCACCGGCAGCGTCGCCGCGGCCGTGAAGTTACCGGGCAGCGAAACGTAGTTGGTCTGCAGCGCCAGCGAGTGCAGCGTCGTCGCCTGCACCGTGCCGGGCAAATACAGGCTCACGGCCAGGTCGGACAGCGGCGGAACGTTCAGCTCGACCGGATCGGACAGCACCGGGGCGCCCGGCGGGATCGTGATCGCCGTGCGGCCGCCGAAGGTCAACGGGCGGTCGGTGCCGGCCGCGACGTCCGAACCGCCGGCGCGCAGGCCGATGCGGGCTGCGCCGATGGTCAAGGGCGTGGTCCCCAGTTCGTTCGACACCCGGATGCGCACGCGGTTGCCGCCGATGCTGGTGTGGACGATCAGGCGCAGCGTCTGGTCGGTGAAGGTCTGCAGGGCGGTTTCCGGCGGCGGTCCGGCCGGCGCCGTGCCCCAGGTCGTGGTCCACTGTTCGGTCGTCCACGGCTGGGCATGCACGGGCTGGCTGGTGAACGACATGGCGGCCGCCAGCATGGCGCTGCCCAGCAGCAGGCGCCGGCGCAGCGGGTTCATGCGGCGGGTGGAGGAGGCGATGCCGGCGGAAAAACGCTGCGCGGCATCGAGCAGAACGGGCAGGATACGTTTCATCGTGTACTCCCCAAAGAGGCAGCCATGCGGTATGCATGAGCTCGCATGAACAATCTAGCCACGCACGCAGCCATGGACAAGAAGGCAACGGTCTCATCCATTGCGCAGGATCGAAGGCGGAGAAGTTTGACATTCCTGCAAGAATTTTTGCTGGTGGCTGGGCAATCTTGTACGGGTTGTGCCGGCACCGTGGTGCGCGAAGACTTCGGGCAGGCCGGCTGCAGTTTCTTCTTCGGTCCGGATGTGGCGGTGAAGGTGGCGCAGGAAGCCGGCATGACCCTGGCCGGCTTCGTGCGGGGAGGGCGCCACGTGCTCTACAGCCATCCGCAGCGGCTCGCGCCGAGGCCGCCTTGAAGGCGGTATGATGCAGCCCTTCGAACCGAGCATCCTGGAGTCTTCATGGTCATCGTGACCCACAACGGCAAGTTCCATGCGGACGACGCATGGGCGGTCGCCGCGCTGCACATCCTGTTCCCCGACGCCGCCATCGTCCGCACCCGCGAGCCGGCGCTCATCGAGGCCGCCGATTTCGTCGTCGACGTCGGCGGTATCTGGGACCCGGCCGCGGGCCGCTTCGACCATCACCAGAAGGGCTTCGGCGGTGCGCGCGCCAGCGGCGTGCCCTACGCCAGCGCCGGTTTGGTCTGGCGCGAATACGGCGGGCGCTGCGTGGCCGCGCTGGCGCTGGCGCACACCGGGCAGCAGCTCGACGAGGACACGGCCCAGGGGCTGGCCTACGCCATCGATGCCGACATCGTGCAGTACCTCGACCTGTCCGACGTGGGCGCGGCCAAGAACGCACCGGGCGGCTATGGCCTGTCGGCCGTGGTGTCGGGCTACAACCCGAACTGGATGGACGAGGAGCGCCTGGGCTATGGCGAGCAGGCCGAGGCCTACCGCCTGGCGCAGTTCCGCAAGGCGATGGCATTCCTTGCCGACGTGATGATCAATGCGGTCAAGTACCGTGTCGGCGCGCTGGCCGCGCTGGCGCAGGTGCGGCAGTCCGAGGCGCTCGAGAACGGCCGCCTGCTGTTCCTGAAGAACGCCGCGTTGCCATGGAGTTCGGTGGTGCGCAAGGAGATGCCGAAGGTGCTGTTCGTGCTCAGCCACAGCCTGTCGGAAGACCGCTACATGCTCCATACGGTGCCGGCCACAACCGACACCTTCGAGGCGCGCGCCGACCTGCCCGAATCCTGGGCCGGCCTGCGCGACGCCGATCTGGCGGCGGTGACCGGCGTGCCGGACGCGAAGTTCTGCCACAACGGCCGCTTCATCGCGGCCGCCAAGTCCTATGAGGGCGCCTACGCCATGGCGCTGCAGGCGCTGAAGGCCGTGGACGACGGGCTGACGCCGGTGTTCGAGCGGCCCCCGCTGACGCCGCCGTTGGCGTCGGCGGTTGCTCCCTGAGCCTGCTGCTTCGGCTGGACCCGGTTGCAGCATGCGTTAGGTAAGGCACCGTCCCCGGCCCGGGGAGACATTATCTTGGACCCATGGCCAAGACTGTCTCCGTCAAGAAGCTCTACGCGATGCAACGCACGTCGGCCGCGCTCGACCGTGCGGCGCGGGCGCGGCCGTTCGGCCCCGAGACCGACCGGGCGCTGCGCTGGGCGGCGGCCTGGGGCATGTCGGCCGGAATCCGGGCGCCCCACACGCGGGTACGGCTGCGCCGCGATACCTTGTCTGGCTCCGCGCCGCGTGTCCACCCCTGAGCAGGCTTCATGGTAATCTCCTCCCCTGGCCAACCATGTTTGCCGATCCGCGGGGCGGCGCCAGGCGCTGCGCCGATCGATGGAGCCACCGTCATGATTTCCAGGCGCAAGCTGAACCACACCGCAGCAGGACTGCTCGACAAATTCGTCGGGCGCTACAATGACCATGAAGGCTACTGGGCGCTTGGCGTGCTCTACAAGGAGGCGCGGATCTCGGCCAACCGGGTCGAGATCGACATGCTGGATGCGAGTGTCCAACCCGCGTCGCCCATATGTACCGACCTGGCCCGTACCTGGGCCTCCTGCCTGCGGCAGGCAATCGACCGGCACGGCATCCCGACGCATGACCTGGCGGCCGCGTCCATCTCCATCGAGTTCGGCCTGCCGGCAGTACCGACGCCGCCAGGCCTCGTCGCGTGGGGCGATCCTTTTCCTGTGCACCTTGCGCCTCGCATCCGCGATGGCCGCGTGTCCACCAGGCAGAAGAGCGGGCATTGCAGGCCCAGCGACCAGTTCCCTGGCCGCCGCAGCGGACGCTACACCGGCTAGCGAATAGCGGACGCGCAGCTTTTTCACGGCTCCCGTACAATTGCGGTTTTTGTAACACGGGAGCATCCATGCGCGCCATCGAAATCACGCAGCCGGGCAAACCGGAGGTCCTGCAGCTGTGCGAACGCCCGGTGCCGGTGCCGAAGGCCGGCGAAGTGCTGGTCAAGGTGCACGCGGCCGGCATCAACCGGCCGGACGTACTGCAGCGCCTCGGTAAATACCCGGTGCCGCCCGGTGCCTCCGACCTGCCGGGCCTGGAAGTGGCCGGCGAGATCGTCGGCGGCGACTTCGCCGCCGCCGGCTTCGCCAGGGGCGACATGGTCTGCGCACTGGTGCAGGGCGGCGGCTATGCCGAGTACTGCACGGCGCCGGTCGAGCAATGCCTGCCGATCCCGGCCGGACTGAGCCCGCTGGAGGCCGCCTCGCTGCCGGAGACATTTTTTACCGTCTGGTCAAATGTGTTCGACCGCGCCCGCCTGTCGCCCGGCGAAACGCTGCTGGTGCAGGGCGGCAGCTCGGGCATCGGCGTCACCGCGATCCAGCTCGCCGCCGCGCTCGGCCACCGCGTGTTCGCCACCGCCGGGACGGACGAAAAATGCCGCGCCTGCGAGGCGCTCGGCGCCGAACGCGGCATCAACTACCGCAGCGAGGACTTCGCGGCCGTCGTGAAGGCATCGACGGGCGGGAAGGGCGTGGACGTGATCCTCGACATGGTCGGCGGCGACTACCTCCCGCGCGAAATCGACTGCCTGGCCGACGACGGCCGCATCGCCCTCATCGCGCTGCTCGGCGGCGCCAGGGCCGAGATCGACATGGGTCAGGTCCTGCGGCGGCGCCTGACGATCAGCGGCTCGACCCTGCGCCCGCGCCCGGTCGCGTTCAAGGCCGCGATCGCGCGCAGCTTGCGCGAACGCGTATGGCCGTTGTTCGGACAGGGCACACTCAAGCCGGTCATCTACCGCAGTTTCCCGCTGGCCCAGGCCGCCGAGGCGCATGCGCTGATGGAGTCGAGCACGCACGTGGGCAAGATCGTGCTGGAAGTTGCCGGGCACTGAGCGTCAACTGAGCAGCGCTGCGCTAACAGATTGAATCAAAAAGGGAAGTGGCAGCCGGCAAGGCCTGGGCAAGGCCCAGTCATTGTTTGACCGCCACATATTCGACCGCTAGAATAGCGGGTTAATTTAATGATGGGGTTCTATGCGTCCCAAACTCGTCGTAGGTAACTGGAAAATGAACGGCAGCCGCGCGGCCAACGCCTCGCTCCTGACCGGTATCCTTGAAGGTCTCGCCGACGCCAAAGCCGCTTGCGCGGTGTGCGTCCCCGCTCCCTACCTGTACCAATGCCAGGATCTGTTGCAGGACAGCCCGGTGGCCTGGGGTGCGCAGGACGTGTCCTGCCATCCGGTCGGCGCCTATACTGGTGAAGTGTGCATGTCGATGCTGCAGGATTTCGGCTGCCGCTACGTGATCGTCGGCCATTCCGAGCGCCGCGCCTACCACGGCGAGACGAACGAACTGGTGGCGAAGAAGGCGAAAGCCGCGCTGGAGTCGGGCCTGACCCCGATCGTCTGCGTCGGCGAAACGCTCGAGCAGCGCGAAGCGGGGCAGACCATGGACGTGGTCAATGCCCAGCTCGACGCCGTGCTGGAACTGGTCGGCCCGGACGCGGTGGCGAAGCTGGTCATCGCCTACGAACCGGTGTGGGCGATCGGCACCGGCAAGACCGCGACTCCGGCGATGGCCCAGGAAGTGCATGCCGCCGTGCGCGAGAAGCTGCGCGCCTGCAACGCCGAGGCGGCGCAAACCGTATTGGTCCTGTACGGCGGCAGCATGAAGCCGGATAATGCGGCGGACCTGATGGCGCAGCCGGACATCGATGGCGGCCTGATCGGCGGCGCAGCACTGAAGGCGGCGGATTTCCTCGCGATCATCCGTGCCGCGCAGTAAAAAGCGCAGTACAAAGACGCAGTAAAAAGAGTATGGCAACGCCGCGCGGCAAGGCCGCGCGGCATGCAGTAGTCGTGCAGCAGTCGTGCAGCACCGCAGTACAGCAACAAGAAACAAGAATCAAAAAGCATCTACAACGTCGTTAACTTGGGAATGGAATTGCAATGAACACCATGTTCAATCTGATTATTGTCGTGCAGGTTATCTCGGCCCTGGCCATCATCGGCCTGGTGCTGGTCCAGCACGGCAAGGGCGCCGACATGGGCGCTGCCTTCGGCTCCGGCGCCTCGGGCAGCCTGTTCGGCGCCTCGGGCTCGTCGAACTTCCTGTCGAAGTCGACCGCCTTTGCCGCCGCGATCTTCTTCGCGTCGACCCTGGCGCTGGCCTACATCACCAATAATCGTACCGCCGGCATCGATGGCGGCGTGATGGAGCGCGTGACCGTGCCGTCGTCGCAAGCGCCGGCTACCGGCATCCCGAGCGACGTGCCGGGCGCCGGCCCGAACGCCGGCCCGGCCACTGCACCGGCCGTCCCGGTGAACGATATCCCGCAGACGCCTGGCGTCTCGAACCCGGCGCCGTCGACCGCCCCGGCCGCCGACGCGCCGGCTGCCGCTCCGGCAGTTCCGGCCCCGGCCACCAAGTAAGAAGTAACAGGTCGTAAAAGTAGTAGAAGTAAATCCGTCGGGTATCGTACGCCCGTTCGCGATTAGCGGTAGAATGCGGCTCGCAACGGGCTGTGTTTCTCCTGTAGCCCGGCCGGCACTGGCCTTCGACGCACTGATCAAGCTGTAAAGATTGTTTGGCAAGATCAAATAGTTGAAAAATTGCGAAAATTCCTTGTGATAGCGCAATTTGTGCATTGAAAAGTAGTGCTAAGGCAGGGTAAAATACTGGTCTCCAGCCGACGTGGTGAAATTGGTAGACACGCTATCTTGAGGGGGTAGTGGCGAAAGCTGTGCGAGTTCGAGTCTCGCCGTCGGCACCAAGATATGAAAGAGCCAGCTAGGGCGCATGAGCGATCGCTCTCCTGCCTGAGCTGGCTTTTTTACGAGGATCAGTCGTACGGTCCTGGTGGCAACCATCGGGGATCTTGAAAACCATCGCAAGCGACCGCATTGTCGGTCGCGAAGCGCGTTGTGCGGGTCGTGCGCCGGGGATTGCAGCCTGGCCTGGTTCGACAGTGCAGGGCGCAGCAGGTTGTTCGAGGTCATCCAGCCAGGTTCGCGCGATTCGGAGCTGCAGCCCTGCAGTGTTTCATTAACCGATCGTTCAAGTAGGCTTCACGTGAACCTCGAAAGTTATTTCCCCGTTCTTCTCTTTATCCTGGTTGGTGTCGGCGTCGGCGTCGCTCCGCAGGTGCTCGGCCGCCTGCTCGGCCCGCACCGCCCCGACGCGGCCAAGTTGTCCCCGTATGAATGCGGCTTCGAGGCTTTCGAAGATGCGCGCATGAAGTTCGACGTTCGCTACTACCTGGTGGCGATCCTGTTTATTTTGTTTGATCTGGAAACGGCATTCTTCTTCCCATGGGGCGTCTCGATGCGCGAACTGGGCTGGACCGGTTTCATCACGATGATGGTGTTCATCGCCGAATTCGTCGTGGGCTTCTGGTACATCTGGAAGAAAGGTGCCCTTGATTGGGAATAAGCCATGGCAATTGAAGGCGTATTAAACGAAGGTTTCATTACCACCACAGCCGATAAGCTGATCAACTGGGCGCGCACGGGATCGATGTTCCCGATGACGTTCGGCCTGGCATGCTGCGCGGTCGAGATGATGCATGTGGGCGCAGCCCGCTACGATCTCGACCGTTTTGGCATTGTGTTCCGCCCGTCGCCGCGCCAGTCCGACGTGATGATCGTCGCCGGCACGCTGTGCAACAAGATGGCTCCCGCGCTGCGCAAGGTGTACGACCAGATGGCCGAGCCGCGCTGGGTGATCTCGATGGGCTCCTGCGCCAACGGCGGCGGCTACTACCACTATTCGTACTCGGTGGTGCGCGGCTGCGACCGCATCGTTCCGGTCGACGTCTACGTTCCGGGATGCCCACCGACCGCAGAGGCCCTGCTGTACGGCATTTTGCAGCTGCAAAACAAGATCAAGCGCACCAATACCATCGCGCGCTAAAAACCAGCGATTCATCATGACGACAAAACTCGAAACTCTCGAACTCGCCCTGAAAAAAGCACTGGGCGAGGGCGCCGCCATTAGCTCGGCGCTGGGCGAAGTGACTGTGGTGGTCAAGGCCGCCGACTACATCAAGGCGATGCAGACCCTGCGCGACGACCCGTCTCTTCGCTTCGAAGAAATGATCGACTTGTGCGGCGTCGACTATTCCCAATATGGGGAAGGCACCTGGGACGGCGCGCGCTTCGCGGTCGTCGTCCACCTGCTCTCGCTCGAGCACAACTGGCGTGTCCGCGTGCGCGTGTTCTGCCCGGACGACGACATGCCGCTGCTCGAGTCGATCACCCCGATCTGGCGCGCCGCCAACTGGTTCGAGCGCGAAGCGTTCGACCTGTTCGGCATCCTGTTCGACGGCCACGGCGACCTGCGCCGCATCCTGACCGACTACGGCTTCATCGGCCACCCGTTCCGCAAGGACTTCCCGATCACGGGCTACGTCGAAATGCGCTACGACCCTGAACAGAAACGCGTGATCTACCAACCGGTAACGATCGAACCGCGCGAGAACATCCCGCGCGTGATCCGCGAAGAAACCTACGGGACGAAATAATGGCTGAGCTTAAGAATTACACCCTGAACTTTGGTCCGCAGCACCCGTCCGCACACGGCGTGCTGCGCCTCGTGCTGGAACTGGACGGCGAAGTCATCCAGCGCGCCGACCCGCACATCGGCCTGCTGCACCGCGGCACCGAAAAGCTGGCCGAGACCCGCACCTACCTGCAATCGGTCCCGTACATGGACCGCCTGGACTACGTGTCGATGATGTGCAACGAGCACGGCTACGTGCTGGCGGTCGAGAAGCTGCTGGGCATCGAAGCGCCGATCCGCGCGCAGTACATCCGTACGATGTTCGACGAGATCACCCGCATCCTGAACCACCTGATGTGGCTGGGCGCGCACGCGCTCGACATCGGCGCCATGGGCCCGTTCCTGTACGCCTTCCGCGACCGCGAAGACCTGTTCGACGTGTACGAGGCCGTCTCGGGCGCGCGCATGCACGCGGCCTACTACCGCCCGGGCGGCGTGTACCGCGACCTGCCTGACCGCATGCCGCAGCACAAGGAATCGCCGATCCGCTCGAAGAAGGCCATCGACGACCTGAACGCCGACCGCCAGGGTTCGGTGCTCGACTTCATCGAAGCCTTCACCAAGCGCTTCGACACCTATGTCGACGAATACGAGACCCTGCTGACCGATAACCGTATCTGGAAGCAGCGTACGGTCGGCATCGGCGTGGTGACGCCGGAAGACGCGAAGGCGATGGGCTTCACCGGCCCGATGCTGCGCGGCTCGGGCATCGCCTGGGACCTGCGCAAGACCCAGCCGTACGCGGCCTATGCGAACCTCGACTTCGACATCCCGGTCGGCACCAACGGCGACTCGTACGACCGCTACCTGGTGCGCATGGAAGAAATGCGCCAGTCGAACCGCATCATCAAGCAGTGCATCGCCTGGCTGAAGGTCAACCAGGGTCCGGTCATGATCGACAACTACAAGATCGTGCCGCCGAAGCGCATGGACATGAAGTCCAACATGGAATCGCTGATCCACCACTTCAAGCTGTTCACCGAAGGCTTCCACGTGCCGGAAGGCGAAGCCTATGCGGCCATCGAGCACCCGAAGGGCGAGTTCGGCATCTACATCGTGTCGGATGGCGCCAACAAGCCGTACCGCCTGAAGATCCGCACTCCGGACTATGTCCACCTGCAGAGCCTGGACGAAATGGCGCGCGGCCACATGATTGCCGACGCCGTGGCCATCATCGGCACCCAGGACATCGTGTTCGGCAGTATCGACAGGTAACGCTCACGTTCGCTAAGAGGGCAAGAAAGATTATGTTATCGCAGGAATGCTACAAGAAAATCGATCGTGAGCTGGCCAAGTATCCAGCCGATCAACGCCAGTCGGCCGTGATGGCCTCGCTGGCCCACGCCCAGGTCGAACTGGGCTGGCTGTCGCCAGAGACCATGCAGGAAATCGCCGACTACATCGGCATGCCGGCGATCGCCGTGCAGGAAGTGGCGACCTTCTACAACATGTACAACATCAAGCCGGTCGGCCAGCACAAGATCACCGTGTGCACCAACCTGCCGTGCGCGCTGTCGGGCGGCGAACGCGCCGGCCAGCGCATCAAGGATGCACTGGGCATCGACTACCGTGAAACCACCGCCGACGGCAAGTTCACCCTGGTCGAAGGCGAGTGCATGGGCGCCTGCGGCGACGCACCGGTGATGCTGGTGAATAACCACCGCATGTGCTCGTTCATGAGCGACGAGAAGATCGACGCCCTGCTTGAGGAACTGAACAAATGACCAGCCTGCACGACCGTCACATCAACCCGCTGATCCTCAAGGACCTGAACGGCGACAACTGGCGCCTGGCCGACTACGTCAAGCGTGGCGGCTACTCGGCGCTGCGCCGCATCCTGGAAGAAAAGATCACGCCGGAACAGATCATCGCCGACATGAAGGCATCGGGTCTGCGCGGCCGCGGCGGCGCCGGTTTCCCGACCGGCCTGAAGTGGAGCTTCATGCCGCGCCAGTACCCGGGCCAGAAATACCTCGTCTGCAACACCGACGAAGGCGAACCGGGCACGTTCAAGGACCGCGACATCATCCGCTACAACCCGCACGCGCTGATCGAAGGCATGGCCATCGGCGCCTACGCGATGGGCATCACCGTGGGCTACAACTACATCCACGGCGAGATCTTCCAGGAATACCTGCGCTTCGAAGAAGCGCTGGAAGAGGCGCGCGCCGCCGGCTTCCTGGGCGACCGCATCATGGGTTCGGACTTCTCGTTCCAGCTGCACGCGCACCACGGCTACGGCGCCTACATTTGCGGTGAAGAGACCGCGCTGCTCGAATCGCTGGAAGGCAAGAAGGGCCAGCCACGCTTCAAGCCGCCGTTCCCGGCCTCGTTCGGCCTGTACGGCAAGCCGACCACGATCAACAACACCGAGACCTTCGCGGCCGTCCCGTTCATTCTGAACCTGGGCCCGGAAAACTACATGGGCCTCGGCAAGCCGAACAACGGCGGCACCAAGATCTTCTCGATCTCGGGCGACGTCGAGCGTCCGGGCAACTACGAAGTCCCGCTGGGCACCCCGTTCGCCAAGCTGATGGAGCTGGCCGGCGGCATGCGCGGCGGCAAGAAGATCAAGGCCGTGATCCCGGGCGGCTCGTCGGCGCCGGTGATCCGCGGCGAGGTCATGATGGACACCGACCTCGACTACGACTCGATCGCCAAGGCCGGCTCGATGCTGGGCTCGGGCGCCGTGATCGTCATGGACGAGACGCGCTGCATGGTCAAGTCGCTGCTGCGCCTGTCGTACTTCTACTACGAAGAATCCTGCGGCCAGTGCACGCCGTGCCGTGAAGGCACCGGCTGGATGTACCGCATGGTCCACCGTATCGAGAACGGCCAGGGCCGTCCGGAAGACATGGATCTGCTGAACAACATCGCGGGCAACATCAAGGGCCGCACCATCTGCGCGCTCGGCGATGCCGCGGCAATGCCGGTGGAAGCGATGATCAAGAACTTCCGCGAGGAGTTCGAATATCACATCGAGCACAAGCACTGCCTCGTGCCCACTTACCTTTAAACCAGGTCAGGTAACGATCAAATGGTTGAAATTGAATTAGACGGCAAGAAAGTCGAAGTCGCACCAGGTTCCATGGTGATGGACGCCGCAAACAAACTCGGGACCTACATCCCGCACTTCTGCTATCACAAGAAACTGTCGATCGCAGCGAACTGCCGCATGTGCCTGGTCGAGGTGGAGAAGGCGCCGAAGCCGCTGCCCGCCTGCGCGACTCCGGTCTCGCCGGGCATGATCGTGCGCACCCACAGCGACAAGGCCGTGCAGGCGCAGAAGTCGGTGATGGAGTTCCTCCTCATTAACCACCCGCTGGATTGCCCGATCTGCGACCAGGGCGGCGAATGCCAGCTGCAGGACCTGGCCGTCGGCTACGGCAAGGGCAACTCGCGCTATGCCGAAGAAAAGCGTGTCGTGGCGCCGAAGGAAGCCGGCCCGCTCATCTCGATGGAAGAGATGACCCGCTGCATCCAGTGCACCCGCTGCGTGCGCTTCGGCCAGGAAGTGGCCGGCGTCATGGAATTCGGCATGGTCGGCCGCGGCGAGCACTCGGAGATCACCACCTTCGTTGGCAAGACCGTGGACTCGGAAGTATCGGGCAACATGATCGACCTGTGCCCGGTCGGCGCGCTCACCAGCAAGCCGTTCCGCTTCTCGGCACGTCCGTGGGAACTGCAGCGCCGCAAGTCGGTCTCGCCGCACGACTCGCTCGGCTCGAACCTGATCGTCCAGGTCAAGGGCGGCAAGGTCATGCGCGTGCTGCCGCTGGAAAACGAAGCCATCAACGAATGCTGGCTGTCGGACAAGGACCGCTTCTCGTACGAGGCGCTGGACAATGCCGACCGCTTGGTCAACCCGATGATCAAGCAGGACGGCAAATGGATCGACACCGACTGGCAGACCGCGCTGGAATACGTGGCCCACGGCCTGCGTAACATCCGCCACGAGCACGGCGCCGACAGCATCGCCGCTGTCGCCACCGCGCACTCGACGCTGGAAGAACTGTACCTGCTGAACAAGACCGTGCGCGGCCTGGGTTCGGACAACATCGAGTTCCGCCTGCGCCAGACCGACTTCGCGCTGGACGGCCAGGTTACCCCGTGGCTGGGCATGCCGATCGCGGACATCTCCAAGCTCAAGCGCGCCTTCGTCATTGGCTCGTTCCTGCGCAAGGACCATCCGCTGGTCGCGACGCGCCTGCGCCAGGCCACGAAGGGCGGCGCCAAGCTGTCCATGCTGCACGCGGCCGACGAAGAGCTCTTGATGCCGGTCGCAAACAAGCTGATCGCCGCACCGGGCGACTGGCTGGCCGCGCTGTCGGAAGTGGTCGTCGCCGTGGCAGCCGCCAAGGGCGTTGCCGCTCCGGCAGGTTTCGAGAACGTGGAAGCCGGCGCCGCCGCCAAGGGCATCGCGGCGACCCTGGTCGGCATCGATACCCCGGGCGCCGTCCTGCTGGGTAACGCCGCCGCGCAGCATCCGCAGGCATCGAAGCTCCACGCCGCTGCGCAATGGATCGCCGAACAGACCGGCTGCAGCTTCGGCTACTTCGTCGAAGCGGCCAACACCGTCGGCGGCTACATCGTCGGCGCAACCGGCAAGGGCGCCGGCAAGACCGAAGCCGCCTTCGCCACGCCGAAGAAAGCCTATGTGCTGCTGAACGCGGAACCGGAACTGGATGCGGCCAACCCGCAGCAGGCCAGGGCCGCCCTGGACGGCGCCGAGATGGTCGTTGCCATGTCGGCTTTCAAGCACGGCATGGACTTCGCCGACGTGCTGCTGCCGATCTCGCCGTTCAGCGAGACCGCCGGCACCTTCGTCAACTGCGAAGGCCGCGCACAGAGCTTCAACGGCACCGTGCGTCCGCTGGGCGAGACCCGTCCGGCCTGGAAAGTGCTGCGCGTGCTGGGTAACCTGCTGGGCCTGTCGGGCTTCGACTACGAGACTTCGGAATCGATCCGCGACGAAGCCATCGGCAAGGGCAACCTGGACCTCTCCAGCAAGCTGAACAACGTCGCCAAGCTGGCGCCGACCGCAGGCAGCTACGCCCCGGCCGGCCAGCTCGAGCGCGTCACCGACGTGCCGATCTACTTCACCGACGCGCTGTCGCGCCGTTCGGAACCGCTGCAGCGCACCGCCGACGCCAACGCGCCGCTGGTCAATCTGTCGAAGGCGGTTGCCGAGCAGATCGGCGTGAACGCCGGCGACCTGGTGCGCGTGTCGCAGGGCGCGGGCAGCGCCGTTCTGGTGGCCAACGTGGACGCACGCCTGCCGTCGAACGCAGTGCGCGTGGCTGCCGGCCACCCGGCCGTTGCCACCCTTGGCGCGATGTTCGGTCCGATTAATGTTGAAAAAGCGGTTGAAAAAGCAGGGGAGGGCAAGTAATGGCAACGCCCGATTTCGTCAATGCACTAAACGCCGGCGGGGCTGACCTGCTCGGCCCGGTCTGGCCGCTGGCCTGGACCCTCATGAAGATCCTGGTGGTGCTGCTGCCCCTGATGGGCCTGGTCGCCTACCTGACGCTGTGGGAGCGCAAGCTGATCGGCTGGATCCAGATCCGCGTGGGCCCGAACCGCGTGGGTCCGGGCGGCCTGCTGCAGCCGATCGCCGACGCGGTCAAGCTGCTGTTCAAGGAAATCGTGGTCCCGACCAAGGCGACCACGAACCTGTTCGTGCTTGGTCCGATCATGACCATCATGCCGGCGCTGGCCGCCTGGTCGGTGATCCCGTTCGGTCCGGAGGCCGCGCTGGCCAACGTGAACGCCGGCCTGCTGCTGCTGCTGGCAATCACCTCGATCGAAGTCTACGGCATCATCATCGCCGGCTGGGCCTCGAACTCGAAGTACGCCTTCATGGGTGCGATGCGCGCCTCGGCACAGATGATCTCGTACGAAATCCCGCTGGGCTTCGTGCTGGTCGTGGTGCTGATGGTGACCGGCAGCCTGAACCTGACGGACATCGTCGTCAGCCAGCAGGCCGGCATGTTCGCGGACATGGGCCTGAACCTGCTGTCGTGGAACTGGCTGCCGCTGCTGCCGCTGTTCGTGATCTACCTGACCTCCGGCCTGGCCGAGTGCAACCGCCACCCGTTCGACGTCGTGGAAGGTGAATCGGAAATCGTGGCCGGCCACATGGTCGAGTACTCGGGCATGTCCTACGCGATGTTCATGCTGGCCGAATACGCCAACATGATCCTGATCGCCACGACCGCATCGCTGCTGTTCCTGGGCGGCTGGTCGGCGCCGTTCGGTTTCCTGGACATCGGCGGCGGTCTGGGTGGCTTCTTCTGGCTGTTCCTGAAGACCTTCCTGCTGGTTTCGCTGTTCATCTGGGTTCGCGGCACCTTCCCGCGCTACCGCTATGATCAGATCATGCGCCTGGGTTGGAAAATCTTCATTCCGATCACGCTGTTCTGGCTGGTGGTGGTCGCAGTCTGGATGCAGACGCCGTGGAATATCTGGTAAGGAATCACTGAAAAATGACTCGGATTAAAGAATTTGTCGGCAGCCTGATGCTGACCGAACTCTTCAAGGGCCTGGCCCTGACCGGCAAGTATGCGCTGTCGCGCAAGATCACGGTCCAGTACCCGGAAGAGAAGACGCCGATGGGCAACCGCTTCCGCGGCCTGCACGCCCTGCGCCGCTACCCCAACGGGGAAGAGCGCTGCATCGCGTGCAAGCTGTGCGAGGCCGTGTGCCCGGCGATGGCGATCACGATCGAATCGGCCCAGCGCGAGGACGGCACCCGCCGCACCACGCGCTACGACATCGACCTGACCAAGTGCATCTTCTGCGGCTTCTGCGAAGAATCGTGCCCGGTCGACTCGATCGTCGAAACCCACGTGCTGGAATACCACGGCGAGAAACGCGGCGACCTCTACTACACCAAAGAGATGCTGCTGGCCGTGGGCGACCGCTACGAAGCCGATATCGCCGCCGCCCGCGAAGCGGACGCGAAGTATCGCTGATGGCCCGCCAATAAGAAGAGGCTTATAAGTCATGGAATTTACAACTGCTTTGTTCTACGTGTTCGCGGCCATCATGGTGCTGGCAAGCTTGCGCGTCATCACCACCAAGAACCCGGTCCACGCCGCGTTGTTCCTGGTGCTCGCGTTCTTCAACGCGGCCGGCATCTGGATGCTGCTGAAGGCCGAGTTCCTGGCCATCGTGCTGGTGCTGGTCTACGTCGGCGCCGTCATGGTGCTGTTCCTGTTCGTCGTCATGATGCTCGACATTAATATCGACCGCATGCGCGAAGGCTTCTGGGGCTACCTGCCGCTGGCCTCGGGTATCGGCGCCCTGATCGTGCTCGAGATGGCTGCCGTCCTGTGGCAGGGTTTCCTCGGCTTCGAGCAGTCGCCGGAAGCCGCCGCCGCGAACATCGGCGGTACCAAGGAACTGGGCCTGCTGATCTACACCCAGTACATCTACGGCTTCGAGATCGCGGCCGTGATCCTGCTGGTGGCGATCATCGCAGCCGTCGCCCTGACCCTGCGCAAGCGCCGGGACACCAAAGCAATCGACCCGGGCCTCGCCGTCCGCGTCAAGCGTAACGACCGCCTGCGCATCGTGAAGATGGATGCGGTCAACCAGCGCGCCATCGATGCAGCGGCTGCCGAACAGGCGGCAGCGCAGGCAGCGGCCGCACCGAAGGAGGCACCATGACTTTGTCGCTCGCACATTACCTGATCCTGGGCGCGATCCTGTTCGCGATCTCGGTGATCGGTATCTTCCTGAACCGGAAGAACATCATCATCCTGCTGATGGCCATCGAACTGATGCTGCTGGCGGTGAACCTGAACTTCGTCGCATTCTCGCATTACCTGGGAGACGCGGCGGGACAGATCTTCGTGTTCTTCATTCTGACCGTCGCGGCCGCCGAAGCAGCAATCGGCCTGGCGATCCTGGTGGTCCTGTTCCGTAACCTGGACACGATCAATGTGGAAGACCTCGACCGCCTGAAGGGCTGATGGTCTCGGCTTGATAAACAATAACGATTAAGGTTCAACAATGGCGGGGCAACTCTCTTCCTCAATGTTACTGGCGGTGCCACTGGCGCCGCTGGCAGGTTCGGCAATCGCCGGCCTGCTCGGTACCAAGTTCTTTGGCAACGTGGTCGGTCGCAAGGTGTCGCACACCGCGACCATCCTGGGCGTGCTGATCGCGCTGATCATCTCGGTCCAGACCCTGATGGCGCTGCTCGACGGCGCACCGGTCTTCAATGAAGACATCTATACCTGGATGACCGTCGGCACGCTCAAGCTGGCCGTCGGCTTCCAGATCGACATGCTGTCGGCAGTGATGATGTGCGTGGTGACGTCCGTCTCGCTGATGGTCCACATCTACACGATCGGCTACATGGCCGAGGACGAAGGCTACAACCGCTTCTTCTCGTACATCTCGCTGTTCACGTTCGCGATGCTGATGCTGGTCATGTCCAACAACTTCCTGCAGCTGTTCTTCGGCTGGGAAGCGGTGGGCCTGGTCTCGTATCTCTTGATCGGCTTCTGGTACACCCGCCCGACCGCGATCTTCGCGAACATGAAGGCCTTCCTGGTCAACCGCGTGGGCGACTTCGGCTTCATCCTCGGTATCGGCCTGCTGCTGGCCGCATCGGGTTCGATGCAGTACACCGAAGTCTTCGCCCAGGCCGACACGCTGGCCGGCATGACCGTGCCGGGCATCGGCTGGCCGCTCCTGACCGCCGCCTGCATCTGCCTGTTCATCGGCGCAATGGGCAAGTCGGCGCAGTTCCCGCTGCACGTCTGGCTGCCCGACTCGATGGAAGGCCCGACCCCGATCTCGGCGCTGATCCACGCTGCAACCATGGTTACCGCCGGCATCTTCATGGTGTCGCGCATGTCGCCGCTGTTCGAACTGTCGGACGGCGCACTGAGCTTCATGATCGTCATCGGTTCGATCACCGCGCTGTTCATGGGCTTCCTGGGCATCATCCAGAACGACATCAAGCGCGTCGTCGCTTATTCCACGCTTTCCCAGCTGGGCTACATGACCGTCGCGCTGGGCGCCTCGGCCTACTCGGTCGCCGTGTTCCACCTGATGACCCACGCGTTCTTCAAGGCGCTGCTGTTCCTCGGCGCGGGCTCGGTCATCATCGGCATGCACCACGACCAGGACATGCGCAACATGGGCGGCCTGCGCAAGTACATGCCGATCACCTGGATCACCTCGCTGCTCGGTTCGCTGGCCCTGATCGGTACCCCGTTCTTCTCGGGCTTCTTCTCGAAGGACTCGATCATCGAGGCCGTGCACGCAACGACCATCCCGGGCGCCGGCTTTGCCAACTTCGCCGTGCTGGCAGGCGTGTTCGTGACCGCCTTCTACTCGTTCCGCATGTACTTCCTGGTCTTCCACGGCGAAGAGCGCTGGCACACTGCCCATGGCCACGACAGCCATGCGCACGATGCGCACCAGCAGCACGTTGCCGCCGCAGGCAAGGGCGATCCGCACGCGCTGCACGATTCGGACGCGCACCATGAAGAAGAGCACGGCCACGACCACCATCACGGCCTGGCCCCGGGCCAGAAGCCGCACGAGTCGCCGTGGGTGGTGACCGTGCCGCTGATCCTGCTGGCGATCCCGTCGGTCATCATCGGCTACCTGGCACTCGGCCCGATGGTGCATGGCGACCTGTTCAAGGGCGTCATCACGGTCAACCCGAGCCACCCGGCGATGGCGACCCTGAGCGAAGCCTTCCACGGCCCGATGGCGATGGTACTGCACGGTTTCCAGACCGCACCGTTCTGGCTGGCACTGGCCGGCGTGGCGGCGGCGTACTACTGCTACATGGTCAACCCGCGCGTTCCGGCCTGGTTCTATGCCAAGTTCAAGTTCCTGCACACCCTGCTGGACAACAAGTACTACATGGACAAGTTCAACGACGTCGTGTTCGCCGGTGGCGCACGTGCGGTGGGCGGCGGCCTGTGGAAAGTGGGCGACCGCGGCCTGATCGACGGCCTGATGGTCAACGGCTCTGCCCGCCTGGTGGGCTGGTTCTCGACGATCACCCGTACCTTCCAGACGGGTTACATCTACCACTATGCGTTCGTGATGATCGTCGGCGTGCTGGGAGCCCTGCTGTACTTCTTCCCGTTCTGGCGCGGTTAATCAGGCCTCGAAAAGAAAAAGCGAAAAATGATGCAGTCAATTTCTACATTTCCACCTTACCTGAGCCTGTCCATCTGGCTCCCGATCCTGTTCGGCCTGCTCGTGCTGGCCGTGGGACGCGACAAGAACGCCGGTTTCACGCGCATGCTGTCCCTGGCCGGCGCCGTCGTCAGCCTGCTGCCGACGCTGCCGCTGATCGCGAACTTCGACAGCACCGCGCACGGCATGCAGTTCTATGAAACCGCTGCCTGGATCGAGCGCTTCAACGTGTTCTACACGCTGGGCGTCGACGGTTTGTCGCTGTGGTTCGTGCCGCTGACCGCCTTCATCACCATCATCGTGGTGCTGGCGGCGTGGCAGGTGATCGACGAGCGCATCGGCCAGTACATGGGCTCGTTCCTGATCCTGTCGGGCCTGATGATCGGCGTGTTCACCGCGCTCGACGGCCTGCTGTTCTACTTCTTCTTCGAAGCCACCCTGATCCCGATGTACATCATCATCGGTGTGTTCGGCGGCCCGAACCGCGTGTACGCAGCATTCAAGTTCTTCCTGTACACGTTCTTCGGCTCGCTGCTGACCCTGGTCGCGATCATCTACCTGTACAACGCTTCGGGCAGCTTCGACATCCTGAAGTGGCACGCCCTGCCGCTGACGATGAACGAGCAGATCCTGATCTTCATCGCCTTCTTCATGGCCTTCGCCGTGAAGGTCCCGATGTGGCCGGTGCACACCTGGCTGCCGGACGCCCACGTGGAAGCGCCGACCGGCGGTTCCGTGGTGCTGGCCGCGATCATGCTGAAGCTGGGCGCATACGGTTTCCTGCGCTTCTCGCTGCCGATCACCCCGGACGCCTCGCAGTACCTGGCCCCGGTGGTCATCGTCCTGTCCCTGATCGCCGTGATCTACATCGGCCTGGTGGCGATGGTGCAGAAGGACATGAAGAAACTGGTCGCCTACTCGTCGATCGCGCACATGGGCTTCGTCACCCTGGGCTTCTTCATGTTCAACGACCTGGGCGTGCAGGGCGGCCTGATGCAGGCGATCTCGCACGGCTTCGTGTCGGGCGCGATGTTCCTGTGCATCGGCGTGCTGTACGACCGCGTCCACTCGCGTGAAATCGCCGACTACGGCGGCGTCGTCAACACGATGCCGAAGTTCGCCGCCTTCGCCGTGCTGTTCTCGATGGCCAACGCCGGCCTGCCGGCCACCTCGGGCTTCATCGGCGAATTCATGGTGATCCTGGGCGCAGTCGAATTCAACTTCTGGACTGGCGTGCTCGCCGGCACCGCCCTGATCCTGGGCGCGGCCTACTCGCTGTGGATGGTCAAGCGCGTCGTGTTCGGTCCGATCGGCAACAAGAACGTCGCCGAACTGACCGACCTGAACGGCCGCGAGTTCGCCCTGCTGGGCGTGCTGGCCATCGCCACCCTGTGGATGGGCCTGTATCCGGCGCCGATCGCCGAAACGCTGCAGGTGTCGGTCACCGATCTGCTGCAGCACGTTGCAGCCGGCAAATTGCCTCAATAAACTGCCATGAATGAAATGAACTCCACATTGTTAGCAGCGGCCGACACCAACCTGGCGCCGGTCTATGCCGAAATCTTCCTGCTGATCGCGACTTCCGCGATCCTGCTGATCGACCTGTTCCTGAAGGAGGGCAAGCGCACCTGGACGTACGCGCTGTCCCTGATGGCCATCGCCGGCTGCGGCGTGCTGACCTTCGCCGACATGAACGCCGGCGCCACCGTATATACCTTCAACGGGATGTACGTGTCGGACCCGATGTCCAACCTGCTCAAGCTGGTGACCTACGTGGCCACCGCCATGACCCTGGTGTATTCGCGCCAGTACGCCGAAGACCGCGCGATGATGTCCGGTAACCTGGGCGGCGAGTTCTATTCGCTCGCGCTGTTCTCGATGCTGGGCCAGATGATCATGATCTCGGGCAACAGCATGCTGTCGCTGTACCTGGGCGTGGAACTGATGTCGCTGTCGCTGTACGCCCTGGTGGCGCTGCGCCGCGACCACGCGATCTCGACCGAAGCCGCGATGAAGTACTTCATCCTGGGCGCACTGTCGTCGGGCTTCCTGCTGTACGGCATGTCGATGATCTACGGCGCGACCGGTTCGCTGGACCTGACCACCATCGGCCAGGTGAGCGCGACCGCCGACGCCAACCGCACCATCCTGGTGTTCGGCCTGGTGTTCATCGTTGCCGGCCTGGCGTTCAAGCTCGGCGTGGTGCCGTTCCACATGTGGGTACCGGACGTGGTGCAGGGCGCCCCGACCGCCGTCACCCTGCTGCTGGGCGGCGCACCGAAGCTGGCGACCTTCGCCATGGTGGTCCGCCTGCTGGTGGAAGGCCTGCCGGCGATGGCGTTCGACTGGCAGCAGATGCTGCTGGTGCTGGCCGTGCTGTCGCTGGCCGTGGGTAACATCACCGCGATCGCCCAGACCAACATCAAGCGCATGCTGGCCTACTCGACCATTGCCCAGATGGGCTTCGTGGTCCTGGCCATGATGACCGGCGTGGTCGGCGGCGACAACAGCAATGCCGCCTCGTCGTACAGCGCCGCGATGTACTACACCATCACCTACGTCCTGACCACGGTCGGCAGCTTCGGCCTGATCATGATGCTGGCGCGTGCCGGCCACGAAGCGGAGAACATCGCCGACTTCAAGGGCCTGGGCAAGCGCAGCCCGTGGTTCGCGATCGTCCTGACCATCCTGATGTTCTCGCTGGCGGGCGTGCCGCCGATGGTCGGCTTCATGGCGAAGTGGGCGGTGCTGCAGGCCGTGGCCGACGCCGGCATGGTGTGGCTGGCGGTGGTGGCGGTGATGTTCTCGCTGATCGGCGCCTTCTACTACCTGCGCATCGTCAAGACCGTCTGGTTCGACGAGGCAGCCGACACCGCAGCCATCCACACCCCGACCGACATGCGCGTCGTGATGTCGCTCAATGGCGTGGCCGTGGTCCTGCTGGGTATCGTCCCGGGCTGGCTGCTGGCGGTGTGCTACAGCGCCATGCAGGCAACCCTCGCCAAGTAAGCAGGCGGCCGGTGGATTCCTCCCTGGCTGTCTGGCTGGTGGTCGCGATTTCCCTCGCGGCCGCCAACCTGCCTTTCCTCACCGAGCGTGTCTTCGGTTTCATTCCCCTGAAACCGAAGACGGCCGGTGACGGCACCGTTCCTCCCCCCTTGCGCACGAAGTCCCTCCCGCTGCGCCTGCTCGAGTTAATTGTTTTATACTTTGTCGTCGGCTTCCTGGCACGCATGCTGGAATCCCGGATCGGCGGCGTGTTCGCGCAGAACTGGGAGTTCTATGCGGTCACGGGCTGCCTGTTCCTGGTGCTGGCCTTTCCCGGATTCGTCCTGCGCTACCTGCGCAAACGTCGCGCGTAGCTTGGTCGGCTTTGCCGACCGCGCGTCCGGCCAGCGTTCGCATCTCGACAATCCGTTTGTCCCGCATGCGCGTTCGGGAAGCGGCCGCCGGCGGAGCCGGCCCCTCACGAAACCCAACACGGAGCATGCATGACGGTTGACTTGAAAGAAACCCGCATCGACGGCGGCGTCGTCTACGACGGTCCCTTCCTCAGGGTAGAACGCGACAAGGTGACGCTGCCCGACGGCAGCACTTCGCACCGCGAATTCATCCGCCACCCCGGTGCGGTGGTGATCCTGCCGCTGCTGCCCGACGGCCGCGTGCTGCTCGAGCGCCAGTTCCGCTATCCGAACGCGCAGGTCTTCATCGAATTCCCGGCAGGGAAGATCGACCCGGGCGAGGACCACCTGGAGTGCGCCAAGCGCGAGCTCGAAGAAGAGACCGGCTACACGGCCGGCAAGTGGCGCTTCGTCTGCACCATCCACAATGCCATCGCCTATTCCGACGAGCACCTGGAACTGTTCCTGGCCGAAGACCTGACCGCAGGCGAGCAGAAGCTCGATGCCGGCGAATTCCTCGAAACCTTTACCGCCACCGTGCCCGAGCTGCTCGACCTGGTCCGGCGCGGCGAGATCACCGACGTGAAGACCATCATCGGCACGTTCTGGCTCGAGAAAATCCTGTCCGGCACCTGGCACCCGGCTTGAATCGATGAGGCTGCTGCTCGTCTTCGTGCTCTGGACCTGTGCTGCGGCTGCCGCGGCCCAGGCTGCGCCGCGCAGCGAATTCCAGGCGCGTTGCGAGGACACGATCGGCGAGTCGCTGCTGGTACTGACCGGCTCGCAGAGCGGCTACCGCATCGACAATTCGCTGGGTTTCCGTTCGCTCACGGTGATGAAAGGGCGCACCCGGCCCGGCCAGGTCGTGCTGGGCCTGACGCGCACCGAGTCGCGGGTGAGCATCAATGTCGGCGGACGCCTGCTGACCGACCCCGGCAGCGGCTACGAATGCATTGCCCCGCATATCGAAGTGCGGCTGACCTACCCGCCGATCGTGGTGTACATCAGCCGCGAGTTCCGGCCCGGCTCGTGCGCCTACGAGGAAGTGCTCGCGCACGAGATGCGCCACCTGAACACCTATCTCGACCACCTGCCGCGCGCCGAGGCCCGGGTGCGCGCGGCGCTGGCCCAGCGCTTCGAGAACAAGCCGCTGTATGCGCGCATCGGCCAGGCGCAAAGCCTGCTCCAGCGCGAGATCGACCGCGGCTGGATGCCCTACATTAAAAGCGAGATGGCGAAGGTCGAGGCCCTGCAGGCCGACATCGATTCGCCGCAGGAATATGCGCGCCTGGGCAAGGTTTGCGGAGGTGAGGTACAGTCGCTGATTCGACCCGCAAGAAGAAGCAAATCAACATGAACAACACAGCCATGACGCACACGGGCCCGCACGAGGCTGCCCGGCGGTACGTCGCGCTCATCCCCGCCGCCGGCGTCGGTACACGCATGGCCGCCGGCAGGCCCAAGCAATACCTGCAGGTCGGCGGCAAGCCGATGCTGCGCCATACGCTCGACGCCTTCCGCTCGAGCCCGCTCATCGCGCACACCTATGTGGTGGTGAGCGCCGACGATCCCGTGATCGACGGCATCGTTCCGCCAGATGGTGTCACCGTCCTGCGCTGCGGCGGCGCGAGCCGCATGGAGACCGTGCGCAACGGACTGCGCACACTGCACGGCATCGTTTCCCAGGATGACTGGGTCCTCGTCCACGACGCAGCCCGTCCCGGACTCGATGCGGAACTGATCGAACGCCTGATCGTCGAAACGGGGGAGCACCCGGCCGGCGGCCTGCTGGCGCTGCCGGTGGTCGACACGGTCAAGCGCAACGTGGGCGGCGAGGTTGCCACCGTGTCCCGCGACGGACTGTGGCTGGCGCAAACGCCGCAGATGTTCCGTTACCAGCTCCTGCTGCGCGCCCTCGACGCGGCCGGTGGGTCCGATCCCGATGCATCGAGGATCACCGATGACGCCAGCGCGGTTGAAGCGCTGGGACTGGCCCCTAAATTAGTGGAAGGACATCCACGCAACCTCAAAGTGACGCTGCCGGCGGACATCCGCATTGCCGAGATGTACCTGGCAGCCTTTCAACCCACATCACAGTGAACGACTGAAACACTATGGCACAAGCTTCCTACAATCCGACCCCGCCGTTCCGCATCGGGAGCGGCTACGACTGCCACGCACTGGTCGAAGGGCGCCAGCTCATCGTCGGCGGCGTGACCATCCCGCACCGCCTGGGCCTGCTGGGCCACTCGGACGCCGACGTACTGCTGCATGCGATCATCGATGCGCTCCTCGGCGCGGCCGCCCTGGGGGACATCGGCAAGCATTTCCCGGATACCGACCCGATGTTCGCCGGCGCCGATTCGCGTACCTTGCTGCGCGAAGTGGCGCACCGCGTGATCGCCACCGGTTACACGATCGGCAATGTCGACGCCACGATCATCGCGCAGGCGCCGAAGATGGCGCCGCACATCCCGCAAATGGTCTCGCGCATCGCCGAAGACCTGGGCGTGGCGCCGCAGCAGGTCAACATCAAGGCCAAGACCAACGAGAAGCTGGGCTTCCTCGGGCGCGAGGAGGGCATGGCGGCCGAGGCGGTGGCGCTGCTCGTCAAGACGGCGGAATGAAACCGGATTGATGGCTGTCAGATATGTGCGTGCATATGCACTATATGCACTATAATCCGCGAGCGGGCAGGTCGCCCGTTTGAGCAGGAGCGCACATGACCACCCCCGCAGCCGCAGCCCCCGCGGCCTCTCCCGCCATGTCGCCGCGCGCGGCCTGGATGCTGATCCTGGCCGCCAGCGCCATCCTGATGATCACCATGGGCGCGCGCCTGACGACCGGGCTGTTCCTGTCTCCGATCAATACCTCGACCGGCCTGGGCGTGGCCACCATCAGCTTCGCCATGGCCGTCGCCCAGCTCATGTGGGGGGCATCGCAGCCGGTGTTCGGCGCCATCGCCGACAAGTACGGCCCGGCCAGGGTCATCGTCATCGGCGGACTCATGCTTGCGGCCGGCACCGCGGCCACGCCTTTCGTGGATTCCGAGTGGGGCCTGCTGCTCACCATGGGCATCCTGTCGGCCGCCGGGGCCGGGGCGGGGAGCTTCTCGATCCTGATCGGCGCCACCGCCCAGCGCCTGCCGCCCGAGCGGCGGGCTTTCGCGTCCGGCTTCATCAATGCCGGCGGCTCCTTCGGCCAGTTCGTGTTCGCGCCGCTGATGCAGGCGATCATCGCCGGCGCCGGCTGGGTGATGGCCATGCTCTCGATGGCGGCCACGACCCTGCTCACCATTCCGCTGGCGCGCGGCCTGCGTGGGAAGAAAGCATCCTTGCCCGCCCCAGGTTCCGGCGGCGGCGCACCTGCGGCGACAGCCGCAGCCGCGCCCGGCATCACGCTGACCGAACAGCTGCGCCAGGCGATGCGCGACCGCAGCTACCTGTGCCTGCACCTGGGCTTTTTCACCTGCGGTTTCCACATCGCCTTCCTCGTCACGCACCTGCCGCAGGAGGTGGCGCTGTGCGGGCTTTCTGCCGGGGTGTCGGCCACTGCGCTCGCGCTGATCGGCTTGTTCAACATTGCCGGCAGCCTGGCGGCCGGGGCGCTTGCCACGCGCTACCGCATGAAGTCGCTCCTGGCCGTCATCTACGCCAGCCGCGCCGTGCTGATCGTGCTCTACCTGCTGGCGCCCAAGACCGCGCTGACCTTCTACCTGTTCGCCGGTGCGCTCGGCTTCACCTGGCTGGCGACGGTGCCCCCCACCGCCGGACTGGTCGGCAAGCTGTTCGGCATGCGCTACCTGGCCACGCTGTTCGGGATGACCCTGCTGTCGCACCAGATCGGCGGCTTCTTCGGCGCCTGGCTCGGCGGGCTGTCGTTCGTCCGCTTCGGCGACTACACCTGGATGTGGTACGCGGACATCCTGCTCGCGCTGGCTGCCGCCCTGGTCAACCTGCCGATCCGCGAGCAGCCGGTCGTGCGTCCTGCCGCCCTGGCGGCCTCGAAGGGCTAGGGCGATGGCGCGCGACAGCTGGGCCTACCGGGAGGTGGCGGTGGAATCGGTGGTCGATGCCCGCACCGGGCGGCTGCGCATCCGGCCGGTACCGGGGCAGGCCTACGCGACCAGCCTGCGGGTGCAGTGCGCGCGCGCCTTGCGCGACCCCGAGCAGTATCCGGCCGGCACGCGCTTCCTGCTGTCGGCCAAGCTGACCGACCGCCAGGGCGGGGCGCCCTTCCTGTATGCCTGGCATGGCGACCCGGTGGACGTGATGAGCGCCGCCCGGCTCAAGCGTTTCCTGGCAGAGCGCAAGCGCCTGCGCATCTGAGCATTCGCCCAGAAACACCAGTCGGACGAGCGCCGGCATGCCTGTTCGGTATAGTGAAGGCATGGCAGCCCGGCAAACCTACCCGAATACCCCGGACGGCCGCTACTTCGTGGTGGCGGGCCGGCTTTGGCGCACGAGTAACCCGGCGCTCGCGCCGCAAGCGCGGCAGGCGCTGGTCGACCGGCTCATGGCGGCGCGCCGGCAGGTCGGCGCCGCCCGCAAGGCCGGCGACCCGGAGGCGGAGCGCCAGGCGCGCGCCGACGTCGACGAGGCCAAGCGCGCCCTCGGCGAACGCGGCCCGGTGTGGTGGACCGACGGCGCGCCGGACTTCAACCGGCGCATGGTGGCCAACACGCCGTATGCGCAATGGTATGCGGCATTGCTGGAGCGCAGCGACCGATGACGGCAGCCGACGGCCCGCCGCCGGCGCTGGCGAAACGGAATCAGTCCGGGACGGCCAGGATGACGCTCGACGCCTTGAACATCGCCGTGGCCGGGCGGCCGGGAGCCAGCTCGAGGGCTTCGCTGCTGTCGTTCGTGATGATGGCCGTGACCGAACTGCCGCCCGGCAGGTCGATGACCACCTCGGTATTCACCGCTCCCGGCTGCAGGCGCGCGACCGTTCCGGCCAGCTGGTTGCGCGCCGAGAAGCGGGCACGCTCGTCCCCGGCCACGACGATGATCGACGAGGCCTTGACGAGCGCACAGGCTTGGCCGCCCGGACGCAGGCCGAGCTCTTCGGTGCTGGTGCTGGTGACGGTGGCCACGATCGTCGGGCCGCCGGCGACTTCGATCGCGATCTCGTCGTTGACGGCGCCGGGTTTCACGTCGGCGATGGTGCCGAAAAACTGGTTGCGGGCGCTGGTCTTCATGGAGCTCTCCTACTTAGTCAATGTGTTTTGATATTTAGTTCGCTGGCAATGGTAACCGTGGGAATGACGGGTGCCAAGCGGCGCCAAGCCGCACCGGCTTTCGCCGTTTCCCGCGTCCTCGCTGACGAGGCACCTTGTTCAGCTGGCCCGGCCATGCGAGGCGATGCAAAAATGGTTACCATCAGGCTTTCCCGACCGACCACGAAAGGAGCACCATGACTACAAGGCACATCGCCGTCATCGTCGGCAGCCTGCGCAAGGATTCCTTCACCCGCAAGGTGGCGCAATCCATGATCGAACTGGCGCCCACCGACCTGCAGATGGAGATCGTCGAGATCCGCGACCTGCCGCTGTACAATCAGGACGACGAGACCGACACCCCGCCCGCCGCCTTCACCGCGTTCCGCGACCGCATCGGCCAGGCCGACGGGATCCTGTTCTGCACGCCGGAATACAACCGCTCGGTGCCCGGGGCGCTGAAGAACGCGATCGATGTCGGCTCGCGTCCCTACGGCAACGCCGCCTATGCCGACAAGCCCTGCGCCATCGTCAGCGTGTCGCCAGGCGCGCTGGGCGGCTTCGGCGCCAACCACCACCTGCGCCAGATGCTGCCCTTCCTGAACATGTCCTGCATGCCGGCGCCGGAAGCGTATGTCGGCAACGTCGCCGCCAAGTATGACGGCGAGCGCCTGGTCGACGAATCCACGCGTGCCTTCTTCCAGACCTTCATCGACAGCTTCGCCGGCTGGGTCGAACGTCATGCGAAGTGACATGCAGGCGAACGGCCTGTCGATCTCCTGCCCGAGCACGACACGGCCGAACGCAAAGGACCGGCCGACCGATGAAGCAACGTAATCGCCAGCGCGACGCCTTCTACCCGGTGCAGTGCGCGGGGGCCCCGGGAAGCTGGCGCGCGCGGCTGCATGAAATCATCTTCGGCATCGACACGCCGGCCGGACGTGCCTTCGACATCGGCCTGGTCGTGGCGATCCTGCTCAGCATCCTGGTTGTCGTCCTCGACAGCGTGCCTTCGATCGGCGGACCGCACAGGAAGCTGATGTACGGGCTGGAATGGTTCTTCACGCTGCTGTTCACCGTCGAATATGTCGCCCGGCTCGCTACAGTACGCCATCCCTTGCGCTATGCATTGAGCTTCTACGGGCTGATCGACCTGCTTTCGGTCCTGCCCACCTACATTTCGCTGCTGGTGCCGGGCAGCGAGGCCCTGCTCGACATCCGTATCCTGCGCCTGCTGCGTGTGTTCAGGATCTTCAAGCTCACCCTCTACATCGAGGAATACACGCGCCTGGGCGAGGCGCTGGCGGCGAGCCGGCGCAAGATCATGGTCTTCCTGTCGGTGGTGCTGATGGCGATCCTGATCCTCGGCACCCTGATGTACGTGGTCGAGGGGCCGGATCACGGCTTCACCAGCATCCCGATGTCGATGTACTGGGCGGCGGTGACGATGACCACGGTCGGCTACGGCGACATCACGCCGCACACCCCGCTGGGCAAGGCCATCGCCTCCTTCATGATGCTGCTCGGCTGGGGCATTCTTGCGGTGCCCACCGGCATCGTTACCGCCGAGATGACGGCGCGCCGCACCGACCGGCGCCAGGGCACGCGCCGGCCGCGTGCCTGCGACGAATGCAACAGCACCGGCCACGATGTCGGGGCGCGCTACTGCAAGGATTGCGGGGCGCCCTTGCCGGGGACGGTTCCGGCGCACTGATGCCGTGCCCCCGCACGTTTGGTCCACATCAAACGCGCGGGGGCCAGCATCTTTAGCCTTCTACCTTCGTGTCGCGGACGACGGCTTTGCCGGTCGCCCGGGGCGTGCCCATTTCACCTGAACCATATAACGAGGTCAATGCATGTATCCTTTCCCGCAATCCGTGACCCCGGCCGTGCGTACCCACATGGACGCACAGACGGCCTTCCTGAACGACATGTCCAAATCCATGTTCCGCTCCTTCCAGCAGATGTGCGACCTGAATATCCAGCTCGTGCAGACGCTGGTGGAAGAAAGCACGCTGGCCAGCCAGCAGGTGCTGACTGCCGACCGTCAAAGCGAGATGCTGACCGCAGCCGCGGCGCGCGCCCAGCCGACCACCGAGAAGCTGCGCGCCTACCAGCAGCACATCTCGCGCCTGGCGGCCGACTCCCAGGTGGAGCTCGCCCGCGTGACCGAGCAGCACGTGCAGAACACCACCCGTACCGCACGCGCGCTGGTGGACGAGGTGGCGCGCACCACCGCCGAGGAAGCCGAGCGCACCATCCGCAACCAGCAGGAAGCGATGCGCAACGCGAGCGATCCGTTCGCACGGCCTAATGGCGAGTCCAAGGCATCGGGCGGCAACGGTGAGGCCCGGAATGGCCAGCAGGGCGCCCAACAGGGCGGCCAGCAGGCCATGCACGCCGGCCAGGGCGGGCAGGGCGGCCGTCCGGCCGGCAGCGCCGCCCATTAAGGGTCTTTCGCGTCCGCGGTCCGGGTGACGGCTTCCTGCCGGCCAACCGGGCCGCGCACCGGTCGCCAGACATCTTCAGCCACCCATCCTGCCGCACGCACTGCGGCCCGCCGCGGGGACCGGCTCAGTTGCCTTCCTCGTCGGCCTTGCGGGCGCGCTCGGCATCCAGCTCGGCGCGCATCGCTTCCACCGACCCCATGTAGTCCGCCACCGTCGCATCCGGACTGGCGCGCAACTGCGGGGGCAGCAGCACCGACATGTACAGTTCGTCGGCCACGTAGCCATGGCGCTGCTGGTTCACGATCAGCACCAGGCCCGAGGCCAGCAGCGCCACGCCGGCGCAGACCACGCGCAGGCGCCTGCGCAGCGCAGGCTGGATCGTCGCCAGGTGGAAGTAGACGATCCCGGCCACGGTGGCCACCGCGACATGCGAGCCGTAGCGCGTGAGCCATTCGAGCGAGTACGCGTAGGCCACCACCGCAGCCAGCAGGCGAAAGCCCACCAGGGCCGCCATGCCGCAACCGAAGATGAACAGGTGCCGCCCAAGCCGCGCATGGCGTCCGAACAGGCGGTTCACGAAGGCCCACAGGCTGCTCCACAGGAGCCCGGCGCCGATCCCGGCCGCCGGCGCAAGGACGTAGTTCAGCAGCTCGAACGGTTGCGCATCGAACAGCCAGGTCACCAGGAGGGCCACCAGTCCCGCCAGCAGGACGCCGGCCACCCCCGGCAGCAAGCCTTCCCAGCCGTGCATGGTGCGGTCCAGCAGCTCGGCCGGGACCGGGAAGTCGGCCGGCCGTACCCGCAGCGACGTGTGTCCCATGCGCACGACCGTATCGCCACCGAGCGTCACCTGCTGCACCCGCTTGCGCCCGTGGTTCAGGCCGTTGCGGGTGCCGAGGTCGCGCATCAGGAGCTCGCCCCCGGGGCCGGCCTCGAGCACGGCGTGGTGCGGGGCGGCGTAGTCGTCGTCGACGATGAAGTCGTTGTCGTAGGCGCGGCCGATGCGCACCGGCAGGCTGGCCGCCCGGTAGCGGTGCAGCACCTCGCCATTACGGGCGAGCATCTCGATGGTCCAAGGGCCGTTCATCGCTTTGCCACTCGCTGCGGCGTCCGCTTGACGTTGCGCCCGAAGGAGCCCAGGAAGGCGCGCGTGACGCGCATGCCGTTCTCGTACGATACGCCCGAGACGTCGAGCCGGCTCTGCAGGCTCGATTCGGGCGCATTGGTGCTGGCTACCAGCAGCGTGAAGTTGTACAGGCCGTCGAACTTGCGGTAGGCGCGCACGCAGGTCACCGCCCGCAGCGGCAGGGTGCGGGTATGCACGAAGCCTTCCGTGCATACCGGCTTGGTCAGCCGTTCGTCGCTCGCGTTGCCGAGCTTGGCACTGCCGAACAGGCGGCTGGCCAGGGCCGAGAACGGCAGCGGATGCAGGTTGTCGGAGCGGATGTACTGGTGGGTCATCGACACGTGCCCGGTCTGCTGCTGCGAAGAGACGTAGATCGCCGACTCCATGGCGCAGCTCATCGAGTCCGACGTGTACGCGGTCTGTGCCTTCACGTTCGAGCGTCCCCAGCAGCGCAACTGCCCCGATTCGCGCACCGGCACCAGGTAGGGCCCCATGCTCTTGATCGACAGCGGTTCCTCGAGCAGGCGATCGACCATCGCGCGCTGGTGCGCCAGCAGCTGCTGGGCGATCAGCGGGTTGAAATCCTTGGGCGGACTGGGCTGGGCCTCGACCTCGCGCAGCAGCTCCTGCACATACTTCACCGGTACCAGGAAACTCACCGATTCGCCGTCGCGCCGCTTCGACACGTTGACACCGGCCACGGTGCCGTTGCCGGTGACGCTGGGCCCGCCGCTCATGCCCGAGTTGATCGGGCCGCCGAACATCAGCTGGTCGTAGAAGCTGCGCGTCACCACGCCGTTGTAGGCGCCTTCCGAGATCGCAAAGCCGAGGTCGAGCGGGTTGCCGAGCGAATACAGGCGCTGGCCCTGGCTCAGGCGCACCGGGCGCTCCGGCACCTTGAAGAAGCCGCTGCCGTTGCGGTTGACGCGCACCACCGCCAGGTCGTGCAGCACGTCCACCGCCATCAGTTCCACCGGGCCGCTGTTGCCGTCGGTGTCCACGTACTCGGCCGTGTAGACGTCGGGGTCGAGCGCCATCTGCGAGACGACGTGGTAGTTGGTCACGACCAGGTTGCCTTCGCCGACCAGGAAGCCCGAGCCGACGGTGGACTGGGTGCGCCCGTTCTTGAGCAGCATGCGGATCTGCAGCAGGTCGCCGCGCGCGGACGAGTACAGGTCCTGCGCCGCCGAGGAAGGCGGCGGCAGGGCGTCCTGCGCATCGACTTCGTCCGGGCCCGGCGCGGGCGGCGTCATGCCGGGCGGCGCGGAGGGCGGCAGGTGCGGGGAGGCCGGAATCTGGACCTGCGGTGGCGCGGCCTGGGCAGCACGCTGGGCGTTCTGGTTACCCTGGTTCGCCTGGGGCGCCGTCACCGCGCCCGTCGCCAGGCAGCTCAAGAGGAGGGCGGCGGCAGTCCGTTTCATGCAATCCGATCATGGCAAGATGAAGCCTGTATCTTGCCATCGGATTATTTGCCAGTGCGCGCGTTAGCTGTGGGGAATCTGTCCGGGAACAAATTGCCGGCACCGCGCGGCGGATCAGGAGGCGTCCGGCGCGGCTGCGGTGACGACGACCGGTTCGCCGACCGGCACGCTGGCGGGCGACATCATGTGCCCCAGCTTGGCCTGCTTGGTGTTCAGGTAGCTGTTGTTGAAGGCATTGCGGTTGACCAGCAGGGGCACGCGTTCGGCGACCTGGATGCCGAGGCGGGTCATGGCGTCGATCTTGCGCGGGTTGTTGGTCATCAGGCGCAGCGACTTGACGCCGAACTGGGCCAGCATCGGCCGGCACAGTTCGTAGTTGCGCGCGTCGGCATGGAAGCCCAGCTGCAGGTTGGCCTCGACCGTGTCGGCGCCGGCTTCCTGCAGGCGGTAGGCGCGGATCTTGTTGACCAGGCCGATCCCGCGGCCTTCCTGGCGCAGGTAGAGCAGGATGCCGCGGCCTTCCTGGGCGATGCGCTGCAGCGCGCCTTCGAGCTGGGCGCCGCAGTCGCAGCGCTGCGAGAACAGCACGTCGCCGGTCAGGCACTCGGAATGCACGCGCGCCAGCACCGGCTCGCCGTCGCCGATGTCGCCCAGGACCATGGCCAGGTGTTCCTTGCCGGCCGGGCCAAAGCCGGGCCCGTGCTCGACGAAGGCGTGCAGCGTGAACTGCGCCCAGGGGGTCGGCAGGGCGCACGAGGTGACGTAGTCGAGCAGCGGTTCGTTGGCAGGCGTGGCGGACATGGGTTCTCTTGAAGCGTGTATTACAGTAACCACGTAGTTTAACGGAAATCCGGCACGACCGTGCGCAGAGCCTCCCGGCCATGGGTTGCTTATGTTACGCTGGTGTAATTGTTCTTCGATACCAGTAGCATGGATACACCTTCGGTTTCACCCCCGGCCGCGCGCCGCCGCCGCGGGCTCGGCGCCTGGCTGGCGCTGGCGTTCTCCTCGCTGACGGTGATCCTGACGCTGCTGCTGGTGGAAGTCGTCGAGCGCGCTTCCACCGCCTACCTGAAGGAGAGCATTGGCCATGGGCTCGGCGAGCTGGCCAACCAGACGGCCGACAAGCTCGACCGCGGCATGGCCGAGCGCTACCGTGAAGTGGGCCTGATGGCACGCCGCTACGACCTGCTCGACCCGCGCCTGACGCTGGCACAGCGGCGCCAGGTCCTCACCGACATGCAGCAGACCTACGGCTATTACGACTGGATCGGCATGACCGGCCTGGACGGCAAGGTCATCGTCGAAGCGCGCGGCCTGCTCGAAGGCGTCGATGTCTCGCAACGTCCCTGGTTCAGGAATGCGCTGGACGGGATCCATGTCGGCGACGTGCACGAGGCGGTCAAGCTGGCCAAGCTGCTGCCCGGCGAGAACGGCGAGCCGCGCCGTTTCGTGGACGTGGCCTTCCCCTATGCCGGCGCCGGCGGCGTGACCGAAGGCGTGCTGGGCGTGCACCTGTCATGGCAGTGGGCGCGCGACGTCGAGCGCTCGATCATCGCACCGGTGCAGGAGCGCGGCAGGGTGCAGGCGCTGATCGTGAGCAGGGAGGGCGTGGTCCTGCTCGGACCCAAGGGCCTGCAGGGCAAGCGCATCGGCACCGGGAGCCTGCGCCTGGCGCAGGGCAAGGCCACCGGCTACCTGGTCGAGCGCTGGGACGACGGCGTGGACTACCTGGTCGGCTACGGCGCCACTGTCGGGCGCGGCCTGTATCCGGGCCTGGGCTGGACCGTGCTGGTGCGCCAGGATATCGCCGATGCCTACGCACCGGTGCGCAAGCTGCGCGAACACGCGCTGTGGAGCGGGCTGGCGCTGGCGCTGCTGTTCTCGGTGGCCGGCGTGCTGGTGGCGCGCCGCATCACCCGCCCGCTGGGAGCGCTGGCCGAGTCGGCCGAGCGCCTGGGGCGCGGCGAAGCGGTGGCGCTGGTGCCGAACGCCAGGGACTACTTCGAGGTGCAGGCCCTGTCCGGCACCCTCGACAAGCTGGTGGCCGACCTGGTGCGCCAACGCGCCGAACTGCGCGACCTGAACGCCACGCTGGAGCAGCGCGTCGAGGAACGCACCCGCGACCTCGAGGGGGCACTGGCGGCGGTGCGCGCCAGCGGCGAGCGCATGAGCGCCGTCGTCGAAGCGGCGCAGGATGCCTTCATCGCGGTCGACCAGCGCGGTATCGTCCTCGACTGGAACGGCGCCGCCGAGCGCATGTTCGGCTGGCGCCGGCAGGAGGCGGTCGGCTGGCCGCTGGCCGAGCTGGTGCTGCCCGAGCGCTACCGTGCCGGTTTCGCCGACGCCCTGCATGTCTTCCGCCAGACCGGCCACCTGGCCCTGCTGGAGCAGCGCCTGGAAAGGGTCGTGATCGACCGCCATGGCCGCGAGTTCACCATCGAGATGACCTCCGGCCTGGCCGCCAGCGGCACCGAGGCTTTCTTCAGCGTGTTCCTGCACGACATCTCCGAGCGCAAGAAGGTCGAGCAGATGAAGAACGAATTCGTCGCCACCGTCTCGCACGAACTGCGCACGCCGCTGACCTCGATCCAGGCCTCGCTGGCCATGCTGGCCGACGGCATGGCCGGCGAGTTGCCGCCGGACGCGGCCCGCCTGACGGCGATTGCCGGCCAGAGCAGCGAACGGCTGGTGCGCATGGTGAACGACCTGCTCGACATCCAGAAGATCGAGTCCGGCCACATGGATTTCGTGCGCACGGCCCAGCCGCTGCTGCCGGTGGCCGAGCGCGCCCTGGGCGCCATGGAAGGCCACGCGGCCAAGGCCGGCGTGGTACTGCGGTGCGACTGGGCGCCGGGCGCCGAGGGCATCGCCGCCGCAATCGACCGGGACCGGATGGAGCAGGTGCTGACCAACCTGCTGTCGAACGCCATCAAGTTCACCCCGCCCGGCAGGACCGTCACCCTCGGGCTGGCGCAGGCGGCCGGCAAGGCCTGCCTGAGCGTGCTCGACGAAGGCCCCGGCATCGCACCGGCATTCCAGGCGCGCATATTCGAGCGCTTCGCCCAGGCCGACGGGGCCGATTCGCGCACCCGGGGCGGCAGCGGCCTGGGGCTGGCGATCAGCAAGGCGATCATCGAGGAGCATGGCGGGTCGATCGGGTTCACGACCGCGGCGGGGCAGGGGACGCGCTTCGCGGTGGAGCTGCCGCTGTCCTGAGGGAAGCTACTGCGGCAGCTTCCAGGACCGGAGGCTTGCCAGCACGGTCAGCAATTCCGCAGGTTCGACCGGTTTTGCGACGTGCATCTGGAACCCCGACGTCAGCGCACGCATCCGGTCCTGGACCCGGGCATAGGCGGTCAGGGCGACGGCCGGAACGCCTGGGCGGCCGCCGGCGCGCTCGCGCCTGCGCAGCTCCGCAATGAATTCGTAGCCATCCATGCCGGGCATGCCGATGTCGCTCACCACCAGGTCGGGGCGGATGCCTTCATACAGGGCCAGGGCTTCCTGCGCCGTGGCTGCCGTCTCGACCACGGCGTGGGCGCTGAGCAGCACCGCGGCCAGCATGTCGCGCGCGTCGTCGTCATCTTCCACCAGCAGGACGGTTGCGCCGCGCAGGCCGAATTCCTCGGTGTTTTCGGGAAGCGGAACATGGCTGCCCGAGCCGGCTCCGGGGGCATGGGCCTCGTTCTTGACGGCGGCAAGGGGCAGGGTCACGGTGAAGACCGATCCCTTGCCGAGCCCGGGACTGGACGCCTGCACATGGCCGCCATGCAGTTCGGCAAGCTTCTTGACGATCGCCAACCCCAGGCCGAGACCGCCGTGCTTGCGGGTGGAGCTCGGGTCGACCTGCGTGAACGTATCGAATATCCGGGCCAGGTGTTCCTCGGGTATGCCGGCGCCGTTGTCGCTGACGGCGATCTGCACGTTGGAGTCCTGCTTGTTCAGCGTGAGCTGGACGCGTCCGCCCTTGGGCGTGAACTTGATCGCATTCGCCACCAGGTTCCAGACGATCTGCTGCAGCCGCTCCGGATCGCCGGAAATGGGGCCGGCCGAAGGGTCGGCGACCAGTTGCAGCGCGATGTTCTTGGCGGCGGCGGCCGGCCGCAGGGCTTCGAGTGCCGCGTCGACCGAGAGTTGGGGCGAGAACAGCTGGACATTCAGGCGCAACTTGCCGTTGACGATCCGCGAGATGTCGAGCAGGTCCTCGACGATCTGCGCCTGGCTGCGCGCATTGCGCTCGATCGTCGCGACGGCGCGCGCTTTCATCGCGTCGTCGAGCCTGCCCGACGTGAGCATCTGCGCCCACCCCAGTATCGATGTCAGGGGCGTGCGCAATTCATGCGACACCGTTGCCAGGAACTGGTCCTTCACCTCGTTGGCGCGCGCGGCTTCCTCGTACAGCTTCTGCTTTTCGAGCGCATCCAGTTCGGCGCGCCGGCGCGCGAACAGCGCTTCCTGGTAAAGCGACGCCTTGTTCAGCCCGATCGCGGCCTGGGCGGCGAGGGTTTCGACCAAGCGTTCGTGGCTCTCGGTAAAGCGGTTCGTTTCCTCATGACCGAAAAACAGGCCACCGACCACTTCGCCATTCCCGAGGCTGACAGGCACGGCAAGATACGAGCGCACCGGCAGGTGCCCCGGCGGCATGCCGTAATGCGGCGCCATCTTTCCATAGCGGGGATCCGACCGGATATCGTCGCTGCGGATGGTCTTTTCCCCCCTGAAGGTCGGTCCGAACAGGTGGGTGGCGCGCGGCAGGGGAAAGCGGGTGAAATGCTCTTTCGGCACGCCGGCGATGGTGTACAGCGTATAGCTTTCTCCGGCTTCGTCGCGCACGTTGTAGAAGAATGCGCCGAACTGCGCTCCGGTCAGCTGGGTTGCCTCTTCGGTCACCGCCTCCACGATCTTCTCGTGGCTCAGTTCCTGCAGGATCAGCAGGCCAATGGCGTGCAACGCGTCCCGTTCCCGCTCCTGCTGCAGGCGCGGGCGGGCGTCCTGCACTTCGATGACGGTCCCGACGATCTTCCCGTCACGGTGGATCGGGCTGGCCGTGAAGCGCACCGGGTAGAACGAGCCGTCGCGGTGCACGAAGACTTCCTCGCCGCGTTCCTGCATGTTCTCCGGCGCGGCCCTGTCGATCGGACACTCGGCCAGGGGGTAATGGGTGCCGTCGGGCCGGGTGTGGTGGACGAAATCATGCAGCGGTGCGCCCTGGACTTCGTCCAGGCGATATCCGGTGAGCGCTTCGGCCGCCGGGTTCATGTAGACGCAGCACTGCCGCTCATTCATCACGAACAAGGCGACTGTTGCGTTCTCACATACGTCTTGCAGGTGCGAAAGAAGGGTGGGCTGGATTGGCGCAGACACGGGTATGCTCTCGAAAATGAGCAGGGATTATACCGATGCCGCGTTTTTTGCCCTGTCCTGCTGGCAGCAGAAAAGCATTCTGCAGGGAAGTGCGGGGCGGCGTTGCGCCGCCCCTGGCCGGGGTGTCAGGAAAGCGACAGCGCCACCGGCGCCGGCATGGCGTGGCCGAGGGACGGCCTGGCCGCTTGCGATCCCGCTCCCGCCTGGAAGCCGGATGCCTGCCGCGGGACCTTGAACACGCTGACGGTCTCCACGAGGCCCTGGGACTGCTCCAACAGCGACTGCGCGGCAGCCGCCGCCTCTTCCACCAGGGCGGCATTCTGCTGCGTGACCCTGTCCATCTCGCTGACGGCCTGGGTGATCTGCTCGATGCCCTGTTCCTGCTCGCTGCTGGCGCTCGAGATCTCGGCCATGATGTCGCTGACCTGGCGTACGCTCTGCACGACACGCTCCATGGTGGTGCCCGCTTCGCCGACGAGCTGGCTGCCGGCCTCGACCTTCTGGACCGAGTCGGAGATCAGCACCTTGATTTCCTTGGCGGCGCTGGCCGAGCGGTGGGCCAGGTTGCGCACCTCCGAAGCGACGACGGCGAACCCTCGCCCTTGCTCCCCTGCGCGGGCTGCTTCCACCGCAGCGTTCAAGGCGAGAATATTGGTCTGGAAGGCGATGCCGTCGATGACCGCGATGATGTCGACGATCTTCTTTGCCGACTCGTCGATGGACGTCATCGTCTCGACGACGCGGGAGACGACCTCGCCACCCTGCAGGGCGGTCGCGGAAGCGCTGGCTGCCAGCTGGTTGGCCTGCCGCGCATTGTCGGCATTCTGCTTGACGGTCGTGGTCAGCTCTTCCATCGATGATGCCGTTTCTTCCAGCGCCCCGGCCTGCTGCTCGGTGCGCGACGACAGGTCGAGATTGCCCGAAGCGATTTCGTTCGATGCGGTTGCGATCGTATCGGTACTGCTGCGCACGCTCGCGACGATCGTCTGCAGGCTGTCGTTCATCGTGCTCAAGGACTGGAGCAGTTGCCCGGTTTCGTCGTTCGACGTGACGACGATCGTGCTGGTCAGGTCGCCGGCCGCCACGGTCCGTGCAATCTCGACCGCCTTGTTCAGCGGCCTGGTGATCGAGCGGCTGGTCATCCAGGCGATGGCGCCGGCTGCCAGCAGGGAGAGCAGGCCGAGGCCGAGCAGGATACGGTGGACGCGGGTGTAGGAGGCTTTCGCAGCCGCCTGGCTTTTCCGGTTGTGATCGGCCTGGTATGCCAACAATTTACCGATCGATGCCTGCCACGCCGCCACTTTCGGGACCACGACGCCCGTCAGTTGCTCGACTGCCGCATCGAGGTCGTTGTTTCTCCCGTACTGGCGCACCACCTGGAACGCGGGCATTGCGGCTGATTCACCGGCGGCCACCTCGTCCAGCAGTACCTTGCCCTCGGGCGTGTTGACGCGTTCCCGTAACACGGCCATGGCACCGGCGTAGAGCTTGGCCGCCTCGGCCATGCGTGCGTCGGCCTCGTCCATGCCCTTCTCGTCGGAGATCATGGTCAGATCGCGCACGGCAATTGCGAATTGCTGTTGAGTATCGCGCAGTGTGGCGACAGCTTCGATCTTGACATTGTTGTCGTCGACGATCGTCTCGATGGCGTCGTCCATGCCGGAAAGTGCGTTCAGGCCGGTCGCGACCACGATCATCATCAGGACGACGACGACGCCAAAGCCCAGCGCCAGCCGGGCTCCGATTTTCATATTCTTCATGTTCTCTGGAAGGGTAGTGTGCCGCGTGCGTCGATGCGCCGAGCGGCATGAAGTGGGTGCGGCCCGCTACCGGCGGGCCGTCTGCTCATTGCGGTGGGCAGGCGCCTGCGCGCCGCCTTAATCGCGTAGGAAGTATCCTACAAGAAACTCACGAATTGCCACTTTCCGTGCAGAAAACATGCATATCTTTCTTCGCATATGGGCAATAGCATCAGTTTGTTGTATTTGGGCAACGAAATGCTATGGCCGTCGCAACCGGTAAGGAACGGACAGTTGGCACGGGAGCACATTTGGCGAACGTTTTCCTGTACACCTGTTGTGTTGGTTGTTAATATTTCATGGTCAGAATGGCAACGTCGGGGCCGTGGAGGCGCGCGACAAGCCGGCAGGCGCAGCGCTGACCGGGCCTGGTCGTGTCGCGGGCGCTCTGCCTGACCCTATCTTTCAAGGAGGCCATATTGGACGTTCTGATCGTGCTTGCCGCGTTATCGCTGCTCATGCTGGCAGCCTATCGCGGCTACAGCGTCATCCTGTTTGCCCCGGTGTGCGCCATGCTCGGCGTGCTGCTGACCGATCCGGGCGCCGTCCTGCCGATGTTCAGTGGCGTCTTCATGGAAAAGCTGGTGGCCTTCGTCAAGCTGTATTTCCCGGTCTTCGTGCTGGGCGCCATCTTCGGCAAGGTGATCGAACTGTCCGGCTTTTCCAAGGCGATCGTCAGCGCCGTGATCGGACTGGTGGGCAGGCAGCGCGCCATCCTGTCGATCGTCCTCGTGTGCGCGCTGCTGACCTATGGCGGGGTGTCGCTGTTCGTGGTCGTGTTCGCGGTGTATCCGTTTGCAGCGGAAATGTTCAGGCAGGGCGACATCCCGAAACGCCTGATTCCCGCCACGATCGCCTTGGGCGCCTTCACCTTCACCATGGCCGCCATGCCCGGCTCGCCGCAGATCCAGAACATCATCCCGACCACCTTCTTCGGCACCACCACCTGGGCCGCGCCTTTCCTTGGCCTGCTGGGCTCGGCATTTATCGTAACTGCCGGGATCGCCTACCTGGAATTCCGCCGCCGCCAGGCTGCCGCGGCCGGCGAAGGCTACGGCACCGGGCACCGCAACGAGCCCGAGGCGCTGGACAGCGCCGGCTTGCCCCATCCCTTGCTCGCGCTGTCGCCCCTGCTGGTCGTGGGCCTGCTGAACTGGCTGTTCACGCGCCTCATCCCCCGGCACTTCGGCAGTGCGGTGACGATCGACGTGTCCGGCCAGCCGCTGACGGTGCAGGTCACGCCCATGGTGGCGATCTGGGCGGTCGAAGGAGCGCTCCTTGCCGGCATACTCTGGGTGCTGCTGTTTGCCTTCAAGCGGGTGGCGGCGCGCTTCGCGGAAGGCTCTACCAGCGCCGTCGGCGGGGCACTGCTGGCTTCGCTCAACACGGCGTCGGAATACGGATTCGGGGCGGTCATTGCGGCGCTGCCGGGATTCGCGGCCATCACCGGGCTCCTCGAGCGCATTCCCAACCCCTTGCTCAACGAAGCGGTCAGCGTCAGCGTGCTGGCCGGTATCACCGGTTCGGCGTCCGGCGGCATGAGCATCGCATTGGCCGCGCTGGCCGACACCTTCATCGCCACCGCCAATGGCGCAGGCATCCCGATGGAGGTGCTGCACCGGGTGGCCTCGATGGCCAGCGGCGGCATGGACACGCTGCCGCACAACGGCGCCGTGATCACCTTGCTTGCCGTGACGGGGTTGACCCACAAGCAGTCCTACCGCGACATCTTCGTGGTATCGGTGCTGATCGCCACCTCGGCCGTCCTGGTCGCGATTGCCGCCTACTATTTGTTCGGCCTGGTCTGAAGCCCTGGCCCGCCGCCGGGAGGCGTCAGCGGATCTCGTGCAAGGCGATGCCCGCGAAGCCCGGCCAGGCGCCGAAGTCGGCTTCCAACCGGGGCAGCAACGCGCGCAGCGCGTCCTTGTCCTTGTGGAAAGTTGTGGCCGAACCGTCGATGTGGCGGGTACCGGTAAGCTGGTATGCCTGGGCGCCCGGATGGGCGAGGGGCTGGCGCAGCAGCACCAGCACCTGCTGGCCGCCGACGCCCAGCAGCAGCATGTCTCCCGGCGCGCCGCCAGGCGCCCGCCTGTAGCGGCGCTGGGTCTCCGCCGGCAAGGGGCCCGCTTCGAGGGCGATGCGCACGCGCTTGCCGTGCGCGGCGCCCCAGTCGAGGAAGGGAACGGCGAAGCGGACGATCTGCTCCGGGTCGGTACGATAATCCATGACGCTCAGCGCGTCCGCGCTGCGGGCCAGGCCGTCGAGCAGTCCGGGCCTGTCGTTCCACCAGAAGGGCACGACGAATTCGAGCGGGATCGGACCGGCCGCTTCGCGCAGGGCGGCGGCGGTGGCCAGGTATTCCCGGTCCATGCGCGCAGCCGGCAGCACGTGTTCCGGCAGCAGGTAAGGTTCGATGTCGAACTGGATCGATGCCAGGCGCGCGGAAGGCGCGGCGGCGGCGTTGTAGGCCGCATAGGCGCGCGCGCGCGCGGCGGTGGCGGCGCGCTGGGCCGGCAGCACCATGTGCGGGTCGCCCTCGACCGCGCTGACGGCGATGCCGCGCTGGCGCGCGCGGCGCACGAAGCCTGCCAGCGCTTCCGGTTCCTTCACGCGGCCGTCTTCCAGCGCCACCACGATGAACAGCTCGCCCAGTTTTTCGCTCGCGGCCCAGTCGAGCAGGGCCTCGGCGCGCACGTGCCACTCGCTGCGGTCCCAGATCCAGGTCGAACGCGGGGCAGGCCGTGGCGCTTCCGGCTCGAGCGTGAGCGAGTCCAGCGCCAGCGTGCCGCCACCAAGCGGGCAGGCAACGACGACATGGCGCCAGCTTGCCCGGTCCAGGCCGGCGGGCAGCGCCAGCCGTGTCGTGGCTACGCCCTTGCCTGCATCGAGCAGCCCCATGTCGAGTGCTGCCTCGCGCGCCGCGTGCGCCGCATCGGCGGCCTGCCAGGTGAATTGTCCACGACCCGAGAATCGGGCCTGGAGCACTGCGCGCAGGCGCGGCAGGTACCAGGGACCGGTCAGCAGTACGCCGGCCGGACGCGTGCCAGCCCGGCATGCGATACGCAGGCGCCCGCCGTCCAGGCGTGCCTGCACCCGTTCCTCGACACCGTAGGGGCGCAGCGCCATCCCGTCCAGCAGATTGGCGCGTAGCGGCATCGGTTGCGGCGCGGCAGGGCCGGCGTCGTCGTCGGGCAGCAGCGTCCTTTCGCTGACCACGAAGCGCCCGTCCTTTTCCCCACCCTGCAGCAGGATGGTCGTTGCCGGCTTGTCCGCCGGCCCCAGCACGTGCAGCGCCTCGACCTGGGCCCTGCCCAGGCTGACCGAGCGGCAGCCGGTCAGTGCCGCGCCATCCGTGACGACCAGGCGCATATCGGCGGCGTCCGGACCCGAGGCCGGCGCCGACAAAGCAGCTTTCGGGGCCGCCGAGGCCGGGCACAAGTGCAGCGTGGCGGCGTGGACGGGCGCGCTCATGGACAGCAGCAGGGAGACGAGGGGAAGGAGGGGCGTGGGCGGGAAGGCGAGGCGTGGCATGGCGCCCAGTGTAGCGACGAAGCACGGCCGGCCGCGCTCATTTGCTTCCCGGCTGCCCTTCGTTGGCCTCCTGCTTTCCCGGCCCCTGCTGCCAGCTGCCCTTGCGCGTCATCACGCCCCAGCTGGATTCCTTCTGCATCGCCCAGCGCCACAGGCCGGTCAGGCGCCAGACGGTGTTGAGCTGGCGGTAGCCGAAGTTCTCGAGGATGACCACCAGGCCCAGCACCAGCAGCTGCTTGCCGCGCGGGTAGATGTGGAAGGACATCTCCTCCAGCAGCAGGCCGGACGCCGACAGCAGGATGCCCATGCCGATCGCGACGAACAGGAAGGCGCCGAAGGCGTCCCAGGAAATCATCCCGGTGAAGAAGGCGCAGACCATGAACACGTAGCCGCCCAGCTCCACCAGCGGCCCGAGCCACTCGAACAGCAGCATGAAGGGGAAGGCGACCCGGCCCGGCACGCCGCCGTTGCGCGAGAACAGCAGGCCCCAGTTCGCGTTCAGGCTCTCGGCCAGCCCGCGCTGCCAGCGGATGCGCTGGTTCTTCAGGGTACGGTAGTCTTCCGGCGCCTCGGTCCAGCACACCGGATCGGGCACGAACTCGATGCGGTAGGGCTGGCGCTGCGCGCGCAGCAGGCGGTGCATGCGCACCACCAGTTCCATGTCCTCGCCGATGGTGTCGCGGCGGTAGCCGCCGGCCATCACGACGGCGTCCTTGCGGAACACGCCGAAGGCGCCGGAGATGATCAGCATGCCGTTCATCGACGACCAGCCGAGGCGCCCGAACAGGAAGGCGCGCAGGTACTCGACCACCTGGAACAGGGCCCAGATGTTGGTCGGCAGGCCGACATTGGTCAGGAAGCCGCCGCTGACCCGGCAGCCGTTCGCCACCCGCACCGTGCCGCCGGCCGCGACCACCGTCGGGTCGCGCAGGAAGGGTTCGGTGACCTTGGCCAGGCTGTCGCGCTGCAGGATCGAGTCGGCGTCCACGCCGCACACCAGCGGATAGCGCGAGACGTTGATGGCGGCGTTGAGCGAGTCCGCCTTGCCGCCGTTGACCTTGTCGATCACCCGCACGTTCGGGTAGCGCGTGGAGCGGTAGACCTGGCGCACCTCGGCGGTCGGGATTCTGCGGCGGTAGGCTTCGGGGAAGGGCAGCAGGCCGAACTCGCGCTTGAGCACATCGAGCGTGCCGTCCTTCGAGCCGTCGTTGACGACGATGATCTCGAACTCCGCATACGTGAGCTGCAGCATCGAGCGTACCGACGCGGCGATGGTCGCTTCCTCGTTGTAGGCCGGGACCAGGATGCTGACCGGCGGCTCCAGGCCCGACCAGGCGCGGGGCAGGTCGTTCAGGAACATTTCCTGGCCCTTGCGGTGCAACGAGCGCATCGCGAAGAAGTTGAGCAGCAGGTAGCCGCCGTTGAGCGCGATGAAATAACAGAACACGAACCAGGTCACGATTTCCGTGACGAGCCGCCCCCAATTCGCGTCTAGCATGTCTCCCCCTCGGCCAGTACCTGGTCCAGCATGTCGAGCGCGAAGCGGTCGGTAAGCGAGGCTCGCACGGCCTCGATGTCGGCGCGCCCCAGCAGCGGCAGGTCGCGCAGCGCCTGCGCGGCGCGGTAGCGCACCCACCACTCGCGGTCGCCCAGCAGCCCGGTGAGGAGCGCCGCGTCGCCGCGTTCGCCGACCCTTCCCAGCGCACGCGCGGCCTGGACCCGGACCTGCCAGTCCTCGTGGGCGAGCAGGGCGCGCACTTCGTCCAGGGTGTCGGGCGTGATCACGCTGCGCAGGGCGGCGATGACGACGGCGGGCGAGCTGCTCGCGAGCGCCGTGCGCAGCACCCCGGCCGGCAGCGGCGCGCGCAGCGATTCGGCGATGCGCAGCGCACGCGGCAGGCGCGAATCGCCGCCATCGCCGAGTTGCGGCAGGACGCGGGCCAGCACGCCGGCCACCTGTGCGCTGGCCTGCTGCAGGATGCCGGCGACGTGCGACAGGGCCCAGTCCTCGCGCTCGATGAACAGCGGGGTCAGGTAGTCGGCGGCGGCTTCCGGGTCGACCCGTACCAGCGCCCACAGCGCCGTCAGCGACAAGGCGCTGTCCCCGGCCTGGGCCAATGGGAGCAGTTGCGGCCATGCGGCGCGGTCGCGCAGGTGTCCGAGCACCAGGGCCGCGAGCAGGCGTTCGTTGCGTGGCCCGCGCGCCAGCATGCCGCGCGCCAGGGCATCGACCTCGAGGCGGCGCGCGACCCTGTTGAGCGCTTCGCCGGCCTCGCCGCGCAGCGAACCCTGCAGGTGCGCCCACAGGTGCAGGAAAGGCAGGCGCTCGCGCGGCGCGAGCGCGGGCAGGTCGGGCTCGTCGCCGACGATGGCCAGGTTCAGGAGCGGGCGCCAGCGCGCCACCGCGGCCGCCTCGCGCCGTTCGCGCCGGCGCAGGGACACGCGCAGCACGACGATCTGCAAGGCCAGCAGCATGGTCAGGCCGAGCACGATCGCCCCGGTCCAGAGCGCGACGGTGACGAAGGTGTTGCTGGTGGCGGGATCCAAGATCAGGTCTTCAGGAACCGCCGCACCCGCGCCAGCAGTTCGTTTGGCTGGAACGGCTTGATGACGAAATCGTTGGCGCCGGCGTCGAGCGCGCGCACGGTGTCGCGCTCGGTGTTCTTGGCGGTGAGCATCAGGATCGGCACCCCGGCCCAGTCGGCGCGCGCGCGGGCCAGGCCCACCAGCTCGAAGCCGTCCACGTAGGGCAGCATCACGTCGAGCAGCACCAGGCCGGGACGCTCGGGGCTCGATGCGATGTGCTCGCTCGCGGCGCGGCCGTCGGCCAGGTGCACGACGCGGTAGCCCTGGCGCTCGAGCATGAAGCGCAGGACCTGGGCGATATGGTCGTCATCCTCGACCACGAGCACCGTCGGTACGGATGCGTGTTGGTTTTCCATCGGTTGAAATAAAAGCGTGCGGCGGCGCCAGTATAGCCGACGGGCAAGTCCAGAACCTAACCCGGCGCCGTCGAAAGCAATGGGATGGACTCCTCCTCCCCCTAAGGGCACGTAAGTGCCAAACTGGAGTTTCCACACAACCGGTTTGGAAAGAAGGAGTCCGTCATGAAGCTTATCCGCGTTGGGGTCGATTTGGCAA
>NZ_JBHLWP010000018.1:0-81298 GCF_042432755.1 Massilia consociata
CGCCACGTGGGCACTGGCACTGCTAACTTCTTTGCTACGGTACAACGAACTGCTTGCGGAAAACTGCTCCGGTAGAGTGGTGCCCACGGAGGGACTCGAACCCCCACACCTCGCGGCACATGGACCTGAACCATGCGCGTCTACCAATTCCGCCACGTGGGCACTGAACTGCTAACTCTGCTACAATAGCAGGCTTTGTCATTTTTCGCTAGATCAACTTTTCATCGATCGCTGCGGAAACGCTCTTCCTGCTACTGCATTCTCTCCTGCTGCAGCTTGCTGCGTGCTGAAGAGACCGAGATTATAGCGGAAGGATTTCATAAGTCAAAGACCCTCGCATCGAGCGCATTGCACGATTGGCCCGCCGACGTCCCCGAAGACGCTGCGCCGCACGCTTCGTCTCATGTGTTAGGCGAATCCTTTGGCAATCCCTTACACTACGCCTGTCAAGGTGTTAATCAATCGGCTGCCGCCGAGGCTGGTGCCATATTGGCGGCCTCCATCATCATTAAGAGAAATAAGAAAACGATTTGAAGCAACCTACTCATACCATTCCTAGCCGCGAGGAAATCCTCGCCGTCTTCCGCGACGCCCGCGGTCCGCTCGATGCGGCAGAACTGGCGCGCGTCCTGAAGGTCAAGCCTGCTGCGCAAGAAGTGCTCGGCCGCCGCCTGAACGCGATGGAGCGCGACGGCCAGATCCGCGCCGATCGTACCGGCACCTATGTGCTGGCGGACCAGTCCGGCTTTGTCGCCGGCCGCGTCAGCGCGCACCGCGACGGCTACGGTTTCGTCATTCCGGACGAGGGCGGCGACGATCTCTTCCTGAACGACAAGGAAATGAACAAGGTGCTCAACGGCGACCGCGTCATGGCGCGCGTCACCGGCCTTGATCGCCGCGGCCGCCAGGAAGGCACGATCGTCGAAGTGGTCGAACGCGCCAACACCCACATCATCGGGCGCCTGATGAACGAGGGCGGGGTCTGGATCGTCTCGCCGGAAGACAACCGCATCAACCAGGACGTGCTGGTCGCGGGCGGGCCGGGCAAGGCCAAGGCCGGCCAGGTCGTCAGCGTCGAGCTGATCGAACAGCCGTCGCGTTTCCAGCAGCCCACCGGCCGCATCGCCGAGGTGCTCGGCGAACTGGACGACCCGGGCATGGAAATCGAAATCGCCGTGCGCAAGTTCGGCGTGCCGCACGTGTTCTCGCCCGCCGCGCTGAAACAGGCCAACCGCCTGCCGAACGAAGTGGTCGAGGCCGACCTGGCGGACCGCGTCGACCTGCGCGATGTGCCGCTGGTGACCATCGACGGCGCCGACGCGCGCGACTTCGACGACGCCGTCTACTGCGAGCCGGTCAAGATCGGGCGCAGCAAGGGTTATCGCCTGCTGGTGGCCATCGCCGACGTCAGCCACTACGTCAAGCCGAACGACGCGCTCGATACCGACGCGATCGAGCGCAGCACCTCGGTGTACTTCCCGCGCCGCGTGATTCCGATGTTGCCCGAAAAGCTGTCCAACGGCCTGTGCTCGCTGAACCCGGCGGTGGACCGCTGCACCCTGGTCTGCGACATGGTCGTGAGCCAGGACGGGGAGGTCAAGGCCTACCAGTTCTACCCGGCCGTGATGCACTCGGCCGCGCGCCTGACCTATGACGAAGTGGCCGAAATCCTTGGCAACACCAACGGTCCGGAAGCGCAGCGCCGCCCGGGCATCGTGCCGCACCTGCTGAACCTCAACGAGGTGTTCCGCGCGCTGCTCAAGGCGCGCCAGGAGCGCGGCGCGATCGACTTCGAAACGACCGAGACCTACATCGTCTGCAACGCCGTGGGCAAGATCGAGAAGATCATCCCGCGCACCCGTAACGATGCGCACCGCCTGATCGAAGAGTGCATGCTGGCCGCCAACGTGTGCGCGGCCGACCTCCTGATCCGCCACAAGCACCCGGGCACCTTCCGCATCCACGCGGTGCCCACCGAGGAAAAGCTGAACCAGCTGCGTACCTTCCTGAAACTCGTCGGCCTGAACCTGGGCGGCGGCAGCAAGCCGACGGCGCGCGACTATGCGGAGGTGATGCAGAGGATCAAGGAGCGCCCGGACGCGGCCCTGCTGCAGACCATGCTGCTGCGCTCGATGCAGCAGGCCGTCTACAGCCCGGACAACGTCGGCCACTTCGGCCTGGCCTACGAGGCCTACGCCCACTTCACCAGCCCGATCCGCCGCTACCCGGACCTGTTGACGCACCGCGCCATCAAGGCCATCCTGCAAGGCAGGAAGTACGAGCCGAAGGGCATCGAACTGGGCAAGCTGAACACCACGCTGTCGAATTCGGCGAGGAAGCAAGCCGCCAAGGACAAGGCTGAGGGCAAGCAGAAGAACGAAAAGGACCTGACGATCTGGGACGCGCTGGGCGTGCACTGCTCGGCCAACGAGCGCCGTGCCGACGAAGCCTCGCGTGACGTCGAGAACTGGCTGAAGTGCTACTTCATGCAGGACAAGCTCGGCGAGGACTTTACCGGCACCGTGTCCGGCGTGACCCCGTTCGGCATCTTCGTCACGCTCGACCAGCTCTACGTCGAAGGCCTGGTGCACATCAGCGGCCTGGGCACCGACTACTTCCAGTACGACGAAGCGCGCCACGAACTGCGCGGCGAGCGCAGCGGCCAGGCGTACAAGCTGACCGACAAGGTGAGCGTGAAGGTCGCGCGCGTGGACCTCGAGTCGCGCAAGATCGACCTGGTGCTGGCCGAGGCGCAAGAAAGCATCCCGGCGCCGCTCGAGCGTGCCCGCCAGGCCGCCATCGAGGCGCTGGAACCGAAGGCCCCGAAGAAGCGCAAGGCCAAGGGCGAGCCCGCGCCGCTGGAGCCGTCGCGCTACACGAGCACCGGGGATGAAGGCGAAACAGGCGAGGAAGGCGCAGACGAGGACGTCGTCTTCGTGCCGCCGCCGCGCGTACCGCGCAGCGCCCGCAAGTCCGCCGCCAAGACTGCTGCCAAGGCTGCTGCCAAGTCGGCTACCCAGAGCGCCGCCAAGACCGCGGGCAAGACAACTACCAAGCGTGCGACCACGAGCGCACCGACAACCAAAGCGGCGGCCAAGACCCCCGCGTCCAAAACCAGCAGGAAGAAACAGTAATACATGAAAAATAAAATGCTATTCGGGTTCCATGCGGTGACCTCGCGGCTGCGCCACGAGGCCCAATCGGTGGAAGAGATCTTCGTCGACGCGGCGCGCCAGGACCGCCGCATGCAGGACCTGGTCGCCAATGCCAAGGCGCTAGGGGTGCGCGTGATGCCGGTCGATGCGGCGCGCCTCGACAAGATCACCGGCACCCGCCGCCACCAGGGTGTGATCGCCTTTGCCAGCCAGCTGGCGCTGGCGCGCAACCTGGACGAGCTGCTCGACGCGGTCGAGGGGCCGCCGCTGCTGCTCATCCTCGACGGCATCACCGACCCGCACAACCTGGGCGCCTGCCTGCGCGTGGCCGACGGCGCCGGCGCACATGCCGTGATCGTCCCGAAAGACCGTGCGGTGGGCCTGAACGCCACCGCGGCCAAGGTCGCGAGCGGCGCTGCCGAAAGCGTCCCCTACATCACCGTCACCAACCTCGCGCGCACCATGCGCGACCTGAAGGACCGCGGCATCTGGCTGATCGGCACTTCGGACGACGCCGACAAGGGCCTGTACGAAGCCGACTTCAGCGGCCCCGCCGCACTGGTGATGGGCTCGGAAGGCGAGGGCATGCGCCGCCTGACGCGCGAGACCTGCGATCTCCTGGTCAGCATCCCGATGTTCGGCTCGGTCGAGAGCCTGAACGTGTCGGTGGCCTCGGGCGTGTGCCTGTACGAGGCGCGCCGCCAGCGCATCGCGCGCGAAGGCTAACTCAGCGAAATCAAGATTGGGTTCCCGCCTGCGCGGGAACGGCGTACAGACGGTGCGTGTGTTTTCGGGCTTGAACGAACTACTTGCCTCGAAACCACTGTTTGCCTGAAGACCGTCGTTCCCGCGCAGGCGGGAACCCAATTCCGTTGTGCGGCCAACAGCGCATCCTTTCCCTGCATCACCACAAGCAAACCCCCGCAACATACGCTACCATCATCGTTGGTCTGCGATCATCCTTATCATGTTTTCGAACTTATTTGCCAATCTGCGTGGCGATATCCAGAGCATCATCCAGCGCGACCCCGCCGCCCGCAACGGCTGGGAGGTCCTGACGTGCTACCCCGGCCTGCATGCCGTCATCCTGCACCGTTGGGCCCACGCCTGCTGGAAGCTCAACCTGAAGTGGGTCGGCCGCTTCATCTCCTACGTCGCCCGCATCATCACCGGCATCGAGATCCACCCGGGCGCGACCATCGGCCGCCGGGTCTTCATCGACCACGGCTTCGGCGTGGTGATCGGTGAAACCGCCGTGGTCGGCGACGACTGCACCATCTACCAGGGCGTCACGCTCGGCGGCACCACCCTGGTGGCCGGCACCAAGCGCCACCCGACGCTCGAACGCGGCGTGATCGTCGGCGCCGGGGCCCAGGTGCTGGGCGCCTTCACGGTCGGCGAATACGCCAAGGTCGGCTCCAATGCCGTGGTCATCAAGCCGGTGCCGAGCGGCGCCACCGCCGTCGGCAACCCCGCCCACATCATCCGCAAGGAAGAGCAGTCGCGCAGCGCCCAGTTGTTCGCCGCCTATGGCGTCACGCCCAACGGCGACGATCCGCTCTCGAAAGCCCTGCGCGCTTTGGTCGACCACGTCGCGCGCCAGGACGAGCAGATCGAGCGCCTCACCAACACCATGCGCGAGGCCGGCCTGTGCTGTCCGAAGGTGGCGGAGGGTGATAAACTCGATTCGGAACAACTGAACCGACTGGTTGATTGAGGAATTGCATGACGAATGAAGTGACGGGCGCGCCTGAGGGTGCTGAAAAAAGCGCAGGCGCCGCCATGCTGGACTCGCAGGAAATCCGCGTGCTCGCGGTGCTGGCCGAGAAGGAGGCGCTGACGCCCGATAACTACCCGATGTCGCTGAACGCGATCGTCAACGGCTGCAACCAGCTGTCGAGCCGCGACCCGATCATGCAGCTGACCGACGAGGTGGTCCAGGATACCCTGCAGCGCCTGATCGAGAAAAAGCTGGCCAGCGCCATCTCGCAGGCCGGGGCCCGGGTGGTGAAGTACGAGCACCGCATGCGCATCAAGTGGACGCTGGAGCAGGACAAGGTGGCCGTGCTGGCCGTGCTGATGTTGCGCGGCCTGCAGACCGCGGGCGAAATCCGCACCCGCACCGGCCGCCTGCACGAATTCCGGAGCGTGCCGGAGGTCGAGACCGTGCTGCAGTTCCTGATCGACAAATACCCCCCGCTGGTGGCCAGGCTGGACCGCGCGCCGGGCACCAAGGAAGCGCGCTACGGTCACCTGCTGGGCGGCGAGCTGGCGGCGTACGAGCCGCCCGCTGCCGGCGCCGGCCTCGGTGGAGGCGGCGCCAGCCGGGTTGGCCAACTGGAACAGGAAGTCGCCGCGTTGCGCAGCGAGCTGGACGAACTCAAGGCGCAGTTCGAGGCGTTTCGCCAGCAGTTCCAGTAAGCGGCTCGGCGAAGCTCAGCTCGATCACCGCCTCGTCGCTCCATCCTGGTTCGGCGAGTGCGACTTCGAACGCGTCGCCCTTGACCTTCAGCGCGGCCGAGCGATCGCCTTCGCGCAGGACCGCTTCGCGTAGCGGCTGCCCGACGTGCGCGGCCCATTCCGCCTTGTCGGCCGTGAAGATGCCGCACCAGTCGCTCGTGCGCAGCACGCCGTTGGCCGCCACCAAGATATACCAGGGCGCCTCCTCCTTTGCGATCGCCACCATCACCTTGCATTCGAGCCGCAGGTCGCCGAGCCGGCGCTGGTTGGGGCCCAGGCCCGGCGTCCGAATGTCGGGCATGATGCGGTAGACACGGCGCTTCTTGTTCAGCTCCAGTTCGCTGTTCGCATCCCTGGCCGCTTCGCTGCGCGGGACGGCAAACCGGCCGGCGGCATCGAGCGGCAGCGGCAGCGTGAAGCCGCCGTCGCCGACCAGGCGTGCCGCCGGCGGCCCCGGCAGCTCGTCCTTGCGGCGGGGCTCGAGGCGGAAGTAGAGCCTGTCCACCGCCGGCGCCATCTTGCGGTGCTCGTCGAAGCTGTCGAGTCCGGCCAGGATCGCCTTGTACCTGCGCACTTCGGGGTTGCGCATCGCATTGACGTGGACCGGGTCGAGCTCGCGGACCGCGGGCAGTTCTGTGGCAGCCCCGGCTGCTTGCGCAGCGCCGGCGGCGGCGCAGAGCAGGAGGCTCCCGAGGAGGCAGGCGAAACCGGCGAAGAAGGCGGGCATCCCGCTCAGCCCTCGTCGCGCCAGCGGCGCAGGCGCATCGCGGCGTAGATCATGCCCGCGCCGACCGCCGCGGCAATCCAGACGCCCGGGCTGGCCAGCGTGCCGTAGGAGAGGCCGAGCAGCATGGCCGGGTCCAGGCCCTGGCGCTCGTTGAGGGCATTGATGCTGGCCTCGGACATCCAGATGCCCGGCACCAGGCCCAGCAGCCCGCGCATCACGACCTGGTCGACGAACCAGTCGACATTGATGACCGAATTCGACACCTGGCCCACCAGGAAGTTGAACCATTTGAGCAGCACGACCGACACCAGCGGGATGCCCACCGCCCACAGGAACACCTTCGAACGGGCCCAGCTCGATACCATCAGGAGCCAGCCCACGGTCGGCAGCGCCCACACCATGTACAGCGGCAGGAAGGCCAGCAGGTACAGCGGTCCCAGGTACAGGTTCGGCTCGGTCAGTACCGGGGCGAACAGGTTCAGGCCCTTGCCGGCAGCGCTGATCATGCCCAGCAACAGCAGCACCAGCCCGGTGACCACGGCGATGGCGATGAAGAGCAGGGGCACCACGCCCAGGGCGGTGACGGCTTTGGACAGCACGGTGTCGCGGTCCGACAGCGGCAGCGACTTCCAGAACAGGATGCTGCGGTCGCGGCGGTCGTCATGCAGCGCCGACAGGCAGTAGAAGAACACGACCACCGCCATCACCAGGAACAGCGGCGCGGCGATGCCCAGGTAGCCCGAAGCCACGATGTGGGCGACCTTGTAGCGCAGCGCGGGCGGGAAGCCCTGGATGTCGACGACATTGTGGCCGTTGAACTGGACGGTTCCGTGCCCGCCGAAGGCCATGGTGTACATGAAGCCGCCGCCGATGAACAGGACCATCGCTGCCGCGATCGCGACCGGCGCCCAGAAGAAGGCGCCCTTGTGCTCCCAGAACTCGCGCCGGAGCAGCCATTTCATCGTTTTCATGCGTAGGTTCCTTTCATGGTTGCGACGAACAGGTCGGCAACGCTGGGGTTGCGGGTCTCGCCCAGCTGCGCGAGCTGCTTGCGGCACACGCCGCCCGGTCCGGCCGCGTCGAACAGCATCACCGACTTGCCGAACACGGTGCGCTGGTCGATCGGCGCCAGCGCGCTGGCGGCATGGACCTTGTCGGCCGGGACCATGACTTCGATATAGCGCTCGCCGATTTCCTCCATCGAGGCGGCCAGCACGATCTTGCCGTCGCGGATGAACATCAGGTCGGTGAGGATGTGCTCCACCTCCTCGACCTGGTGGGTCGTGATGACGATGGTCTTCTGCTCGTCGAAATAGTCTTCCAGCAGGTTCTGGTAGAACTGCTTGCGATACATGATATCCAGGCCCAGCGTGGGCTCGTCGAGCACGAGCAGCTTGGCGTCGATGGCCATCACCAGCGCCAGGTGCAGCTGGACGATCATGCCTTTCGACATTTCCTTGACCTTCATGCCCGGCTTGAGCTTGGTGTTGGCGATGTAGCGCTCGGCCTTGGCCCGGTTGAAGCGCGGGTGGACGCCTTCCACGAAGTCGACCGCGTCCTTCACGCGCAGCCAGCGCGGCAGGATCGCGACGTCGGCGATGAAGCAGACCTCCTTCATCAGGTCGTCGCGCTGGGTGCGCGGGTCGAAGCCGAGCACGGACAACTGGCCCTCGAAGGGAATCAGGCCCAGGGCCGCCTTCAGCGTGGTGGTCTTGCCCGATCCGTTGGGGCCGATCAGGCCGACGATGCGGCCGGCGGGGATGTCGAAATCGATGCCGTCGACGGCGGTACGCTTGCCGTAACGCTTGGTCAGGCCGCGTGCGGAGAGCACGGCGTTCATGCTGCGCCTCCCGGAGCCAGGCCAGCGCCATTCGCGGCGGACGCCTGCAGCAGCTGTTCCAGGTTCAGCCCGAGGCGGCGGATGCGCTCGACCATGGCGGGCCATTCCTCGCGGATGAAGCGCTCGCGCTCGGTGGCCAACAGTTTCTCGCTTGCTCCTTCGGTGACATACATGCCAATTCCCCTTCGCTTTTCCACTAAGTTCTCGTCGACCAGTTCCTGGTAAGCCTTCGATACGGTGATCGGATTGAGTTGGTATTCGGCCGCGACCTGGCGTACCGAGGGCAGGGCGTCGCCGGCCTTGAGGACGCCGTCGAGCATCATGCCGACCACCCGCTCCTTGAGCTGGCGGTAGATCGGGGTGTTGTCATTCCAGCCGACTGTCATGTCCAGCCCTCCTTGGTGATACTGCGCTGTGGATCATTCCTGCCTCCGCGTCGTGTGCGTTATGTGACATGGTGCTTTGTTGATGTGGTGTTGTAGTGAAGTATAACAGCGGTTTTGTAAATGTAAACATGCATATCGAACAAAAGTGCCGGACGCGGGCAAGCGGGGCGCTTTGGTAGGATGGGAGGACGGAACGAAGGAGAAGCGAATGCTGACGTGTCCGAACTGCGGTATCTCGCCGCTGGCCCATGCCACGCGCGAGTTGGTCTATACCTACAAGGGTAGAACCACCACGATCCCCGATGTCGTGGTCGAGCATTGCGCGGGCTGCAAGGAAGTGATGTTCGCCCAGGGCGAGCACGAGCATTACGGCGCGCTGGTCCAGGCTTTCAGGAAGCAGGTGGACGCCGAGGAAGGCAAGACGATCCGCGCGATGCGCAAGCAGCTGGGCCTGACCCAGCACAAGGCCGACCAGCTGTTCGGGGATGGGGAAGGGGACTTCGCCCGCTACGAAGCGAGCGAGGCGCATGCGCCAGCGGCGCTGGTGAAGCTGCTGCGCCTGCTGGGCAGGCACCCTGAGCTACTGGACGAGGTGCGGTAGGGTGGACGGCTTCGCCGTCCGCGCGTTGGACCACGGGGCGAGCTGATGTGGCGGCAGTCCAGGGGCCGGTTGTGTTCGCGGCCGGCAACGGGTAATCCGGCTCGCTGGACAAGATCACGCCTACGAAATATCGCGGCGCGTCAGCGTGCCGTCATGGGCAAGTTCGATCCATCCGCCGCGCCGCGGCTCGGCATCGAGTTCCCAATCGGGCAGCACGTAGCGCAGCCTGCCGTTGGTATCGTGCACCGCCGGCCGGTGCGTATGCCCATGAATGATGATCGTGGCATCGGCCTCATCGAACAGCGCCTCGACGGCGGAAGGCGTCACGTCCATGATCTCGCAGGATTTTCCCGCCTGCGCCTCGCGGCTGCCTTCGCGCAGGCCGGCGATGATCGCCTTGCGCTGCGCCAGCGGCATGCCGAGGAACTGCTGCTGCCAGGCGCGGTCGCGTACCTGGGCGCGGAAGGCCATGTACTTGAGGTCGGCCGTGCACTGCGCGTCGCCATGCACGAGGGCGATGCGCTTCCCGCCGGCCGTGATGACATGGGGCTCGTCCAGCCGGCTCAAGCCCGCCGCTTCGGCGAAGCCGTCGGCCACGAGGAAGTCGCGGTTGCCGGCCAGCCAGTACACGGACGTTCCCGCATCGCTGACCGCGCGCAGCGCTGCAATGATTTGCTGGTGGAAGGGCTCGGCGAGATCGTCGTCGCCGGCCCAGTATTCGAAGATGTCGCCGAGCAGGTAGAGCCGCTCGGCATGCATCGCGCGTTCAGCCAGGAAGCGGAAAAACGCCTCGGCCGTACGCGGATGCGACGCCTGCAGATGCAGGTCGGAGATGAACAGCGCAAAGCGCGGGGCCGCCAGGGATGCCGGCGTCGTCATCGGATCGATGGGTACTGCCACTCCCGGCACACCGCAGTTTGCGCCAGCTTCATCAGACGACTTCGACCTTCTCGATGATGACCGGGTCGACCGGCACGTCCGAGTGCATGCCGCTGCGGCTGGTCTGCACGGTGTTGATCTGGTCGACGATGTCCTGGCCTTCGGTGACCTTGCCGAACACGGCATAGCCCCAGCCATCCTGGCCCGGGTAGTTCAGGAAGGCGTTGTCCTTGGTGTTGATGAAGAACTGGGCCGATGCCGAGTGCGGCGCCGAAGTGCGGGCCATGGCGATGGTGTACTTGTCGTTCTTCAGGCCGTTCTTGGCTTCGTTCTCGACGGTCGCGTCGGTCGGCTTTTGCTTCATGCCCGGCTCGAAGCCGCCGCCCTGGATCATGAAGTCCTTGATCACACGGTGGAAAATGGTGTTGGTGAAATGACCCTTGTTGACGTAGTCGAGGAAGTTGGCAACGGTCTTCGGCGCCTTTTCGGCGTCCAGTTCGACGGTGATGTTGCCCTTGTTGGTGGTCATGCGAACGCTGGTCATTTGCTGTCCTCTTCGTTGGTATTGTTAAAGTATTTATAAAAGCGCGGGATTGCACATCCGCTATTTTACAAGCTTGTCGCCCTTGAGGACGGTCACGGATTTAATGAAGATCGGCGTCACCGGCACGTTCTGCATGCCGCGCACGTCATCCACCACCACGCCCTTGATCTTGTCCACCACTTCCTGGCCCTTCACGACCTTGCCGAAGACGGTGTAGCCCGATCCCTTGTAGTGCGGGTAGTCGATGCCGGAATTGTCGGCGACGTTGATGAAGAACTGCGACGTGGCCGAGTCCGGATGGTCCTCGCGCGCCATGGAAATCGTGTACGGCTGGTTCGACAGGCCGTTGTTCGATTCGTTCTTGACCGGCTTGTTGGTCTTGCGCCCCTCGAACTTCTCGTTCATGCCGCCGGCCTGGATCATGAAGCCGTCGATCACGCGGTGGAAGATCGTGCCCTTGTAGAAGCCTTGCTTGACGTATTGCATGAAATTGGCAACCGTCTTCGGCGCCCGTTCCTCGTCGAGCTGCACGACGATGTCGCCCATCGAGGTCTTGATCGCCACCTGCGGGCCCTTGACTGCGGGCGCGGCGGGCGCCGCATCGAGGGATGCCTCGGCTTGCGCGTCGGATTGCGCCAGCGCGGCGCCGGACAGAAGCAGGGCGCCGGCGCCCAGGGCGATGCCCTTGAGCAGCGAGCGGCGGAACGAAGTGGTCATTGTCTGGGCTCTCCTCTGGTGGACACCGCGCAAAACGGTGTCAAGTCTTTTCCCGAAAAATAAAGCTGAACCATATGCGGCCAGCCGGGATTTTAACAATGCTATACTTTGCGCAGAACGTCCCATTCTATCAAAGAAGAACAACACCGAGGGTTCAGACGGTCTCGACGCAATTCCCGCCGTGCCCGCCCATGCGGGGGCCGCATTGCCCGATTCTCACCCTCACCAGAACACACCCATGAGCCAACTGAAGATTTACAACACGCTCGCGCGTGACAAGCAGGTATTCGTCCCGATGGAAGCCGGCAAGGTCGGCATGTACGTGTGCGGCATGACCGTGTACGACTACTGCCACATCGGGCACGCGCGGATGATGATGGCTTTCGACGTCATCTACCGCTGGCTCATGGCCTCGGGCTATGAAGTCAAGTACGTCCGCAACATCACCGACATCGACGACAAGATCATCAGGCGGGCGGTCGAGAACGGCGAGACCATCGGCCAGCTGGTGGCGCGCAACCTGAAGTACCAGGACGAAGACATCGCCGCGCTGAACATACTGCCGCCGACCGTGGAGCCGCGCGCCACCGAATACGTGCCGCAGATGCTGTCGATCATCGAGCAGCTGGAAGCCAAGGGCCTGGCCTACCGCAGCGAAGACGGCGACGTGAACTATGCCGTGCGCGGCTTCGAAGGCTACGGCAAGCTGTCGGGCAAATCGCTCGACGACCTGCGCGCCGGCGAGCGCGTCGACGTCAGCAGCAGCAAGCGCGATCCGCTCGACTTCGTGCTGTGGAAGGCCGCCAAGGAGTCCGAGCCGCTCGAGGCCAAGTGGGATTCCAAGTGGGGCAAGGGTCGCCCGGGCTGGCACATCGAGTGCTCGGCCATGTCCTGCGCCACCCTCGGCCAGCACTTCGACATCCACGGCGGCGGCGCCGACCTGCAGTTCCCGCACCACGAGAACGAGATCGCCCAGTCCGAAGGCGCGTTCGGCGGCAACATGGTTAACTACTGGATCCACAACGGCTTCGTGCGGGTGGATAACGAGAAGATGTCCAAGTCGCTGGGCAACTTCTTCACCATCCGCGACGTGCTCAAGAAGTACGACGCCGAAGTCATCCGCTTCTTCATCCTGCGCGCGCACTACCGCAGCCCGCTGAATTATTCGGACGTCCACATCGACGACGCCAAGGGCGCCCTGAGCCGCCTGTACACCGCGCTCTCGAGTGTCGACATCGATGGCGAGACCCCGGCCGTGGACTGGGACGAGGCCCACGCCGTGCGCTTCCGCGAGGCGATGGACGACGATTTCAACACCCCGCTGGCAGTGGCCGAGCTGTTCGACCTGGCCACCGAAGTCAACCGCAGCAAGTCGCTCGCCGCTGCGCGCCAGCTGAAAGCGCTGGCCGGCGTGCTGGGCCTGCTCGAGCGTGCGCCGCAGGCTTTCCTGCAGGGTGGCAGCGCCGCAGCCGGGGCCGATGAAGGAATCAACGACGCCATCGCGCGCCGCGCCGCGGCCAAGAAGGCCCGCAATTTTGCCGAAGCGGACGCCATCCGCGCCGAACTGACTGCCGCCGGGATCATCCTGGAAGACAAGCCGGACGGAACGACGACCTGGCGCCGCGCATAATGGCCCTCAACAAGGACAAGCGGGGTTCGGGCGCCGAACCTGCGGATGAGCTTTCCGTTCCCGCCTACTGGGCGGAGGCGAAGGCCGCGCTCATGGAGCGCGACCGCATCATGGCCAAGCTCATCCCGCAGTTCGGCGACCTGCACCTGCGCGGCCACCCGGACCCGTTCACCACGCTGGCGCGCTCGATCGTGGGCCAGCAGGTCACGCCCAAGGCGGCCGACGCGGCCTGGGCCAAGCTGCTGGCCATCTGCCCCAGGCTGTCCCCCAGCCAGGTGATCAAGGCCGGCGCCGTCGAGCTGGCCGGCTGCGGCCTGTCCAAGCGCAAGACCGAATACATCCTGGATCTGGCCGACCATTTCAAGGCCAGGCGCGTCCATGCGGACCTGTGGTCGCAGATGGGCGACGAGGCCGTCATCGCCGAACTGGTCCAGATCCGCGGCATCAGCCGCTGGACAGCGGAGATGTTTTTGATATTTAATCTGCTCCGTCCAAACGTGTTGCCACTCGACGACCCCGGCCTGATCCAGGGAATCAGCCAGAATTATTTTTCCGGCGAACCTGTTTCTCGTAGCGATGCGCGCGAAGTGGCGGCCAACTGGGAGCCCTGGCGGACGGTGGCAACCTGGTATTTATGGCGCAGCCTCGATCCGGTACCCAATCCGGGTACGGTAGAATAGCGCCCGACGTAAAGAATGCATGCTGCGCGAACGGAAACGCTGCGGCGACGAAATAATCCGGAGGTACAATGACTAAAACAACTTTCCTCAATTTTGAGCAGCCGATCGCCGAGCTCGATTCCAAGATTGAAGAGCTGCGGTTCGTGCAGGACGACTCCGCCGTCGACATCTCCGAAGAGATCGACCGCCTGGCCAAGAAGAGCCAGCAGCTCACCAAGGACATCTACGCCAAGCTGACGCCGTGGCAGGTGTCGCAGATCGCCCGCCACCCGCAACGTCCCTACACCATGGACTACGTGAACGCGATCTTCACCGACTTCCACGAGCTGCATGGCGACCGCAGCTTCGCCGACGACCAGTCGATCATCGGCGGCCTCGCCCGTTTCAACGGCCAGGCCTGCATGGTCATCGGCCACCAGAAGGGCCGCGACACCAAGGAGCGCGCGATGCGCAACTTCGGCATGCCGCGTCCGGAAGGCTACCGCAAGGCCATGCGCCTGATGAAACTGGCCGAGAAGTTCGGCCTGCCGATCTTCACCTTCGTGGACACCCCGGGCGCCTTCCCGGGCATCGACGCGGAAGAGCGCGGCCAGTCCGAAGCGATCGGCCACAACCTGTACGTCATGGCCGAGCTGAAGGTACCCCTGATCGCCACCATCATCGGCGAAGGCGGCTCGGGCGGCGCGCTGGCGATCGCCGTCGGCGACGCGGTGCTGATGCTGCAATACTCGACCTACTCGGTCATTTCGCCGGAAGGCTGCGCCTCGATCCTGTGGAAGACCTCGGAGCGGGCGAGCGACGCCGCCGACGCACTGGGCCTGACCGCACACCGCCTGAAGGCGATGGGCCTGATCGACAAGATCGTCAACGAGCCGCTGGGCGGCGCGCACCGCGATCCGAAGCAGATGGCGCAGCTGCTCAAGCGCGCGCTGGCCGACACCCTGCGCCAGTTCCAGGGCATGAAGACCAAGGACCTGCTCGACGCCCGTCACGCGAAGCTGATGAGCTACGGCAAGTTCAAGGAAACGCTGCCGCGCGAAGAGTGAGCCCCCCAGATTGAGTCGTCATCAGGCCGGACCCGCATCGCGCGTGCATCTTCCGGCAGTCTTCGCGCAGGCCATGCTCGGCCTGCGCACCCAGCACCCCCCCACATCCGTTGCGATTGCCTGCAGCGGCGGCCTCGATTCGATGGTGCTGCTGCACCTGGCCCATGCCTGGGCGGCCGGGCAGGGCGTCGCCCTGCATGCCTTCCACGTCCACCACGGGCTGAGCCCGAATGCCAACGCCTGGCTGGCGCATGTCGGTGAAGCCTGCGCCCGCCTGGGTATCGGCTTCGACCATCGCCGCGTCGACGTCCAACCCGGCAAGACCGGCATCGAGGCCGAGGCCCGCAAGCAGCGCTATGCGGCCCTGGGCGACATGTGCCGCGCCCACGGCGTCCCCTTGCTCCTGACCGCCCACCACCTCGACGACCAGGCCGAAACCGTGCTGCTGCAACTGTTGCGCGGCTCGGGCCCGGCCGGTCTTTCCGGCATGGACACGTCCAACCGGGCGCCCGGCCTGCTGGGCGACCCGGACCTGGTGATGGCGCGCCCTCTGCTGTCGCTGTCGCGCGCAGCGCTGGAAGCCTGCGCGCGGGAAGTCGGACTGGCCTGGGTCGAGGACGAATCCAACAGCGACCCGCGTTACGCGCGCAATGCGCTGCGCCACCAGGTCATGCCGGCGCTCGCCGCCGCCTTCCCCGGTTTCCAGCAACGCCTGGCGCGCGGCGCTGCCCACGTGCAGTCGGCCCAGCGCATGCTCGACGAGCTGGCGCAGCAGGACCTGGCGGCCTGCAGCGACGGCGACACCGTCGATCTGGCACGGCTGGAGCTTCTCAGCCGCGACCGCGTCGACAACCTGCTGCGCCACCTGTTCGCGCGGCGCGGCTATGCCATGCCGTCGACGGCATGGCTGGGCGAAATGGTGTCCCAGCTGTTCTCCGCGCGCGAGGACGCGCAGCTCAAGGTCACCCACCCGGCCTGCCACATCCGCCGCCACCGCGGCCGGCTGCACATCACGCCGCGCCTGCCCGACCTGGCGGGCATGCGCGACCCGGACGACGAGGGCGTGCTCGACAAGCACGGCGAAACCTTCGCCTGGCGCGGCGAAGCGGCGCTGGCGTTTCCGGCCTATGGCGGCGTGCTGCATTTCGACGCGGCGGAGCAGGGTTTCGATGCGGCCTGGCTGCGCGCGCAAGCGCTCACGATCGACTTTCGCAAGGGGGGAGAGCGCCTCAAGCCTGCGCCGAACCGCCCGACGCGCAGCCTGAAAGCCCATTACCAGTCCCTGGGCGTGCCGGCCTGGGAGCGCGAGCGCGCGCCGGTGGTCTGGGCCGGCGCGGACCTGCTGTTCGCTGCCGCCATCGGCATGGATTGCCGCCGGATGGCGCCGGCGGGCGTGGACGGGCAGGGCGCACGTGTTGCACTGCGCTGGGTGCCGGCGCACCCGTAGACTTGCCGGATAGTTTCTATACGAAAAAGGTATTACTTTATTTTCTTTTCGTATAGCTTTTTTTCTGGCCAGCCTTGTGATACTGCGCTGCAGCATGCTAGAGTAAGGGTCCCCTTTTGATCTTTCAACAAGCTGGAACCCTTCCTGATATGGCTTTAATTGTCCACAAATATGGCGGGACGTCGATGGGCTCGACGGACCGTATCAAGAATGTCGCGGCCCGTGTGGCGAAGTGGCATGATGCCGGCCACCAGATCGTGGTGGTGCCATCCGCGATGTCTGGTGAAACCAACCGCCTGATCGCGCTGGCCAAGGAAATCATGCCGCAGCCGGACCCGCGCGAACTGGACATGATAGCCTCGACCGGCGAGCAGGTCTCGGTCGGCCTGCTGGCGATGGCGCTGCTGGCGATCGGCAAGGACGCGGTTTCGTACACCGGCTGGCAGGCGGGCATCCGCACCGACTCGTCGTTCACCAAGGCACGCATCCAGTCGATCGACGACACCCGTGTGCGCGGCGACCTGGAAGCGGGCAAGATCGTCATCATCACGGGTTTCCAGGGCATGGACGAGGATGGCAACATCTCGACCCTGGGCCGCGGCGGTTCGGATACCTCCGCAGTGGCGATCGCGGCCGCGCTGAAGGCCGACGAATGCCTGATCTACACCGACGTCGACGGCGTCTACACGACCGATCCGCGCGTGGTGCACGAGGCGCGCCGCCTGAGCAAGATCACGTTCGAAGAAATGCTCGAGCTCGCATCGCTGGGCTCGAAGGTGCTGCAGACGCGCTCGGTCGAATTTGCAGGTAACTACCAGGTCCCGACGCGCGTGCTGTCGTCGCTGACCGATCCCCTGATGCCGCTGGACGAGGAAGCGAAGTCCGGCACCCTGATTTCGTTTGAGGAAGAAAGCAATATGGAACAAGCCGTCATCTCCGGTATCGCCTTCAATCGCGATGAAGCCAAGATCACCGTCCTGGGCGTGCCGGACAAGCCGGGCGTCGCCTTCCACATCCTCGGCCCGATCGCCGAGGCCAACGTCGAAGTGGACATGATCATCCAGAACCAGTCGGTGGACGGCAAGACCGACTTCACCTTCACCGTATCGCGCAACGACTACGTGAAGGCGATGAGCGTGCTGGAAAACCAGCGCGAGGCGCTGGGCGCGGCCAAGGTGCTGGGCGACGCCAAGGTGTCGAAGGTGTCGGCGGTGGGCGTGGGCATGCGCAGCCACGTCGGCGTGGCCTCGCAGATGTTCCGCACCCTGTCGGAAGAGGGCATCAACATCATGATGATCTCGACCTCGGAGATCAAGATCTCGGTGCTGATCGACGAAAAATACATGGAACTGGCCGTGCGCGCCCTGCACAAGGCCTTTAACCTCGAGCAAGCTTAACAATTTTCAAAATTTTCGGGCGTGCGTCCTTGACGCAACGGACACCAGCCCTTAAGATGCCTGCACTCAGCGCTGACTGACAAGCAAGTAAGTCAGGACTGACTGGAGACGTGGCCGAGTGGCCGAAGGCACTTCCCTGCTAAGGAAGCATACGGCTTATACCCGTATCGTGGGTTCGAATCCCACCGTCTCCGCCAAGTATTAAAGAAAAAAGCCACCGCTAGGTGGCTTTTTTCTTTTCTCTATTGGAAGCTCACTTGATCATTCTCCAGTACGATAGCAAGGTAGATAGGAACCGAGGTAATCGCCTTGTTGGTGCCATGCGCACTTTTGAATGCTGACTGTCAGCGCCCCTGGGACGCCCGGCGTTTCAACTATCTCATTGACGCCGACTACAGGCCAAGGGTTTCGGCGTTAACAATCGTAACGGAACGCGGCAAGCCGAAGGGTAGTGGAACGAATGAGACGAGTGTCCTGTAAGGTACGGGTGTGCACGATTCGCCGCTTCCTTCCTGGCACACGCGTACGCGCACCAAGCGGATGCAGTTGTCGCCATAACGGTTCCTGGTGCAATTCACATGGTTTTCCGCTGGATCAGCCGGCAATGAACTTTCCGGAATCCTCTCCATGGTAAGCGTACCGCCGGACTGCCGAAGTCGCATGTAGTCGATATTGATGTGCTCATCGGTAACTGGTTCCGCAAACAACAAGAAACCAGGACTGGTCCGAAAGATCGCTCGCTCACGCACGTCCTGTACCGCATCGTCGTTACTGAAGTCGGTATTCGTTGCAAACGCCGCGGCCCGCCTGGTGACCTCTTGCAAGGTGTTGCAGATGTACATGGCCCGCGCAACCTCGATAATTCCGAAAAAAAGTGTGAAATAAAGAATGGCAATGAGTGAAAACTCGACGGCCGCTACGCCCTGCTGTTTACGCCTCCGGGCAAGGCGCGGGAGCGGTGGATTAGTTGCCCACATAGCGCATCGTGACACGGCCTTCGAGGCGAAGCGCGTCTTCGCCAAAATATTCATTTGTAAGAGCTCCAAAGATGTCGTCGCGCATCCAGAGGCGGACGGAAACGCGGATCGTCTGTGGCAGTTCGCCGCCACAAGTATCGCCATCGCACAAGACCGAGATGGTGTAGCGCGTAAGAGCCGGCTTGATCTCACCTAACTCGGCGTCCACGATCGCTTCGGCAACGGACGCAATGGGCAACTTAGAGCCACCAGCCCCGTCGGCCAGTACCATTTCGAGCTGGGTGGCACTGGCCAGGAAGCGGGCGCTGTCGTGCGCTGCCTTCTGGGCAACGCTGTAATACCAGAAGTACCGAGCCAGGAAGAATGGAACAGCAAGGAAGAGAATCAGCAGCGGCAGACATAGCGCCGTCTCGACAGCAATGCTGCCTTTGTCGGTCCGCCTGCGAAATAATGTTTGTTGTCGTTTCATGGATAGAGTTTCATCTGGATGCTCAAGCTGGGTTCCGGGACCAGGCCGGCGAACTCGGCATACAGGTGCGTATCGTTCGCTGGTACGGTCATGAAGAAACGGCCGATACCGAGCACTGTTGCCCGGTTGCCGGTGACGGGGCATTCAAGCAAGGGCACGTTCAGCACCCGGCGATGACGAACACCCTTGTTACTCCCGGCCGGGGCCTCGAAGTTGGCTGAGCCTCTGGTTTGCATATATGGCGTGCCGCTGGAGGGGTAGCTGGTTGCCGCCGTGGGCTTTCCCGGGTTGTACAGGGTGCCCCAGTTCGATGTGGCGAACGTGGCATACGCGCCGTCTGGCGGTTCGGTACTGGCATAACGGGCGGCTCTGGCATAAGCCCACAATGGTCCGTACATCCCGGCTGTCGTGTCGGCCGGCGTCGGGTCAGGGCCGGCAACGGTCCACCGCTTGCTATCCACCTCGGACAGCGCTGCAGACTGGCCATCGGGTGCGGTGCTCATCCACGGCACACTGGTATTGAACACATATTTCTTGACGTTTGCATCCGGTGGTGCAGTCTCCGGATCACATGCTGTGGCGTCGGACGCGAAGCGTGAGTTCAGGTGCCTGACGAGACTGGCCAAGGGGAATGGGGAAGAAACACCGACTTGATCGCCCGACAAGCGTGCAATGGCGAGAGTGCCGGTGCAGACATAAGGCTCGGCCGCGCGAATCCTGCTTGCCGATGTGCCTCCCCCTGACGCTCCAAAAGGATCGAGCAGGAACGATTGGGCGGTGTTTTTCGACTCAGGGTTAAGCTGCATCAGGTCATAACTGACGCCTCGCCGGAACCCGTACTCCTCCAACTCTCCTGCACGATCCCGCCTCTGCTCGGGTCTCATGGCGCACAGCCCCAACGGCATCGCCTTGATAGCGGAGCGCCCTGCAATGGCGCGAGCGCTGACCGATACAGCCGCCAAGTCAGGCGAGAAGAAAGGCATGAAGACGGTATCTACTTCACCGTACGACGAGTCGAGACCAGTCGTATTCGCCCTTGCATAGAGGAGCCCGTTTGGATTTCCTTGCGCACTAACCGATGATTGCCAAGGCCCGTTTGGCGTCGGGCCGAACTCGATCGCGGCAGCAGCCCATTGCATCCGTTGGCCGTACCCAAAAGTAACAGAGTTGGCGCTCGAACCACCGAACCGCTTCGATGCCTCTTCGATGGCTTTGTCAATACCTGCACGTGTTCCATTCAGCTCGCGTGCAGCAGCAAGAGCCGCAACATCTGCAGCGTTCTGCAGTTCCATTTTCCTGTTGTAGACGCGGGAAAGATCGAGCGCGAGACCACAAAAAGCGATGATGATCACCAGCGCCCCTATGGTCATGATTGCCACTGAGCCGCTCTCGCGGCCTGGTCGAATCATGGATGTGCGGCGCATGAGTGGTCGGCGCTGCCCATACTCAAGTCTGCCCATGCCAGCTCTCCCTGAAATGTCCTGCACTCCCAAACGCGAGCATCGAAGACGAGTCTAATCGCCTATGATCAGGAAAAATTGATCTTAAACAATTCTCCGTAGGTGCGGGCGGAGCATCTTCTGCTAGCGTCAATGCAGGTTGTATGCAACCGAGAATTCTCTATGCCCTCGTTCAAGAAGCTAGGGCCACCGAGGTTTCTTCGAAAAAACCTCGGTGCAAGAAAACGACTTAATTGATTTACGCCAAGTACGGCGAAATGATCTATTGCTGGGATCGAGCTGCTACAACAAAGTAGAGCCGGGAGATGCAATGCAGCCAGAGCCGACGGTCTACATATGGGCTGCGAATCATTTTCTTGTTTCTAAATACCCGGAGCTGATAGCAATGGATGATAAACACGCGATGCTGGAATCGTCGGTCCGCAACAGCGGTTTCAGCACGCTCCTTTGTTCTACCCTCGGATTTGTCCTGCTTGAAGGCTGGGCCATTCGTAATAACGCCAAGCCATTTACCCATGCCGTGATCGTGGCGCTTGGCTCCATTCTGGCTGCTATCATTTATCGTGTTCTCCTCTCCCCGGAAGCGACCGCAAGAACGCGTATGGCAGTGTTTTCCCATTCGAGTCGTGGGTCATGGAATCATTTCAACCCGGCCTCCATCGTCCTGCTCCTTACTTTCGGGTACGCAGGTGCCGCCGCCCTTTCAAGCGGATCGTTCCTGCTCGTTGCTGCTTTCACCGCCTGCGCGTCTCTGTTCCCGTGGTCAAGGATCCCTCTCTGCCGGACCTGTATATTGAGCCCGCTTGCATTGATGACTATTGCAACGTTCCTCGGAATACTTCTAACGGACCAGGTCCCCCACCTGATTTATTTTCTGGTGGCGGTGTGGATGCTGTGGATAGCAGCGGCATGTTCCTGGCTGCAGAGTATCTTGCGCCGCCGCCGGAGGCCCGAGTCATCCGTGCCAGTTGACCAACGTGGTGCCGAAGCGCCGGTGAGCGCGCTAAGGGACTAGCGCCCGGCCTGTGACGCGGTTTGTGCATTCGGCAAGCAGATCCAGCTTTTGTACGATCCGGCTGACGGGCGTAGCGAAACGAGGGCGCACGATGAACTGGCGGCGACTGCTGACGCGGCGACCAGGCACGGGCGGCCGCGACTCCCCGCCCGCGCCCCCACACGGCGCACCATTCCACGCTTCCATGGCACACTAGGGATTTCCCCGGACCGACACCGCATGAACGAGCACATTCAACCCGTCCCCCTGGAAAAGGCCTACCGGCTCCTCAACCATGGCCCGACCGTACTGGTCTCCGCCCGCCACGAAGGCGTGGAGAACGTGATGGCCGCGGCCTGGGCCTGCGCCCTCGATTTCGCACCACCCAAGCTGACCGTGGTCCTCGACAAGTCGACCCGGACCCGCCTGCTGGTCGAGGGCAGCGGGGAGTTCGTGATCCAGCTGCCCACGGTGCGCCAGCTGCGGCTGACGCACGAAGTGGGCAACCGCAGTCTCCACGCGGAGCCGGACAAGCTCGAACGCGCCGGCGTGAGCCTGATCCGCATGGACGGCGTCGATGCGCCTTTCGTCGAAGGCTGCTCCGCCTGGCTCGCATGCAGGCTGATCCCCGAGCCGCACAACCAGCAGGCCTACGACCTGTTCATCGGCGAAGTCACCGGCGCGTGGGCGGATGCGCGTGTCTTCCGGGACGGACACTGGCATTTCGAAAGCGCCGATCCGGCATGGCGCAGCATCCACCACATCGCAGGCGGACATTTCTATACCATCGGCGAGCCGGTGAGTGCCGCCGGCCCTCGGGAAGAGGCTTAGGGACGGCAGTCAGGCGGGCAGGGGCACCGGCTCGGGCCACGCACCATGCTAGTGCCGGAGCGCGTGCCGTCGTCCGTAGAAGCTTGTTAACGCCAAGAAGCATCCGATATGACAATAATGTCACGGATTCCCATCTTTGCGACACATTGTTGGTCTGAAAGACAGTTCAATTTTGTATCGGCAATAGAGTATCTGTTACATTCCTACTTTTCCGGCATGCGTGCCGGTGCCATCACTGACGAATATTTATGCCTGCCGCCTCATTGCCACCTGACGAACTTGATTGTCCATCGATGCCCGACGCACTTGCGGAGCTCGAACGACGCGTCGCCGAACGCACTGCCGAACTGCAGGAAGCGCAGCGCATGCTGGCCGAGGCCATTGCGCGCCAGCGCGTGCTTGAAACCGAACTGCGTGCGCGCGAAGCGGAGCTCGGCAGCGTGATCGAACATGCCAGCGATGCCTATATCGGCCTGGATGAAGCCGGCATCGTCACCGCCTGGAACCGCCAGGCCGAGCACACCTTCGGCTGGCCGCGTACGGAAGCCATCGGCCAGTCCCTGGAGCGGCTGATCGTTCCTCCTGCCCAGGCGGATGGCGGGCACGGCGGCGTACAGGCTTGCCTGGCTGCCGCCGCCGGCGGCGCCGGCGAGCGCGTCGAGCTGCCGGCCGTGCGGCGCGACGGAACGGCGCTGACGGTCGAGGCGCGCATCCGCGCCCTGGAGGTGGACGGCCGCACGATGTTCAGCGCCTTCCTGCACGACATCACCGAGCGCAAGCAGGAGCAGGCCAAGCGCGAATTCGAAAGCCGCCACGACATGCTCACCGGCCTGCTGAACCGGCGCGCGCTCATGGAATCGCTGCCGCTGGCCCAGGCCCGCGCCAGCCGCAGCGGCAAGACGGTCGGCATGCTGTACATCGACCTCGACGGCTTCAAGGCCGTCAACGATTCGCAGGGCCATGAAGCGGGGGACATCCTGCTGGGCGTGATCGCCGAGCGCCTGCGCCTCGGCGTGCGCAAGACGGACAGCGTATTCCGCCTGGACGCCGACGAATTTACCGTCCTGCTCGAGGACATGGCCGATACCTTCGACGATGTCCACATGGTGGCCGAAAAACTCAGCGCCAGCATTGCCGAGCCGGTGGAACTGCCGGGCCGCGCGGTGCGCGTACGCGCCAGCATCGGCATCGCCCTCAATACCACGGCCAACCCGCGCCAGCCGGAGGAACTGCTGAAGGAAGCCGACCACTTCATGTACCGGGCCAAGAAGGCCGGGCGCGGGCAGGTGTGTTCGGCCAAGCATCCCTGCTGATCACCCTGCGGATTCATCCCTCCCGGTTTTCCTGCCTGTCCCGGCCTGCCGGAGCGCCCGCTCCGGCGCCCTGCCGCCATTGCCCTGAAAAAGACGCTTGACCTTCCCATTGTGGGAAGGACTATGCTTCCGGTATGGCGTAAAGGCATCGACAAGGAGGACACATGGACACCAGGACAAACACGGCAAGGGGGAGCGGTGAAGCGGTCCTGCGCATCGAGGGCATGACCTGCGCCTCGTGCGTTGCGCGGGTCGAGAAGGCCTTGCGGGCGGTGCCGGGCGTCGAGGAGGCCGCCGTCAACCTGGCCACCGAGAAGGCGAGCGTGCGCGGCAGCGCCGATGCGGCTGCGCTGGTCGCCGCGGTGGAGGCGGCGGGCTACGAGGCGCACGATGCATCGGCGCCGGTCCCCGGGCAGGCGGGAAAGCGGGAAGCCGCGTTGCCGGCCTGGTGGCCGGTCGCCGCGGCTGTACTGCTGAGCACGCCCCTGGTGGCGCCGATGTTCCTCGGCCCGTTCGGGATCGACCCGATGCTGCCGGGCTGGCTGCAGCTGGCGCTGGCCACCCCGGTGCAGTTCTGGCTGGGCGCGCGCTTCTACCGTGCCGGCTGGAAGGCGCTGCGCGCCGGCAGCGGCAACATGGACCTGCTGGTGGCGATCGGCACCAGCGCGGCCTACGGCTTGTCGCTGTATCTGATGCTGAACCCCCTGTCGCGTCAACCGGGCGACCACGGCGGCACCCACCTGTATTTCGAAACGTCGGCGGTCGTCATCACCCTGGTATTGCTCGGTAAATGGCTGGAGGGCAGGGCCAAGCGCCAGACGCTGGCTGCGCTCGAGGCGCTGCAGGCACTGCGGCCGGGCGACGCGCTGGTGCGGCGCGACGGCGTCGACACGCGCATCGCCCTCGACGCGCTGCGCGTGGGCGACCTGATGGTCGTGCGTCCCGGCGAGCGGGTGCCGGCCGACGGCGTGGTCGAGGAGGGGCGCAGCCACCTGGACGAATCCCTGCTCACCGGCGAAAGCCTGCCGGTGGCCAGGGAGCCGGGAGACCGTGCCACCGGCGGCGCGGTGAACGCCGAGGGCCTGCTGCTGGTGCGCGCCACCGCCGTCGGCGCCGGGACCATGCTGTCCCGGATCATCCGCATGGTCGAGGATGCGCAGGCGGTCAAGGCCCCGGTGCAGCGCCTGGTGGACCGGGTCAGCGCCGTGTTCGTGCCGGCGGTGCTGCTGGTGTCGCTCGTGACGCTGCTCGGCTGGGGCTTGACGACGGGCGACTGGCAGGCGGCGCTGCTCAATGCGGTGGCGGTGCAGGTGATCGCCTGTCCCTGCGCGCTGGGGCTGGCCACGCCGACCTCGATCATGGTCGGCACCGGCGCCGCGGCGCGGCACGGCATCCTGATCAAGGACGCGGAAGCGCTCGAAACGGCCCATGCGCTCGACGTCGTGGTCTTCGACAAGACCGGCACGCTGACCGAGGGCAAGCCGCAGGTGGTGGCCGTCGAAGCGGCCAGGCCGGCGGAGGCGCCGGAGGCCGTGCTGGCGCTGGCCTGGGCCGTGCAGCAGTACAGTGCGCACCCGCTGGCAGGCGCGGTGGCCGCTGCCGCGCAGGCGCGCGGCCTATCCTTGCCGCAAGCGAGCGGGGCGGTGGCCCTGCCGGGGCGCGGCGTCCAGGCCGAGGCCGGGGGCGCCACGCTTTACCTGGGCAATGCGCGCCTGATGGCGGAGCAGGGGGTGGACATGGCCGCGCTGCAGGCACGGGCCCGCGCGCACGAGGACAGCGGGCGCACCGTGTCCTGGCTTGCCGAGCGCAGGAACGGCCTGGCGCAAGTGGTGGGCCTGCTGGCCTTCGGCGACGCCCTCAAGCCCGGCGCGGCCGGCGCCGTTGCGCGGCTGCGGGCGATGGGCATCGAGCCGGTCATGCTTACCGGCGACAACGAAGGCGCGGCGCGCCTGGTGGCGCGCCAGCTCGGCATCGAGCGCTTCCATGCCGGCGTGCTGCCGGGCGACAAGGCGCGCGTTGTCACGGAACTGATGGCGTCCGGGCGCAAGGTCGCGATGGTCGGCGACGGCATCAACGACGCGCCGGCGCTGGCCGCGAGCGATGTCGGCATCGCGATGGCCGGCGGCACGGATGTCGCCATGCACAGTGCCGGCATTACCCTGATGCGCGGCGACCCCGGCCTGGTGGCGGACGCGGTCGCCGTTTCGCAGCGCACCTATGCGAAGATTCGCCAGAACCTCGGTTGGGCCTTCGTCTACAACGTGGTCGGCATCCCGCTGGCCGCGTCCGGCCTGCTCAACCCGGTTCTGGCCGGGGCCGCGATGGCGCTCAGCTCGGTGAGCGTGGTGGCCAATGCGTTGCTGCTGCGCGGCTGGCGGCCGCAGGCGCAGGCATCCGAACCATTATCAACCACGGGGACGACGGCGTCCCCGCAACAAGGAGGAAGCACCATGTATGAATTGACCGTGGATGGCATGAGCTGTGGGCATTGCGTGGGCCGCGTGACCAAATCCGTGCAGGGCGTGGACGAGGCCGCGAAGGTGAACGTGGACCTGCCGACGAAGAAGGTGACGATCGACAGCAGCGCGGACCTGGACCGCATCGTGGCCGCGATCGACGCCGCCGGCTATCCGGTGACGGCGCGCGCGGGCGCCTGAATACCGGGGCCGGCGTTTGTTTCTTTTCGATGACAATAAAATAACTGTGCCAGGCACATACTTTTGAGCTATATTTTGATCGAAACCAAATAGCAGTACAAAAACTGGAGCAAAAGCAGGCGCCACAGTAGGAGCAACAGCGGACGCAGCACGATTTCTCGGCCAGCATTCCCTTGGGATGACACATGCGACATGGTGTTTTAGCAGAACCGGCAGACCTGGCGAAACACCCCCCAACCGGCCACCAGCTGCGCAACGTCCTGGTCGTGATCGTGGTCCTGGCCGTGCTGTTCGCCCTGCTGGCGCCCCTGGCGGCGACACCGATGCCGGTGGCGCCGGAATTCGTGCCGATGCACCAGTCCATGCTCATCGGCAGCAACCTGCTCACCGGTATCCTGCTGCTGGGCCACGTGCACACCAGCCGCTCGTGGTCGCTCGGCATCCTCACGCTGGGCTACCTGTTCACGGCGCTGATCGCGCTGGCCCACATGCTGACCTTCCCTGGCCTGTTCTCGTTCCGCGGCGTGCTCGGCGGGACCAGCCAGACCACGCCGTGGCTGTACATCGCCTGGCATGCCCTGTTCCCGCTGTTCGTGCTCGGCTATGCGCGCAACTACCGGCGTCCGTTGCCGCCGCACTTCATGCGCCTGGGTACGCTCCTGACGACGCTGTTCGTGTGCCTCCTGGTGCTGCTCTGCACCTCCGGCGCGCCCTGGCTGCCGACGCTGGTCGAGGACCAGCGCTTCCAGCCCGTGTACCGCTGGATCAGTACCGCGGTGCTGGCCCTGAGCCTGTACGCGTTGTGGAAGATCGTGCAGAAGCGGCCGCGCGCGGTGCTCGACGTGTGGCTGACGGTGGCGATGACGGCCTGGGTGTTCGAGGTGCTGTTGTCCTGCCTGCTCAACAGCGGGCGCTACGACCTCGGCTTCTACGCCGGCCGGGTATACGGCCTGGCCGCTTCGCTGTTCGTGCTGGGCGCCGTCGCCATCGACAATATCGGCCTGCACACGCGCCTGCGCGACACCTTCGACGAGATGCTGGAAACGCGCGCGCGCGCGCAGTGGCAAAGCCTGCTCGGCTCGGTGCTGCGCCAGTTGCCGGACGGCGTGCTGATCGTCGATCGCCATGGCCGCTGCGTCATGGCCAACGACCAGGCCCAGCACATGGCCAGGCGATTCGAGCATGCCGGCACTGGCAAGGACGCGGGGGGCGGGCCGGCGGCGATGCTGTCGCTGATCGGCGAGCCGGTGCGGCGCGCGATCGCCGGCACGCCGTTTCGCGACGCGATGCTCGAAAGCGTGGCCTCGAATGGGCGTCGCGTGTTCACCGTCAGCGGGGCGCCGCTGCGCGACGGGGCGGCCGAGCTGGCGGCGGCCGTCATCGTCCTCGACGACATCACCGAGCGCACCGAGGCCAGCGCGGCGCTCGCGCGGGCGCTCGACCAGACCCGCTACCTGATCGAGAACACGCCGCTCGCGGTCATCGAATGGGACCGCGACTTCGTCATCCGGCTGTGGAACCGGCGCGCCGAGGAACTGTTTGGCTGGAGCGCGCACGAGGCGGTGGGGCAGCGCGTCGATGCGCTGCCGGTGGTCCACGAGGACGATGCCGGCAAGGTCGCGATGGCGATGGGACGCCTGATCGACTCGGCCACCAAGTACGTCAAGTCGACCAACCGCAACCGCACCCGCGACGGCCGCACCCTGTGCTGCGAGTGGTACAACTCGGTGCTGTACGACGACCAGGGCGACATCGACAAGGTGTTCTCGCTGGTGCTCGACGTGAGCGAGCGCGAAGAGGCGATGGAAGGGCTGAAGGAGGCCGACCGCCGCAAGGACGTGTACATCGCCACCCTCGCGCACGAACTGCGCAACCCGCTGGCGCCGATCGCCAACGCGGCTTCGCTCCTGCGCAGCAAGCAGCTGGCGCCGGACCGCATCGAGTGGATTGCCCAGATGGTGGCGCGCCAGACCGCGCAGATGTCGCGGCTGCTCGACGACCTGATGGACGTCTCGCGCATCAGCCGCGGCAAGATCGCGCTGCGCCGCGCGCCGCTGGAGCTTGGGCGCTTGATCCGCGATACCCTGCAGACCAGCATGCCGCTGGTGGAGGCCGGGCGCCACCAGGTGGCGCTGCACCTGTGCGAGGACATGGTCTGGGTCGAGGCCGACCAGCTGCGCCTGACCCAGGTGCTGGCCAACCTGATCAACAACGCAGCCAAGTACACGCCGCCGGGCGGCCAGATCGAGATCACGCTGGACGAGGAGCGCGGTACGGACGGGAACGAGGCCATGGTGCGCGTGCGCGACAACGGCATCGGAATCGAGCCGGCGATGCTGGCGCGGGTGTTCGACGCCTTCGTGCAGGTGAGCAGCGCCAGCCACCTGGCGCAGGGCGGGCTCGGCATCGGCCTGTCGCTGGCCAAGGGCCTGGTGGAGCTGCACGGCGGACGCATCGAGGCCCATAGCGCCGGGCCCGGCCACGGTTCGGCCTTCACCGTGCGCCTGCCGGCGATCCGGCCGCCGCAAGCACCTGGCACGGACGAGCAGGGCAGCGGCGGGGAAGCCCGGTTGCGCAAGAGCGTCCTGATCGCCGACGACAATGTCGATGCGGCCGAGTCGCTGGCCTGGCTGCTGCGCTCCGAAGGGGCGACGGTGGAAGTGGTGCACGACGGCGCCGCCGCCCTGCGCCTGTACGACGAGCGACCGGCCGACATCGCGGTGCTCGACCTCGGCATGCCGGAAATGGACGGGCTGGAGGTGGCCGCGTCGCTCAGGCACCGCGTCCCGCGCCCCTACATGGTGGCCGTGACCGGGCGCGGGCGCAAGGAAGACCGCGCCGCCTCGCTGGCGGCGGGCTTCGACGAACACCTCACCAAGCCGGTGGCGCCGCAGGAGCTGATCGCGCTGCTCAAGCACGTATAGCGGTTCCCGCCCACCCGTTCAATGCTTGTGATTGCGCGGCTTGCGGACGTGCAGCGACGCGTCCTTCGGTGCGCCCGCCGCCTGTGGCGCGCTCGGCGCCGCCGGCACGTCTCCCGTCCACTCGTGCGCCACGGTTCCCGCCGGATGCCTGTACCAGCCCGGGTCGCGGTAATCTCCGCGCTTGAGCCCCTCGCGCACCTTGAGCACCGTGAACATCCCGCCCATCTCCATGTTCCCGAACGGGCCTTTGCCGTCCATCATCGGCAGCGTGTTCTCCGGCAGGCGCATGCGCATGTCGCCCATCGAGCCGCCCTTGTCGCCCATCACCATGTAGCCCGGCACCAGGCTGTTGATCTTGCGCGCCACGCCGCGGTGGTCCACGCCGATCAGGTTCGGCACGTCGTGGCCCATCGCGTTCATCGTGTGATGCGACTTGTGGCAATGGAAGGCCCAGTCGCCCGGATTGTCGGCCACGAACTCGATGGCGCGCATCTGGCCCACCGCGACGTCGGTCGTCACCTCCGGCCAGCGGCGCGATGGCGGCACCCAGCCGCCGTCGGTGCCGGCCACTTCGAAGCGGTGGCCGTGCAGGTGGATCGGGTGGTTGGTCATGGTCAGGTTGCCGAAGCGGATGCGCACCTTCTCGTTCAGCCCCGCCACCATCGGGTCGATGCCGGGGAAGACGCGGCTGTTCATGGCCCACAGGTTAAAGTCGAGCATGGTGTTGGTGCGCGGCGTGTAGCTGCCCGGCTCGATGTCGTAGCTCGATAGCAGGAACACGTAATCGCGGTCCACCGCGTGCTGGCGCGGGTTTTTCGGGTGGGTGACCCAGAAGCCCATCATGCCCATCGCCATCTGCTGCATCTCGTCGGCGTGCGGGTGGTACATGAAGGTGCCGGCATGGCGCGCCACGAATTCGTACACGAAGGTTTTACCGGGCGGGATGCCGGGCTGGGTGAGGCCGGTGACGCCGTCCATCCCGCAGGGCAGCAGCTGGCCGTGCCAGTGCACGCTGGTGTGCTCGGGCAGCTTGTTGGTCACGAAAATGCGCACGCGATCGCCCTCGACCACCTCGATGGTCGGGCCCGGACTCTGGCCGTTGTAGCCCCACAGGTTGGCCTGCATGCCGGGTGCGAACTCGCGCACCACCGGCTCGGCGACCAGGTGGAACTCCTTGACGCCATCCTTCATGCGCCAGGGCAGGGTCCAGCCGTTGAGGGTGACGACCGGGTTGTAGGGGCGGCCGTTGGGCGGCGCCAGCGGGGCAGCGGTGGCGGCGGAAGACGCGCTCGGGGTATCGGGCAGCGTCGCGGCGCCGGCCCGGCTGACCAGCGAGGCGCCCAGCATGGTGACGCCGGCGCCGGTGAGGAAGTTTCTGCGGTTGGTCATGGCCGATGTTCCTTTGCTTCTTTCTGTTCCTGGTGTTGCCGGTGTTCGTGGTGTCGGTGGTGTTGGTGTTCCTGGTGCCGGTGCGCCTGCTGCGAATCTGCCGGTACCTTTGATGCCTCGATGCGGCCGCCCAATGCGCCTTCCAGCGCCGTATCGGCAAGCCAGAATTCCTTGAGCGCCTCGATATAGGCCGAGACGGCCTGCGCCTGCTCGCGCGCGTCGAGCAGCAGCTCGAACGGGCTGGCCAGCATGCCGTTGTAGCGCAGCAGGGTCTCGTCGGCGATCTTCTTGCGCAGCGGGACGACTTCGTCGCGGTAATGGCGGGCCAGGTCGTAGCTGGCGCGGTAGCCGAGGTAGCGCTCGCGCGCTTCGCTGCGGGCCGTGACGGCGGTGTCGGCGACACGCTGCACGGCCTGCATGTACACCGCTTCGGCACGGGCGACACGGGCGCCGCCCCAGTCGAACAGCGGCAGTTCGAGGCTGACTTCATAGCCGTCGGCGCGCGCGCTGCCGCCGTCTTCGCCGCGCTCGCGCTTGTCGTGCCAGCCGATGTCGAGCACGTTCACGAAGCGCGTGGTGCGCGTCAGGCCCAGGTCGGACGCAAGGTGCCCGGCGGAGAGGCGCGCGGCCTGGACGTCGAGCCGGCGCTCCAGCGCCGCCTGTTCGATGCGCGCCAGTTCATGCGGGGCAGCCGGCAGCTCGGGCAGGCGCTCGGGCAGGGCGTAAGCCGCCCGCGCACCCCACAGGCCGAGGTGGCGTGTCAGGTTTTCGCGCGCGCCCTCGAAGCTGCGGGTGGCCCGCAGCACGGCCGCGCTGGTCTCGGCATAGGCGGCGCGCTCGCGCGCGAGGTCGAGCTGGCTCGCATTGCCGGCTTTCGTCATCCGCCCCATCAGCTCGGCAGCCGCCTCGGCTGACGCGTTGACCTGGCGCGCATAGGCCAGGCTTTGCTGCGCGGCCACGGCCTCGACCCAGGCCTTGCGTGTTTCCAGTGCGTGGCGTTCGATCGCGCCGGCCACGGCCAGCCTGGCCGCGTCGAAGCGGCGCGCTTCCATGCGCTGGCGCAGCGGCATGGTCAGCAGGCCCGCCAGGTCCAGTCCGACCGAGCGCTCCAGTTCGCGTTCGCCGCCGCCCGACAGGCGCGAGAAGCCGAACGACGGGTTGCGCAGGCGCGCCGCCTGCGCCAGGTCAGCCTGGGCGACACCGACTTCCCAGTAGGTGGCCTGCAGGCCGGGGTGGTTCAGCAGCGCGATGCGCACCGCGCCGTCCATCGAGACCGGCTGCGCGAGCAGGGCGTCGATCTCCTGCGCCAGTGCCTGGCCGTCGCTACCGGCGGGCGCCAGCCGCGGCGTCGCGCCGGTGCGCTCCTGCACCAGCCGGGCGACATCGGCCGCGCCTTGCTCGGGCCCGACGCTGGCGCAGCCTGCCAGCGCCAGCAAGGCGGCGCCGGCCAAGGAAATGGTACGCATCAGTGGTGTCCTTTCCCGTCGTGTCCCGCGTGCCCTGCGTGGTCGTGCACCGGGGCGGGCTGCGGTTGGGGCGCGCCGTGCGCGCCGTGTGAACCATGCGCGCCGTGCGATGCCGGCGCACCGTCCGGCCGCGGCGCCGGGTGCTCCGGCATGGTCAGCATCATCGAGTTGTAGCCGGCGACGGTGCGGTTGGCATCGGCCCAGTGACGGTCAGGCGTGGTGGCCGGCCGTTCTGCCGGGTGGTAGGGAACGGCGCCGCGGTACTGCGTCTCGGGGACGGCGGCGTTGGCGTCGTCAGCCCGCTGCAGGGCGGCAGGGGCGGAAGCCGCAGGCGCGGCAGGGGCGGCAGCCGCCGCTGGCGCGGCGGCAAGCGCCGATGCGGCGGCGCCTGCCATCAGGAATACATGGAACATGGGGTCCTCTCGGTTGAAGTCGGGGCAGCCGCGCGTGACGGGACGGGCGGCCGGGCGAATCAGGCGAGAGCGGTGCGCGGAGGGCGGTCGGGCAGGTCGGGGTCGAAAGCCGCCACGCTGGCAGGCGCGGTCGCGGGGCAGCAGCTGCACGGACAACAGGGTTTCAACGGTGTGTGCGGGGCAGGCGCCATCGTGGCGCCGACCGAACAGGCGGCGCAGTTGCCGCAGGAGCCGTGCTGGCCATGCTGCCCGCCGTCGTCCTGGCTCGCGGCCGCTTGGGCGTGCTCGGCCTGCCCGGATGATTCGTGGCAGGGCGGCGTGGTCGCATGCGCATGGTGATCCGCCGTCCTGGCTGCGGCCTTCGCTTCGCCGTGCGCGCACGCCAGCATCGCCGCCGAGGCGAATCCCTGGAACGGGATGGCCAGCAGCACGAGCCAGACGAGGAGGGTACGGGCGAGCGTTTTCACGGGGGCGATTCTAGCATGGCTTTTCGCCGCCTTATTGACAAGCACGGGTGCTTGGCAAATTGCAAAGTTTGCGATCGGCTGCCGGTGTCGTCCGTCCGCCGCCTGCAGGCGCCCAGGCGATTACCCGTCCGCCCCTTCCGTCGCGCGGCGGCAAGCCGGGCAGCCAGGCAGCCGTGGGCGGTCCGGTGCGCGCCGGCTTGCGAAGCGGCGCTATCCTTGCCTGACGCCGACTTTCGAGGAGTGGACATGAGGATGCCGCCTGCCAGTTCCGCATTGCTTTGTACCGGGAGCATGGCATGAGCGTGCGCAACCTCGAACACCTCTTCGCCCCGCGGTCGGTGGCGCTGATCGGCGCATCGGAGCGGCCCGGCAGCCTGGGCGCGACCCTGCTGCACAACCTGCTCGCGGGCGGCTTCAAGGGCGAGGTCTGGCCCGTCAATCCCAAGTACGAGGCGCTGGCCGGACGGCGCTGCTACGCCGCCGTGGCGGACCTGCCGCAGGCGCCGGCGCTGGCGGTGATCTGCACGCCGCCATCCACGGTGCCCGCCATCGTGCGCCAGCTGGGCGAGCGCGGTACGCGGGCGGCGGTGGTATTGTCGTCCGGCCTGTCGGAGGCGCGCAACCTGCGCGGGCGCAGCCTGCGCCAGGCCATGCTCGACGCCGCCCACCCCTACCTGCTGCGCCTGCTCGGGCCGAACAGCGCCGGGCTGCTGGCGCCCGGCCTGGGCCTGAATGCCAGCATCGCGGCAAGCGGCGCGCTGCCCGGGAGGATCGCCTTCGTGTCGCAGTCGGGCGCGCTGATGGCCGGGGTGCTCGACTGGGCGCGCACGCGCGGCATCGGTTTCTCGCACTTCATCGCCCTGGGCGACGGCGCCGACGTCGACCTCGGCGACACGCTCGATTACCTGGCGAGCGACGGCGGGACCGGGGCCATCCTGCTGTACGTGCAGGACCTGCGTTATGCGCGCAAGTTCATGTCGGCCGCGCGCGCCGCCGCGCGCAGCAAGCCGGTACTGGTCCTGAAGGCCGGGCGGGAGGAGGAAGCCGCCCCGGCGGCGGCAAGCGAGAGCGGGGCGCTGGCCGGCGCCGACGACGTGTTCGACGCCGCCATCCGGCGCGCCGGCATGCTGCGGGTATACACCACCGACCAGCTGTTCTCGGCGGCCGAGACCCTGGCCTACGCACGACCCTTGCACGGCGAGCGGCTGGCCATCGTCAGCAACGGCGCCGGGCCCGGCGTGCTGGCGCGCGACGCGCTGGCCTATGGCGGCGGCGTCGAGGCGCAGTTCGCGCAGGCGTCGCGCGAGCAGCTCGACGGGCTGCTGGCGCCGGGCTGGCGGCGCGGGAACGTCGTCAACCTGCAGGGACGCGCCGCGCCCGAGCTGTACCGCCAGGTGCTGGAGATCCTGCTGCACGACCCGCAGGTCGACGCGGTGCTGGTGATCCAGTCGCCCACCGCCACGGTGGCCAGCCGCGACGTGGCCAATGCCATCGCGCCGCTGGTGCGCACGGCCTCGAAGACCATCCTGTCGTGCTGGCTGGGCGGGGCGGCGGTATCGGAGGCGCGCGCGATCGCCTCCGGCGCGCGCCTGCCGGCATACCGCACGCCCGAGGACGCGGTGGCCGGCTTCCTGCAGCTGGTGCAGTACCGGCGCAACCAGAACCTCCTGATGGAGGTGCCGCCCTCGATGGCGGGCACGGTGGCGCCGGACCGGGCGGCGGCGCGCGCCCTGGTGCGCGAAGCCATCGCGGGCGGGCGTTACCTGCTGTCCGACCCCGAAACCAAGGCCATCCTGCGTACCTACGGCATGGCCGTGGTCGAGACGCGCGCCGCGAAAACCGTCGACGAAGCGGTGCTGGCGGCCCAGCACATCGGCTATCCGGTCGCGGTCAAGATCCTGACGCCGGACGTGATGCACAAGTCCGACTTCGGCGGCGTGACGCTGGACCTCGACAGCGAGGAGGCCGTGCGTGCGGCGGCGGCGCGCATGCGGCGGCGCATGGGCGAGCTGTTCCCGCAGGCGCGCTTCGAAGGCTATTCGGTGCAGGCCATGGTCCGGCGCAGCAATGCGCACGAGCTGATCGCGGGCGCCGCCACCGACCCGGTATTCGGGCCGGTGATCGTGTTCGGGCAGGGCGGGGTGACGGTGGAGGTGACGCAGGACCACTCGGTGGGCCTGCCGCCGCTGAACCTGGTGCTGGCGCGCGACCTGGTCGACCGTACCCGGGTGGCGAAGCTGCTGGCGGGCTACCGCAACCGGCCGGCGGTGAACATGGACGCGGTGCTGGCATCGCTGGTGCAGGTCTCGCGCATGGTGTCGGACATTCCCGAGATCGTGGAGCTGGACCTGAACCCGCTGCTGGCCGACAGCCGCGGCACCGTGGTGCTGGACGCGCGCATGCGCCTGGCCCTGGCCGACCGTTCCGGCAGCACGCTCGACCGGCTGGCAATCCGCCCCTATCCGCGCGAACTGGAGGAAACCATCGACTGGAACGGCGGCCCGTTGCTGCTGCGCCCGATCCGGCCCGAGGACGGCCCGGCACACCTGGCCTTCTTCGATGCGCTCACGCCGGACGACGTGCGCTACCGGATGTTCGTGCGCATCCGCGAACTGCAGCCCTCGCAGCTGGCGCGCTTCACCCAGATCGACTACGACCGCGAGATGGCCTTCATCGCCACGCGCCCGAATGCCGACGGCGTGCCCGAGACCCTGGCGGTGGGGCGGGTGGTGGCCGACCCGGACAACATCACGGCCGAGTTTGCGGTGACGGTGCGCTCGGACCTGAAAGGCATGGGCCTGGGGAGGATCATGATGCAGAAGCTGATCGACTACTGCCGTTCGCGCGGCACCCGCGAGATCGTGGGCGAGGCGCTGCCGCAGAATTCGCGCATGACCAATATGGTCAAGAAGCTCGGATTTACCGTGAAATCCACCGGCCTGGAAGGCATGCGCGAGATGCGCTTGATACTGTAGGGTGGTCGCCTACGCCGGCCGCGCGTTCAACCGGTATTGCCACCGCCGCGCGGGCAGCAGTACCGTGAGTCGGACGCCCAGTCCGCAAGCCGCCTAGCCGTGAAAGAATATTTCATGTTTTCTTCATAAATGAAATAATATTTCACTTGCGGAAGCGCACATCCTCCTGCACCACCTTCGCATCCGCCTTCGGTTTCTTGGGCTTCTTCGGCTTCTTGACGATCTGCCCGCCCGGGCCGGTCTCCGGCACGCGGTGGTCCGGCTCGAAGCCGCCCTCCTCGACGCGCTCGAGCGTCTGGCGGGTGAGCGCCTCGATGGCGGCGAGCTGCTCGACCTCGTCGGCGGCCACCAGCGACACCGCTTCGCCCGACGCTCCGGCGCGCCCGGTACGCCCAGTGCGATGCACGTAGTCCTCGGCCACGATCGGCAGGTCGATGTTCACCACCACCGGCAGGTCGTCGATGTCCAGCCCGCGCGCGGCGACGTCGGTCGCCACCAGCACCCGCACGTCGCCGGCCTTGAAGCGCTCCAGCGCGCGCAGGCGTGCCGGCTGCGGCTTGTCGCCGTGGATCGAGTCGGCCGCGATGCGCCTGGCCTCGAGCAGGCCGACCAGTTCGTCCACGCCCTTGCGCGTCCTGGCGAAGGCCAGCACCTGGGGCCAGGCGTGCTTCTTGAGCAGGTGCAGGAACAGCTCGGACTTGCGTTTCTTGTCCACCGGCACCAGCCATTGCTTGATGGCGGCGGCGGTCGTGTTGCGCGGCGTGGCCTCGATGCGCACCGGCTCGCGCAGCAGGCGGTTGGCCATGGCGCGGATCTGGTCGGAGAAGGTGGCCGAGAACAGCAGGGTCTGGCGTTTCTTGGGCAACGCCGCGAACACCTGGTCGAGTTCCTTCGAGAAGCCGAGGTCGAGCATGCGGTCGGCCTCGTCGAGCACCAGGGTCTGGACGTCGCTGAAGCGCACCGCGTTCTGGCGGTGCAGGTCGAGCAGGCGGCCCGGCGTGGCGACCAGCACGTCGACGCCCTTGCGCAGGTTCATCATCTGCGGATTGATGCTGACCCCGCCGTAGGCCACCATGGTGCGCAGCGTCAACCCGGCGCCGTAGGCGCGGAAGCTTTCGTGGACCTGCTCGGCCAGCTCGCGCGTCGGCACCAGCACCAGCGCCCGCGCGGTATTGCTCGTGGCCGGAGCGCTCTTCCTGGCCAGGCGCTGCAGGATCGGCAGGGCGAAGCCGGCCGTCTTGCCGGTGCCGGTCTGGGCCGCGGCCATGACGTCCTTTCCGGCCAGCACGGCAGGAATCGCCTGTTGCTGGACGGCGGTCGGGGTGGTGTAGTCGAGCGAAGCGAGGGTCTGGACGATCTGGTCGATCAGTCCGAGGGAGGCAAACGACATGGAAACCTTACGGCGAAAAAATAAACAGGCCGTAGTTTCTCATATCAAGGCGCCTGCCGCAGCCGGCCAGCGCGGCAGAACAACGAACCAGCCGACGAACCAGCCGATGAATCTGCTGACCATCTCAGCCGACGGCGACGCTGTTGGACAGGTCGACGATGGGCTTGGCCGGTTCGCGCTGGTCCTTGCAGCCGCCGGCCAGCAGGCAGGCGAGCGCGAGCGCGGGAATCAGGATGCGGCGTGCTTGCATGATGCGTCCTCCACGAGAGTCTTCATCATACTCCGGTCCGCGGCATCGCTGCATACGCTAGATGCCGGGCACGGCGCCGGCACCTCAGAAACTGTACGACAGGCTGGCGCGCAGTACCGGAAAGAGCCTGTAGTCCGACACGTCGTCCTGCAGTCGCAGCTCTTCGACGGCCAGGTCGCGCGCCAGGGCGTCGCACGCCGCACTCGAGACCGTGCAGCCGAGTGCGGCCAGCCTGACCCGGGCCTTGCCCTGGTAGAAGGCGCCGATGTCGGCATTGAACTGCCAGCGCTTGTCCGGGCTGAGGGCATTACCCCAGCCGATCCCGAAGTAGGGCGCGGCGCGGCGGAAGCGCACGCTGCCGTTGAGCGTACCGACCTCCGCGGCCGAGTAGGTATTGCCGTTGAAGGTGAAGCGCCCGCCGGCCGGTTGGCCCCGTGCATCGAAGCGGGTGCCGTTATAGATGAGGCCGGCGGTCAGGCGGAAATTGCTCCCCGGACGGACGTACCAGTCAGCCAGCAGGTCGTAGGTGTGCAGCTTGCCGGACAGGTCATAGTCGACCAGGCCGGAGCGCTGGGCGAAGTCGTAGCCGAGGTAGTTGAGGCCGATACGGGCGTTGAGCGCAGGCGCCACCGGCACGGTCAGGTGCAGGCCGGCACCGGTGGTGCCGAGGTCGGCGCTGACGGCAACGCCGGCCTGGGCGTGCGCGGATGCACTGGCGAAGCAGGCGGCGAGGACGGCAAGCGTGGCGAGTGCGGTAGGCGGGTGCTGGATGCGTTTCTGGCCCATGGGAAAACCTTTCGGTGTCGGGAAGTGGTATCGAGCCCGGCTTGTAGTCGCGGTGGGTGCCGCCACGAACGCGTTCGCGCAAGCGACGCGTCGGGTGCGGCACATGCGCAACGCATTTTTTCGTTCCCGGCGCCTCTGGTTTCGTCGCCGCCATCCCGGCTCCGTCGCATAATGTCACCCGGCAATGAAGACCGGGACTAATCTGGCGCTGCCCTGACTACTGAAAGCACATCATGATTTCAAGCACGTTCCACCTTGGCAGGCTGCTGACGGCCTGGATGGCCTGCTACCTGGTCTTTACCATTTTCGTCAACGAGACCTTCTTGCAGCACGCCCAGCGCGACCCCGGCGGCTACTTCGCGCTGCTCGGGTTCGGCCTGGCCGTGTGGGTGCTGTCCGGCGTGTTCTCGCACATCCGCCGGGTGCGCCTGGTCGCCGGTTCCGTCAACAGCGGCACCCTGTCCAACCGCCAGCGGCGCCAGATCGAGATTCCGTTCGAGGCCGGCGAGGCCTTCGACCTGATCGATGCCGCGATTCGCGAACTGCCCGGCGCGGTGATCGTGGAAAGCGCACGCGACAGCCTGCAAGTGCGCGCCAAGGTCAAGCGCATCAACCCCTACGGCATGAACGACGACGGCCAGGCGCCGGCCGCCAGCTGGGCCTTCATCCCCTTCGGCGAGCGCCGCAACCAGATCCTGGCCACGGTCACGCCGAACGGCGACGCCGCCGGCAGCGTCACCCTGATCTGCGAACCGGAAGGCGCGGCCTGGACCGACCTGTTCCTGGTCGACCACGGCACCAACCTCGAGAACGCGGAAGCGATCGGACGCGCCATCACGCGCCGCGTGGCCGAGCGCCGCCGCCTCGAGTCGGCGCAGGTACGGCAGACCGCCACCGAGAAGGAACTCACGGTGGCCAAGCTGAACCTGCTGCACGCCCAGGTCGAGCCGCACTTCCTGTACAACACCCTGGCCAGCGCCCAGGTGCTGACGCGCAGCGATCCGGCGCGCGCCGACGAGATGCTGGGCAACCTGATCCAGTACCTGCGCCATTCGCTGCCGCGCACCGAGGACGCGCCGTCGACCATCGGCGAGGAACTGGAACGCGCCCGCGCCTACCTCGACATCCTGAAGATCCGCATGGGTCCGCGCCTGAACCTGCAGGTCGACGTTCCCGACGCGCTGCGCGGGGTGATGTTCCCGACCATGATGCTGCAGACGCTGGTGGAGAACGCGATCAAGCACGGGCTGGAACCGAAGCCGGGCGGTGGCACGGTATGGATCCTGGCGCGCCAGGTCCAGATGGGGGAAACGAGCGCAGTCTCGGTGACGGTGGCCGACGACGGCCGCGGCTTCACCCTGGAAGGCGGCGGCACCGGCGTCGGGCTGCGCAACGTGCGCGAACGCCTGCGCCTGGCCTACGGCAGCGCGGCCGCGTTCTCGATCGTCGCCAACTTCCCGAGCGGCGTGGCGGCCACCATCACCGTACCGCATGCCCTCCAGGCAGGAGGAGTCCATCATGGCTGATACCGTTCGCTGCGTGGTTGCGGAAGACGAAGCCCTGCTGCGCGAATCGCTGGTGCAGATGCTGGGGCAGGTGTGGCCGGAACTGGAGATCGTCGCGGTCTGCGAGGATGGCGGCAGTGCGCTGGAGGCCATCGCCGCCCACCAGCCGAACGTCGCCTTCCTCGACATCCGGATGCCCGGCCTGAGCGGGCTGGAAGTCGCTTCCGGCTTGCTCGAGGCTGGCGTGAAGACCGACATCGTCTTCGTCACCGCCTACGACCAGTACGCGATTGCCGCCTTCGAGCGCGGCGCGGTGGACTACCTGCTGAAACCCGTGGCGCGCGAGCGGCTGGCGGCAACGGTGGAACGGGTGCGCCAGCGCCTGCAGCGCGGTGGCCAGGATGGGGGGCAGCTGCGGGCGCAACTGCAGGCGCTGCTGCAACAGCTGGCCACGGTGGCGCCGTCGCAGCCGAAGGCGCCGCCGCTGGTGTGGCTGACCGCCAGCCGCGGCCAGGAGACGCGCCTGATCCTGGTCGACGACGTGGCCTATTTCCAGTCCGACAGCAAGTACACGGTCGTCATGACGGCGGACGGCGAGGCGCTGCTGCGCAAGCCCATCCGCGACCTGCTGGAGGTGCTCGACCCGTCGATGTTCAAGCAGGTCCACCGCTCGACCATCGTCAACCTGCGTGCGGTGGCCGGCGTGACGCGCGACGAGAGCGGACGCGGCACGCTGCGCCTGAAGAACCGGCCGGAGACGCTGGCGGTCAGCCAGCCCTTCATGGCCTTGTTCCGGAATATGTAACCAGGTGTGAAAGGCTGCTCGGAATGTAAGAATGTGGTCCATCGTACACTGCCGAGCTCGTTGCGGATGGTAAAGTCCTGCCATTAGTCAACTTCAGAGACACCCATGAAAGCCTTGATCCTCGGCGCGGCCCTCGCTGCCTCGCTCGCCGCCGCCTCCTTCCCGGCCCTGGCCCAGACCAACGTCAGCATCAGTGTCGGCCAGCCCGGCTTCTATGGCCGGATCGACATCGGCGACTTCGGGCCGCCGCCGGTCTATGTGCGCGAACCGGTGATCATCGAGCGCCACCATCACTACCGTGCCGAGCCGGTCTACCTGCGCGTGCCGCCGGGCCACCGCAAGAACTGGAAGAAGCACTGCCGCAAGTACGGCGCCTGCGGCCAGCCGGTGATGTTCGTGCAGGACCGCTGGTATTCGGACGTGTATGTGCCGCGCTACCGCGAGCGCCATGTGTACCATGTGCGCCACGAACGCGATCGCCACGACCGTTACGACGACCGTCATGACGACCGCGGACACGGCCGGGGCCACGACAAGGGGCATGGTCACGGCAGGGGCCACGGCCGCGGCCACGACTGAGCCGCCAGCCCGGCGCCTCGCCGCAGGCGCCGCCGCTAGCTCGGCAGCGGTGCATCCCCGGGCAGCAGCCCTTCCTCCACCAGCTCCTGCCAGAAGGCGGCCGGGATCGCCTGCGCCATCAGCGCTGCATTGCGCAGCAGGTGGCGCGAACTGCTGGCGCCGGGAATCGTCGCCACCACCACCGGGTGGGCCATCCCGAACTGCAGCGCCGCCGCCGGCAGGTCGACGCCGTGGCGCGCCGCGACCGCGCGCAGGCGCTCGCGCCGCAGGTGCTGCTCGCGGCTGGCGGGCTGGTAGTCGTAATGCTCGCCGCCGGCCAGGAAGCCGGAGTTGAAAGGGCCGCCCAGCACCACGCCGGCGCCGCGCTCGGCGCACAGCGGGAACAGGGCCTCGAGCGGCGTGGTTTCCATCAGCGTATAACGCCCGGCCAGCAGGAAAATGTCGGGGTCGGACTGCTGCAGCGCGCGCAGGCAGGGCTCGACCGTGTTCACGCCCAGTCCCCAGGCCTTGATCAGGCCTTCCTCGCGCATCCGTACCAGGCCTTCGAAGGCGCCGCCGGGGCCGGCCGCGATCCGGAAGTAATGCTCGAAGCGGTCGCCGAAATGGTCCGGCGACAGGTCGTGCACATAGACGATGTCGACATGGCCGAGGGCCATGCGCTGCAGGCTGTCCTCGACCGAGCGGCGCGCGCCGTCGGCGCTATAGTCGTAGACGCGGCGGTAGGGCAGCGACGAGACGAAGGGGCTCTGGACGTGGCCGGCCGGATCCGGCACCAGCAGGCGCCCGACCTTGGTCGACAGCGTGTACTGCTCGCGCGGACGAGAGCGCAGGGCGTGCCCGAAGCGGTGCTCGGACAAGCCGGTGCCGTAGTGCGGCGCGGTGTCGAAGTGGCGGATGCCGGCATCCCAGGCGGCGTCGACGGTTGCCCGCGCGGCCTCGTCGCCCGTGACGTGGTACATGTCGCCCAGCCCGGTGCCGCCCAGGCCCAGGTGCGTGATCGGTCGGTAGCGCTGGTTCACTCGGGATTCCTTTCGTGTGGGGTGGTCGATGGGCTGGACAGCCCGCCGGGCCATGCTACACCGGCGGCCTTGAAGGCCACGCGCGCGATCCGCAAGCGTGCTGCACGGCGCCTAGTGGGCACAGTCCGGAAACACCGGCTTGTCCCGTCCCACGGGACAGTGGCGGGTGCCCGCCGGCGCATGCGCGAGCGTCTTTGATTCGCCCACCTTCAGCGAAAACTCGGTCAGGAATTCCTTGGTGCAAACCAGGGACGGACGGCCGTTCTTCGCGGGGCCTTCGCGGCACGCGGAGGTGTACAGCACATACCAGCACTGGCCGGCCGGGCTGCTGTCGCAGCGATGCGTTATCGGGGCCGTGCTTGCGGCAGGCGTGGCGACCTGGGCGAACGCTGGGGAAGCAGCAAAGATGGCTGCCAGCACGGTGAATGCGGACAGCAGGGGATACGCGATGTTCATGTGGGCCCTGATTGTTATCGAGAGCAAGAATATAGCAATTGGCTCTTGCCATAAGCTCACGCATTCCCACACCGGCTTTCCTGTCCCGCCCAACACTGCCTGGGATAACGTAGTAATATTGCCACATCGCCCATGTGCTGGCATTGCCGGACGGGCGCCATGATGGAGGTGAGCTTGCGTAGCGAAATCGTGATCGTGGGAGGCGGCGCCGGCGGACTGGAGCTGGCCTGCAAACTGGGCCGCAAACTCGGCCCGTCGAAGGTGACGCTGGTGGACAGCCGGCTCTACCATATCTGGAAGCCCTCGCTGCACGAGGTCGCGGCCGGCACCCTGGACATCCACCAGGAAGGCCTGTCGTACCAGATGCTGGCGCACGACAACGGCTTCAATTTCGTGTTCGGGCCGATGACGGCGCTGGATGCGGCAAGCAAGACCATCACGGTCGGCGCGATCCTCTCCGCCAGCGACAACGACGAGGTGCTGCCCGAGCGGCGCATCACCTACGGCTCCCTGGTGCTGGCGGTCGGCAGCACCTCGAACTACTTCGGCGTCCCCGGGGCGCGCGAACACACCATTTCCCTGAATGCCACCGAAGACGCCGAGCGCTTTCGCCTGCGCATGCTGCGCCTGATGCTGGCGGCCGAGCAGGAGCACGAGGAGAGCAACGGGGCGGGCGGCGCGGGCCTGGACGTGGTCATCATCGGTGGCGGCGCCACCGGCGTGGAGCTCGCGGCCGAGCTGCGCGAAGCCTCGAGCGCCTACGTCAACTACGGATTCGACCAGCTCGACGGCAAGCGCGACGTGCGCATCACCATCCTCGAGGGCGCGCCGCGCGTGCTGGCGCCGCTGCCGGAAAAAGTCTCGGCGGCGGCGGCCGACCTGCTGAACAAGCGCGGGATCCGCGTCGTGACCAATTGCCGGGTGACGCAGATCGACAAGGACCGGGTGGTGGACAAGGACGGCAACGTGTATCCGTCCAGCCTGTGCGTGTGGGCGGCCGGCATCAAGGCCCCCGACTTGCTGGCCTCGCTCGGCCTGCCCACCGCGAAGGGCGGCCAGGTCGAGGTCGATGCGCACCTGCGCGTGAAAGGAGCGAGCGACATCTATGCGTTGGGCGACTGCGCCGCCTGCGTGGACGGCAACGGCAATGCGGTGCCGCCGCGCGCCCAGGCCGCGCACCAGCAGGCCGACTACCTCGTCACGACATTTATCCGCAAGTCCAAGGGCCATGCGCCGCAGGACCGGCCGTATGAATACCGCGACTATGGCTCCCTGGTGTCGGTCGGCCGCGATACCAGCGTGGGCAGCTTGATGGGCTCCTTGCGCGGCGCCAGCTGGTTCGTGCAAGGGACGATGGCGCGCCTGATGTACACCAGCCTGCACTTGATGCACCACCGCGCCGTGCTCGGCACGATGCGCACCGGCGTGCTGGCGCTGGCGCGTTTCCTGGTGCGGCGCGCGACGCCGCTGGTCAAGCTGCACTGAGTGCCGCCGGCCCCGGTGCGGGGGCCGTCGTTCAGCAGGCGGGCGCCTGTCTCGGCAGGGTGATGCGCAGCACGGCGCCGCCGCCTTCGCCATTCTTCAGTTCGAGCGTGCCGCCCAGGAAGCGGGCGCGTTCGCGCAGCAGGCGCAGGCCGTGGCAGCTGGTCGATTCCAGCATCCTCGCGCCCGGCGGCAGGCCGGCGCCGTTGTCGCGCACGGTCAGCATGACCTGCTCGCCATCGTCGTCCAGGATCACGTCCACCTCGGTGGCGCGCGCGTGGGTGGCGACGTTGCGCAAGCCTTCTTCCACGCAGCGCAGCAGCACCACGCCCTGGGTGCGGCTGTAGTTGCCGTCTTCGTCCGGCAGGCTGGCGCGCGCCTTGATGCCGTGCGCGGAGCCGTAGCCCTGGACCAGTTCCGACAGCGCCGCCTTCAGGCCCAGGAACTCGAGCTTGTCGTTCCACAGCTCGAGCTGCATCTTGCGATTGGTCTCGATGATGTTCGTGAGCAGCTGCTTCATCTGGGCGCTGCGGTCGCGCATCGCTTGGTTGTCGGCAGGGATGTGCTGGCTCAGCAGGGCCAGGTGCATGGTCAGCGCCGTCATCGAGGAGCCCAGGCTGTCGTGCAGCTGGCGTGCGAGCAGCCGGCGCTCCTCGTCCCAGCAGGCGGCGAGGTATCCCAGCATCTCGGTCAGGTCGGCGGTACGCTGCGCGACGAGTGCATCGTGTGATGCGTTCGCCACGGCGGATTGCGGAAGGGCCGGTTCGGTCATCGTAGGCTCGTCAAAATGTTTCCCAAAATAATACAACACTCCGTCGCCTGGCGGCGCGCAGACACGAGAAACCTTCGGAACGCCGGCAGCGGCCAACGTGCGCTCCCGAACATACTGTCGCGCTGAATCAGGCCAAGCTGGAGGGGTGGAGCACTGCCACTTTACTAACACAACGGGGGTATACCAAATGACGACAGCAACCGCACCGCAGGACGCCATCACGCTGCTGACCGCGCAGCACGAGGAAGCACGCGCCATGTTCGAGCAATTCGAGAACATGACCGACCGCGCCAAGGTCAGCAAGAAGAAGCTCGCCGACAAGATCTGCAACGCGCTGATCATGCACACGACCATCGAGGAAGAAATCCTGTATCCGGCGATCCGCGAGGCCACCAAGGAGACCGAAGAGCTGGTGGACGAGGCCGTCGTGGAGCACGCATCGGCCAAGGACCTGATCGCCCAGATCCAGGAAATGGACCCGGGCGACGACCTGTACGACGCCAAGGTCAAGGTGCTCGGTGAAATGGTCGAGCACCACGTCGAGGAAGAAGAGAAAGAAATGTTCCCGAAGATGCGCGAGCTCAAGCTCGACCTGGAAGCGCTGGGGCAGGAGCTGGCTGCGCGGGCGGCGGAGCTGCAGTAATGCGGTGAACGGATAGGCGACACCACGCAGCCCGGTCCAAGGCCCGGGCTGTTGTCCTAGGCGACGTCGGCCCGCTGCATGCTGGCCGGCGCCAGCGCCTCCAGCAGCTGTTCCATGCTGACCGGCTTGACCAGGTGCTGGTCGAAGCCCGCTTCCAGCACGCGGCGCTGGTCTTCTGCCAGCCCGTAGCCGGTGAGGGCGATCAGGCGGATGCCGCTGGTCGCCGGATCGCGGCGCAGGCGGCGCGCCACCTCGTAGCCGTCGATCCCCGGCAGGCCGATGTCCACCAGTGCGGCAGCCGGCCGGCCGGCCAGTGCCGCGGCGACGCCCTGCAGCCCGTCGGCCGCCTGCGCGACAGGGAAGCCGTAGGCCGCCAGCATCGTGGCCATCATCTCGCGGCCGTCCTCATTGTCTTCGATGAGCAGCACCGACGGCTTGCCGGTGTTGTCGCCGTGCGTTTCCTGCGCCGGCTGGGGCGGGGTCAGCGCTTCGGTACGCGGCAGGCGGATCGTGAAGGTACTGCCGCTGCCGCTGCCGTCGCTGTGGGCGCTGACGCTGCCGCCATGCAGTTCCACCAGGCGGCGCACCAGCGACAGGCCGATGCCGAGGCCGCCCTGCGAACGGTCGATCGAAATCGCGCCCTGGACGAACACATCGAATACGTGCGGCAGCAGCTCGGCCGGGATGCCGACGCCGGTATCACGTATGGTCAGCACCACGTCGTCGCCGGCGTGGGACAGGTTGATGTCGATGTTGCCCCCCGCCGGGGTGTACTTGATCGCATTGTCGAGCAGGTTCGAGGTGATCTGCTCGAGGCGGGTCGGATCGCCGTCCACCCACCCCGGGGAAAGGTCGACGCTGAAGCGGTAGCCCGCGGTGCGGCCGGTGGCGCGGAAGGTTTCCAGGCAACCGGACACCAGGTTGGCCAGGTCGATCGGCTTGCGTGCCAACAGGATCTTGCCGGACATCGCACGCGACAGGTCGAGCAGGTCGTCGACGATGCGCGACAAGTGCTGGCTCTGGCGCTGGATGATCTGCTTGGCGCGGCCGATGGTGTCGCCGTTCGCGCCCGGCAGGCCGATCAGCGACGACGCGCTGCTGATGGCCGACAGCGGATTACGCAGTTCGTGCCCGAGCATGGCGAGGAATTCGTCCTTGGCGTGGCTCTTGCGCTCGGCATCGCGGCGTTCTTCCATCTCGCGCACCAGGCGGCGGTTGGTGGCGGTCAGCTCGGTGGTGCGCTGCGACAGCTTTTCGGCCTGGCGCTTGAGCTGTTTGTTCTTCATCGCCAGCGCCACGAACACGGACACCTTGGCGTGCAGGATCTGCGGAATCACCGGGGTGAACAGGAAGTCGGCGGCGCCGCGCTGGTAAGCCTTCAGGCGGTCGATCTCGTCGGCCAGGAAGGCGGTGACAAAGATGATCGGGATGTCGGCCGAGCGCGCGCGCTGGTGGATCGCTTCGGCGGTCTCGAAGCCGTCCATGCCGGGCATGTTGACGTCGAGCAGGATCACTGCGAAATCGTGCAGCAGCACCTGGCGCAGGGCTTCCTGCCCCGAGCGGGCCGAGTGCACGGTGTAGTTGCTTTCGTCCGCCCATTGGTCGAGCAAGCTCGTCAGCGCTAGCAAGCTGGCAGCATCGTCGTTAACGACCAGAATCTTCGGTTTGTCAGTGTGTGCCACGATGTTGTGCGGTGTCATCGCCAAGAGGACGCGTCTACGGAAGCGAAGAGACCGGAGCCAATTGTTACGTTGAAGAAAATCACTGTAATAACGCGGAATGATATCACGGGCCAATTAAGTGCAAAGAAGCAAAAATCAATTGTGTGCATCTACGATGTACGGTGCCGCACATACGCCGGACAGGGGCATGTGCGATAGTGGAACCGTCCAGTTCAACCGTATCCATGGAGGACGGGGCTGCCTACATGAAAGGACGCACAATGAATATCGACACCATCGTAAATCAACAATTCCACGGCAAGTCGTTCGGCGAGCTGGTGAACGCACCGCTGACCGCCCTGAGCGGTATCGGCGACAAGGAAGCGGCTGCCTTCGCTTCGCTGGGCGTGCAGACCATCGGCGACCTGGCCAACCTGAAAGTGGTGAACTATGCCATGGCCATCAAGGCGCTCGCCGGCTGCGAAGGCAGCTCGAGCAAGGAAGAGGCCGAGGAAACCCTGCTCGACGAGGGCGTGGAGATGACTTTCCCGGCCAGCGACCCGGTCGCCGTCCAGTCCAGCATTACCCGCATCGAAGTGGCGCCGGACAAGGTCGACGCAAGGCGCGACCACCAGCACGCCCAGGCCATCGAGGAGCACAACCGGGAAGTGCTCGGGAACGCCGCGCTGGGCACTGGGTATCTGCAGAAAGACGACGGCGGGAACCGCTGAGGAGCAGGTTTTCTCTTCCTGAAGTCAGGCCACGGGCGGCGCGAGCTGCTTGTGGCCTGATTTGCTTGAGGGGCAGGTTCGGCGCCGTCTGATAAAGCCTCGATCCAGATGAACTTGCAGCCGCTTTACACGCAGTCAGACAGACCTGGCGCAGCGGCGAAACTCTGCTTCTGTCCGGAATAACGGCGTTTGCAGCACGTCGGAACGGCGATGCGCAGTGACGCAACACGATTCTGGGCAAAGGCCGGAATCGGGGCGCTGTGCAGCACGCAGATCAGCGGTGCGGCGCCATTTCCACCGCTGGCGCAGCCACGGCCGGCATCTTGCCCGAGGCCTGGCGGTTGGCCGCCGGCGAGCAGAAGCGGTTCTTGCCCGCGCGCTTGGCTTCGTACAGGGCGTAGTCGGCGATATTGATCAGGGCGTCCACCGTCTCGGCGTCGTCCGGGTAGATGCTGATGCCGATCGAGGTCGACAGGCGCAGCGTGAGGTCGTTGATGAAGTAGGGTTCGGAGAGCGCTTCCACCAGCTTGGCGGCGGGGCCCTGGGCGTCGGCCAGGCAGTGGATATCCCCCAGCACGACCATGAACTTGTCGCCGCCCAGGCGCGCCACCGTGTCTTCCTTGCGCGAGCTCGCGAGCAGGCGTTGCGAGACCATCTTGAGGATATCGTCGCCGTAGGCGTGGCCGTAGGTGTCGTTGATCGCCTTGAAGCCGTCCAGGTCCAGGTACATGATGGCAGCCTTGGAATGGCTGCGGTTGGCGTGCTGCAGGGCCGTTTCGATGCGGTCTTCCAGCAGGCGGCGGTTCGGCAGGCCGGTGAGGGCGTCGTGCAGCGCCAGTTCCTGCTGGGCGCGGCTGTACTGGGCCAGCTCCTTGTAGAGCAGGCGCACTTCGAGCATGTTATGGATGCGCTTGTGCACTTCCAGCAGGTCGAACGGTTTGCTGATGAAGTCGCGCGCACCCGCTTCCAGCGCCGCGATCTTGAAGCTCGGCTGGGCCGTGAGCGCCAGCACCGGCAGGTAGCCGCCCTGTTCGATTTCCTTCAGGCCTTTCATGACCTGGAAGCCGTTCAAGCCCGGCATCTGCAGGTCGAGCAGGATCAGGTCGTAGTTGTGCTCGCGGTGCAGCGGGCAGACCTGTTCCGGCAGCATCGTCGAACTGACGCAGGTGTAGCCTTCCTCGCGCAATATCTCTTCCATGAGTTCGATATTGTCGGGCGAGTCGTCCACCACCAGAATCTTCGCGTTCAAAATGTCTTGTCTGCTCGGCATGCTTGTTCTCTTCTACTCAGTCGGGACGCCGTTCCATTTCCATTTGGAATGGACACATCCCATCTCTTCATAGTCTAGCAAAGCCTACAAAATTTCTTGTAGGACAGCGCCGCGTGTCCGGGTAGGAGCATCAACGACCATGCCCGCGCACACTTCCAGTCGTCAAGGGCGTGGCCGGCGCCGTCACCGACGCCACGCTGGCGATCAGTTCGCTCGGCTCGACCGGCTTCGAGATATGGGCTGAAAATCCGGCTTCCAGCGCCTTCAGGCGGTCTTCCGACCGGGCAAACGCGGTCAGTGCGATGGCCGGCACCTGTCCGCCGGCCTCGCGCGGCAACGCCCGTACCCAGCCGATCAGCTCGAAACCGTCCACCTCAGGCATGCCGAGGTCGCTGATCAGGATGTCGGGACGGTTCTCGCGCAGGGCATCGAAGGCTTCGCGCGCGCTGGCGGCGATGCGCACCCGGGCATGGCAATCGGTCAGGATGCGGGCGATCAGCTCGCGCGCGTCGCGGTCGTCGTCCACCACCAGTACCGTCAGTCCGCCCAGGTCGCGTACGGCGATCTCGGGCGCATCGGGACCATGCGACGGCCGCGGGACCGGAGCCGGCGCCGCCGTCGACACGGCACGGCCGGGCCGGACACTGCCCGCGGGCGCCTCGGCCAGCGGCAGTTCGATGGTGAAGCTGGCGCCCAGGCCTTCGCCCGGGCTCTCGGCGCGCACCGTCCCGCCGTGCTGCTCGACCAGGTGCTTGACGATCGACAGGCCGAGCCCGAGGCCGCCGTGGCGGCGTGTCATCGATGCGTCTTCCTGGCGGAAGCGCTCGAAGACGTGGGTGATGAATTCAGGGCGGATGCCGGCGCCGTTGTCGCGCACCGTGATCGCCACGGTGCGGCCGGCGGCCGTGTCGCGCTGCGCCACGTCGACTGCCACGGTGCCGTCGCGCGGCGTGAACTTGATCGCGTTCGACAGCAGGTTCCAGATCACCTGCTGCAGGCGGCCGGGGTCGCCGGCCACGAGCAGGCCCGGCTCGCCGTAGTGTTTCTCTATCGCGATATGCTTGGCATCCGCGGCCGGGCGCACGGTCTCGACCGCGGCATCGATGAAGGAGGCGGGGGAGACCACCTGCATGTCGAGCAGCACCTTGCCCGAGGTGATGCGGCTCATGTCGAGCAGGTCCTCGATCAGCTGTGCCTGGGCGCGCGCATTGCGTTCGATCGTCTGCAGGCCGCGATGGAGGTCGGCGCCGTCGCGGCTGCCGCGGCGCAGCACCTGCGACCATCCGAGGATGGCCGACAGCGGGGTGCGCAGCTCGTGCGACAGGGTAGCGAGGAACTCGTCCTTCATCTGGCTGCTGCGCTCGGCTTCGGCGCGCGCGGCGCGCTCGTTCTCGAGCAGCAGCTTGCGTTCCTCGGCGGCGCGGCTGCTGGCTTCGTACAGGCGGATATTGTCGAGGGCGATGGCCGCCTGGGAGGCGATGCCGCGGACGATGCGTTCGCTGCGCTCGGTAAAGACCCCGGGCTCGGGATGGCCGAAGAACATGGTGCCCAGCAGCTCGCCGGCGCGTGCCACCACCGGCACCGCCATGTAGCTGCGCAGCGCGGGCACGCCCGTGGCCGGGCCGGCCACGCCGAAGCGCGGCGTGGCGGCGTGGCGCGGGTCCTGTGCGATATCGTCCAGCCGCACCAGGGTGGATGCGCGCAATGCCGGGCCGAACAGCTCGGCGGCGCGCGCTGCATCGATGCGCTCGAAGTCGGCCGAGGCGCCGCCCGGCGACGTGGTCATCGAGAACAGCGTACCGTCGCCGTCACCGTGCTCGCCCTGGCCGACATGGTAGAAGGCGCCGAAGCGCGCGCCGCTCACGCCGGTGGCGGCCTGGGTGGCGGCGTGCAGCAGCGAGCGCAGGTCGCGCGTCGAGGCCAGGACGTTGCCGCTGTTGTTGAGCAGCTCCAGCACGTACGACTCTTCGCGCAGCGCCTGTTCCGTGCGCTTGACCTGGTCGACGTCGGTATTGGTGCCGAACCAGCGCACCACGCGGCCCGCGCCGTCGCGCACCGCGCTCACGCGCGTCAGGTGCCAGCGGAAGCGCCCGTCGGCGCCGCGCAGCGGGAATTCCATCTCGAACGGCTCGCCGCTGCGGATGCACTCGCCCCAGCGCGCGCTCACTTCCTGCAGCGAACCGGGTTCGACCACGTCCTGCCAGGCGTAGCCCACGCTGTCCTCCGGCGTGCGGCCGGTGTAGGCATACCAGCGGTCGTTGAACCAGAGGATGGCGCCGTCGGTGCCGGCCATCCAGGCCAGCTGCGGAATGGTGTTGGCCAGCGCGCGCAGCAGTTCCTCGCTCTGGCGCAGGGTATCCTCGGCGCTTTTCCTGCTGGTGATGTCCTGCACCACGCCGGTCATCCCGACCAGGGTTTCCTGGCCCTTGCGCTCGGCATAGTCGGGACGGCCGACCATGGCGACCCAGCGCGCGCCGCCGTCGCCGCCGTCGCCGGTGCCGACCCGGCATTCGATGTTCAGGTCGGCGCGCGCCTCGAATGCCTTGAGCACGGCGCGCCGCACCTGGATGCGGTGCTCCGGGTGCAGGCGCCCGCGCAACTGCGGCCACGGCAGCGGGGTATCGGCGGGCAGCCCGAGGATGCCGGCCGCGCGCGGGCCGAGCAGCACCCGGTCGAGCCCGGCATCCCAGCGCCAGTCGCCCAGGCGGCCGGCGGCCAGCGCCACCTGCAGCCGGTTGTTGTTCTCGGCCATCGCCTGCTGGTCCAGCTTGCGCCGGGTGATGTCCTGGAAGTAGAGCGTCAGCCCGTCCGGCGACGGGTGCAGGCGCATCTCCAGCCAGCACTGCAGGCGCTCGTAATAGAACTCGCGCACCACGGTTTCGCGCTGGTCCATGGCGCGCCGGCAGTCCTGCGCCACCGAGGTACCGTGCAGGTCCTCGAACTCATCCCACAGGCTGCGCCCCAGCAGGCCGGCGCGGCTCTTGTCGAGCGGCGCGATCATCGCGAGCGCGCGTCCGTTGATATAGGTGATGCGCCAGTCGCGGTCGACCGCGCAGAAGCCGTCCGAGAGGCTTTCGAGCATGTTTTCCATGCGCTCGCTGGCGCGGCGCAGCGCGTCCTGGGCCGCCAGCAGTTCTTCCTCGGCGCGCTGGCGCGCGGCCAGCACGCTCTGCGCGTTGCGCAGCGCGGCCGAGCGCATCATCTCGAGTTCGTGCTCGTCGCTCATGCCGCCCGCTCCAGGATGCCCGCCGCCAGCCGCGTGCCGTCGACGCGGGCGCGGATCTTGGCGAACGCGGCGGCGCGGCTGATGCTGGTATCGTCGTAGAAGGGCGCAAAGCCGGCATCGTCGGTGGTGCCGAGGCGCGCCGGCCCCAGGTAGCTTGCCGCCAGCAGCACCCGGTCGCGAACCTCGTCCGCCGTCTCGATGGCGGGCGCGTACGGGTCGGTCACGCCGACGAACACGCGCTGGTCCGGGTGCGCATAGTCGCGCACGATGCGCAGTACGCGCCCGGGGTCGGGCTGCCCGGCCATTGCGACATAGAAGCTGCCGGCGCGGATTTCGAACAGGGCGGGCAGCAGTTCCGCATAGTCGACCTGCGCTGCGCCGGTGCCGTGCACGTCGAAGGGCGAGACATGTACGCCGATCTGCGCGCGTTCGGTTGCCGAAAAGCGGCGCAGCGCCAGGTTGTTGAGGTGGACGAAGCTCGCCAGGAGGGCGCCGCTCGGGTCGAGGCGCATCGCCAGCGGCCCTTCGGCGAAGTCGATCTGCACCTTGCAGGCGCCGGCCTCCAGGCAGCGGCGGATCTCGGTCTCGTGCTCGCGCACGAGGTCGTCGAGGAATTGCTCGCGCGGATAGCCTTCGATGCCGTCGGGCGGGTAGAGCAGCGACAGCGCCGAAGGCGAGATGATGGCCTGCTTGAGCGGCAGCGTGGCGTGGCGGCGGGCCGCGCGCAGGAAGCCGTCGGCATAACGCTGGTAACGGAAAGGGCCGTGGGTCAGGCGCGGCATCCGGTGGCAGGCGCCGCCGGCGTCCGGCATGCCCACCGGGATCCGGAAGCCGTCGGGCACCGTGTTGGCGGCCCCGTGGACCGGATAGCTCCAGAAATTATCCAGCTTGCCCTGTTCGCCATCGCTGATGACGGCAGAACCGGTGGCCTCGAACGCGGCCACGGTGGCACGTACCGCTTCGTCGAGCAGCGGCGCGAGCTCGCCCCCGCCGGGGTTCGACGCAGCGGCGCGCACGGCTGCGATCAGCTCGGGCGGGCGGGGAATGCTGCCGATCGGTTCAGTTGGAATCATCATCGAAGGCCAGGTTCCGGACGCTCAGGGCCGCGCGGGCGCACCTCGTCCAATGCGGTCCATTGTAGCGCAGCCCGGACGAGCCGGCAGGGCGGGCAGGCGCCGCGGGTGGTCCGGACCACGCACCGGAGCGCTCACCCGCGCGGCGCCGGCTGGCGCGCCACTTTCGCCAGGGCGTCCTGGAGCTGGTCCAGCTCGTAGGGCTTCTGCAGCGAGAGGTAAGGGAAATCGAGGTGGCGCAGCAGCGTGTCGCCGTAGCCGGAGGCGAAGATCACCTTCAGCGCCGGATTGGCGCCGACCGCCTGGCGCGCCAGGTCGACGCCCGACATGCCCGGCAGGCTGACGTCCGAGAACAGCACGTCGTAGCGCTGGCGGCCCAGCAGGTCGAGCGCGTCGTTCGGGTGGGCCACGCCGTCGGCCTCATGGCCGAAGGCCTTGAGCATCTCGCACACCAGGTACTGGGAATCGATGTTGTCCTCGACCACCAGGATGCGCAGGCTGCCGTCGCCGGCGTCCGGTTCCGCCGCGGCGGCGGCCGGGGCCGGCGGCGCCAGCAGGACGTGGACGCCGCCCACGCCACCGCCCCCGTCTGTCACCGGGGTGAGCCAGAGGTCGCAACGGTGTTCCAGCGGCCCGTCGGCGCGGCGGAACGTGAGCGCTGCTTCCGCGACCCGGCCCGGCTGCCCGGCCCAGGCCTGCTGCAGCGCGGCGCCGGCCGCCGACAGCGGCGGCGGCAGCACCGACGGCACCGAGCCGCCGGGCACGCGGCCGGCGCCGAGGCCGGCCATGCCGGCGTAGGCTTCGTTAAAGACGAGGATGGTTTCGCGCCCCCAGACCAGCAGTCCGGGCAGGGGAGAATTGAGCAGCAGGTCGGCGGCCGTGCGCAGCGGGGCAGGCCAGCGCGCCGGCTCGCCCAGTGCGCTGGTGGACCAATCATAGGCGGCGACGGAGCGCGGGGACAAGACGTGGTCAGGCATGGGCGAAGTGTTGTAGGAACGAAAACATGCCGGCAATCCTACACCAAACGGCGTTCTTTCGGTATTTCGATCCGTGCGCCCGGCCATGCCACAGTGGAGCGCAGGCAAAAAAAAGCCCGCTTCGTGGGAAGCGGGCTGAATCTATTTCCTTGGAGGAGAATAGAGGAGACAGGAAGCATGATGCTGCAACGCGTCAAATTCGTCCAATTTATATTTCCAATGTCCGTTATCAAGAATATTAATGGCGCGCCTTGTCAAGTCGGCGTCGCATTCCCGCGACGAGAAGCGCACGCGACTCGCGCACGCTTGGTGCTGCGCAGGAAATGTTCTAGGATGGCAACTATGTCAAAACCTTCCCTGCTTGCCTGCGTCTGTGCGGCACTGAGTTTGCTGCCAGCCGGTCCGGGGCAGGCCGCCGTGCGCGCCGCCGCTTCGTCCGCCGAAGCGGCAGTGGCGGATCCTTCGCTCGCGGATTATTCGCTCGAGCAGTTGTCCGATATCGTGGTCACTTCCGTATCGCGCCAGCCGGGCCGCCTCGGCAGCGCGCCGGCATCGCTGTATGTGATCAGCGGCGCCGAGATCGTGCGCGCCGGCGCCACCACGATCCCCGAAGCCCTGCGGCTGGCGCCCAACCTCCAGGTAGCCCTGGCCGGCGCCCAGGAGTACGCGGTGAGCGCGCGCGGATTTTCCTCGCAGCTGGCCAACAAGCTACTGGTGCTGGTCGACGGCCGCAGTGTGTACTCTCCGCTGTTTTCCGGTGTGTACTGGGAAGCGCAGGACGTGGCGCTGGCCGACATCGAGCGCATCGAGGTGATCAGCGGCCCCGGCGGCACGATCTGGGGCACCAATGCCGTCAACGGCGTCATCAACATCATCACGCGCAGCGCTGCCGACACGCAGGGCGGCCTGGCGCTCGTCCATGCCGGCAACCGCTATGCCGGCGCGACCGTCCGCTACGGCACGCGGCTGCCCAACGGCGCCCACCTGCGCGTCCATGGCAAGCGCGACGATGCCGACGGCGCGCCCGGCGAGCGCCCGCAGAGCCGCGGCGGCGGCGTCGGCCGGCGCCAGCTCGGTTTCCGGCTCGACTGGGAGGGTGGGGACCGGGCGCTGACCGTCAGCGGCGACGTGCTCGACGGCGCCTTGCGCGCTTCCCGGGAGCCGCGCACCGATTTCTCCGGCGGCAACCTGCTGGCGCGGTTCGACGCACGACTCGCCGGCGGCGCCGACCTGCGCCTGCAGGCCTATGTCGACCATACCGGGCGCGAGCAGCACGGCGTCGGCAAATACTCCCTGGACACGGTCGATCTCGAAGCGCAGGTCGGCCAGCGCCTGGGCGAACGCCACAACCTCACCTGGGGCGGCGGCTACCGCCATGGGCGCGACCGCTTCGTCAACGGGCCGGTGCTGCAGTTCGCGCCGAGCCGTCGCACGCTGCGCTGGACGAATGTGTTCGCACAGGACGAATTCAGCATCCTGCCTTCGCTGCGCGCGACCGCCGGCCTGCGCCTGGAGCACAACGACTACACCGGGCTGGAACTGCTGCCCAGCCTGCGCATGGCCTGGGATGCCGCGCCCGGCGCGATGCTCTGGGCCGCCGCGTCGCGCACCGTGCGTGCCCCGGCACGCATCGACCGCGATCTGCTGCTGGTCGATCCTGCGTCCGGCCCGGGCCAGGCAGGCCGGCGCGTGCTGATCGCCGGCGGGCCCGACATGCAGTCGGAGACCGCGCGCGTGCTGGAGCTGGGCTGGCGCGCGCAGGCCGCCGCCGGCCTGTCGTATTCGGCCACCTTGTTCTACAGCGACTACGCCCGGCTGCGCACGCTCGAGCTGCAGCCCGCCGGGGCGCCAGCGTTCGGCAACCTGGGCACGGGCCGCGTGCGCGGGGTCGAACTGTGGGGCAGCTGGCAGGCCACGCGCGGCTGGCGCCTCTCGGCCGGGGCGGTCGTCCAGGATATCGAGACCGGCAGCGAGCCATCCAGCACCGACCTCTCGGCCCGCACCGGCCTGGCGACCAACGATCCGCGCAGCTACTGGACGCTGCGCTCTTCGCATGACATCCTGCCCGGCCTGAACGCCGACCTGCTGCTGCGGCGCGTCGCCCGGCTGCCGCAGCCGGCGGTACCGGGCTATCATGAGCTTGACGCGCGGATCGCGTGGCAGGTGCGCCCCGATGTCGAATTGGCCCTGACCGGCCGTAACCTATTGCATGCGCGCCACCCCGAGTTCGGGGCGGCCGACGTGCGCCAACTGGCCGAACGCAGTGTATTCGCCAGCGCCGCACTGCGTTTTTGACCGATGATGACGATGACCACACCCCCTTCCGACCGTCTGCGGCGCCGCCTGGTGTGCCGGGCGCTCGCTTTGCCGCTGTTGCTGACGGCCGCGGGAAGCGCGCCGCGCGCCCTGGCCCAGGGCGCCCCGGCGCTCGAGCGCCGGGTCAAGGCGGCCTTCCTGTACAAATTCCTGGGCTATGCCGAATTCCCGCCGCATGCCTTTGCCGATGCGACAGGGCCGCTGACCATCGCGGTGGTGGGCTCGGACGACATGGCCGCCGAGCTGGCGCGCATTGCGGCCGGCCGCACCGTCGCCGGCCGCCCGATCGTCGTGCGCCTCGTGCGCGAGCACGAGGTGCCGCCGGTGCACCTGCTGTTCGTGGCCGGCCCCGACGGCGAGCGTGCCGGCCGCGTGCTGCGCGCCGCGCCGGGGGCGCTGCTTACCGTGACGGAATGCGATGGCGGGCTGCGTTACGGAAGCGTGATCAATTTCCGCATCGTCGACGAGCGCGTGCGTTTCGACGTGTCGCTCGATGCCGCCGAAAAGAAGAACGTGAAGCTCAGCTCGCGCCTGCTGACGGTCGCGCACTCCGTGCAGAAGGGAGGCGCGTGATGAGCATGCACGATACCGGTTCCGTACGCAGCAAACTGATCCTGATGGCAGTGGCGACCACGATCGTCGCACTGGTGTCGGCGGCCGTCGCCATGCTGGTGGTGGACGTGCGCACCTTCCAGAAAGTCTGGGTCGACGACCTGACGACCCAGGCGGACATCATTGCCAACGTGACGGCGCCGGCGGTGTCGTTCAACGACGCCGCCGCCGCCACCCGCGACCTGACGGTGCTGCGGGTGCGGCCGCAGATCGTCGCGGGCGCGATCTACACCAACAGCGGCGAGCGTTTTGCCGCCTGGGCCCGGCCGGGGGCGGAAGGCCGTTTCCCGGCGCGGCCGGAAGCGGCCGGCTACCGCATCGAACGCGGCGAGCTGGTCGTGTTCCGGCCGATCCTGGAGAACGGCGAGCCGCTCGGCACCGTCTACCTGCGTTCGCGCTACGGCCTGCTCGATCGCGTGCTCAGCTATGGCGCCATCCTCGGCGGGGTGATGCTCGGCGCACTGGTGATCGCGGCCCTGGTCGCCTCGCGCCTGCAGGCATCGATCACGCGTCCGCTGGAAGCGGTGACCAACGTCGCGCGCCAGGTGATGCTGCGGCGCGATTTCACGCTGCGGGTGCCTGGCAACGACAAGGGCGAGATCGGGGTGCTGGTCGAAGCCTTCAACGACATGCTCGCCGAGATCGGGCGCCGCTCCGACGCCCTGCAGGCGGCCAACCGTACGCTCGAACACGAAATGACGGTGCGCGAGCGCGCCGAGCAGGCGCTGATCGTGGCGGACCGCCGCAAGGACGAATTCCTGGCGACGCTGGCGCACGAACTGCGCAACCCGCTGGCGCCGATCCGTACCGGCCTCGACATCCTGCGCATCCGTAGCGGCGACGCCCAGGCGACCCAGCGCGCCACCGACATCATGGAGCGCCAGCTGCGCCAGATGGTGCGCCTGGTGGACGACCTGCTGGACGTCTCGCGCATCAATACCGGCAAGTTCACCATCAAGATGGGGCGGGTGGAGCTGAAGGCGGTCGTCAACGACGCGCTGGAGGTGGTGCGTTCCTACATCGAACTGCATGGCCACGAGCTGGTCATCGACCTGCCGGATCGCCCGGTCTTCCTGCACGGGGACGCCACGCGCCTGGCCCAGATCCTGTCGAACCTCCTGAACAACGCCGCCAAGTACACCAACCGGGGCGGGCGCGTGAGCCTGTCGGCGAGCGTGGAGGACAAGACGCTGGTGCTGGAAGTGGCCGACAACGGCATCGGGCTGGCGCCGGACATGCTCGACACCGTGTTCGAAATGTTCGTGCAGGTCGATTCCACCCTGGAGCGCAGCGTGGCCGGCCTGGGCGTCGGGCTGTCGCTGGCGCGCAAGCTGGTCGAGCTGCACGGCGGCACGATCGAGGCGCGGAGCGAGGGCCTGGGCCACGGCAGCCGCTTCGTGGTGCGCCTGCCGATCGTGGTCGATCCGGAACCGCTCACCAAGCCGACGCCGGCGGCCTTCATCAGCACCGAGACCTACCGCATCCTGCTGGCGGACGACAACGTCGACTTCGTCAACAGCATCGGGGCACTGCTCACGGCGATGGGGCACAGCGTGGTGATCACGCATAACGGTCCCGATGCGCTGGCTGCGGCCGCGCGCTTCTGTCCGGATTACGCCTTCCTCGACATCGGCCTGCCGCACATGTCGGGCTATGACCTGGCGCGCGGCATCCGCAAGCTGCAGTGCGGCGCGATGACGGTGCTGATCGCCGTCACCGGCTGGGGCCAGGAGAAGGACCGCCAGCTTGCCTTCGAGGCCGGCTTCGACCACCACATGGTCAAGCCTGTGCGCTTCGAACAGATCGAGGAAATCCTGGGCAACCGCGCGCTCATCAAAAAGCTGCGGACCTGAGGGGCGGGCGCCGGCGGCTCCGGTCCACCCCATGGCGCCGGCCGGGCCTTGCGGTTCGACACGCTCGGCCCGGTTCGTACGGACGAAAAAAAACGGAAGCGCTTGCGCGCTTCCGTCGATACTCAAGCCAGGCTGATTATGCCTGCTTGGCCTTGCGGCGGCGTGCCAGGAAGCCCAGGACACCCAGGCCGGCCAGCATCATGCCGTAGGTTTCCGGTTCCGGAACCGGAGCCAGCATCACTGCGCCGCCGAACGAGGCGCCGGCGTCGGACACGAGATTGCCGCTGACGCGCAGGTAGTAGTCACCAGCGGCCAGGTTGTTGGCCGAGATCGACCACACGTCCATCGCGCCGCTCATCTGCGAGGTGCCCGAAGCGATCAGGGTGTCGTTTTCGCCATACAGGGCCAGGCCGGTGATGTCCAGGCCGGTGTCGGCGCTGCCGCTGATCGACGAGATGATGGCATTCAGGTTCATGCCGATGTCGCCGTCAATGGTGAAGGTGAAGCGATCGGCAAAGGTGGCACCTTGGTTGTCAGCGTTGAAGGTGTCGCCGAAGAAGGCGCTGTTGTCGATCAGGTTCAGGGCCTGTGGGGTGTTACCAACCACGTCCTGGGCCATGACAGCCGACGAACCGAACGAAGCGGAAGCCAACACAATTGCAGCAATCAGAGATTTTTTCATTTCTTTCCTCGCATAGAATCAGCCGCGTCCTGCAGCTTGGGTTTCAAGAATCGGGGAACTCCAGAATATCAAAACAGCATGGAAAAGCACGTGGATTCATGATTCGCGTACAACGCAGGCCACACATTCCAAAAGTAAACAAATTTCCGACTGGACATGCTTTAAGGTGTCTCTTCATAGGAGAACTCGTCCTTTAGGGGTTGATGAGCAGCAATCGCTGCCTCAGTTGCCTAAAAAGTGTCAGTTTCGTCCTACGCGAAGAGGAGGGCGTGTCCGGCGCTGAGAGTTTGTGACTTGCCAGCCTTTTATTGAACAAAGAATAATAAATCGTGGGAGATAAGCGAAATTGCTGAGCTGCGCCAACCTGGCCGCCGCACATGTTTGTGCGCGACGTACTGCCAGAGCGGATAAACGCGCGAGAAAAGTAGGGGAGGTGATGCGGAAAAGAAAAATGGCCCAGAATCGCTTCTGAGCCATTTAAGAAAAGTTGGCGCGGCTGGCAGGAATCGAACCCACGACCCCTTGGTTCGTAGCCAAGTACTCTATCCAGCTGAGCTACAGCCGCCCGAGGCACGCATTATAGCAGCACTGGATGAATTGGCAAACCCCCCGATTCGTTGACCCAAGCCCATCCGAACGCGGTCCGGCCAGCCCCGTTGCGAGGTCGGGCGCCAGGTGAGGCGAAGGTGCCCGCGGGGTGGAAAGACCGAATTGCGATGCTGCGGAATGAATGTTCTCAAAGCTGCCTTAGGACCTGCTTAAGTACGGTCCGGGCAGTCTTAGGGGCTCCTTAAGGGCAACTGGCAAGCGCCATGGCTGCGTTACCCCGTCGCGCCCTGCGGGCATACCGTCTACGACGGTGGGTCCTGCCCTGAAGGTCCGAATGGACGCCCTGAGCTGGCCGGCGGGCGAATCGAAGGCGGGATGCAGGCTGGCGGCGGCGACAGATGCCGGGCCGGGGAGAGGATGGAGATGAGGAAGCGGAAATCCAACGAAAAAGGGACCAGATTGTTCAATCTGGTCCCTCATATTCTGGCGCGGCTGGCAGGAATCGAACCCACGACCCCTTGGTTCGTAGCCAAGTACTCTATCCAGCTGAGCTACAGCCGCCCGATGCACGCATTATAGCAGGGGTTCGCGTCTTGGCAAAGTCTCATTGCTCCCTTTGCGTGCCCGGCGCGGCCTGCCGCCCCGGCGCCGCGCCGGTGAAATGTGAGGCGCAACGAAAAAAGGGGCCAGATTGTGCAATCTGGCCCCTCATATTCTGGCGCGGCTGGCAGGAATCGAACCCACGACCCCTTGGTTCGTAGCCAAGTACTCTATCCAGCTGAGCTACAGCCGCCCGAGGCACGCATTATAGCAGGGGTTCGCGTCTTGGCAAAGTCTCACGGCCGTCCTGTCTCCGGCGCGGCGGCGCTGCAGCGCAAGGCGCAACGAAAAAAGGGACCAGATCGTTCAATCTGGTCCCTCATATTCTGGCGCGGCTGGCAGGAATCGAACCCACGACCCCTTGGTTCGTAGCCAAGTACTCTATCCAGCTGAGCTACAGCCGCCCGAGGCACGTATTATAGCAGCGGCTTTTTGTTTCTGGAAGCCTCAATTTTTCCCATCGGCAAAACAAGCTCTGGTAGATTAGCCGGGTTGGATCGAACCTGGACACTTATGCTTGCCTTTCTGCCCGCCCGGCCGGGTCTGCGCCTTGCCCTGATCGCCTTGTTGTCATGGATGGGCGTCGCCGCCGCCTTCGCCGCCCCGGGCAGCCTGCGTTTCGAGCGCCTGTCGGTCGAGCAGGGCCTGTCGCAGCAGTCGGTGATGAGCATCCTGCAGGACCGGCACGGTTTCATGTGGTTCGGCACGCAGGCGGGCCTGAACCGCTTCGACGGCTACCGCCTGACGGTTTACCGCAACGATCCCAAGGACCCGGACAGCCTCCCCGACAATTACGTCACGTCCGCGCACGAAGACGCGCAGGGACGGCTTTGGCTGGGCACCAAGGGCGGCCTCGCGCGCTTCGACCACGCGACCGGCAAATTCATCCGCTATGCGCCGCCGGACCAGGGCGCGCGCGGTGGCCGCAACCGCGGCGTGCAGGCCATCCTGGCGGCACGCGACGGCGGCCTGTGGCTGGCCACCGGAGACGGCTTGCAGCACCTCGACCCCGACTCGGGGCGCTTCCGCCTCTATCGCCATGAACCCGGCAAGCCATCGTCCCTGCGCGACAACCGTGTCAGCGCCCTCGCACTCGACGGCCGGGGCATGTTGTGGATCGGCACCGCAGCCGGCCTGGACCGGCTGGCGCCGGAGTCCGGCCAGTTCGAGCACTTCGACATCGACGACAGCGACATCCAGCGCAATACCGTGCTGGCCCTGTCGATGGGACCGGGCGACACGCTCTGGGTGGGCACCGCGGTCGGGCTGGAGGCGTGGCGCGTCGGCGCGGCAGCGGGGCCGGTCGGGCCGACGCGCCGTCGCATGGACAATACGCACGGCCTGGGCGACGTGCGGGTGATGTCGCTCTACCACGACGGCGGTGGCACCCTGTGGGTGGGCACCGAACTGGATGGGCTGAAGCGGCTCGATCCGGCCGACAGCCGCTTTCTCAGCTACCGTAACGCCCCGGCCGAACAGCACACCCTCTCGGACAACCAGATCAGCGCGGTGCTGGTGGACCGGACCGGCACCCTGTGGGCCGGCACGGTGTACGGGGGCGTCAACCGCACCAACCTGGCCAGCGGCGGCTTCGTGCGCCACGGCGGCGTTGAAGGGCTCGGCCGCGCGAAGGTGCGTGCCATCGCCGAAGACCCGCAGGGAAGGGTGTGGATCGGCACCACCGGAAACGGGCTGCTGCGCATGGAGCGGCCGGGCGGCCGCATCGAGCCGGTGGGCCGCGGCGACGTGCCGGGCGAGATCGTCAGCGCACTGGCGGCCGCGCATGGGCGCCTCTGGATCGGCACCCCGACCGGCCTGCTGTGGCGTGACGAAGATGGACGCTACGGGCGCACGGCGCTCCCCGCCGATGCCGGGGCGAACTACGTGCAGTCCTTGCATGCCGGGCGCAGCGGCAGGCTGTGGATCGCCACGCGCGGCGGCCTGTCGGCGCTGGTCCCCGGCGCGCAAGACGTCCAGAGCTGGCACCACGATCCCGACGATCCGTCGAGCCTGGGCGAGAACTTCGGTTTCGCGGTGCTGGAAGACCGGCGCGGCATCGTCTGGATCGGCACCGAAACCGGACTGGAGCGCTTCGATCCGCGCAGCGGCCGCTTCACGCGCTATCGCCACGACCCCGCCGACCCGCACAGCCTGCGCCACAACCGCATCTACTACCTGATGGAGTCGGCGCGCGGCGAGCTGTGGGTGGGCACGGCCGGCGGCCTGCACCGCATGGAGGATACGGGGGGCGGGACGCGCTTCCGCTTCTATCCGTTCGGGGGCGCGGCCCTGCCGATCGGCGGCGTGCTCGAGGACGACCACGGCCATGTATGGGCCAGCACGACCGACGGCCTCACTCGGGTCGACCCGGCCAGCGGACAGGCCAAGAACTACACTTCGAGGGATGGGCTGGTGGACGGCTCCTACCTGGTCGGTTCTGCGCTGCGGGCACGCGACGGACAGCTGTATTTCGGTGGCATCAGGGGATTGACTTCCTTCCTGCCGCACGTCGTGCGCGACAACCCGCATGCGCCGGTAGTCGCCTTCACCGACTTCCTGGTGATGAACCGCTCGCGCGCCACGCCCGACTTCCACGAGCAGAAGGCTCTCACGCTGTCGCACCGCGATTCGATGTTCGCGCTTGAATTCGCGGCCTTGCATTACGCGGACCCGGACGGCAATCGCTATGCCTATCAACTTGAAGGCTTCGACCAGGACTGGGTGCACACCGATGCGCGCCGCCGTTTTGCGACTTATACCAACCTCGACCCGGGAAGCTATGTGTTCCGGGTCCGCGCCAGCAACAAGGACGGGGTCTGGAGCGAGCAGCCGGCGACGCTGGCGATCACGATCACGCCGCCATTCTGGAAGACCTCGTGGTTTCGCGCCCTGGCCGCACTGGCGACCATGGCACTGTTCACTGTCGGCTACCGCTTGCGAATCCGGGCGCTGGTCGCGCAGAAAACGGCGCTGGAGAGCGAAGTCGGCGCGCGCACCGTCGAGCTGCGGCGCCAGAAGGAGTCGGCCGAACGCCGCAAGCAGGAGGTCGAAGCGCAGAAGGAGGTGGTGGAGCGGGCCCACCGCGACATCGCGCTGCTGTCCGACATCGGCCGCACCCTGACGGCGAACCTGGACACCGACGCCATCCTGCGCACCCTGTACGCGCATGTCCATGCACTGATGGATGCCTCGCTGTTCGCGGTGGTGCTGCGCCATCCGGAGCGCGGCATGCTGGAATACGTGCATGTGGTGGCCGACGGCGCCCGGCGCGAGCCCTTCGAGCTGCCCGAGGACCCCGGAGTCCATCTTGCGGCCTGGGCGATCGCGCAGTCGCGCGAGGTGCTCGCCGGCGACCTGCCGGGGGAGCTCGGACATTACCTGCCGGCGCTGCCCGCGGCGGATGGCGCGGATGCTGCACATGCCGCCGAACAGGCGCTTCCTTGCGCCTGGCGCGCAGGCTTCGCGTCGCGCTCGCTGCTGATGGTGCCCGTGATGGTGGGCGAGCGCGTGCTGGGCGCCGTGACCGTGCAAAGCCGCACTGCCCGCGCCTATGGCCAGGTGCAGCTCGACATGCTGGAGACCTTGTGCGCCTACGTCGGCGTCGCGATCGACAATGCGCAGGCCTACCACCAGCTGAAGGAAACCCAGGCTCAGCTGGCCGCGCAGGAAAGGCTCGCATCGCTCGGCTCGCTGGTGGCGGGCGTCGCCCATGAACTGAACACGCCGATCGGCAACAGCCTCCTGATGGCCAGCACCCTGCAGGAAAAGACCGCCGAAGTCGCCGCGCGTTTCGACGGTGCGACCCTGCGCCGCTCCGACCTGGCCGACTACATGGCGGCTTCGAGCGAAGCGGCCGGTCTCATCGTGCGCAGCCTGCACAACGCCGCCGAACTGGTGAGCAGCTTCCGCCAGGTCTCGGTGGACCAGGCCAGCGCCCAGCGCCGCCGTTTCGAACTGGCGCAGGCCTGCCACGAGATCGTCGCCACCCTCATGAACACGGTGCGCCTGGCCGGGCACCGGCTGGAGCTGCAGGTGCCGGCGGGGATCGTGATGGACGGCTTCCCCGGGCCGCTGGGCCAGGTCGTCATCAATTTCGTCAACAACGCGATGCTGCACGCCTTCGAGGGGCCGGGAGGCACGATGGTGCTGGGTGCGGCGTGCGAGGGCGACACCGTGCGCATCGTATTTCGCGACGACGGCCGCGGCGTCCCGCCGGAGCACCTGGCGCGCATCTTCGATCCCTTCTTCACGACGCGCATGGGACAGGGCGGCACCGGCCTGGGCCTGAACATCACCTGGAACATCGTGACCTCGCTGCTCGGCGGCACGGTGCGGGTCGAAAGCGCGCCGGGGCAGGGCACTGCCTTCGTCCTCGACCTGCCGCTGCGCGCGCCCGATGCGCAGGCGGCAACGCAGCCCGCGCAGGCCTGAGCCGGCGCCCCGCGCGCAAGAGGCTCAGGCGACGAGGTTGCGCGGCTTGCCGGCGGCCCAGGCTTCGATGTTATCGACCAGCATGTCCGCCAGCGTCTGCATCGCGCCGGTGCTGGCCCAGGCCACGTGCGGCGTCAGGATGAAGTTCGGCAGGCGCAGGCGCAGCAGCGGGTTGTTTGGCTCGGGCGGCTCCTTGCTCAGGACGTCGAAGCCGGCGCCGCCGATCGCGCCGGCCTCCAGCACCCGGGCCAGGGCCGCCTCGTCCACCAGGCCGCCGCGCGCGGTGTTGACCAGGAGCGCGCCCGGCTGCATCAGGGCCAGTTCGCGCGCGCCGATCAGGTGGCGCGTCTGCGGGGTCAGCGGCAGGTGCAGGCTGACCACGTCGGAGGTCGCCAGCAGTTGGTCGAGCGGCAGCTGGACCACGCCGTCGTCGCCGATGGGCGAGCGCGAGGTGGCGGCGATCTCCATGCCGAAGGCGCGCCCCAGTTGCGCCACCTTGCGTCCCAGGGTGCCGTAGCCGACGATGCCGAGGCGGCCGCCGGCGAGGTCGCCGATCGGGTGGTCGAGCAGGCAGAAGCGCGAAGACTGCTCCCAGCGGCCCGCTTCCACGTCGGCCATGTAGGCGCGCAGGTTGCGGCGCAGCGCGAGGATCAGCGCGAAGCAGTGTTCCGGCACCGATACCACCGAATAGTCGCGGATGTTCGCGACCGCGATGCCCCGTGCGCGGCAGGCGTCGAGGTCGACATTGTCGGTGCCGGTGGCGGCGATCGCCACCATCTTCAGGTCCGGGAGCCTGGCCAGTGCGGCGGCGCGCAGCGGCACCTTGTTGGTGATGGCCACCGTGGCCCCGGCGAGGCGCTCGACCACCTCGTCCTCGTGTGTGCCCGCGTAGTTCGTCCAGTCGTGTTCGAAGGGGAGTGCGCGCAGCCGGGCCTGCAGGCTGTCGCGGTCGAGGAAGACGATTCGGTGCATGGCGCGCTCCAGGGTCGAAAACGGCATTGTAGACGCCGGAACGACAAAAGACAGGGCGAACCCTGTCTTTTGGATATGGGGGCCTGGGCGGCGTATTATTTGTGCGTGCTTGCGGTGTGATGATCGGTCTTGGCTTCGGCCTTGTCGGCCTTTGCTTCGGCTTTCGCCTCGGCGGCGTCTTTTTTTGCCTCTGCCGTGTCTTTTGCCGCATCCGCTTTCGCTTCGGCAATATCTTTCTTCGCTTCGGCAGTGGCCTTCTCTACCTTGGCATCAGCCTTGGCCGTCTGCTTGGCTGCCTTGGCTTCCGCCTTCGGCTCCGTGGTGGTGGCGGGTGTCTGGGCAAACACGGACGTGGCGAACAGGCCGGCAATCAGGGTAGCAACGATTTTACGCATGTCGGATTTCCTTCTTCAGTTGAGTCAGTGGATGCTCGTCGGGATGGAAGCGGACCTTCCGCGTGTTACTGAAAGAACAACGGCAATGCAAAACGCCGGGTTGACGGTTTTTACATCTCCTTACATTTGCCGGACGGCGAACGGCAGGGTTAGCTGGCGTACAGTCGGGCCAGGCAGCCGGCTCTACACTTTCCTCAACCGATAGCCGGGGAGGTACGCCATGCCAGACGCGCTCAAACTGTACAAGGCCAAGCGCAATTTCAACATCACGTCCGAGCCTGCCGAGGGCGGGGTTGCCAGTACGGACGCGCTGACCTTCGTCATCCAGAAGCACTGGGCGACGCGCCTGCACTACGATTTCCGCTTGGAACTCGACGGGACGATGAAGAGTTGGGCGGTCCCCAAGGGGCCGAGCTACGATACCCACGACAAGCGCATGGCCGTGCATGTCGAGGACCATCCGATCGCGTATTCCGACTTCGAGGGCACGATCCCGCCCAAGCAGTATGGCGCCGGCAAGGTCATCATCTGGGACAAGGGCACCTGGACCCCGATCGGCGACCCCCACGAAGGCTACCGCAAGGGTAACCTCAAGTTCGAGATCCACGGCCACAAGATGCACGGGCGCTGGGTGCTGGTGCGGATGCGGGGGCGCAGCGACGAGCGCCAGGAGTCCTGGCTCCTGATCAAGGAAAACGACGAGTATGCCCGGCCCGCCGAGGAGTTCTCGGTGGTGGACGAACTGCCCGACAGCGTCAAGGACCTGCCGATGCCGACGCCGGGGCGTGGCAAGGTGGCGGCCCTGAAGGCCGAAGCGGCCGCCCAGGCCCAGTCCGAGGAACCGCGCAGGCCCGCGCGCAAGCGTGCTGCAGCGGTGAAGGAGACCACGAAGCCGGCCACGAAAAGCGCTGCAAAGGCATCGGCGGCACGCAAGCCGGCTGCAAAGCTTGCCAGGAAAGCCGCCGCACCGGCGGCAAAGACGGCAGGGCGTGGCAGGCCGGCGACGCCCGGCATGCCGGAAGGCGCGAAGGTCGCCGCCTTGCCCGAGGAGTTCACACCCGAGTTGGCCACGCTGGTGGACGCTCCGCCGCACAATCCGGCCGAGTGGGTGTTCGAGGTGAAGTTCGATGGCTACCGCATGCTGGCGCGCATCGAGAACGGCGCAGTCCGCCTCATCACGCGCAATGCCAACGACTGGACCGACAAGCTGCGCCCGCTCCAGGACGAGCTTGAAGCCATGGGCTTGCCGGACGGCTGGTACGACGGCGAGATCGTCGTGCACGACGAGAACGGCAAGCCGAACTTCGGGCTCCTGCAGCTGGCCTTCGACGGCATCCGCACCGCCGACATCCAGTATTTCCTGTTCGACGTGCCGTATTGCGGCGGCTACGACCTGCGCGACGTCCCGCTGGTCGAGCGCCGCGCGGTACTCGAGCGGGTCCTCAAGCGATCGAAGTCGACGTCCGACAAGGTCCGGTTCTCGGCCGAATTCGGCAACAATCCGGAGGAGCTGGTAGTGGCGGCCTGCCGCATCGGCCTGGAAGGCGTGATCGGCAAGCGCCGCGACTCACGCTACGTGTCGCGCCGTTCGCCCGAATGGATCAAGCTCAAGTGTGGCCTGCGCCAGGAATTCGTCATCGGCGGCTACACCGACCCGAAGGGCTCGCGCAAGGGAGTCGGCTCGCTGCTGCTCGGCACCTATGACCGCGAGGGCGTGCTGCGCTATGCCGGCAACGTCGGCTCGGGCTTCAACCACGCTTCGCTCAAGGACATCCGCGAGCGGCTGGAGGCGCTCGCTACCGACGAGAGCCCGTTCCCGCCGCGCGCGGTGCCGGGACGCCAGCACCACTGGGTCAAGCCGGTGCTGGTGGCAGAGGTGAGCTTCTCGGAGTGGACCAGCGCCGGTGCGGTGCGGCATCCGGTCTTCCAGGGGCTGCGCAACGACAAGCCGGCGCGCGGCATCACGCGCGAGGAACCGCGTCATATCGAGGACAGCGAGGCTCCGGAGCCGCGGGCCGGCGCCGGCGAGGACGTGGTCTCGCCGCCACCGCCGGGCCTGCACGGCAAGCTGCCGGAAAAGCTCAGGGTGACGAACCCGGACCGGGTGGTCGACCCGTCCACCGGCACCACCAAGCTGGATGTGATCCGCTACTACGCGCTGGTGGGCGAGCTGATGATGGAGCACCTGAAACGGCGCCCGCTCACACTGGTGCGCGCGCCCGCCGGCATCGGCGCCGAACTGGTGTTCCAGAAGCACGCCGACGTGAAGAAACTGCCGGGCGTGAAGCAGATGGACCGGGCGCTCGATCCGGACAACCCCCCGATGCTGGAGATCGCGAGCGTCGAAGGCATCCTGTCGGTGGCGCAGTGGAACGCGATCGAGCTGCACACCCAGAACGCGGTGGCCAGGAGCTACGAGCTGCCCGACCGGATGGTGTTCGACCTCGATCCGGGCGAAGGCGTGGAGTGGACGGCGATACGGGAAGCGGCCCAGATCGTGCGCGCCTTCCTCGAGGAACTCGGACTCCCGGCTTTCCTGAAAACGAGCGGCGGCAAGGGCCTGCACGTGGTGGTGCCGATCAAGGGCGAGTACGGGTGGGATACCGTGAAGGCGTTCTCGCAGGCGATCGTGCGCCACCTGGCGGGCACGCTGCCCGACCGCTTCGCCTTCAAGAGCGGACCGAAGAACCGCGTCGGCAAGATCTTCGCCGACTACCTGCGCAACGGGCGCGGCGCCACCACCGTGTCGGCCTGGTCGGCGCGGGCGCGGCCGGGCATGGGGATTTCAGTGCCGCTGGACTGGGAGGAACTCGTGACGCTCAAGTCGAGCACCCAGTGGACGGTGACGAACGTGCACACGCGGCTGGACCGGGGGAACGATCCATGGGCAGGCTATGCGAAGGCGGCCAAGGGCTTGACCAGGGCGATGAAGATATTGGGGTTTGATGAGTAGTTGCGTTGCCGGCAGCGCACGCCAACCCGGGTTTTCCGCCTGCGCGGGACGTCGTAATAGCCAGTGACGGTTACGACGGTTGTGCAGCTGTAGATAGTATGAGCTGACTCCGGCCACGCAAGCTGGCACGTCGTCCCCGCGCAGGCGGGGACCCAATTTCGTACCGCAGTCGCAAGCCCGACGCTCAGTCGACGTTACGCCCCAATGCCTTCAGCGAAGCGCGCACCCCACGCCCGTAATCCGGATCCGCCTTGTCGAACTGCCGCAGCTGGCGCTGCAGGATGTCCTCGTCCACTCCGCTGAGCGGCCCCGCCAGGTTGTCGCACAGGTTCTGCTTCTCCTGCTGCGTCATCAGGCGGAACAGGTTGCCGGCCTGGGTGTAATCATCCTCGTGGCCGCGGAAATCGTAGCGGCCCGCATCGCCCGTGATCGGCAGCTCCGTTTCGCCATGTCCCATGCCCAGCGCGCCGCGGCCCACCGAATCCACGGTCGCGTAATTGCGCGCCGCGCCGCCGTTGGCGATCGCCATCGCACCGTCGCGCTGCTGGTTGTGGAAGGGGCAGCGCGGCGCATTCACCGGCAGGTGCTGGTGGTTGGTGCCGACCCGGTACAGCTGGGCGTCGTGGTAGGCGAACAGGCGGCCCTGCAGCATCTTGTCCGGCGAGTAGCCCATGCCCGGCACCACGTTGGCCGGCGAAAAGGCGGCCTGCTCGACCTCCGCATGGTAATTGTCCGGGTTGCGGTTCAGTTCCAGGACGCCCACCGGCAGCATCGGGAAGTCGCCGTGCGGCCAGACCTTGGTCAGGTCGAACGGGTTCCAGCCGGTGCGCTGCTCCCAGTCGGCCAGTTGCTGGCTGCTCGCCACCTGCACCTTGACGTCCCACTGCGGGAAGTCCTTGCGTGCGATCGCGTCGAACAGGTCGCGCTGGGCGTGGTCGGGATCGCTGCCTGCCAGGCGCACGGCGTCGGTCGCGCTCAGGTTCCTGATCCCCTGGCGGGTCTTGAAATGCCACTTCACATAGAATCGTTCGCCGGCCGCGTTGACCAGGCTGTAGGTGTGGCTGCCGAAACCGTCCATGTGGCGGTAGCCGTCGGGGGTGCCGCGGCTTGAAAACAGGATCGTCACCTGGTGCAGGCTTTCCGGCGCGTTGCTCCAGAAGTCGAACATCATGTTGGCCGACTTCAGGTTGGTCTGCGGGTCGCGCTTCTGGGTGTGGATGAAGTCCGGGAACTTGATCGGGTCCTTGATGAAGAACACCGGGGTGTTGTTGCCCACCAGGTCCCAGTTGCCTTCCTCGGTATAGAAGCGCAGGGCGAAGCCGCGCGGGTCGCGTTCGGTGTCGGCGCTGCCCTTTTCGCCGCCGACGGTCGAGAAGCGCAGGAACACCGGGGTGGTCTTGCCGATTTCCGAGAACAGTTTCGCCTTGGTGAATGGGCGCAGGTCGCCGGTCACGGTGAAGCTGCCGTAGGCGCCAGAACCCTTGGCGTGGACGACGCGCTCGGGAATGCGCTCGCGGTTGAAGTGCTGCAGCTTCTCGATCAGGTGGAAGTCCTGCAGCAGCAGCGGGCCGCGCGGGCCGGCGCTGAGCGAATTCTGGTTGTCGTCGACCGGGATGCCGGAAGCGGTGGTCAGGAGGGGTTGGCTCATCAAGGATCTCCTCGTTGTGTGTAGCTTGCAATGAGGTGATTCTATGGCTGAGCTCGTAATTAACAAAGATAATTGATTTTATTGACTCAATAGTTTTTCATAATCCACTGTGAATCGGTTCTGCCGACTCGTCTTCGCGCTTGTCGGAGCGCACCGATGGCAGGCGGTCGACGGCGATCAGGCCCTCGGCCGCGGCGTGCGAAGCGGCAAAGACGCTGTCCGGCGAAAGCACCAACTGGGTGCCGGTGGCGCTGACCTCGTCGATGAGCGCGTCGAGCGCATCGATGCGCGACGGATCGGGATTGACGTTGCGGATGTAGATCATGCGTACCGCATGCGGGTGGCGGCGCACGACTTCGGTGTAGATTTCCGGGTCCTGCTCGCCGCTGTCGCCGATCAGGACGAACTGCATCCCCGGATAGAAGTCCAGGATGCGCTCGATCTGTTCCAGCTTGTGGCTGCCGTGCTGGTTGATCTTGAGGACCTTCCGCACGCTCAGTTCGCGCAGCAGCAGGGGGCCGAGCGGGATGTCCTGCAGTTTCATGAATTCGACCAGCGGGCCGTACAGGTGCCACGGACTGCTCGAGACGTAGAACAGCGGATTGTCTTCATCGCCCCCGGCGCCGTCGCGCAGCGCGCGGTAGAAGGCGGCCACGCCCTTGAAGGGCTTGCGGGTGTGGTGGTTGGTGCGCGCCAGCATCAGCGCCATGTTCAGCTTGTTGGTGACGTTGGTCCACAGCACCGTGTCGTCGATGTCGCTGATGATGCCGAAGCGCGCCGTGGCGGCCGGCACGAGGATGTCGGCGCTTGCGCGCACCGGCTGGCGGTCCGGCAGGAGGCTGTCCGGGAATTCGAGCTCGACCCGGTGCCAGCCGCTCGCCAGCACCGTGTCGACGGTGAAGTCGAACGAGAAATAGCCGCCGCGGTCCGTGAACGTTTCGTGGCTTGCCCCGCCAAAGCGGGCCAGCACGCGGGCGTGGGCTACCTGGTCGGACTCGAGGAGCCGGTAAAGGGCGACCAGGTTTTGCCAACCGCTATCGGCCTGGCTCTGTTCGCGGAAGGCATGCTCGTCCAGCAGGCGGCCCTTGAGCCAGATGCGCGTGCCGTTGCCGAAGCCCTGGTAGGGAATGGCCATCAGCCTGCGGCCGTGGTCGGAGATGCGCAGCCGGCGCAGGGTGTCGGAGGCGAGCGCCCCGGCGCTGCGCGCCAGGCGCCGGCGCAGCGAGGTGCTAGGGGTGACCGGCGCGTCGGCGCGTTGCACCTTTGTCTTGCCCGTACCGGTGCCCGTCACCAGGCCGGCAGCCGCACGCGGCGCGGCGCGCTCGACCCAGACGCTGCCGGCGTCGCTTTTCGTCAGCAGCAGGGCTTGCTGGACTTCCTGGGGCTTGCCCGGGTCGACCGCAGTGGCCATGACGTGCACGGCGGTCCCGGTTTCGCGCAGCCGGGCGATGTCGTGCTCGGAGAGCAGTCCCGGGTTGACGTAGAGGCTGGCCTTGCCGAGATCGACCCGGCGGGCGAGGTCCTCGTAGCCGGCACGGGTCAGTACGAGGAAAGGCATGGCGCTGTTCGGCATCGTCATCTGCTCCCCCTTTCCATCAACCGGACTCGTTCTTGAAGATGCCCCGGATGTTCATCGCCATCAGCGCCACCTGCAGCGTGATCAGGGCCCAGGCCTCGTCGTGGATGCCCCAGATGATCCACATGATGTTACTGAGGATGAACATGGAAAAGCCGAACACCCGCCGGTCGGCGCGCTTGGAGCCGATCAGGTAGGCGGCGTACAGGGTGACCAGCATCGCCGGCCACTGGAGGAAGTCGATGAATTCATCCATCCCTTATGCCGCCTTCCTGCGGCGCGCGGGGGCCGTCGATGGTGCGCCGGTGGACTTCGCGGCCGCTTTCTTTGCTGCCGGCTTGGCTGCGGCCCTGGTGCCGGCACGCTTGGGCGCGGCGCCGCTGGCGGCGACGCGGTCGGTACCGCGCGCAGCCGTCTTGCGGGCGCGGGGAGGAGGCGTTTCTTCCTCGTCGTCCTCCTCGGCCGCCGGCTTGCGCTTCTTCGGCGGCGGGGGCTCGTCGTCATCGTCATCGTCATCGTCGTCGGCCGTTGCCTTCGACGGCTTCTTGCCCAGGCTCGCCTGCAGCAGCGAGACCAGGTCGATGACCTTGCCGGTCTCGCGTTTCGTCTCGCTCGCCTCGGGCATCGTGATGGTCTTGGTCTGGTGCGCCTTGACCTTCTTCTCGATCAGGGCCATGACGTCTTCGCGGTAGGTGTCGTGGTACTGCTCGGGGTCCCAGTCCTCGGCCATGCCCTGGACCAGGGCCATCGCCATCTTGAGTTCCTTGTCGGTGATCGCGGCCTTCTTGTCGTCGGCGGTGGGAATCTTGAGGTCGCCCGCATCGCGGATCTCGTCGGCGTAGCGCAGCGTGTTCATCACGATGACGTCGCCCACGCAGACCAGCGCCGCCAGGTGCTGCTTGACGCGGATGACGACGCGCGCGATGCCGATCTTGCCGGCCTTGCGCAATGTTTCGCGCAGCAGCGCGTAGACCTTGTCGCCGCCCTTGCCGGGCGCCAGGTAATAGGGCTGCTCGAAGTACAGCAGCGAGACATCCTCGGCATCGACGAAGGCGAGGATGTCGATGGTCTGGGTGGCTTCGGGATTGGCGCGCCGCAGGTCCTCGTCGGACAGTACGACGTATTCGCCGCTGCTGTATTCGTAGCCCTTGACGATGTCGTCCCAGGAGACTTCCTTGCCGTTGCCCTTGTTGTAGCGCTTGAAGCCGACCGGCGAGAAATCGCGCCGGTCGAGCATGGTCAGGTCGAGCCCCTTGTTGTCGACCGCCGTATACATATCGACGGGGATGTGCACCAGCCCGAAGCTGATCGCACCCTTCCACATGCTGCGCGGCATACGCTTCTCCTGTAGTTGAGCTTATTCCCCGACCTTGCCCGTGATCGGCAGGATGACCCCGGTGATGTAGCCCGAGCAGACGGGCGAGGCCAGGAACACGTAGGCCGGCGACAGTTCCTCGGGCTGGGCCGGTCGCCCGAAGGTGGTGCTGGCGCCGAATTCCTTGATCTCCTCGGGCGACTGGTCGGCCGGGTTCAGCGGCGTCCAGACCGGGCCCGGCGCCACGCAGTTGACGCGGATGCCCTGGTCGAGCACGCTCGCCGCCAGCGACATCGTGAAGGCGTGGATCGCACCCTTGGTGGCCGAGTAGTCGAGCAGGCGCTTGGAGCCCTTCAGGCCGGTCACCGAGCCGGTATTGATGATCGAGGAGCCGCGCTTGAGGTAGGGCAGGGCGGCGCGCGCCATGTGGAAGTAGCCGTAGATGTTGGTGCGGAAGGTCTCGTCGAGGCGCTCTTCGGTGATGTCCAGCAGCGAGTGGGCATGTTCCTGGAATGCGGCGTTGTTGACCAGGATGTCCAGGCGCCCGAATTCGGCGACCACCTTCTCGACCGCGTCCTGGCAGAACGCGGCGTCCTTGACGTCGCCCGGGATGGTCACGCAGCGGCGGCCCTCGGCTTCGACGCAGCGCTTGGTTTCCTCGGCATCCTCGTCCTCGTTCAGGTACATCACGGCCACGTCGGCGCCTTCGCGTGCGAACAGCACGGCGACCGCGCGCCCGATGCCGGAGTCGGCGCCGGTAACGATGGCGCTCATGCCTTCGAGCTTGCCGCTGCCCTTGTAGTGCTCGGCCATGAACTTCGGCTTGAGTTCCATCTGGGCCTCGATGCCCGGCTTGGCGAGGTGCTGCTGCGGCATCGGCGGCACCGGCTCATTGATGCCGGTCTGCGCGGCCTCGTTGCTTTCCGCCTTCTGCATGCTGCCGTCCTTCTGGTCCTGGCGGCTCTGGATTGCCTTCTGCTTGTTCGCCACATCGTCCTGCTGAGTCATCGCACTCTCCCATGTTCGGTCAATCGACCGGGAGAGTATTCACCGCTGGCCTGCATTGCGACGGTGCGCTCCCACACATTCACAGACAATTCCGCGCTATCCGGGCCGGCGGCTTTATGGCAAACTTGGCATCGTTTTGTCGCATATTACTTATCAGGGAGAAAATGGATGGCCCAGCAGGAAGGCGTGCGCGCGCTGCATACCGGTCTGTTCGTGAACCCGGTCGGGCAGCGCCGGACCGCGTTCCGGCAGGCCTGCGCCGACCTGTTCGGCAGCCTGCGCGTGGCCGACGGCGCACACGCCGCCACATGCCCGCCGGGCGAGCCGCCCGCCGACCTGCTGGTGCTCGACCTCGAACGCTTCGAGCCCGGCATCGACCTGCCGGCGCTGGGCGAGCTGGTGGCGCAGCGCGCGGGCCGGCCCGTGCTGGCCTTGTGCCCGTTCACGGCCGCGCGCTGGCTTCCCGCCTTGATGGCCTACGGCCCGGTCGATTACCTGATCGGCCCCCTGTCGCCGCAGGAGATCCGCCACGCGCTTGCCGCCCGTCTGGCCGGCGGCCCGGCGCCGGCCGCGGCGCCGCAGGAAGCCGCGCCGGCCGAGCTGGCCGACCTTGCCGCCCTGCTGGCGGTATGCAGCAGCGCGCAGGGAGCGCTGGCCGAGGCGGACGACGGCATGTGCTTCGCCGAGCACCTGTGCGCCGCGCTGCTGCGCTGGCCCGGCGTGCTGCATGGGGCGATGTTCCGGCTGCACGACGGCGCCGACCTGCGCCTGGAAGCGCAGGCCGGTTCGCTGCCGGAAGGGCAGGGACTGGACCTGGCCGGCCTGCTGCGGCGCGGCGACCGCCTGCTGCAGTCGCCGCTGCGCCATGCCTTTCCGGGCCTGCTGGCGGCGGCCAGCGGCGAGATGGTGCTGCTCGATGCGCCCGGCAAGGCGGGCGAGCCGGAACTGGCGCAGGCACTGGGCGCGCACGGCGTGGAAATGGTGCTGGGCTTGCCGGTTCCGGCCCTTGGCCCCGGCGCGCCGCGCGGCTCCCTGTGCCTGCTGTTCGGCCATGCGCGCCCATTCTCGCGCGCGCAGTTCGCGGCCTTCGACGACCTGGCGCGGCTGGCCGCATTCGGCCTGCGCATGGCGGAGCTGTCGCGCGAGAACGAAACGCTGCTGGGCCGCGTCACGCAACTGGCCGCCACCGATGCACTGACGGGTGTCGCCAACCGCCGCCACGGCGAAGCCTTGCTGGAGCAGGAAGTCAGGCGGGCGCGCCGCTACCGCCTGCCGCTGGCCCTGGTTTCCTTCGACATCGACCGCTTCCGCAACATCAACGATGCCTTCGGCCACCCGGTCGGCGACGTGGTGCTGCGCAGCGTCGCCGATACCGCCCGGGCGCTGCTGCGCTCGAGCGACGTGCTGGTGCGATCGGGAGGAGAGGAGTTCCAGGTCATCGCACCGCACACGAGCGCCATCGACGCCCTCAGGATGGCCGAGAAACTGCGCGCGGCCATCGAGCAGGCCGACATCCCGGGCTGCGACCACGTGACGGTCAGCCTCGGCGTGGCCCAGCTCGGCGAGGCCGAGAGCGCCGATTCGCTCGCGGTGCGCACCATTGCCGCCATGGCGCGCGCCAAACGTGCCGGCCGCAATTGTGTCGAGCTGGCCATGCAGTGAGAGCGCTTTGTGATAGGCTAGCATTTTTCTCTTAGGCAACACCCTCATGTTTCCCTGGTTGCAGCACTACCGGCGCGCCATGCTGCCAGGCGACATCAGCGCCGGCATCGTCGTGGCGATGATGATGATCCCGCAAGGCATGGCCTACGCGCTGGTGGCCGGGCTGCCGCCGGTGGCCGGGATCTACGCCAGCATCGTGCCGCCGCTGCTGTATGCGGTGTTCGGCACCAGCAGCACGCAGTCGGTGGGACCGATGGCGATCATTTCCTTGATGACGGCATCGGCGCTGGCCCCGCTCGCCAGCCCCGGCAGCGCGCTGTACGGGGTGCTGGCCGCCCAGCTCGCGCTGCTGTCCGGCGCGGTGCTGCTGGTGTGCGGGCTGCTGCGCATCGGTTTCCTCGCGAATTTCTTCTCGCGCCCGGTCATGAGCGGCTTCACCATCGGGTCGGCCATCCTGATCGCCTGGGGACAGGTGCCGCCGCTGCTCGGCGGTCTGCCCGATCTGCACGGCCCGAGCGCGGCGCTCGGCCTGGGCGCGCTCGCCTTGCTGCTATGGGCACGGCAGTTCATGGCCGGCAGCCTGCGCCGGCTCGGCATGCCGCCGGTTGCGGCCGACATCGGCAGCAAGCTCGCTCCGATGCTGGTCGTGCTGGGGGCACTGGCGCTGGTCCCGGCGCTTGGCCTGGACGCGCGCGGCGTCGCCATCACCGGCACCGTTCCGGCCGGGCTGCCGGGCCTGAACCTCGCGACTTCCAGCGGCCACTGGCAGGCGCTGCTGCAGCCGGCGCTGCTCATCGGTTTCATGATTTTCCTGATCAGCATGTCGGGCGCGCAGACGCTGGCGCTCAAGCGCGGCGAGAAGCTGGGCAGCAACCGCGAGCTGGTGGGCCTGGGCGCGGCCAACCTCGGCAGCGCGCTGTCGGGCGGCTTCCCGGTTACCGGCAGCATCTCGCGCTCGGCGGTGAATTTCTCCGCCGGTGCGAACAGCCAACTTGCGAGCATCATCACGGCGGCGCTGCTGGCCGTGGCGCTGGTGGCGCCCACCGGCTGGCTGGCGCTGCTGCCGCTGCCGGTGCTGGCCGCGACCATCATCGTCGCGGTGCTGGGCATGCTCGACCTGTCCACCCTGCGCACCGCCTGGCGCTACGACCGTGCCGATGCGGCAGCGCTGCTGGCAACCGCGGCCGGCGTGCTGGCGCTCGGCGTGGAAGCGGGAGTGGTGGTGGGCGTGGCGCTGTCGATGGGCGCCCTGATCTGGCGCGCCAGCCGCCCGCATATCGCGGTGCTGGGCCGCATCCCCGGCAGCGAGCATTTCCGCAACGTGGAGCGCTATGCGACCGAAACCGCGCCGGGCCTCCTGATGCTGCGCGTCGACGCCGGCCTGTTCTTCGGCAACGTCGAGGCGGTGAACGAAAGGATCGAGGACGAACTGGCGGCCCATCCGGACACGCGCCACCTGGTGCTGGTGTTGTCGGCGGTGAACGCCATCGACACCTCGGCGCTGTTCGGGCTCGGCGAACTGAACGCCTCGCTGCGCCAGCGCGGGGTGCTGCTGCACCTGGCCGAGGTGAAAGGGCCGGTGATGGACCGCCTCCGGCACAGCGAACTGCTGCAGGCGCTCAACGGGCGGCTGTTCCTGAGTGCGGCGATGGCCTGGGACGAACTGGCCTGATCGTGGCCGGGCCCGTGCCGCGCTCAGGCGCGGCGGCGCTGCGGCTCGGCCGGGTTGCGCGGGGGCGCCAGCTTGATCGGCGCCGCGTGCTGCGGGTAGCGGGCCTGGCGGCCCTCGTAGACCGCGGCGATCGCGGCCATGTCCTTGTCGGTGTCGCCGCTCAGGACGAGCGTATCGACGACGCTGAGCACCTTGGCGCCGTAGTCGATGTAGACCAGCAACAGCGGCACCTTGGCCGTCATCGCCAGGTGGTAGAAGCCGCTTTTCCAGTGCGGGCGGTAGCCGCGGGTGCCTTCCGGCGTGATCCCGATCCAGCACCATTTCTCGGCCAGCATGTTCTGGGCCAGCTGGCGCGTGGCGCCCATCGACGCGCGGCGGTCGACAGCGATGCCGCCCCAGTAGCGCATCACGGCGCCCATCGGCCCGCGGAACAGCGAATCCTTGGCCAGAAAGCGGAACTTGAGGCCGACTGCCCACTTGCCAAGCAGCCCGATCGGGAAGTCCCAGTTCGAGGTGTGCGGATAGACGACGGCGATGCCATGCGGCCCCGGGAGCGGCTTGAAGCGCAGCTGCCAGCCGGCCAGGTTCAGCAGGCGCAGCGCGGTGCGCTGGCCCCAGGTGGGAAGTGCTGCGGGGCGCAGCAGGTAGTCGCTCATCGTATCTCCGTCGCTGTACTGGGCGCCCGACAAGCTTCCCTTGATTGCTGGGGAAGTGCCCGACGCCGTAGATCTTATTTTTCGGCAGCTTTTGTATCTGGGAAGAAAAATAAGCGACGAATTCTATAGCGAGGCAAGGGGCCGAACAAGCAAAAATGCTGGTGCCGGGCATGTGCTGTGGTTATCATGCCGCTGACGCATTGACAACATCGCGACAACATCGCGACAACCCTTGGCCCTGTTCTTATCAGATGGATATCACGATTTACCACAACCCGCGCTGCGGGACCTCGCGCAACACCCTCGCGGCGATCCGCGAGGCCGGCCACGAGCCCCATATTGTCGAGTACCTGGAAACGCCACCCTCGCGAGCCCGACTGCAGCAGATGATCGCGGACTCCGGCTTGTCGGTGCGCGAGGCGGTGCGCAGCAAGGAGGCCTTGTTCGCGGAACTCGGCCTGGATGCGCCCGGCATCGGCGACGACGCGTTGCTGGACGCCATGGCGGCGCATCCGGTCCTGATCAACCGTCCTTTCGTCGCGACCCCGAAGGGGGTACGCCTGTGCCGGCCGTTCGAGCTGGTACGCGAGATTCTCTAGGCCTGGCTGCACAGGAGAACTCCTCGTGCATGCACATCGGCGGTGTCGGTTGGCAGCTTCCTTCCCGTTAGGCGTCAGGTCGCTACCTCGCCATGGGTATCGGGCGTTTGCGGCCCACGCCAGTGTCATCGCCAACGCCGTCATGCCGGCGGCGTCCTTGCCTGCGTGCGAGCCGAGCCACGATGGTGGATCCGGAATTGAGCGAGTACTGGCAAACGGATGCTGCCCATATAAGAAACATGCTGGCGACCGCAGTCAGGCATGGAACGCTGGATCGATGCCGATTTGAACAGGTGTGCTCCTGGGAGCGTTGGAGCCAAATGAACGTGAAGCGCTCGCCATCGGGTTCGAATGAGTCATCTGCGAGCCGAGGGATGTTGTACACGTGACGGCGGCAATCGGCCCAGCCTGTGTAAAAACTGATCAGCTGGATCCGTAAGCCGAATTGTACGGCTCACGGCCTATCCAGAAGCCTATGGAAGTACCGTAGTCTTGGCCAAGCCGGTTTCCAGTCCTCGGCACGACCAGCAGCAAGAACGCTCCAAACAGCCCGGTTTGCGGCAAAAAACGGGCGTATGCCCTGATCGCCGCCAGCATTCCCTGCATGCCAAGCAGCGTGAGCAAACGACTGAAGTTGTAGGCCAGCACATGCAGGCTCATTTCGCTCTTCACACGCTCCAGGCCTCTTGTTAGAAAGTGCGTGGATCCCATCCATGCCTTGATCGTGGCATAGGGGTGCTCGACAGTCGAACGCCGTATGCGCATGGCGTCGGGCGTCTGTTCAAGGCGCGCCTGCATGTCGTCGAGCACGTTTTGATGTTCCCAGCGCGTCACACGCCGCTGCGCGCTCGGCGTGCACCTGTCCTTGAGCGCGCAACCCTTGCAGTTCGAGCTCCAGTAGCGGTGATTCGTCATGCCTTTCTCGACGCTGGCAAATCGCCAGATCAAGGCTTCGCCGGCCGGGCAGCGATACTCGTTCTTTTCGGGATCGTAGATGAAGTCGGCCTTGTCGAACCGGCCATCGGCCTTGGCCCCGGAAGTCTTCGTAGGCGGCACCAAAGCACGTATGCCCGCCTCATGACAGGCGAGAATTTCCTCGCCCTTGAAGTAGCCTCGGTCGGCAATCGCTGTCAACGTCGTCGTACCGATCGCTGTGCGCGCCTTCTTGGCCATGCCGGACAATTGATCGCGATCGCTGCCATTGTTGGTAACCTCGTGCTCGACGATCAAATGGTGTTTGGCGTCGACCGCGGTGTGCACGTTATAGCCCACGATGCCTGAACCCCGCGTCATCATCGAGCGCGCGTCTGGATCGGTGAGCGAGATCTGC
>NZ_JBHLWP010000019.1:0-156335 GCF_042432755.1 Massilia consociata
ACCAGTGTGAAAGTAGGTTATCGTCAGGCTAGTTATATGAAAAACCCCGCAGAGTGATCTCTGCGGGGTTTTTTGCTTTGGGCGCACGAACCGGCGCCCGACTCCACCACGCCGGTTCTCGCTCCCGCAGGATTCGCTTGTCGGTTCAACATGAATCGACTCGGGAGCCTTCGAGAGCGCCACGCACTGCGTCCCGCAGCTCAATGCCCTGAACTTTCGGCCTACTTCCAGATGCTGAAACGGTCCTTATACTGCTGGGTTTGACCTACTCGAGGACCGTTCATGCGTCGTTTGCTTCTTGCAGTGCTTGCCTGTAATCCCTTGTTTGCCACCGCATCCACGACCCCGGCTGCCATCGTTGCCGCGTTCTGGAAGGCGTCCAGCCATGCACCTGGCGTCCCAGCCGATGCTGATCGCCTGCAGCAGCTGTTTCGCAGCGATGCGCTTGTCGTGGGAGGCCGGTATCAGGACGGTCGGCCGGTGTTCAAATCCATAACGGCAAACGAGTTCATTGCCGCTCAGCGCCAGGCGCGGCCATACGGTTTCTACGAATGCGAAGTGGTGCGCGAAGTCAGGCAATACGATCGTTTCGCGACCGTCTACAGTGTCGTGGAGACGCGTCGCGACCCCACGGCCGCAAAAGCCGATTATGCGGGCGTCAACAGTATCCAGCTCTACCGGGATGAAACTGGCTGGAAGATCGTGTCGCTGTACTATCACGTCGAGAAACCAGGGGCGCCGATTCCTCTCGATGGCGGCAAGACCGGGGCCTGTCTGGAAGCTTAGTTTTGCCAATTCGTATGTTGGGAGGGTAATGTCGGCGCGGCCGGTCCAAGGCTTGTATTTCTACTTATACTGGCTCTTCCGCAACCATATGCCGATACGATAATGCCGACCCGTCTGGTTTCCCCGTCCTCCTTGCTACGGTATGTCGTCTGTACCGGCCTCTTGTTCTCCCAGGGAGCCTTCGCCAACCCGCTGCCTGCAGGCTGCGACCTGGGTGAACAGCCGAGCTTGCCCCTCACCTTCACCGACGACTTGCGTCCGGTGGGACACGCTACGATCAACGGCGCTGCCGTTCCCGTCATGCTGAGTACCGGCGCGGCGGAATCGCTGGTCCTCAACAGGAAGACGCTGGATCGTCTCGGCATCGCGGTACGCACCTCGACGAGCAAAATGTCTGCCGACGATGGCGAGCGTAATCCGCTGGGCGTCGATATCGTGCGCGACATATCGCATGCCTTGCTCCAGGAGTTTTCGTTCGGTGCGGCAAAGGTCAACAATGCCACGTACATGGTCGAGGACTTCATGGACGACACATTCGGCGCGAGGATCGGCGCCGGCACCCTCCTGCAAACGGACCTGGAAATCGCCCTGGACGCAGGCTATATCAAACCCTTCAAGCCCAACGGCTGCTTCCGGGCGCATCTGGCCTATTGGGACCCGCAAGCGGTATCGGTCCTGGCCTGGCACGATCCGTGGAAACGCGAACCCCGGTTCGTGTTCAGCGTGCGCATCGCCGGCAAGGATTTGCGCGCCCTGTTGTCGACTGCAACCCCGTATTCCTATCTCCCCAGGGCCACGGCTGAACGGTTGGGACTGACGCCAGGCTCGCCAGGCGCCACCCGCGAAGCCCCTGTACCGGGACACGACGCGGACAAGCCGGTGTGGAAGGTTCCGGTTCCTGCCATGTCCATCGGCGCCCTGGAAGTCAAGGAGCTCGACCTGCGTGTGATCGACCTGCCCCATTCGGGTGAACTGCTGGTGCTCGGCGCCGACTTCCTGCACCGGCACCGCATCTATATCGCCACGAGCCAGAAGCAGATCTATTTCTCCCCAATCGCAAGCCCGCGGATCCTGAAACGCGGCTCGGTAGAGGTGATTCCACAGATTATTGACTGAAGCGCGATCGGGTCCGGTCGCTTGCCCGGCATCAGGATCGGCTGAGCTGCTTTGCGGCAACATGCTCCAGTGCCAACCAACTGGAGAACATCATGGATGAAACGGGTGAACGCGCAGGCTTGGGCGACAAGCTGATGGGACCAATGATGAGCATTATCGACAAGCGCCGGGCCGACCTGGTCCCCCTGTTGCAGGGAGGCCCGGGCCAGACTGCCCAGGCCGTCCTGCGCGACGATGAGTGCGTGCGCAAGGTGGCGAGCTTCTGTTATCCCTTGTTGCCCGGGCTGGTCCGGCTGGCGGTGAAGGAACCGGTGTTCGTCGACTTTGTGATGAACAACCGGGAGAAGGTGCTCGGCAGGCTCAGCCAGCCGGTCTGCGCCTGACCAGCGGGCGCCACTACTGAGCGACGGGCTCGGCTTCCTTCGCCTTCACTTGCCCGCGGCTGATGCTGTCCCCGTCGTTGCGGCGCAGGCGCCAGAACACGGCGGACGAGAGCAGCGTCAGGATCGCCAGCGTGGCGAAGCCGTAGTGCAAGGCTTGGGCCACGAGAGCCCGGTTGTCCTGGGCCACCGGCCCCAGGAACCAGGCCGTCACGATCGATCCCGCCGCCAGGCCGAAACTCATCGACAACTGCTGGAACGAGCTCGAGATCGTGCTGGCCATGCTCGAATCGTTCGCGTCGATGTCGGCGTAGGCCAGGGTGTTCATGCTGGAGAACTGCAGCGAGTTAAAAAATCCCTGCGCCAGGCTGATGGCGACGATGACGTAGAAAGGCGTGCCGGGTCCAACCAGGGTGAACAGGGCGATCGTCAGGCCGATGCAGACCGTGTTCACAGTCAGCACCTGCCGGTAGCCGAAGCGCGCGAGCAGCTTCGGGGCGAACAGTTTCATCCCCATCGCCGCGGCAGCGGACGGCATCATCAACAGGCCCGACTGCCATGCCGGCAACCCCAGGCCCAGCTGGTAGAGCAGCGGCAACAGGAAGGGCAGGCCGCCGACGCCGAGCCGCGTGACGAACCCGCCGATGACGGAGATGCGGAAGGTGCGCACCTTGAACAGCGTCAGCCTCAGCAGCGGATGCTTGACGCGGCAGGCATGCCAGGCATAGGTGCCCAGCAGCGCCAGCGACAAGGCAAGCAGAAGGCCGCCGGTGAGCGCGTCCAGCGTGTGCTCGCCGAACACTTCCAGCAACCAGGACAGGATGGCGGTGCCGCTGCTGAACAGGACCAGGCCGATGACGTCGAGCGGACGCTTTTCGTGGCCGCGGTAGTCCGGCATGTGCTTCCAGACGAGATAGAGCGCAGCCAGGCCGACCGGCACGTTGATGAAGAAGATCATGCGCCAGGAGGTCCAGTGCACGATCAGCCCGCCCACGGTCGGCCCCAGCAGCGGCCCGATGAGGGCCGGAATGATAACGAAGTTCATCGCTGCCAGCAGCTCGTTCTTCGGAAAGGTCCGCACGATCGCCAGCCGGCCGACCGGCATCATCATCGCGCCGCCCAGTCCCTGCAGCAGGCGCGCGGCCGTCAGCATGTGCGGATCGAGCGCCAGGCCGCACAGCACCGAGGCAAGGGTGAAGATCGAGATCGCCGTGAAGAACACGCGGCGGGTGCCGAAGCGGTCCGCCATCCAGCCGCTGAGCGGAATGCCGACGGCCAAGCCGAGGATGTAACTGGTGACCACCGATTTCAAGCTCAGCGGCGTGACCTGCAGGCTGGCCGCGATGCTCGGAATGGCGGTGTTGACGACGGTGGCGTCGAGATGCTCCATGAACAGGGCAGTCGCGACGAGCCACGGCAGGTAGCGTTTGATCTTGTCGGGATCGGTCAATCGGGCCTCGTGATGCCGGCAGGCCGGGCGGCCTGCCTCATGCCGATTGTGTCATAAATCACCGCGGGGCCTCGTTCGGCTCCCGCTGCGGCGCGCTCGGAAGCGCGGTCAGAAACGGTAGGCCGCCTTGGCCACGATCCAGTTTGCCCCGTCGTTCGGCTTCTTGATGCTGGCGTTCGAGTAGTGCTGGAACCTCAGGCCGAAGTCCCACCTGGCGGTGGTATAACCCACGCCGATGTGGTCGCCGAACTGGAAGGCGGTCGATAGCTCATTGTCCTCGTTCTTGTACAGCTTGGAGAACAGGTTCACGCCGATGCCGATTTCGCCATACAGGCCGAGCTTGCTGTCATTCTGGTAGCGCAGCACGGGGGTGAAGCCGATGACGGCGAGATTTTTGCGCTGGCCCGGCACGTTGCGATAGGCGTCGAGGCGCCACCAGGCAAGGCTGCCTTCCCAGTAGCCCGACAGGTGGCGGCCGTTCGTCGCGAACCAGCGCTGGTCCCAGTCGGACTGCACGGCTACGCGCGCCATGCGCTGCTTTGGATTGGTGCCGAATTCGAAGGAGGCCGAATCGATGATGCCGTCGGCGGCATGGCCGGCCTGGGCGAACAGCAGGGCAGCGGTGGCCGCAAGCCCCGCAGCGATCTTTCTGAACGTGAGCATGTCTCGCTTTCTTGAAAATGCGGAAATATTGTGCGATGCGCCATTATACTAGCGTGAACAATCTCGCGCCGGACGCCACGTTGCGCTGCGCCGACGGTATGATAGACGCCCCGCAGAACGCGTTTCCTCATTTACTCAACCGCGCATGACCGAACCGACCACCACTCCGCTGTACCCGCTCGCTGCCCCGACCCAGCAGCAAGTCATTCCCGCACTCTTGCCACCCGACCCGGTTGCGGAGCACATTGCCGCCCACCTGGGGCGGATCGACATGGTGTTCCACGACACGGTGGCCGACCCGGTCCAGGTCGACATCCACGTGGTGCCGGCGAATGCGCAGTACCCCTTCATGCGGCTCGTCACCTCGGGCATGAGCAGCCGCCCGATGACGGTGCCGGAAGGCGCGCCCCCGTACGGCGAATTGATGATGGCGTTGCCGGCGGACTGGAAACTCGACGAGCAGTCGGTGCAGGACGAGCGCTGGTACTGGCCGGTCGCCCTGATGCGCCACCTGGCACATTATCCGCACCAGCATGCGACCTGGCTCGGCCTCGGCCACACGGTACCGAACGGGGCGCCGGCCAAGCCGTATGCCAAGGGTGTCGACTTCTCCGGCGCGATCCTGCTGCCGCCGGCCTCGGCGCCTGAGGCGTTCGGCGCATTGTCCAGCGATGGCAAGGACATCTATTTCCACTGCGTGGTGCCGCTCTATGAAGCGGAACTGAACCTCGTGCGCCGCAAGGGCTTCCCGGTGCTGCTCGACGGCTTCAACGACAAGGGCGTCACCGACCTCGTGGTCCCGGGGCGCAAGAACACCGTCAAGAAGAAGTTCCTCGGGCTGTTCTGATGGGAACCATCGCCTTCCTGGGCATTGGCCTGATGGGAAGGCCGATGGCGATCCGGCTGGCGCAGGCCGCCTGCACTGTGCGGGCCTGGAACCGTACGTATGCGAAAGCCGAAGCACTGCGCGGCGCAGGACCCGAGCCGGTGGCGGACCTGGCGCAGGCGGTGCAGGGCGCGCAGGTGGTCATTTCCATGCTCGACGCCGGCCCCGTTGTCGCCGAGGTGATCGCCGCCGCATTGCCGTCACTCGATCCCGGCACCCAGTGGATCGACATGAGCTCGACGCGTCAGGACGAGGCCCTGGCCTTTCACGCCACCCTGGCCGCGCGCGGCTGCCGCTTCATCGATGCACCCGTATCGGGCGGCGTCGGCGGCGCCGAAGCGGGCACGCTGGCGATCATGGCCGGCGCGGATCCACGAGATTTTGACCAAATGGTAAACATCCTGGCCGCCCTGGGCACGCCCCGGCGCGTCGGCCCCGTGGGCAGCGGCCAGGTGGCCAAGTTGTGCAACCAGTTGATCGTCGGGGCGACGCTGAACGTGGTTGCCGAGGCATTGCTGCTGGCACAGGCGGCAGGCGCCGACCCGGCGGCGGTGCGCGAGGCGATCCGTGGCGGTTTCGCGGGCAGCCGCGTGCTCGACGTCCACGGCCAGCGCATGCTGGACCGGGATTTCATGCCGGGCGGGCAGGTAAAAACGCAGCTGAAGGATTTGCACAACGTGCTGGCCGCCGCCGGCGCGGCAGGCTTGACGCTGCCGGTGGCCGAACTGGTGACGCGGCAGTACGAAGCGATCGAAGCAAGCTTGCCGGCGGCGGACCATGCGGCGGCGCTGCTGGCGCTGGAGCGAATGAATCCGGGAGCCAGGTTGGGCAGCGCACCGGATCAGCTACCGTAGGGGTGATCTGGTCCAGCAGGCCAGATCAGGCGTTGCCTACCGCGAATTCAAACCTGGGTAATGCTGCCGGTTCGGCTGTTCTATTGCTGGATGAACGCGCGGACGGCGAAGCCGTCCACCCTACGAAAGTCGTCAAGCAGCCGGCAAACTCATCTCCACCAACCTGACCCAGTAACTCGCCCCGATCGGCAGCAGGTTGTCATTGAAATCATAGCTCGTGTTATGCAGCTGGCACGGCCCCAGGCCATGTCCGCCGGCGCGGTGCGTGCCTTCGCCGTTGCCGATGAAGACATAGCAGCCCGGCTTTTCCTGCAGCATGAAGGCGAAGTCTTCCGCACCCATGGTCGGCTCGACGTTCGTGTCGACCCGGTCGCTGCCCACCACCGCGCGCATCGCCTCGACCGCAAACGCCGTCTGCTCCGGATGGTTGATGAGCGGCGGGTAGTTGCGCTTGAAGCTGAAATCGACGGAGGCATTGAAGGCCGCCGCGACGCCGCCGGCAATCTCTTCCATGCGGCGCTGGATCAGGTCGAGCACGCCGGTCGAGAAGGTGCGCACGGTACCGACCAGCTCGGCCTGGTCGGGGATGACGTTGGTGGCGCTGCCGGCATGGATCTGCGTGATCGACAGCACCGCCGATTCCAGCGGGTTCTTCTCGCGCGAGACGATGGTCTGCCAGGCCTGGGCGATCTGCACCGCCACCATCACCGGGTCGATGCCGCGGTGCGGCTGCGCCGCGTGGCAGCCCTTGCCGCGCACGGTCACACGGAACTCGTTACTGGAGGCCATCATGGGGCCCGGCACGACACCGAAGTTCCCTTCCGGGATGCCGGGCCAGTTGTGCATGCCGTACACCGCCTCCATCGGGAACTGCTCGAACAGGCCGTCGTCCATCATGCGGCGCGCGCCGCCGCCGCCTTCTTCGGCCGGCTGGAAGATCAGGTACACGGTGCCATCGAAATTGCGGTGGCGCGCCAGGTGGTGCGCGGCGCCGAGCAGCATCGCGGTGTGGCCGTCGTGGCCGCACGCATGCATCTTGCCCGGATGGCGCGAAGCATGTGCGAAGCCGTTAATCTCCTGCATCGGCAGGGCGTCCATGTCGGCGCGCAGGCCGATCGCACGGGATGAGGTGCCGTTCTTGATTGAACCGACCACGCCGGTCACGCCCAGGCCGCGCACGACCGGGATGCCCCATTCGGTCAGGCGCGCTGCCACCACGTCGGCGGTACGCTGTTCTTCGTAGCACAGCTCCGGATGCGCATGCAGGTCGCGCCGGATCTCCTGCAGTTCCGGTTGAAAAGCGAGAATGGGTTCTACGAGCTTCATCGGTCTCTCCGTTTTGTCATGCTTGCATTGCACGTTTTGAACCATTGTAGCCTGCCTCAAACAGTGAATGAAAGAGGAGGGGACGAGCCTTGCCGGAATGGGATAAAGTATTGGTTTCACGAAGTATTTCCGCTTGTTCCCACCTCTGTTTCCACATATGCCAGTCACCCAAGTCCGCGCCACCTGCCCCCACGATTGCCCCGATACCTGCGCGCTGCTCGTCACCGTCGACAACGGCGTCGCCACGGAAGTGAAGGGCGATCCGGAGCATCCGACGACGGCAGGGGTGTTGTGCACCAAGGTGTCGCGCTATGTGGAGCGCACCTATCACCCGGACCGCCTGCTGCATCCGATGCGCCGCGTGGGCCGCAAGGGAGAGGGAAAATTCGAGCGCATCACGTGGGACGAGGCGCTCGACGAGATCGCGGCGCGCCTGAAGGAAATCGCCGCGCGCGACCCGCAGGCAGTCCTGCCGTACAGCTATGCCGGCACCATGGGACTGGTGCAGGGCGATTCGATGTCTTTGCGTTTCTTCAACAAGCTCGGCGCCTCGCTGCTGGACCGTACCATCTGCGCCACAGCCGGCGCCACCGGCTACAAGTACACCATCGGTGGCTCGATCGGCACCGACATCGAACACTTCCAGGACGCCAAGCTGATCCTGATCTGGGGCGGCAACCCGATCGCCTCGAACCTGCATTTCTGGATGCGCGTGCAGGAAGCCAAGCGCCGCGGCGCCAGGCTGGTCGCCATCGATCCCTACCGTTCGCTGACGGCCGAGAAGTGCCACCAGCACATCGCGCTGCTGCCGGGGACGGACGCCGCGCTGGCGCTGGGCATGATGCACGTGCTGATCCAGGAAGACCTGGTCGACCACGACTACGTGGCGAAGTACACGCTCGGCTACGAGGAGCTGAAGGCGCGCGCGCTGGAGTGGACGCCGCAGCGCACCGCCGAAACCTGCGGTATCACGGCCGACGAGGTGGTGGAGCTGGCACGCCTGTACGGCCAGACCGGAAGGCGCGGCGAAGCGGCCGCCATCCGCATGAACTACGGCCTGCAGCGCGTGCGCGGCGGCGGCATGGCCGTGCGCAACATCGCGTGCCTGCCGGCGCTGGTCGGTGCATGGCGCCACCATGCCGGCGGCGTCCAGTTGTCGACCTCGGGCTCGTTCCCGGCCAACCGGGCGGCGCTGCAGCGCCCGGACCTGCTCGATGGCCGCGCCGCGCGCACGATCAACATGACCACCATCGGCGACGACCTGCTCAAGGACACCTCGCCCGCATTCGGCCCGAAGATCGAAGCCGTTATCGTCTACAACGCCAACCCACTGGCGATCGCGCCGGAGTCAAGCAAGGTGCAGCAAGGCTTCGCGCGCGAAGACCTGTTCACCGTGGTGCTGGAACACTTCCAGACCGACTCCGCCGACTATGCCGACATCCTGCTGCCGGCCACCACTCAGCTCGAGCACGTCGATGCACACCTGGCCTATGGCCACCTGTACATGATGGCCAATAATGCCGCCATCGCACCCGTGGGCGAAGCCAAGCCGAACACGGAAATCTTCCGCCTGCTGGCCGCGCGCATGGGCTTCGATGATCCGTGCTTCAGCGAGACCGACGACGACCTGGCGGCGCAGGCCTTCGACAAGCGCCACGAGCGCGCCGTGCACTTCGACTGGGAATCCCTGAAGCGCAAGGGCTGGCAGAAACTGGCCATGCCCGCGGCGCCGTTCGCCGAAGGCGGCTTCCCGACCCCGTCGGGCAAATGCGAGTTCTATTCGAGCAGCATGGCACGCGACGGGCTCGACCCGGTCCCGGCGTATATCCCGCCGTATGAATCGGCCGCCTCCAATCCGGAGCTGGCCAGGAAATACCCGCTGGCGATGATCTCGCCTCCGGCAAGGAACTTCCTTAACTCAACCTTTGTCAATGTACAGAGCCTGCGTGCAACTGAGGGCGAGCCGCACCTCGACATCCACCCGAACGACGCCGCACGACGCGGCATCAACCACGGTGACATGGCACGCATCTTCAACGACCGCGGCTCATTCGTTGCCCGTGCACGCGTCACCGACAAGGCGCGCGAAGGGCTGGTGGTGGGTTTGTCGATCTGGTGGAAGAAACTCGCCAGCGACGGCAAGAACGCCAATGAAGTGACCAGCCAGCGACTGACCGACATGGGCAGGGCGCCTACTTTCTACGACACCCTGGTGCAGGTCGAAAAGGCCGCATCCTCCACGCGAGATGAAATTCACCACTAGATTTTCCCGGGCCTTCCGGCCCATGTCCTTCCGGCCCATCGTGGCCGCCGCTTGCGCGGCCCTGATGTTGTCAAGCTGCTCATCCCTCTCCTACTACACCCAGGCCGCGCAAGGCCAGCTCGAACTGCTGACGGATTCCCGTCCGATCGATGCCTGGCTGGCCGACCCTGCCACCAACCCCAAGCTGCGCCACCGCCTGGAAAGCGCGCGCCAGATCCGGCGCTTCGCGATCCAGGAACTGAAGTTGCCCGACAACGGCAGTTATACCCACTTCACCAACCTGAAGCGTCCCTACGTGCTGTGGAACGTGGTGGCCACGCCGGAGCTGTCGCTCAAGCCCATGCAGTGGTGCTTCCCGGTGGCCGGCTGCGTGAACTACCGCGGCTACTACAGCAAGGCGGCGGCCCAGGCTTACGCGAAGCAGCTGCGCGCCCAGGGCCACGACGTGGAAGTGGGTGGGGTCAGCGCCTATTCGACGCTGGGCTGGTTCAGCGATCCCCTGATCTCGACCTTCATCAACTATCCGGATGCGGAACTGGCGCGCCTGATCATCCACGAACTGGCGCACCAGGTGGTGTACGTGCAGGGCGACTCGAAATTCAACGAGTCCTTCGCCAGCGCGGTGGAGCTGGCCGGTGTCGAAGCCTGGCTCGAACGCTTCGGCAACCCGGCGATGGTCGAGTCCTTCGAGCGCTACACGGAGCGCAAGCGGGATTTCATGGCGCTGCTGGTGCGCTACCGCGGCGAGCTGGAGAAGACCTATGCCAGCAAGATGAGCAAGGACGAGAAGCGCGCGACCAAGGCGCGCCTGTTCATGGCGCTGAAGGACGACTACCAGGTGCTCAAGGCGAACTGGGGCGGCTACAGCGGCTATGACCGCTTCTTCGCCGAGCCGTTGTCGAACGCGCACCTGGCCTCGATCGCCACCTACAACGATTTCGTGCCGGCCTTCCGCGCCCTGCTGCGCAAGGAACGGACCTGGCCCGCGTTCTACAAGTCGGTCAAGCAGATCGCCAAGCTGGACAAGGCCGATCGCCACCGCGTGCTGGAGCGTCTCGCCGCCCCGGCAGCGACGAGTCCGCTCGTGGTGCAGCGCACCATGGGAGAGGACACGATAGGGGGAAGATAGAGGGCGCGTTCCAAAAGCCTCAAAAGAGCTTGCGCGCAATGACGCTGCCCGATAGCATCACATTCAGGCGATAGCAAAGGCGCAAGCTTCGCGCGCGCGTACGTACGGGGCACAAGACTCCGGCTGCGCGCCGCGGCCGCTCGGACCACCAACGATAACTATTTCGAGACAGAGGCATCCGATGGAAAAAATTTGGCTGAAGTCGTACCCCCCGAACGTACCTGCTGAGATCAACCCGGACCAGTACCAGTCGCTGGTGCACATGCTGGACGAGTCGTTCCGCAAGTACGCCGACCGTAACGCCTACGTCTGCATGGACAAGTACCTGACGTACGGCGAGCTGGATGCCTACTCGAAGAAGCTGGCCGCGTGGCTGCAAAGCCGCGGCATGGAACGCGGCGCGCGCGTGGCGATCATGATGCCGAACGTGCTGCAGTACCCGATCGCGATCGCGGCCGTGCTGCGCGCCGGCTACACGGTGGTGAACGTGAACCCGCTGTACACGCCGCGCGAGCTCGAGCACCAGATCAAGGATTCGGGCAGCGAAGCGATCATCGTGCTCGAGAACTTCGCCAACACGGTGCAGCAGGTGATGGGCAAGACCCCGCTGCGCCACGTGGTGGTGGCGAGCATGGGCGAGATGCTGGGCGGCGCCAAGGGCATGCTGGTCAACTTCGTGGTCCGCAACGTCAAGAAGATGGTGCCGGAGTTCTCGCTGCCGAACATGGTGCGCTTCAAGGACACGCTGTCGCAGGGCGCGAAGATGCCGTTCACGCCGGTCGAGCTGAAGTCCTCGGACGTCGCCTTCCTGCAGTACACTGGCGGCACCACCGGCGTGTCGAAGGGCGCGACGCTCACGCACCGCAACGTGATCGCCAACGTGCTGCAGACCGAAGCCTGGTCGAAGCCGGCGATGGGCGAACCGGGCGCCGAGCAGACCGTGATCGTCTGCGCGCTGCCGCTGTACCACATCTTCGCGCTGACCGCGTGCGCGATGTGGGGCATGCGCACCGGCGCGCTGAACATCCTGATCGTCAACCCGCGCGACATCCCGGGTTTCATCAAGGAGCTGGGCAAGTACAGGATCAACATGCTGCCGGCGGTAAACACGCTGTACAACGCCCTGGTGAACCATCCGGACTTCGCGAACCTGGACTTCTCGGGCCTGAAGGTGTGCAACGGCGGCGGCATGGCGGTGCAAAAGGCCGTCAACGACAAGTGGAAGCAGGTCACGGGAACGTCGATCATCGAAGGCTACGGCCTGTCGGAGACCGCACCGGTGGCCACCTGCAACCGCGCCGACATCAAGGAGTTCAGCGGCACGATCGGCCTGCCGGTGCCGTCCACGGACATCGCGATCCTGGACGACGAGGGCAAGCCGATGGCGCCGGGCCAGATCGGCGAGATCGCCATCCGCGGCCCGCAGGTGATGGCCGGCTACTGGAACCGCCCGGACGAGACGGCCAAGGTCATGACGCCGGACGGCTTCTTCAAGTCGGGCGACGTCGGCATCATGGACGCGGACGGCTACGTGAAGATCGTCGACCGCAAGAAGGACATGATCCTGGTCTCGGGCTTCAACGTCTATCCGAACGAACTGGAAGGCGTGATCGCCGCGCATCCGGGCGTGCTGGAGTGCGCCGTGATCGGCGTGCCGGACGAACATTCCGGCGAAGCGGTGAAGGTGTTCGTGGTACGCAAGGACCCGAACCTGACCGCCGAGCAGCTGATGGACTACTGCAAGCAGCAGTTCACCGGCTACAAGAAACCGAAGTACATCGAGTTCCGCGACGAGCTGCCGAAGACCAACGTCGGCAAGATCCTGCGGCGCGCGCTGCGGGACGAGAAACAGGCGGAGACCGCCGCGCAATAGTAGCAACGGCAGCATAGCGGCTGGCGCATTCGGCCGGCTGCCAGAAGCCGCCCGCATCCCGGGCGGCTTTGCGTTTTAATGGATACACAAACAGAAGGTGAGGCACGGATGGACAAGTTTTGGCTCAAGTCGTACGAGGAGGGGGTACCTGCGGAGATCGATCCGACGCAGTACCGCTCCCTGACGCATCTGCTGGAGGAGGCGTTCCGCAAGTACGCCGACCGCAAGGCCTACGCGTGCATGGGCAAGTTCCTCACCTTCGGCGAACTGGACCAGCTCTCGGCCCGCATGGCCGCCTGGCTGCAGGGCCGCGGCCTGAAGCCGGGCGCGCGCGTGGCCATCATGCTGCCCAACGTGCTGCAGTACCCGGTGGCGATGGCCGCCGTACTGCGCGCCGGCTACGTCATCGTCAACGTCAACCCGCTGTACACCCCGCGCGAGTTGCAGCACCAGCTGGCCGATTCGGGCGCCGAAGCCATCGTCGTGCTCGAGAACTTCGCGCACACGCTGGAACAGGTGATCGCCAAGACGCAAGTGAAACACGTGGTCGTCGCGACCATGGGCGACCTGCTGGGCGGCCTGAAGGGGACCCTGGTCAACCTGGTGGTCCGCAAGGTCAAGAAGATGGTGCCGGCGTTCTCGCTGCCGGGCGCGATCGGTTTCAAGCGCATGCTGTCCGAGGGGGCAGGGCTGAGCATGAAGCCGGTCACCATCGGCCATGACGACATCGCCTTCCTGCAGTACACCGGCGGCACCACGGGCGTGTCGAAAGGCGCCGTGCTGCTGCACCGCCACGTGATCGCCAACGTGCTGCAGAACGAAGCCTGGTTCGCCCCGACCCTCGGCAAGCTCAAGGCCGGCGAGCAGCCGCAGTTCGTGTGCGCGCTGCCGCTGTACCACATCTATGCGCTGACCGTGTGCGCGCTGCTGGGCCTGCGCGTAGGCGGCATGAACCTCCTGATCCCCAACCCGCGCGACATCCCGGGCTTCATCAAGGAACTGAAGAACTACCGCATCAACATCTTCCCGGCCGTGAACACGCTGTACAACGGACTGGTGAACAACCCGGAATTCGCCCAGCTCGACTTCTCGGGCCTCTTGGTGTGCCCGGGCGGCGGCATGGCGGTGCAAAAAGCCGTGGCGGACAAGTGGCTGTCGATCACCGGCACCCCGATCGTCGAAGGCTACGGCCTGTCCGAGACCTCGCCGGTGGTCACCGCCAACCGCTGCGACATCACCGACTTCACAGGCACCATCGGCCTGCCGCTGCCGTCCACCGAGATCCGCATCCTGGACGAAGCCGGCAATGAAGTCCCGTTCGGCACCGCCGGCGAAATCGCCGTGCGCGGCCCGCAGGTGATGGCCGGCTACTGGCAGCGCGACGACGAAACCGCCAAGGTCATGACCCCGGACGGCTTCTTCAAGACCGGCGACGTCGGCATCATGGACGAACAGGGCTATACCCGCATCGTGGACCGCAAGAAGGACATGATCCTGGTCTCGGGCTTCAACGTGTATCCGAACGAGATCGAAGGCGTCGTGGCCGCGCATCCGGGCGTGCTGGAAGTGGCCTGCGTCGGCGTGCCGGACAAGAACTCGGGCGAGGCGGTGAAGCTGTACATCGTGAAAAAGGACGCAAACCTCACCGTTGATGAGCTGATGGCCTACTGCAAGGAGCAGTTCACCGGCTACAAGCGTCCGAAGTTCATCGAATTCCGCGAGACGCTGCCGAAGACGAACGTGGGCAAGATCCTGCGGCGCGAGCTGCGGGACGAGAAGACGCCCGCGGCTTGAGCTGACACTGCTCAAGCAAAAATTGGATCCCGGCCTTCGCCGGGATGACGGTCTTTAGGTTAGCGCACAAAAGAAGCGTCCGCAGTCCCCAACTTTTGAACGCCGTCCCGGCGAAGGCCGGGACCCAAGTTCGTACCGTAGCCGCTAGCTTATCCACTCCATGTCCGGGATGCCATTAGCCAGCCGGAACAGCCGGCGCGCTAGCGCCATTTACTCGTGCGTAATCAGCGAGTCCAGCGGCGGCAGCTGGCGCGGCTTGCGGTCCGGCCCGGTGGCCACATAGGTCAGCTGGGCTTCGGTCACCTTCACGACATCGGCCTGCAGGCGGTTGCGCTCGGCATAGACCTCGACGCACACGGTGATCGAGGTTTTCCCGACCTTGACGATCTCGGCATAGAAGGACAGCAGGTCGCCCACGAACACGGGCTGCTTGAACAGGAAGGAATTCACGGCAATCGTCGCCACGCGGCCATTCGCGCGGCGGGTGGCCGGCAGCGAGCCGGCGACGTCGACCTGGGCCATGATCCAGCCGCCGAACACGTCGCCGTACACGTTGGCGTCGGACGGGGCGGGCATCACCCGCAGTTCCGGCATCTTCCCTTGCGGCAGGCGGGTCGGTGCTGCGGCGTCGGGCGTGGACGGGGTGGCGGGAGCATTTTGTGGCGTGGTCATCTTGTTTTCTCGGTAAAAGCTACAATCGTCCCGAATTGAACCATAAATCCCCAAGCCCTGCCATGCGCCGCAATTCAGCAACCTCAGCCTCATCCGTCCCCTTGCCGCCCGATTCGAAGGGCGTGCCGCGCAACGACTGGGCCACGCTGCGCACCCTGTTCCCGTATCTCTGGGTCTATAAATGGCGGGTGCTGGCCGCGCTCGCCGCCCTGATCGGCGCCAAGATGGCGAACGTCGGCGTGCCGCTGGTGCTCAAGCAGCTGATCGACCAGCTCGCCATCGACCCCAAGGACCCCCACGCGCTGCTGGTGCTGCCGCTCGGCGCGCTCGTCGCCTACGGCCTGTTGCGCCTGTCCACCACGTTGTTCACCGAGCTGCGCGAATTCCTGTTCGCGCGCGTGACGCAGCGCGCGGTGCGCACCATCGCCCTCAAAGTGTTCCGCCACCTGCATGCGCTGTCGCTGCGCTTTCACCTGAACCGCCAGACCGGCGGCATGACGCGCGACATCGAACGCGGCACGCGCGGCGTGAATTCCCTGATCTCCTATTCGCTGTTCAACGTGCTGCCGACCCTGGTGGAGATCACGCTGGTGCTCGGCTACCTGGTGTTCAACTACGACATCTGGTTCACCGTCATCACGGCGGTGGCGCTGGCGAGCTATATCGCCTTTACGGTGATCGTGACCGAATGGCGCACGCACTTTCGCCGCACCATGAACGACCTCGATTCGAAAGCCAATACCAAGGCGATCGACTCGCTGCTGAACTACGAAACGGTGAAGTACTTCGGCAACGAGGAATACGAGGCGAAGCGCTACGACCAGGGCCTGCAGAATTTCGAGAATGCCGCCGTGCGCTCGCAGACGTCGCTGTCGTTCCTGAACACCGGCCAGTCCCTGATCATCGCCACCGCCGTCACGCTGATCCTGTGGCGCGCGACCGAAGGCGTGATCGCGGGCACCATGACCCTGGGCGACCTGGTGCTGGTGAACTCGTTCATGATCCAGCTGTACATCCCCTTGAACTTCCTGGGCGTGATCTACCGCGAGATCAAGCAGAGCCTGGCCGACATGGAACGCCTGTTCTCGCTGCTCGACCAGAACCGCGAGGTGGCCGACAGCCCGGGTGCGCAGCCGCTCGTCACTGATGCGGCGAAGGGGGCGCAGGTGGAGTTCTCGCACGTGCAGTTCAGCTACGAGGCCAAGCGCCAGATCCTGTTCGACGTGGACTTCACGATCCCGGCCGGCACCACCACGGCGGTGGTGGGGCACAGCGGCTCGGGTAAATCGACGCTGTCACGCCTGCTGTTCCGTTTTTATGACGTGAACGGCGGCGCGATCCGCATCGACGGGCAGGACCTGCGCAACATCACGCAGCAATCGTTGCGTGCATCGATCGGCATCGTCCCGCAGGACACGGTGCTGTTCAACGACACCATCGAGTACAACATCGCCTACGGCAAGCCGGGCGCCTCGCATGAGGACATCGTGGCGGCGGCGCGCGCGGCCTCGATCCACGATTTCATCGAAAGCCTGCCGGACGGCTATGCAAGCATGGTGGGCGAGCGTGGATTGAAACTGTCGGGCGGCGAGAAGCAGCGCGTGGCGATCGCGCGCACGCTGCTCAAGAACCCGGCGATCCTGATTTTCGACGAGGCGACGTCGGCGCTCGATTCGAAATCGGAACAGGCGATCCAGGCGCAGCTGAAGGAGATCGCGAAGGACCGCACGACGCTCGTGATCGCGCACCGGCTGTCGACCATCGCCGACGCGCAGCAGATCATCGTGCTGGACCACGGGCGCATCGTCGAGCGCGGCACGCACGGATCCTTGCTCGCGGCCCGCGGCTTGTATGCGCAGATGTGGGAAAGGCAGCTGGCGCGGCCGGACGAGGAGTTGGCGTCGCCGCCGTTGGAGGTAGCAAAGTAAAAGTGGCGATGAGCCACAACTCTTCCATTGTTAGCCTGAAAGCCATGAGAATGCATGCAGTACCAAACCGCATGCAAACTTGGGTTCCCGCTTGCGCGGGAACGACGATCTCGGGCTAACAAACGAACTACGTTAGTAGGTATAGAACATCCGCTGGATGTCCTTCGTATCGCTGGTCTTCGTCAGCGCCAGCATCAGCAGGATACGCGCCTTCTGCGGGCTGAGCGTATCCGCCGCCACGAAGTCGAGCTGGTCGTCGTTGGCCTCGCCGTTCCTCGCTACGATGCCCTGGCCGACGCGCGACGACCGCACGACCACCACGCCCTTTTCGCGCGCCGCGATCAAGGCCGGCCTGGTCCTGGCCGGCAGGCTGCCGTTGCCCACCCCCGCATGCACCAGGCCCTTGGCGCCGGCCGCCACCAGCGCCTTCACCGCCACGTCGCCCACGTTCGCATACGCGTAGGCCACGTCCACCTGCGGCAGCGCGTCCAGCTTCGAGACGTCGAACTCGGTATCCACGGTGTGCTTGCGCGTCACCTCGCGATAGAAGTAGGGCTTGCCGCCCTGGATGTAGCCCACCATGCCCAGCTCCGCCGCACGGAAGGTGTCAGTGGTGGTGGTGCTCGCCTTGGTGACGTCGCGCGCCGCGTGGATCTGGTCGTTCATCGCCACCAGCACCCCCTTGCCCGCCGCGGATGGGGAGCCGGCCAGGTTGACCGCGTTGTACAGGTTGATCGGGCCGTCCGCCGACAGCGCGGTGGACGGCCGCATCGACCCGACCACCACCACCGGCTTTTTACTCTTGACCACCAGGTTCAGGAAATAGGCCGTCTCTTCCAGCGTGTCGGTGCCGTGCGTGATGACGATGCCGTCCACATTGGCCTGGCCCAGCAGCACGTTGACGCGCTTGGCCAGTTGCAGCCAGTGCTCGTTGCCCATGTTCTCGCTGGCGATCTGGAACACCTGCTCGCCGGTGATGTTGGCCACCCTGGCGATCTCGGGCACGGCCTGGATCAGCGACTGCACGCCGACGGTGGCGGCGGTATAGCCGACCGTGGTGGTGCTGCTGGCCCCGGTGCCGGCGATGGTGCCGCCGGTGGCGAGGATGGTCACGTTGGGCAGCTTCGCGCTGTGCGCCGCGATTTGTGCATACGCCGCCGGGGCGAGCAGGAACATCATGGCGAACAGCGCAGCGGCGGCGCGCCGGGACTTCTGGAACATGTACATCTCCTTCAAAAAACAAAAGGCGGCCGCGCTGTGCGCGGCCGCCCGTGACAGATGAATTACGGCTTCTTGTAAACGACGCCGTCCTTCATCACGAACTTCACCTGCTCGAGCACCTGCACGTCGCGCAGCGGGTCGCCTTCGACCGCGATGATGTCGGCCGCGAAGCCCGGCTCGACGGCGCCGAGGCGCTTGCCCTGGTCGAGCAGGGCGGCCGCGTGCACGGTCGCCGAGCGGATGGCTTCGACCGGCGTCATGCCCGCCTCCACCATGTAGCCGAATTCCTTGGCGTTCTCGCCATGCGGGAACACGCCGGCGTCGGTGCCGAACGCGATCTTCACGCCGGCCTTGTGGGCACGCGCAAACGTCGCCTGCAGCTGCGGGCCGATGGCCGCCGCCTTCGGGCGTACCAGTGCCGAGTAATAATTCGGGTCCTTGGCCTTGTCGGCCACGTAGCGGCCGGCCGAGATGGTGGGCACGTACCAGTTGCCGGTTTTCTTGAACAGGGCGACGGTCTCGTCGTCCATCAAGGTGCCGTGTTCGATCGAGTCGACGCCGGCGCGCAGTGCGCGTTTCATGCCTTCGGCGCCGTGCGCGTGGGCCGCGACGCGGAAGCCGTAATCCTTCGCGGTGCTGACGATGGCCTTCAGCTCGTCCTCGGTGTACTGCGAGTTCTGGCCGTTGGCGGCCTGGCTCAGCACGCCGCCGGTGGCGGTGATCTTGATCAGGTCGGCGCCTTCCTTGTAGCGCTGGCGCACGGCCTGGCGGCCGCCTTCCGGGCTGTCGATCACGCCCTGTTCGGGGCCGGGCGTGCCGACCTTCTCGCTCAGGAAGTGCGACAGGTTGTTGGTCGGGTCGGCATGCCCGCCGGTAGTGGCGATCGACTTCCCGGCGGTGAACATGCGCGGGCCGGGAATCGCGCCGGCGGCGATGGCGCGCTTGAGCGACACGTTCAGGCCGTCCTGGGCGCCGAGGTCGCGCACCGTGGTGAAACCGGCCATCAGGGTGCGCTCGGCGTACTTCACCGAGCGGTAAGCCAGGTCGGCCGGGTCGGCGGTGAGGCGGTCGCGGTAGGAATCGATTACCGGCATGGTTTCGCTGGTCAGGTGCACGTGCATGTCGATCAGGCCCGGCAGGCAGGACTGGCGCGACAGGTCGATATTGCCGGCCGCCTGCGTCATCGGGCCGACCGACTTGATGGCGCCGTTTTCCACGACGATGCTGACGCGCTCGCGCCAGGTGCCGCTTTTCACGTCGAGCAGGCGGCCGCAGTCGACCGTCTGGGTGGCGGCGTGGGCACCGCTCATTGCACCAGTCGTGGCCAGCAGCAAACCTGCCGCATACAGTTTGTTCATGTCTCGCTCCTCATGTTGTCGTTATGTGAAAAAGGCCCTCCATCGCTGGAAGGCCTTTCGTGGTGAATGCTGTCGTGGTGTTCAGCGCAGCGGCGCGACGGCCGGATCCTTGTTCGGTTCGGCCAGGTCGCCCTCCCACTTTGCGACCACGGCGGTGGCGATGCCGTTGCCGATCACGTTGGTGGCCGAACGGGCCATGTCCAGGAAGTGGTCGATGCCCAGCAGGAGCAGCAGGCCGGCTTCCGGGATGTTGAACTGGGCCAGGGTGGCGGCGATCACGACCAGCGAGGCACGCGGCACGCCGGCCATGCCTTTCGAGGTCAGCATCAGCACCAGCATCATGGTCATCTGGGTCGCCAGGTCCAGCTCGATGCCGTAGGCCTGGGCGATGAACACGGCGGCGAAGGTGCAGTACATCATCGAGCCGTCGAGGTTGAACGAATAGCCGATCGGCAGCACGAAGGCGGCCAGGCGGTTCTTGACGCCGAAGCGCTCCAGGCCTTCCAGGGTCTTCGGGAATGCCGCTTCGGAGGAAGCGCAGGTGTAGGCCAGGATGGTCGGTTCCTTCAGCTCGGAGACCAGGCGCAGCACGCGGCGTCCGAGGAAGAAGCCGCCGATCAGGATCAGCACGATCCACAGCAGCACGATGCCGAAGTAGAACTGGGCCATGAAGATGCCGTAGGTCGACAGCACGCTCAGGCCGCTCTTGGCGACCACACCGGCCACCGCCGCGAACACGGCGATCGGCGCGAAGTTCATGACGTAGCCGGTGACCTTCAGCATGATGTGGGCGATGCCGTCCACCGCGTCGATCAGCGGGGTGGCGCGGGCGCCGACGGCGGCCGCCGCGGTGCCGAAGAAGACCGAGAACACGACGATCTGCAGGATCTCGTTCTTGGCCATGCCGTCGAAGATCGAGGTCGGAATCAGGTGGGTGATGAAGTCCTTCAGGGTCAGGCTGGACGTGGTGATGCCCGACGAGGCGTCGATCGGCGGCACGGCGCCCGACAGGGCCATCGCGTCGCCCGGACGGAACAGGTTCACCAGGATCAGGCCCAGCGACAGCGAGATGACCGAAGCAATGACGAACCAGCCCAGCGCCTTGACGCCGATGCGGCCGACTTCCGCGGCGTCGCCCATCCTGGCGATGCCGACCACCAAGGTCGAGAACACCAGCGGTGCGATGATCATCTTGATCAGGCGCAGGAACATGGTCGTGATCAGCGACATCGTGTCGGCGAACCCGGGGGCGTCTTCCAGGTAAACGTTGGCCACGTAGCCGACGACGATCCCGAGCACGAGGCCGATCAGGATGTACGTTGTCAGGCGGTTCTTTTTATCCATAATGCTTCCTGTCTCGTGGACCTGTGCAAAACCCGCGGCAGGGGATGACGCTGTCGCAAGGCGAATTATTGGGTAGTACGCTGGGGAGAACGCTTGGATCGTTCTGGTAGGTAAGGCAAGTTCCGAAGTATCCTTGTCGCTAGAAATGCTGTCAAGCATGCTTATACCGTACGCAACAGTGTGCGCGGCAGCCGTCGCAGGATGGCGTCGATACCCGCTCCAGATACAGGCATCACATGATCGAAATCGAGAACGTCAGCAAGTGGTACGGCAGCTTCCAGGTGCTGCGCGACTGCAGTGTCCGGGTCGCGCGCGGCGACGTGGTGGTGCTCTGCGGCCCTTCCGGCTCGGGCAAGTCCACCCTGATCAAGACCGTCAACGGGCTGGAACCCTTTCAACAGGGAAGGGTCGAGGTCGACGGCATCTCCGTCGGCGACCCGAACACCAGGCTGCCGCAACTGCGCGCCCGCATCGGCATGGTGTTCCAGAATTTCGAGTTGTTCCCGCACCTGTCGGTACGCGAAAACCTGACGCTGGCCCAGGTCAAGGTCCTGGGGCGCAGCAAGGAACAAGCGCTGGAACACGGCCTGGCCTACCTCGACCGGGTCGGCCTGCTGGCGCACAAGGACAAGTTCCCCAGCCAGCTGTCGGGCGGCCAGCAGCAGCGGGTGGCGATCGCGCGCGCGCTGGCGATGGACCCGGTGGCGATGCTGTTCGACGAGCCCACTTCCGCGCTCGACCCCGAAATGATCGGCGAAGTGCTCGACGTGATGGTCGGGCTGGCGCAGGACGGCATGACGATGATGGTGGTGACCCACGAGATGGGGTTTGCGCGCAAGGTGGCCGACCGCATCGTCTTCATGGACCACGGCAGCATCGTCGAGGACAGCCCGACGGAGGCCTTCTTCAGTGCGCCGCGCTCGGAACGGGCGCGCGAATTCCTGACCCGTATTATTCATTAGCCAACGCGAGGGCGGCGGCGCGCTGCATGCGTGTCGCTGCGGGTAAAATGTCGGCATCCGCAATCCGAGAGCCGCCATGTCTTCCATTATCGACACCCCAGACACCATCACCATCACCCGCCCCGACGACTGGCACCTGCACCTGCGCGACGGCGCGGCGCTGGCCGACGTCCTGCCGCACACTGCGCGCCAGTTCGCCCGCGCGATCGTGATGCCGAACCTGAAGCCGCCGGTCACCACGGCCGCCGCCGCCGCCGCCTACCGCGACCGCATCCTGGCGGCGCTTCCGGAAGGCATGCAGTTCGAGCCCTTGATGACGCTGTACCTGACCGACAACACCGATCCGGACGAGATCCGCCGCGCCATGGACACCGGCTTCATCCACGCGGTCAAGCTGTACCCGGCGGGCGCCACGACGAACTCGGATGCCGGCGTCACCGACCTCAGGAAGTGCTACCGCACGCTGGAAGTCATGCAGGAAGTCGGCATGCCGCTGCTGGTGCATGGCGAAGTGACCGACAACGACATCGACCTGTTCGACCGCGAGGCCGTGTTCATCGAACGCGTGATGCGCCCGCTGCGCCGCGACCTGCCGGCCTTGAGCGTCGTGTTCGAGCACATCACCACCAAGGAGGCGGCGCAGTACGTGGCCGAAGCCGAAGGCCCGATCGCGGCGACGATCACCGCGCACCACCTGCTGTACAACCGCAACGAGATCTTCCGCGGCGGCATCCGCCCGCACTATTACTGCCTGCCGGTGCTCAAGCGCGAAGAGCACCGCCTGGCGCTGGTGACCGCGGCCACCAGCGGCGACGAGCGCTTCTTCCTCGGCACCGATTCGGCGCCGCACGCGGTGCATACCAAGTACGCGGCCTGCGGCTGCGCCGGCTGCTACACAGCGCTGCACGCGATGGAGATGTACACCGAGGCGTTCGCCCAGGCCGGCGCGCTCGACAAGCTCGAAGCCTTCGCCAGCCTGAACGGTCCGGCCTTTTACGGCCTGCCGGTCAACGAAGGCACGATCACGCTCAAGCGCGAAGCCTGGACCTTGCCGGAAACCGTGCCCTTCGGCGAACACCAACTGGTGCCGCTCAACGCCGGCGAGACCATCAACTGGAAGATGGTGTAAGCGGACCGGGTCGGCATTCATATGCTGTCGCAGATCGACTGGTCGCGTCCCTGGTACGACGCGGTGCGGCCGGCATTCGCCCGGCTCGGGCTGGACGGTGAGGCCTTCATCGATGCCTTCAACCGCAACGCCGAAGCGCTCGCGCTGCGCAACCACCGCGGCCTGCCGCTGCGCTTCGTCCCGCAGGCCGCGCTGCCGGAAGGGACCGCCTACGAGGAATTCATCGGCGCCACCGGCAATGTCCCGACCAGGGACAACCTGCACGACTTCTTCAACGGGCTGGTGTGGCAGACCTTCCCGCTCATCAAGCGCCAGCTGAATGCCCTGCAGGCGGCGCAGATCGCGCAGGCCGGCATCGGCAAGTCGCGCGGCGCGGCGCGCGACGCCGCCACCATTTTTGATGAGAACGCCGCGCTGCTGGTCGTGCGCGCAGGCGAACCCGGGCGCACGCTGGTGGACGCATTGCGGGCGCACGACTGGCTCGCCGCGCTGTTCGAGAAGCGCGCCATGTACGGGCCCGATGTGCAAGTCTGGCTGTTCGGCCACGCGCTGATGGAAAAGCTGGTGGCGCCGCGCAAGGCGATCACGGCGCATACGCGCGTCATCGTCGCCGGCGATGATTATTTTGCGCTCGGCCATGACGCGCAGCGCGCATGGATCGATGCGCAGGTCGCGGCGCAGCTGGCGGACCAGGCCTTGCACACCTCGGGCTTCACGCCGCTGCCGATGCTCGGCGTGCCCGGCTGGTGGCCGGGGCAGGACCGCGACTTCTACCTCGACACCACCGTGTTTCGTCCCAAACGCAAGCACGACAGCACGAACTGAAAGGAAGCCTGATGTCAGACGCAGTACGCTGGGGAATCCTCGGCACGGGCAAGATCGCCCGTGCCTTTGCCAACGCACTCAAGGACGTGCCGGGCGCGGTGCTCGCCGCCGTCGCGTCGCGCAGCCACGACAAGGCACACGCCTTCGCGCAGGAGTTCGGCGCGCCCGCTGCCTACGGCGACTACCAGGAACTGGTCGACGCCGGCGGCATCGACCTGGTCTATGTCGCCACGCCGCACCCGCAGCATGCGGACAACGCCCTGATGGCGCTGCGCGCCGGGAAGGGCGTGCTGGTCGAGAAGCCGTTCTCGATGAACCTGCGCGAAGCCGAGCAGGTCGTCACGCTGGCGCGCACGCGCCGCCTGTTCCTGATGGAGGCGATGTGGACGCGCTACCTGCCGGCCTTCGACGAGGTGAAACGCATCATCGCCTCCGGCGAGATCGGCGAGGTGCGCCAGGTCGTGGCCGATTTCGGCTTCACGGCGAACTTCGGTCCCGAGCACCGCGTGTTCAATCCGGAGCTGGGCGGCGGCGCGCTGCTGGACCTCGGCATCTACCCGCTGTCGATCGCCACCGCGCTGCTCGGGCCGGTGGCCGAGATCAAGGCGCAGGCGCAGATGGGAGCGACCGGCGTGGACGTGCAAACGGGCTTCACGCTCAAGCACGAAGCCGGCGGCATGTCCGTGTGCAGCTGCTCGTTCCAGGCGCGCACGCCGTGCGAGCTGACGGTGTCGGGCACCCGTGGACAGGTGCGCATGAACACGATGTTCCACCGTGCCCGCTCGGTGACGGTGGCGCTCGAGGACGGTTCCTCGCGCACGGTCGACACCCCGTATCTCGGCAACGGCTACGTGCACGAGGTGATGGAAGCGCAGCGTTGCTTCCTCGCCGGATTGACCGAGAGCCCGGCCATGCGGCTGGAAGAAACGCTGGCGCTGATGGGCGTGCTGGACGAGATCCGGCGCCAGATCGGGCTGGTCTACGCGGCGGACCGCAAGGCGTGACTTGCGTATGCAGGCTGAGTTGACAGTGGCAGCCGGGGGGCGAATACTGGGGTGATCTTCCCGATCGTTCCTGAAGGAGCACTCATGCGCGCCGTCATTCCCATCCTGCGCATCTTCGACGAAGCGAAAGCCCGCGAGTTCTACGTCGGTTTCCTCGGCTTCCGGGTCGACTGGGAGCACCGTTTCGAACCGGGCCTGCCCCTGTACCTGCAGGTGTCGCGCGATGGGTGCGTGCTGCACCTGAGCGAGCACCACGGCGACTGCTGCCCCGGTGCGGCGCTGCGCATCGAGGTCGACGACATCGATGTTTACCATACCGAGCTGGCGGGAAAGCAGTATGGGTATGCCCGTCCCCATGTCGACGATACCCCCTGGGGTTCGCGCGACATGTCGGTCAAGGATCCGTTCGGGAACCGGCTGACGTTCACCAGCGCGATCAGCGCCTGAGTTGCCGCAGCAGGGCACGCCAATAGCCTGTCAAGGAGAAGCCAGCTTGGTCACCGATAAACGCGTCGCGATCCTGGTCGACTGCGACAATGCCAATCCCTTGGTCCTGGATTATGCGCTGAAGTGCGCCGTGGAATGCGGACGCGTTGTCATCAAGCGCGGCTTCGGCAATCACACCGCGCTCACCAATCGCTGGCAGGAGGCGCTCGTCCAGATGGCGTTCACGCCCTGCCTGCAATTCCAGTACGCGCCCGGCAAGAACACGTCCGATATCGCACTTGCATTGGATGCGCTGGAAACGTTCCTGGATGCCCGGGCCGACAGCTTCGTACTGGTGACGAGCGATTCCGACTTTGCCTATCTTTGCCGCAAGTTGCGCGAGCGGGGCGCGGCAGTGCATATCGTCGGGGAGGCGAAGACGCCGGCCGCGCTGCGCAATGCATGCGACAGCTTCTTCGAATTCATTCCGGCAGAGCCGCAGCCGAAACAGGACCAGGCGCACAGCGCGCCGGCGGCACTGCATGTCGTTGCGGCGCATCCCGTTCCGATCGCCAAGCGGCAACCGGCATTCGTCATCGAAGCAATCAGGCGGCTGGCCGCCGATAGCGGGGAAGATGTGGTTCACCTGGGGCCGTTGGGCAGCCAGCTCCAGAAAATAAAACCAGGATTTTCATCGAAACAGTTCGGCTATCCGAAGTTGATCGACATGCTCAGGGCATACCCGTCATTGAAGCTCGTCGGACAGGAGGATGGAGGCTGGACCGTGCGCTTGTCGCAAAAAACTGGGGGCAAAGCTGCCTGAGGCCCAACGCCAATCACTTGAGAACGCGAGGACACGTAGGGTGGGCGGCTCTACCGACAGCGCGAGCAAGCCAGCGCCGCCCACGCGTTCAACAGGTGCATGAAGGGCCGCGCAGGCAGCATCACGGTGGCTTGAGCGTGTGGGCGGCATCCGCAGCGTCTGGCGTTCATGTTGTCGGGTGGAGCCGCCCACCCTACGAACTGGCATTGGCCTGAGGCCGCCCTTCAGACCTTCAGGAATTCCTCGCGCCCGCCGAGCCAGCGCGTCAGGTGCGCATCCACGATCGCCATGTATTCCGGCCGATCGCCGTTGTCCAGCAGGTATTGCGCCACATCGCGCGCCTTTTCCACGATCCACTGGTCCGCTTCCAGGTCGGCAAAGCGCAGCATCGCTTCGCCCGACTGGCGCGCGCCCAGGAATTCGCCGGGGCCGCGGATCTCCAGGTCGCGCCGCGCGATCTCGAAGCCGTCGGTGGTCTCGCGCATCGTCATCAGGCGCTGCTTGGCCACCTGGCCCAATGGGCTCTGGTAGAGAAGTAAGCACACGCTTGCGGCCGTACCCCGGCCGACGCGGCCGCGCAACTGGTGCAGCTGCGACAGGCCGAAGCGCTCCGCGTGCTCGATCACCATCAGGGAGGCGTTCGGCACGTCGACGCCGACCTCGATGACGGTGGTGGCCACCAGCACGTGGATGCTGCCTTCGATGAAGGCGTCCATGATCACCTGTTTTTCGGCCGGCTTCAGGCGCCCGTGCACCAGCCCAACCTGCAGGTCCGGCAGGGCTTCGGCCAGGGTCTCGTAGGTTTCGGTCGCGGTCTGCAGCTGCAGCACCTCGGATTCCTCGATCAAGGGGCAGACCCAGTACACCTGGCGGCCTTCCTGCGCCGCCGCGTGCACCCGCTCGATCACCTCGTCGCGCCGGTTCTGGTCGATGGCGCGGGTGACGATCGGGCTGCGGCCCGGCGGCAGTTCGTCGATGACGGACACTTCCAGGTCGGCGTAATAGGTCATGGCCAGGGTGCGCGGGATCGGCGTGGCCGACATCATCAATTGGTGCGGCACCAGGCCGTCGCTGCCCTTGTTGCGCAGGGTCAGGCGCTGGCCGACGCCGAAGCGGTGCTGCTCGTCGACGATGACCAGGCCCAGCCTGGCGAACTGCACCGTGTCCTGGATCAGCGCGTGGGTGCCGATCACCAGATTCGCTTCGCCCGATTCGATCCGTTCCTTGGCCGCGTCCTTTTCCTTTTTCTTCAGGCTGCCGGTCAGCCAGGCCACCTTGACGCCGAGCGGTTCCATCCAGGCGGCGATCTTGCGGAAGTGCTGCTCGGCCAGGATCTCGGTCGGCGCCATCAGGGCGGCCTGGTAGCCGCTGTCGATGGCCTGGGCGGCGGCCAGCGCCGACACCACGGTCTTGCCGCTGCCGACGTCGCCCTGCAGCAGGCGCTGCATCGGGTAACCCTCGCGCAGGTCGGCGCGGATTTCCTTCACCACGCGCTGCTGCGCGCCGGTGAGCTTGAAGGGAAGCGTTGCCAGGAAGGCTTCGGACAGCTCGCCCACCGCGCGCAGTTGCGGGGCGCCTTTTTCGCGGCGCGCGCGCTGCGCTCTCTTGAGCGACAGCTGCTGCGCCAGCAGCTCGTCGAACTTCATCCGCGTCCAGGCCGGGTGCGAGCGCTCGGTGAGGGCGTATTCGTCGACGTCCGCCGGCGGGTAGTGCAGCAGGCGCACCGACGGTTCGAAGTCCCACAGCTGCAGGCGCGAGAGAAACGCGTTGGGCAGCGTGTCGCGCCAGTCCACCCGCTTCATGGCATCCGCGATCGCGCGCCGCATCACCGTCTGCGACAGGCCTTCGCCTGCCGGATACACCGGGGTGAGCGACGTGGGCAGCGGTGCGCCCTCGTTGATCACCTTGTAAGTGGGGTGGACCATCTCGGCCCCGAAGAAGCCGTGTTTCAGCTCGCCGCGCGCGCGTACCCGCACGCCTTCGGACAGCTGCTTGACCTGGCTGCCGTAGAAATTCATGAAGCGCAGCTGCAGCTCGCCGGTCTCGTCGGCGATCTGCACCAGCAGCTGGCGCCGCGGCTTGTACGTGATTTCATTCCTGACCACCACGCCTTCGACCTGCCAGGTCTGCAGGCCGCGCATGCTCGCTTCGCGGATCGTGACGACCTTGGTCTCGTCCTCGTAGCGCATCGGCAGGTGCAGCACCAGGTCCATGTCGGTGCGCAGCCCCAGCCGGGCGAGCTTCGATTCGGTGGTTTTAGGGGCGGATGTGGTCTTGGTGGCGGGCATATTGCGGCAGTTTGGGCTTTGCTGGCGTAAAATAGAGGGTTCGCCGCACGCGCTGCAGCCTCTATTGTAAGGCTGACAGCCTTCATTTTCCCAGAATTGACGACAATGTACTCGCTTTCCGATTTCGATTTCGACCTGCCGCCAGAACGGATCGCGCAGCTGCCGCTGCCGGACCGCAGCGCCTCGCGCCTGCTGCAGCTCGATGGCGACCAGATCACCGACCGCCATTTTGCCGACATCGTCGACCAGCTCCAGCCGGGCGACCTGCTGGTCATGAACAACACGCGCGTGCTCAAGGCACGCTTCTTCGGCGTCAAGGAAACCGGTGGCCAGGTCGAGGTGCTGGTCGAGCGCGTGCTCGACAACCGGACCGTGCTGGCGCAGGTGCGCGCCTCCAAGTCGCCCAAGCCGGGCAACCGCATCCGCCTGGCCGACGCCTTCGACGTCACGACCGGCGAGCGCGCCGGCGAGTTCTTCACCTTGCACTTTCCGGAAGAGGGCGGCGACGTGTTCGAGCTGATCGAGGCCCACGGCCGCCTGCCGCTGCCGCCCTACATCGAGCACACCGCCGACGAATTCGACGAGCAGCGCTACCAGACCGTCTACTCGAAAGAGCCGGGCGCGGTGGCCGCGCCCACCGCCGGCCTGCACTTCGACCAGCCGCTCCTCGACAAGCTGCAGGCGAAGGGTGTGAAACTCGCCTTCGTCACGCTGCACGTGGGCGCCGGCACCTTCCAGCCAGTGCGGGTCGAGGACCTCTCGGCGCACAAGATGCACTCCGAGTGGTACACGATTGCCCAGGAGACGGTCGACGCGGTGCGTGCCGCAAAGGCGGCAGGCCGCGACGTGGTCGCCGTCGGCACCACGTCCTTGCGCGCGCTGGAATCGGCCTCGCAGTCGGGCCAATTGGTGGCAGGCAGTAACGACACGGCGCTGTTCATCACGCCGGGCTACACGTTCAAAACGGTCACGCGCCTGATCACCAATTTCCATTTGCCGAAGTCGACGCTCATGATGCTGGTGTCGGCGTTTGCCGGTTACCACGAGATCCGCAAGGCCTACCAGCATGCGATCGCCAACGAATACCGCTTCTTCAGCTATGGCGACGCCATGCTGCTGACGACAAACTCACGCTAAAGACACCGATGCTCGAATTTACGCTACTCAAAAAGGATACCAGCGGCCTGTCGCACGCACGCCGCGGCCGCCTGAAGCTCAACCATGGCACCATCGAAACCCCGATCTTCATGCCGGTCGGGACCTACGGCTCGGTCAAGGCGATGTCGCCGGTCGAGCTGAAGGAGGTGGGTTCGCAGATCATCTTGGGTAACACCTTCCACCTGTGGCTGCGCCCGGGCACGGCCGTGCTGGACAAGTTCGGCGGCTTGCACAAGTTCATGGGCTGGGATGGCCCGATCCTGACCGACTCGGGCGGCTTCCAGGTGTTTTCGCTGGGCGCGATGCGCAAGATCACGGAAGAGGGCGTGAAGTTCGCCTCGCCGATCGACGGTTCGCGCCAGTTCCTGTCGCCCGAGGTGTCGATGCAGATCCAGCGTTCGCTCAATTCGGACATCGTGATGCAGTTCGACGAATGCACCCCCTACGAAATAGATGGGAGACCCGCGACGGCCGAAGAGGCGGCCAAGTCGATGCGCATGTCGCTGCGCTGGGCCCAGCGCTCGATGAACGAGTTCAAGGCCGGCGAGAACCCGAACGCGCTGTTCGGCATTGTCCAGGGCGGCATGTACGAGCACCTGCGCGACGAGTCCCTTAGTGGTCTGGAAGACATCGACTTCCCGGGCCTGGCGATCGGCGGGTTGTCGGTGGGCGAGCCGAAGGAAGACATGCAGCGCATCCTGGCCCACGTCGGCCCCCGCCTGCCGGAGAACAAGCCGCACTACCTGATGGGCGTCGGCACGCCGGAAGACCTGGTCGAGGGCGTGGCCAACGGCGTCGACATGTTCGACTGCGTGATGCCGACCCGGAACGCACGCAACGGCTGGCTGTTCACGCGCTTCGGCGACGTCAAGATCAAGAACGCGCGCTACAAGGACGACGCGGCGCCGCTGGACGAGAGCTGCGACTGCTACTGCTGCAAGAATTTCTCGCGCGCCTACCTGCACCACCTGCACCGCTCGAACGAGATCCTGGGGGCGCGGCTGAACACCATCCACAACCTGCACTTCTACCTGAAGATCATGCAGGAGATGCGCGATGCGATCGATGCGGACCGGTTCAACGAGTTCCGCATCCAGTTCGCGGCGGACCGCTCGCGCGGGGTGTGAGCGGGCGCTGGCGTAAGCGAGGGCTAACTGTTGAGCTGGCAAGGTCGCGGCGTACTTCACGTCCGCCTGCCCGCTCGACATCTGCGCTACATTAAATTTCCTGCAACATCTTGCAATCTGGAATTGCAATCCTACATACCTCCAGATTGTCTCCGGCCGCATTGCCGGTGCTAGAATACACCGCTTAATTTTTTTAATCCCACCACAATCGGAGTTCTTGTGTTCATTTCCAACGCGTACGCGCAAACTGCCACCGGTACCGCAGCCGACCCAGGCCTGATGGGCAGCCTGACCACTTTCCTGCCGCTGATCCTGATGTTCGTGGTCATGTACTTCCTCATGATCCGTCCGCAGCAGAAACGCCAGCGCGAGCTGAAAGCGATGATGGACGCGCTCGCCAAGGGCGATGAAGTGGCAACCGCCGGCGGCATCCTCGGCCGCGTGACCAAGGTGGCCGACACCACCGTGACGATCGAAGTGTCGACCGGTACCGAAATCGTGGTCCAGAAGAACGCAGTGACGACGCTGCTTCCGAAAGGCACCCTGAAGGCCCTGTAAGCTCAGTAAGCACGAGGCGCCGGCCCGGCGGGCCGCGCCGTGCCCAACATTGAATGCTGGAACACTATGAATCGCTATCCCGTCTGGAAATATCTACTGATCGCCGTTGCGCTCCTGTTGGGTGTGCTGTACACGGCGCCGAACTACTTCGGCGAATCGCCGGCACTGCAGGTCACCACCGGTAAATCGACGGTCAATATCACCAGCGCCACGGTGGGCCTGGTCGAGGATGCGCTCAAGCGCAACGGTGTTCCGGCCACCGGCATTGCCCTCGAGGGCTCCGGCAACAGCACTTCGGTGCGGGCCCGCTTCGGCAGCACCGACGCCCAGTTCAAGGCGAAGCTGGCGCTCGAGCGCGACCTGAACCGCGACCCCGAAGATCCCGATTACATCGTCACCGTCAACCTGGTGAAGAATACGCCTGCCTGGATGCAGGCGATCAACGCGCTGCCCATGAACCTGGGCCTGGACTTGCGCGGCGGCGTGCACTTCCTGCTGCAGGTCGATGCCAACGCCGTCCTCGACACCAAGGTCAAGGGCGTGCAGGCCGGCGTGCGCAGCCAGTTGCGCGACCAGAACATCCGCCATGCCGGCATCGAACGCGTCGGCAACACCGTCGAAGTGCGCTTCCGCGACGTCGAGACGCGCGCCGCGGCACGCAATACGCTCGCCAGGCAGTTCCAGGACCTGAACTTCGCCGAGACCGCCGACGGCACCGAACTGAAGCTGGTTCTCACCCTCAAGGAGGACGCGCTCAAGCGTACCGTGGAAGAGGGCGTGAAGCAGAACATTGCCACCCTGTCCAAGCGTATCAACGAGCTGGGCACTACCGAGCCGATCATCCAGCAGCAGGGCGCCGACCGCATCATCGTGCAGTTGCCGGGCGTGCAGGACGTGGCGCGCGCCAAGGACATCATCGGCCGCACCGCCACCCTGGAACTGCGCATGGTCGACCAGACCGTGACCCCGGGTACCGAGCTGACCGCCGCCATTCCGCTCAATTCCGAACTGTTCACCGAAGGCCGCGGCGCCCCGGTGGTGGTGTCGAAGGACATCATCCTGACCGGCGACTACATCTCGAGCGCCGTCGCCAGCTTCGACCAGAACCAGCAGCCGGCCGTGTCGCTCGACCTGAACGGCGACGGCGGCCGCCGCATCCGCCAGGCCACCCGCGACAATATCGGCAAGCGCATGGCGATCCTGCTGAAGGAAAAGGGCAAGTACAGCGTGCTGTCGGCCCCGACCATCCAGAGCGAACTCGGCTCGACCTTCCAGATCACGAACATGGGCACCTCGCAGGACGCGAACGAGCTGGCGCTGCTGCTGCGCTCGGGCGCGCTGTCGGCGCCGATGGAATTCATCGAGGAACGCGTGATCGGCCCGCAACTGGGCGCCGAGAACATCGAGCGCGGCCTGCAGTCCACCATCTGGGGCTTCGTGGCCATCGCGGCCTTCATGATCATCTACTACCACGTGGTCGGCATCGTCAGCGCAGTGGCGCTGGCGGCGAACGTGCTGTTCCTGCTGGCCTTGCTGTCGATGATGCAGATCACCCTGACCTTGCCGGGTATCGCGGCAATCGCGCTGACGCTCGGCATGGCGATCGACTCGAACGTGCTGATCAACGAACGCATCCGCGAGGAATTGCGTGCGGGCGCCGCACCACAGGTGGCGATCAACGCCGGCTTCAAGCATGCCTGGGACACGATTTTCGACTCTAACGCCACCGCCCTGATCGTCGGCCTGGCGCTGCTGATCTTCGGTTCCGGTCCGGTGCGCGGTTTCGCCGTGGTGCACTGCCTGGGCATCCTGACCTCGATGTTCTCGGCGGTGTTCGTGGCCCGTGGCCTCATCAACCTCTGGTACGGCCGCAAGAAGAAACTGACGAACATCTCGATCGGCACGGTCTGGAAACAGGGTTTCACGCCTAACAAGCAAAACGCTACTCAGGAATAACGATGGAATTTTTCAAGATCAAACGGGATATCCCGTTCATGCGCCACGCCGTGATCCTCAATGTGATCTCGATCGTGACCTTCCTGGCGGCGGTGTTCTTCCTGGTGACCAAGGGCCTGCATTACTCGGTGGAGTTCACCGGCGGTACCGTGATGGAACTGCGCTACCCGCACGCGGCGGACCAGGAAAAGATCCGCTCCACGCTGCGCGGCATCGGCTACGAAGCGCCTGAGGTGGCCAGCTTCGGCACCGCGCAGGACATCATGCTGCGCCTGCCGATCATCGAGGGCCAGGCTGCGGCGGGCACCTCGTCGAAGGTGTTCGATGCCATCTGCGCGTCCGAACAGGGCACGCCGAAGGTGAGCCAGGTCACCACCGACAAGGGCGAGCAGGTCAACCACACCAACTGCGTGGCCGCAAACGGCCAGGAACTGGTGAGCCTGCAGCGCGTCGAATTCGTCGGCCCGGCGGTCGGCGAAGAGCTGGCGCAGAACGGCCTGAGCGCACTGATCATGGTGGTAATCGGCGTGGTCATCTACCTGGCAGTGCGCTTCGAGTGGAAATTCGCGGTCGCGGCAATCTTCGCGAACCTGCACGACGTGGTCATCATCCTCGGCTTCTTCGCCTTCTTCCAATGGGAGTTCTCGCTCACGGTGCTGGCGGCGACCCTGGCGGTGATGGGCTACTCGGTCAACGAATCGGTCGTCATCTTCGACCGGATCCGCGAGATGTTCCGCAAGCAGCGCAAGATGAGCGTGCCGGAAGTGATCGACCACGCGATCACCAGCACCATCTCGCGTACCATCATCACCCACGGTTCGACGCAGATGATGGTGCTGTCGATGCTGTTCTTCGGCGGCCAGGCGCTGCACTACTTCGCGATCGCGCTGACCATCGGTATTCTCTTCGGTATCTACTCGTCGGTGTTCGTCGCCGCCGCGATCGCCATGTGGCTGGGCGTGAAGCGCGAAGACCTGATCAAGCCGGTCAAGGAAAAGGACGAGACCGACGGCGCCGTCGTCTGACCCGCGTTGGTATCGACAAAGCCGCCCGGCCCCAGGCCGTGGCGGCTTTTTTACATTTAATCAAGCCTTTATGGCAAGTTGCGGGCTTGTGTGCGGTAACGCACAGAAACAAAGTGGAGCGGTCCCTATAGTGGACCTGTCTCTTTCAGGACATCCCTAGTTTTGGACTTCACCCGCTCCCCAACCGGAGCGGGTTTTTTTTTGCCTGCTGCCCCCGCAACTGCCCGCCTGGCTGTCCAGCCATCACAGGTACGTTGCCCAGAGTTCGTTGGAAAATCGGCCGGCCGGATCGACCCGGCGTTTCAGCAGGCGCAGCGCCGCCGCTTCCGGATAGGCCCGGTCGAACTGTTCCCGCGTGGCGTGCAGCTGGTACGGAAGGTAGTAGCGCCCGCCGAAGCGCAGCGCCGTGTCGATCATCTCGCGTGTCCAGTCGCCGGCCTTGCGCCACTTGACGCTTGGGCGCTCCAGCAGGAGAGGGTGGATCAGCTTGCTGCGCAGGAGGTCGCCGCGGGGCAGCTCGGTCAGGGCGAACAGCACGTTCTGGTTCAGCGCGTACGACTGCCCGCGCGGAACCAGCCTGGCAGGCTCGGTGAGGGGCTTCGTGGTGCTGCGCCAGGACACCGCGACCGGAGCGTCGAAGGAGGGCGGCAGCAGGTCGGCATTGTGGAAAATGCAGCCGCTGTCCTTGTCCACCGTTTCCACGACCCGCCGGAACCAGGCCGGGTAGTCGTCGAGCGCCACTTCTTCGACCACCCGCTCGATGCGGGTGTTGGGCGTAAGCGCGAGTTCGACTTCGGTGATCACGCCGATGGCGCCATAGCCGCCCGCGGCAGCGCGGAACAGGTCGGCATGGCGGGTGCGGCTCGCTTCCACGGTCGAACCGTCGGCAAGGACGAGCTGCAGGGCCCGGACCGAGTTGACCACGGGGCCGTTGCCGACATACCGGCCATGCGCGTTGACCGACACCGCGCCGCCCACCGTGAAATTGGAAAAGCTCTGCATCGTGTGCACGGCCAGCCCGAGCGGGTCGAGCAGGTCCTGCAGGTCGCGCCAGCGCATCCCGGCCTGGACCCGCGCCACCCTGGCGCCGGCATCGAGCCGGACCAGCCCCTTCATGGCGCGCATGTCCAGGTGCAGGCCGCCCGTGACGGCCACCTGGCCTCCCATGCTGTAGCGCCCGCCGCCAACCGCGATCTTCCCGGGCCATTCCCGCACCGCCCGGACCACGTCCGCGGTGGACACGGGAGCGACCACCCGGGCCACTTCCACCGGATACAGGCCGGTCACATTCGGGATCAGGACGCCGGGGGCGGATACGGCCTGGGCCGGGGCAAGGGTCAGGAGGCCCGCGCCGGCCAGGGCGTGGGCGAGGAAGGTGCGGCGCTGCTGGTTCATCGGTTACTAATTCCTTTTGGAAATTTGGCCGATCTTAGCAATACGGGTTTGCCTGGTGAAGCCGCGATACACATTCACGACAGATCATCCAATCCACGGGTCGGCCCACGCTGCCTTCGACCGTGGTAACCGTACAAATTCCTCCTGTGTGTGAATCAACGCACCGAGCACAGGCGTTCCGAGCGATAAAGTGGACTCGTCTCTTTCAGGACATCCCTAGTTTTGGACTTTACCCGCTTCCACGGAAGCGGGTTTTTTTTGCCTGTTGCACGGCAGTGTGCGGCAGCCGCGCAACAACGCGGAAAAGCGGCGCTGTGTGAATCAGCGCACGGAAGCGGACTGGTGCGGGACCTATAGTGGAACCGTCTCTTTCAGGACATCCCTAGTTTTGGACTTTGCCCGCTCCCCGAGCGGGCATTTTTTTGGCTGCTACAGAAGCGCCGCGGTCAGGCTCTTCACTTCCTCGCCCGATTCGGCGAGGACCTGCGCCAGCGTGCCCTGGCCCACCGTGAAGTCGATGGTGGCCGCACTCTCCGGCGTGGTGGCGCCCGGGCGCGCATGCAGCGGCGACGGGAAGGGCGCCAGGTCCTTGGCCAGCAGCAGGGTGTCGCCCAGGGTTTCCGGCGGCAGCGCGCGCATGCCGTTCCACAGCGCTTCGATCGCCCCCATCACGGGCACCGGCACGCCGAGCTTGAGCAGCACGCCGCGGCCGATCGCCACTTCGCCGTGCTCGATCCATTCGTCGGCGCAGTCGTCCACCAGGCCGGGGAATTCCTCGGCGCGCGACAGCAGGTAGAAGCCGCCCACTTCGTGCACGATGCCGGCGAACAGTGCGGTTTCCGGATCGACGAAAGAGACACGGCGCGCGATCACCTGGGCCAGCGCCGCCACGTGGGCCGAGTGGATCCACAGCTGGTCGGCCTTGGCGCGCAGGCCGGGGTCGGTGATTTCGCTCGCCAGCTGGCGCACGATCACGGACGCGGCCAGGGCGCCGAGCGTGCGAAAGCCCACGCGCTGGACGGCGGCGCGCACGTTGGTGACGTCATGGCCGGCGCGGTTGTAGGCGACCGAGTTGGCGATCGCCACCGTGCGCGCGGCCAGCAGCGGTTCGGCCTGCACCAGGCGCGCCGCCATGTCGGTGTGGCAGTCGGGTTCGTTCAGTGCGCGCTGCAGCTTGAGCGTCGCATCGACGTTCGTGGGGAAACTGAGTTCGCCGCGGCCGGCCTGGGCGGCGATGCTCTTGAGGGCGGAGAGTCGGTCCATCGAAAAATTATACCCCCATTGCCCGGCCGGGCTGGTAAGAATTGCTCCAGGGTATTATTCGATCACGCGCCCGGCCGGTGCTGCTCAGGGTTCGCTGAAGATGGCGTCGCAACCTTCCTTCTGCTCTTCGGTGTCCTGCAATTCGTCTTCCAGGCCCAGGTCGTAGAGTTCCTCGACGGCGTTCATGAAGCTGTTGAGCGTGCTGGCCCCGATCATGCGGTAGATCTCGCCCGCGTCGTTGCGTACGCCGATCAGCATCGGCTCTTCCTGGACTTCGGCCAGGGGGGCCACGTCGAGCAGCAGGTTACCGATGATGTGCTTGTCGAAATGGGCAGGCTTTTTGCCTTCGATCAGGGATGTTTTCAAGGCAATTCCTTTGTCTGTGGAGGGTGAGGGGGGAGTCCGCCGGCGGCGATGCGGTCGCGCAGCAGGCGCAGGGCGCCATCGAGGGCCTCGAAGTCGGCGTTGCTGTAGCCGGCAAACAGCTGCTTGCCATGCGCCACGACCTTCGGGAACACATCTTCGAACACGCCTTCGCCGGCGGCAGTGAGCCGCACGAAGAACGAGCGTTTGTCGTCGCTACTGCGTTCGCGCACCACGAGGCCCTTCTGTTCCAACCGTTCGATGACGCCGGTGAGCGTGCCCTTGGTGATCAGGGTGCGCTCGCCCAGTTCCTTGTAGCTCATGCCGGACGTATTGCCCAGCGTGGCAATGATATCGAACTGCGCATGCGTCAGCCCGTGCTGGCGCACCGATTCGCCGGAAAAACGCTCGAATCCCTGCATGCACTCGGCCAGCAGCCGGACGCTCTTTAAATATCGTTCCCCCATGGGGCGAGATTATAGCCGCTGCCGGCACTTTGCCCGATCCCGGCGGCGGTCCCGGCACATCGGCTCCGTTACTGTTGAACTCTTGTATGATAGCGGACGATGTTGACCACCGGCCGCCCCGCCCGTCCCCGATGATCCTGCCGATCCTTCCCGATGCAGCCTGCTGACCTGTCCCTGCTGGCACAGGAACGCCCGCTGCGCGTGCTGCTGGTGAACGCGGGCGCACCGGACATGCTGACCTGGTCCGGCCTGGCCCAGCCGCTGCGCCTGGCGGCCAAGCTCGTGGGCCCCGAATTGCTGCACGTGGACGTGCGTAGTCCCGACAAGTTCGCAGCCGATGCCGCCCGCCACTGGCACCTAGTGCTGCTGGTGGCCGACGAGGCCGAAGCGGCCCTGAAGCCCGCCAACTGCCGCGCCCTGGTCGAGCGCTGCCGCGCCGCGCCGTTCTGGGGCGGGGTCGGCGCCGGGGTGCTGTGGCTGGCCGACGCCGGCGCGCTGCACGGCGTGCGCACGGCGCTGCCCTGGGCGCTTTATCCCGACACGAATGCGCTGGCGGAGCAGGCCCTGTTCACGCCCAACCTGTACGAGGTCGACGGCAACCGCCTGACCTGCTGCGGCGGCGCGGCCAGCATCGATTTCGCCCTGACCCTGGTCGAGATGCTGTTCGGCGCGGCGGTGCAGGCCCAGGTCAAGGAAATCCTGTGCGTGGACCGGGTGCGCGGCAAGGACGAGCGCCAGCGGGTGGCGCTGCAGGCCAGGTTCGGCACCCTGCAGCCGAAACTGACCGAGGCGGTGGCGCTGATGGAAGCGAATATCGAAGAGCCGCTCTCGACCGACGAGATCGCGCAGCTGGCCGGCATCTCGCGCCGCCAGCTCGAGCGCCTGTTCAAGCAGTACCTCGGCAGCCTGCCGTCGCGCTACTACCTCGAACTGCGCCTGCAGCGCGCCCGCAAACTGTTGTTGGAAACTAATTATTCGATCGTGCAGGTGGGACTGATGTGCGGGTTCTCGTCGGGCTCGCACTTTTCGACGGCGTTCGGGGCACTGTTCGGAAACACGCCACGGGAGGAAAGGCAGAGGAAGCTGGGGCAGTGAGGCGCGGCCACCGTGTCGTATTTTCTGCCGGCACACCACTGTCTCGGGCTTTCCCTGCCAACCGTTGAGTCCTCATCCCGGCGCAGGCCGGGATCCCATTCCAGCGCACAGTGAGAAGCAAGCAGTACCTGTAAGCACAGAAAATGGGGTTCCGGTCTTTGCCGGAACGACGTCGCGGAGGTTGTTGGCTTTCCCGCAATATTTCTCCGACTAAAAACGAAAATCCCTGTCGCAGTTCTGCAAGAACTTGTCACACAGCGTTTCTATAATGGCTTGGTCCAGTGCGGCAATCCGTCCGTACGCAAACCGTCTTTGAATGATGAGGAAGAAGCCATGAACGCAAAGCTTGATTCGGGTGTCACCACGCGGCCTGTCACTCGGCAGACCTTCGACGAAGTCCTCGTCCCGACCTATGCCCCGGCCGCGATGGTGCCGGTGCGCGCGGCGGGCCTGGAAGTGTGGGACCAGGAAGGCAAGCGTTACCTCGACTTCACCTCGGGCATCGCCGTCTCGAGCCTCGGCCACGCCAACCCGGCCCTGGTCGAGGCCCTGACGCAGCAGATCAACACCCTCTGGCACCTCGGCAACGGCTACACCAACGAGCCGGTGCTGCGCCTGGGCATGGCCCTGACCGAGGCCACCTTCGCCGACCGTGCCTTCTTCTGCAACTCGGGCGCCGAAGCCAACGAGGCGGCCCTGAAGCTCGCCCGTAAATACGCGCATACCAAGTTCGGCCCGCACAAGTCGCGCATCGTGTCCTGCCTGTCGTCCTTCCATGGCCGCACCCTGTTCACCGTGTCGGTCGGCGGCCAGCCGAAGTACACCGAAGGCTTCGAGCCGCTGCCGCAGGAACTGAGCCACATCCCGTACAACGACATCGAGGCCGCGCGCGCCGCGATCACCGACGATGTCGCCGCCGTGATCGTCGAACCTATCCAGGGCGAGGGCGGCGTCATCCCGGGCAACCCGGACTTCCTCGCCGCGCTGCGTGAACTGTGCGACCAGACCGGCGCGCTGCTGGTGTTCGACGAAGTGCAGTCGGGCGTGGGCCGCACCGGCACCTTCTACGCCTACGAGCAGATGGGGGTGACCCCGGACATCCTGACCTCGGCCAAGGCGCTGGGCAACGGCTATCCGATCGGCGCCATGCTGACCACCCACGCCATCGCCGAGCACTTCGGCGTCGGCTCGCACGGCACCACCTACGGCGGCAACCCGCTGGCCGGCACCGTCGGCCTGAAAGTCGTCGAGACCATCAACGACCCGGCCTTCCTGGCGCGCGTCAAGCAAGCCAGCGCCAGGATTTTCGCCAACCTCGAGAAGCTGTCGGACGACTACCCGCAGGTGTTCGGCAAGCCGCGCGGCATGGGCCTGCTCATCGGCCTGCCGATGACGGGCGACTTCAAGGGCCGCGCCAAGGACTACACCAAGGCCGCCGAGAAGCTGGGCCTGATGCTGCTGATCGCCGGCCCGGACGTGGTGCGCCTGGCGCCGGCCCTGGTGGTGTCGGACGAGCACATCGCGGAAGCGGACCGCCTGATGCGCGACGCCGTCGAGGCCTTCATCGCCGGCTGATCCAAGGCTTGCATCCGGACGGCCCACCTTTTTGCGGGTGCGGTTGTCCGCGCTGCCGAAGCTGATCACTTTGAGTTGATCTCTTACCAGGAGTTCGCATGTATGTAGTTCGTCCGGTAGAACGCGCGGACATCGGCGCCCTCGAGGCCATGGCCGCGGTGACGATTCCCGGCGTGCACACGCTGCCGCGCACGCGCGAAACCATCGTCGCGGCGGTGGAGCGCTCCATCGCCTCGTTCGCGGCCCACGTCGATATCCCGAGCGAGGAGTCGTACCAGTTCGTGCTGGAAGACCTGCGCACGCGCGAGGTGGTCGGCACCTCGGCCATCCACGCGTCGGCCGGCTCGAACGGCACCTATTTCGCGTTTCGCAACGACGTGATCCAGCAGGTCTCGCGCGACCTGAATATCAGCCACAGCGTGCACGCGCTGACGCTGTGCTCCGAACTGACGGCGTATTCGCACCTGTCGGGCTTCTACATCCGCAACCGCGACAGCGCCGGCGTCGAGGCCGCGCTGCTGTCGCGCGCGCGCCTGCTGTACGCCGTGCAGGCGCCGCACCGCTTCGGCGACCGCTTCTTCGTGCCGCTGGCCGGCGTCACGGACAGCGACGGCCAGTCGCCGTTCTGGAATGCGCTGGGCCGCAAGTTCTTCAAGATGGACTTCCTCGACGCCGAGCGCGTCATCGACGGCGCCCGCAACCGCACCCTGATCGTCGAGCTGATGCCGCACTATCCGGTCTACGTGCCGCTCCTGCCGGGCGACGCCCAGGCCGCCCTCGGCCAGATCCACCCGAGCGGCCAGCTCGCGTTCAACCTGCTCACGCAGGAGGGCTTCGAGGCCGACGAGTACATCGACATCTTCGACGGCGGCCCGATCCTGCAGGCGCACAAGAATTCGCTGCGTTCGTTCTGCGGCTCACATGTGCGCCAGGTGGAGAGCGCCGGCCGCGCCGCCGGCAGCCCGGGCGCAGATGAACCGGTCAACTACATGGTGGCCAGCGCCGAACAGAATTTCCGCGCCGTGATCGCGGCCTGCCCGCCGGCCGACGCCAGCCAGGTGATCTGCCTGCCGCGCGAGGCCCAGCAGGCGCTGGGCGTATCCCCGGGTGACAGCGTCACCTGCGTGCGCATCTGAGAGAGGACTCCATGCTCGTTATCCGTGCAGTACAAACCACCGACCTGGACGCCCTGATCGAGATGGCGCGCCAGGCCGGCAGCGGCATGACCACCCTCAAGCCGGACCGCAAGATGCTGGGCGACCGCGTCGCCACGGCGGTCGCCTCGTTCAACGAGACCATCCCGCCCGAGGAGCGCGACTACATGTTCGTGCTCGAGCACACCCAGGACGGAAGCATCGCCGGCGTATGCGCCATCAAGGGCGCGGTCGGCCTCACCGAGCCCTTCTACAACTACCGCATCGGCACCCTGGTGCACAGCAGCCGCGAACTGAACGTGTTCACGCGGATGGATACGCTGTACCTGTCGAACGACCTCACCGGCTCGTCCGAACTGTGCTCGCTGTTCCTGCTGCCGCAGTACCGCGCCGGCTTCAACGGCAAGTGGCTCTCGAAAAGCCGCTTCCTGTTCATCGCCCAGTTCCAGCACCTGTTCACCGAGAAGATCATCGCCGAGATGCGCGGCTTCCAGGACGAGAACGGCGTCTCGCCTTTCTATGAGGGCCTGGGCCGCCACTTCTTCAAGATGGACTTCGACCACGTCGACGGCCTGACCGCGATCGGCAAGAAATCCTTCATCGCCGAACTGATGCCGCGCCAGCCGCTGTACGTGGACTACCTGCCGGAATCGGCGCGCGAGGTCATCGGCAAGGTCCACACTTCGACCCTGCCGGCGCGCAAGCTGCTGGAAAACGAAGGCATGCACTACGAAGGCTACGTCGACATCTTCGACGCCGGCCCGGTGCTGCAGGGCCGCGTGTCCGAGCTGCGCGCCGTGCGCGACAGCGTGCTGGCGGTCGCCGAAGAACGTGCGTCCGGGAGCGTGCCCGAAGGCGAGACCGATCACCTGCTGGTGTCGAACACCAGGCTGGCCGATTTCCGCATGATCCTCACCCGCGCCGTCCCCGGCGCCAACCGCGTCGCACTCAGCGCCCAGGAGCTGTCGCAACTGCACGTGCAGGCCGGCGACGAGGTGCGCACGCTGCCACTCAATGTAAGGAAGAACGCGCATGCCTAATCTCTCGAATTACATCAACGGCGAGTGGCTCGCCGGCAGCGGCCCGGAACTGGTCACCATCGACCCGTCGACCGGCCGCCAGACCTGGACCAGCAACGCTTCCACCCTTGATGATGTGCAGCGCGCAGTCCGCGCCGCACGCGCGCAATTCGAAGCCTGGGCGCTCACGCCGCTCGCCGAGCGCATCGCCATCTGCACGCGTTTTCGCGACCTGCTCAAGGAGCATGCCGAAGAACTGGCCTCCATCATCGCCGAGGAAGTCGGCAAGCCGCTGTGGGAAGCGCGCACGGAAGTGACAACGATGGCCAACAAGATCGACATCTCGGTCCAGGCCTACAACGCACGCACCGGCGAGACCGGAAGCAAAGTGGCCGACGGCAACGCCGTGCTGCGCCACCGTCCGCACGGCGTGTTCGCCGTCTACGGTCCCTACAACTTCCCGGGCCACCTGCCGAACGGTCACATCGTGCCGGCCCTGATCGCGGGCAACACCGTGGTCTTCAAGCCGAGCGAGTACGCGCCGCGCACCGCGGTCAAGACCGTGCAGTTGTGGGAGCAGGCCGGCCTGCCGAAGGGCGTGCTGAACCTGGTCAACGGCGGCCGCGATACCGGCGTGGCGCTGGGCCAGCAGCCGGACATCGACGGCATCCTGTTCACCGGCAGCAGCCAGACCGGCGCCGCCCTGCACAGGCAGTTCGGCGGCCAGCCGGGCAAGATGCTGGCGCTGGAAATGGGCGGCAACAACCCGCTCGTGGTGTGGGACCTGAGCGACGATCCGAAGGACATCGACGCGGCCGTGCACCACACCGTGATGTCGGCCTTCATTTCGGCCGGCCAGCGCTGCACCTGTGCGCGCCGCCTGATCATCCAGGACAACGCGCAAGGCCAGGCATTTCTTGACCGGCTGGTAAAAATCGCCTCGACCCTGCAGGTGGGTCCGTCGAACGCCGAGCCGCAGCCCTTCATGGGGCCGGTGGTATCGAGCGCGGTGGCCGCACGCCTGGTGCAGGCGCAGGCCGACATGGCCGCCAAGGGCGGCAAGGTGCTGCTGCAGATGACCCAGCCCGATCCTGACGCCGGTTTCGTCACCGCCGGCATCGTCGACACCACCGATGCGCAAGGCATCCCGGACGAAGAGTGGTTCGGCCCGCTGCTGCAGGTAATCCGCGTCAAGGATTTCGATGAAGCCCTGCGCGTTGCCAACGGTACCGAATTCGGCCTGGCCGCCGCGCTGCTGTCGCCGTCCGAGGAGCTGTGGAAGCGCTTCGCGGTGCGCGCCCGTGCCGGCATCGTGAACTGGAACCGCCCGACCACCGGCGCGGCCAGCTCGGCCCCGTTCGGCGGCGTCGGCAAATCGGGCAACCACCGCCCGAGCGCCTACTACGCGGCGGACTACTGCGCCTACCCGGTCGCCTCGATCGAGACGGCCGAACTCGAAATGCCGGCCAAGCTGTCGCCCGGCCTTTCCTTCTAGCTTGACTTTTTAAACTATGCGTACAGCTCGCGAATTCAACTTCGACGGCCTGGTCGGCCCGTCGCACAACTATGCCGGCCTCTCGTTCGGCAACGTCGCCTCGTTCAGCAACGTGCGGAGCGCCTCCAATCCGCGCCAGGCTGCCCTGCAGGGCCTGGCCAAGATGCGCGCGCTGGCCGCGCGCGGCTTCGCCCAGGCCGTGATGCCGCCGCAGGCGCGCCCGAACTTCCGCCTGCTGCGCCGCATCGGCTTTTCCGGCACCGACGCCGACGTCCTGGCCCGCGCCTGGCGCGAAGCGCCGGTGATCCTGGCCTGCGCCTATTCGGCGGCGCCGATGTGGACCGCCAACGCCGCCACCGTCAGCCCATCGAGCGACACGCAGGACGGCCGCGTGCACTTCACGGCCGCCAACCTGAACAACAAGCTGCACCGTTCGGAAGAGCACGTGCAGGCCACGCGCACGCTGCGCGCAATCTTCAAGGACAGCAACCGCTTCGTCGTGCATGACGCGCTGCCGCCGGTGCCGGCCTTCGGCGACGAGGGCGCCGCCAACCACACGCGTCTTGCCAGCGCCCACGGCGCCGCGGGCGTGGAGTTCTTCGTGTACGGCCGTGTCGAGTTCGACCCATCCGCGCCGTGCCCGAAGAAGTACCCGGCGCGCCAGACCCTGGAAGCCTCGCAGGCGGTCGCACGCCTGCACGGGCTGGACCCGGCGCGCACCGTGTTCGCCGCGCAGAATCCGGACGTGATCGACCAGGGCGTGTTCCACAACGACGTGATCGCGGTCGGCAACGGTAACGTGCTGTTCTACCACGAGCAGGCCTTCTTCGACGAAGCCGCCACCCTCGGCGCGCTGCGCAGCGCGCTGGGCAACGCCGACACCGACCTGGTGCCGGTGCGCGTGGATACCAGGCAGGTGCCGGTCGGCGACGCCGTGGCCAGCTACCTGTTCAACAGCCAGCTGCTCACCAAGCCGGACGGCCGCATGGCGCTGGTGGTGCCGCACGAATGCCGCGAGAACGAGGCGGTGTCGCGCTATCTCGCCGGCCTGGTCGAAGGCGGCGGCCCGATCGACGAACTGATCGAATTCGACCTGCGCCAGAGCATGCGCAACGGCGGCGGACCGGCCTGCCTGCGCCTGCGCGTGGCCCTGACCGACGACGAAGCGCGCGACATGCACCAGGGCGTGATCATGACCGAAACCCTGTATGCGCAGCTGGTCGCCTGGGTCGAAAAATACTACCGCGACCGCGTCGAGCCGAAGGACCTGGCCGACCCGCAGCTGGCGATCGAGTGCGCAGCCAGCCTCGAGGAACTGGAACGCATCCTCGGCCTGCCCGGGCTGTACGACCTGTCGTAAAACACGCGCCGCAAGGCCGCACGCGACGGCGTGACCGGGCCTGTGCGGCATGTTCTAATAGCGGATCGACGCGCCCGCGGCACTTTGCAAAACGCGCGTAAGGAATTCGGATGGGACACCCCCATCCATATAAGAGCAGGGCGGCGCGAAGCCACAAGCCGCAGCGCGCCCCGCACACAAACTTTGGAGAAGCAACATGAAAGACATGCCTCACGATTTGCGCAACCAGACGCTCGCGCTGGTCAACGCAAACCACGCCGCCGCCGGCGCCAACGCCCAGGTGGGCGCGCTGATCAGCGCGTGGCTCGGATCGCTCGATGACGAAGACCTGGCCGGCACCGCGCCCGAGAGCCTGGCGCCGGTGCTGTGGGAAGGCTTCTCGCAGCTGGTCCAGCGCTCCGGCCCCGGCTGCCAGATCGCGCAGATGAAGTATTCCGACGGCCGCGGCGGCATGGCGACCGCACTGCTGATCCTGAACGACGACATGCCTTACCTGGTCGATTCCTTCGTCATGGCCCTGCGCAAGGAGCGCCAGACCGCCTCCGGCGTGATGAACGCCGTGCTGGCCGTGCGCCGTGATGCCAATGGCCTGGCCACCGCCGTCGGCGAAACCGGCGCCCCGCTGGAATCGATCGTGCTCATCCTGATGAGCGACGAGCTCGAATTCGGCGAACTCGACGCGCTGACCGCGCGCATCCGCATGGTCGCCAACGACGCCGCCGTCGTCAAGCGCGACGCCGTCAGGATGGCCGACCGCATGACCGAAGTCGCGGCAGCCGCTTCGAACGCCGGCACCGCCGAAGGCCAGGAAGTGGCCGCCTTCCTCGACTGGGCCAAGAACGAAGGCTTCGAGCCCTTCGGCTATGCCTATTACGTGGTGAAGGAAGGCGTGCGTGAACTCGAACGCGACATCCCGAGCCGCATCGGCGTGCTTGCCGACACCGCGCATCCGGTCTACGGCACCTGCCTGGCCAACATCCCGGGCGACTTCGAAACCCTGTCGCGCCGCGCCGACACCCTGTCGATCGTGAAGGCCGACGTCGAGGGCACCCTGCACCGCGACCAGCCGCTCGACTTCATCGGCGTGCGCAACACCGATGCCCAAGGCAAGATCCTCGGCGAGCACTGCTTCGTCGGCCTGTTCACCCGCGCCGCCACCGCGACCCCGCTGGCGCGCCTGCCGTTCGCGCGCGGCCGCGTCGCCAAGGTGCTGTCGATCGCCGGCGTGCGCCAGGAAGGCTTCCGCGCCGAGAAGTTCGTCGAGATCCTGGAGTCGCTCCCGCGCACCGAAGCGCTGGAAGCCGATCCGGAATGGCTGGCCCAGGTGTGCAGCTCGGTCGTGTCGCTGTACAAGCAGCCGCGCCCGAAGGTCTTCGCGCGCCGCGACGTGTATGCGCGCCACCTGAACGTGCTGGTCTACCTGCCGCGCGAGCGCTACAGCGCCGCCGTGGCCGCCAGCCTGGCATCGGCCCTGAAGGACAGCTCGGGCGCGCGCGACGTGCGCGTGCACACGCTGGTGGCCGACGGCCCGCTGGCCCGCGTGTACCTGATCGCCCACGCCGCCCGCTACCCGCTCGACTTGGAGACCGACATCCAGCAGCCGCTGCTGGCGGTGCTGGACGGCTGGCATGACCGCTTCGCCGCCGCGACCAACACGATCGAGGACCACGCCCTGCGCAGCGCCCTGCGCAAGCTGGGCGCGAACCTGCCGGTCGGTTTTGTCACCAATACCGCGCCGGAAACCGCCTTCCGCGACCTGCAGGCCGTGCTGAAGAACGGCCAGACCGGCCACGTCAGCGTACGCGTCGAGCCGGGCGACGATGCCAACGGCATCGACGCCTCGATCCGCCTGTACTCGGGCGAGACCGTGCCGTCGCTGTCGCGCATCCTGCCGGCCCTGCAGAATGCCGGCATCGCGGTCGACCGCGAGCAGACCTGGTCGATCACGACCGCCGACGGCGTGCGCCACAACGTCACCGCGCTGGCGGTGGACGACGAGAGCGGCGCCAAGCTGGTCAAGCCGGGCATCATCCCGGTGGCCGAAGAGCTGTTCACCGCGCTGTTCAACAACGAAGCCGAAGACGGCCGCATGAACGGCCTGACCATCGAAGGCGGCCTGTCGCTGCGCGAAGTGCAGCTGGTGCGCGCCTACATCAGCTACTGGCGCCAGCTCGGCTCCAAGTTCTCGGTGCGCTACATGGCCGAAACCCTGCGCACCCAGCCGGCCCTGGTGAAGGAGTTCGTCACCGGCTTCCTGATGCGCTTCGATCCGAAGCTGGGCGAGTCCGAGCGTGCCGCCGGCACCGCCAAGCTGGCCGCCCTGAAAGCCGGCTTGTCAAGCGTGAACCACGCCGACACCGAAGAGATCATGGCCGCCCTGGTGGACCTGACCCTGGCCACCGTGCGCACCAACTACTTCCAGAACAGCGGCGAGAAGATCATCTTCAAGGTCGACACCAGCAACCTGGCGCTGGCTCCGGAGCCGCGTCCGTACCGCGAGATCTACGTGTTCTCGCGCCGCTTCGAAGGCGTGCACCTGCGCGGCGGCCCGGTCGCCCGCGGCGGCCTGCGCTGGTCGGACCGCATGGAAGACTACCGCACCGAAGTGCTGGGCCTGGTGAAGGCGCAGATGGTCAAGAACGCCGTCATCGTGCCGGCCGGCTCGAAGGGCGGCTTCGTGTGCAAGCAGATGCCGAAGGACGCGCCGCGTGACGTGATGGCGGCCGAAGGCGAGGCATGCTACCGCATGTTCATCTCCAGCCTGCTGGAAGTGACCGACAACCGCGTGCAGGGCGCCATCGTCCCGCCGGAGAACACCGTGCGCCACGACCACGACGACCCGTACCTGGTGGTGGCCGCCGACAAGGGCACCGCGACCTTCTCGGACATCGCCAACAGCATCGCCGTCCAGCGCGGCTTCTGGCTGGGCGACGCGTTCGCCTCGGGCGGCTCGAACGGCTATGACCACAAGAAGATGGGCATCACCGCCAAGGGCGCCTTCGAGGCCGTCAAGCGCCACTTCTACGAACTGGGCCACGACATGAACACCACCCCGGTGACCATGGTCGGCGTGGGCGACATGTCGGGTGACGTGTTCGGCAACGGCGTGCTGCTGTCGCGCCAACTGAAGCTGGTGGCCGCATTCGACCACCGCCACATCTTCCTCGACCCGGCGCCGGACGTCGAAGTCTCGTTCAAGGAACGCCAGCGCATGTTCGCGCTGCCGCGCTCGTCGTGGGAGGACTACGACAAGAACCTGATCTCGGCCGGCGGCGGCGTGTACCCGCGTACCGCGCGCTCGATCGAGCTGACCCCGCAGGTGCGCGCCGTGCTGGACATCGAAGAGACCTCGCTGGCGCCCGAAGAGCTGATGCACCGCATCCTGCTGGCGCCGGTGGACCTGTTCTACAACGGCGGCATCGGTACCTACATCAAGTCGTCGAACGAAACCCACGCCCAGGTGAAGGATCGCGCCAACGACCGCATCCGCGTCAACGGCAACGAAATGCGCTGCAAGGTGGTGGCCGAAGGCGGCAACCTGGGCGCGACCCAGGCCGGCCGTATCGAGTTCGCCCTGAATGGCGGCCGCATCTTCACCGATGCGATCGACAACTCGGCCGGCGTGGACTGCTCGGACCACGAAGTCAACATCAAGATCTGGCTCGATACCGAAGTCAGCGCCGGCCAGCTGTCGGAAGCCGACCGTAACCGCATCCTGTTCGAGATGACCGGCGACGTCGAGAAGCTGGTCCTGCGCGACAACATGCAGCAGACCCACCTGCTGACCCGCGAAGCGCAGGCCCAGGCCACCGCATCTAGCGTGGACGGCTACGCCGCATTGATCACGAACCTGGAGTCGGAAGGCGCCGTCTCGCGCGAACTGGAACAGCTGCCGACCGATGCCGAGCTGGCCCGCCGCAAGGCGCTGGGTCTGGGCTTGACCGCACCGGAACTGGCGGTGGTCGTCGCCAACGTCAAGAACCGTTTCAAGCGCACCCTGCTGGCATTGCCGCTGGTCGAGGAATCGTGGGCCGAGTCGCTGCTGCGCCCGTATTTCCCGGCGCAGCTGGTGGCCACCCGCAACCCGCTGAACCACCCGCTGGCCAATGCCATCCTGGCGACCGTGCTGGCCAATGAAGCGGTCAACCGCTGCGGCCCGCTGATGTTGCGCGACCTGGCTGCCGAACACCGCGTCGACGAAACCGAAGTGGTCAAGGCATGGGCACGCGCCTGGTCGGCGCTGCACCTGGCGCCGGTGTTCGACGCGCTCGACGCCGATGCATTGAAGGTGCCGCGTGACGTCTCGATGGCGGTCGACGCCCGCACCCGCGGCCTGATGCGCGCCGTGATCGAAGGCGTGCTGTCGCTGCCAAGCGGCGCCGACGGCATGGCCGAGCTGTCCTCGCTGTTCGGCCAGGCCGACCAGCTGCGCGGCTTGAGCCCGGCCCGTATGGAAGCGGATGGCCACAGCGGCCTGCCGGCATCGTTCACCGCGGCCTGGAAGGCGGTCGAGACCCTCGAGTCGCTGGCCACCTTCCTGTTCGCGGCGGTCTCGGTGCAGCGTCCGGGTGGCATGAGCCTGGCCCAGTTCCTGCAGGTCGGCATGGCGCTGCGCCAGCAGTCCGGCATCGACACGCTCGAACGCGGCCTGAAGCTGCCGGCGCAGAGCAAGTCGCAGGAACAGCTGCGCAACTACGCGATGCAGGCATTGCGCCGCACCCAGCAGCGCCTGCTGCTGCAGGTGATCGAGCGTGCCGGCCAGGGTGGCGACCCGCTGGCTGCCGTCGATGCCGTCACCCGCGAGCGCGGCCTGAGCGGCTTCACGCAAGCCACCGACCTCGAACAGGCAATGCTGGACGTCTGGTCGCTGTCGGAAGGTTCGAACCCGGACCGCCTGGCTGCGTAAGGCATGAGCGCAGCCCCGATGGACGAGAACGTCAATCCTGCGCTGCCGGAAGCGGTGCGCGCCCTGGCCGAAGCGGATTTCGGCACGGTCGCGCAGCGCTTTTCGAGCGCCGGCTTCGACGTCGCGCTGCCGGCTCCCGGCATCCTGACCGTGAAGTCGGCCGGCGCCGATGCCGCGCGGCCTGCCGTGCTGGTATCGGTGGGCGTGCACGGCGACGAGACCGGGCCGATCGAAATGCTGGCCTGGGTCATCGAGGCCCTGTCGCGCACGCCGCGCGAGCTGGCGGTGGACTTGATGGTCTGCGTCGGGAACATCGACGCGATTGCGGCGGGCAAGCGTTTCATCGACGCCGATCTGAACCGCATGTTCCGTCCAGAGCGCGGTGCGCTGGCCGGCACCGCGGAAGCGGCGCGCGCCGATGCCCTCATCGCCGCCACGGTGGACTTCTTCAAGGATGCGGGGCCGGTGCGCTGGCACCTGGACCTGCATACCGCGATCCGTCCCTCCCACTACCCGATGTTCGCGATCGTGCCGGAACTGATCGCGGACGAGCCACGCAGGAAGCTGATCGACTGGCTGGGACAGGCGGCCATCGGGGCCGTCATCATGAACCCGAAATCGGTCGGCACCTACAGCTACTATTCGAGCGAGCACCATGGCGCCGCGGGAAGCACCGTGGAGCTGGGGCGGGTGGGGACGCTGGGGCGGAACGACCTGTCGCAGTTCGCCGATGCCTCCGCCGCGCTGGACCGCCTGCTGCGCGGCCAGCCGGACGTGCCGGCCAGGACGGCGCCGCACGTGTTCGCGACCGCCAGGCAGGTGATCAAGCTGTCGGATGCCTTTACCATGTCGGTGGGGCGCGAGACCTGGAACTTCACGCCCATGAAGAAGGGCGACATCATCGCGACCGATGGCGACACGGTGTATACCGTGGAGCATGAGGAAGAGATGGTGGTGTTTCCGAATCCGGATGTGCGGGTTGGCTTGCGCGCGGGCTTGATGGTTGTGCGGATCGGCTGACCAGGCAAGATGAGGCTCCCGCCTTCGCGGGAGCGACGGTTCCAAACTGACAAAGTCAACACTTTGCCACCAAGCTTAAGACCGTCATTCCCGCGAAGGCGGGAATCCAAGGCATCCAAGCAACGTCGCAGCACCAAAAATCTCACCGAGCTAGACTGACGCCTTTGCTTTGAAGCGGAGGCCGCATGAACAGCATGCTTTTTTCCCCAGTCACACTGGGACCCTTGCAACTCTCCAACCGTATCGCCATCGCCCCGATGTGCCAGTATTCGGCCGTCGACGGCCTGCCCACCGACTGGCACACGATTCACCTCGGCAACCTGGCCCTGTCCGGCGCCGGCCTGCTCATCATCGAGGCCACGGCGGTCACGCCCGAAGGCCGCATTTCCTACGCCGACCTGGGCCTGTGGAGCGACGACCATGCGGACGCCCTGCAACCGGTCATCCGCGCCATGCGCCGCTACTCGCCCATCAAGATCGCCGTGCAGCTGGCCCACGCCGGCCGCAAGGCCTCGACCGACGTGCCGTGGGACGGCGGGGCCCAGATCGCACCGGGTCAGCCATGCGGCTGGCAGACCGTCGCACCGTCCGCCCTGGCGCACGCCGAGGGCGAGGCGCCGCCGCTGGCGCTCGATACCGAAGGACTGGCGCGTATCCGCGGCGGGTTCGTGGATGCCGCCCGCCGCGCCCATGCGCTCGGGCTGGACGCCATCGAGCTGCACGGCGCCCACGGCTACCTGATGCACCAGTTCCTGTCGCCGCTGTCGAACACGCGCGACGACGATTATGGCGGCTCGCTCGAGAACCGCATGCGCTTTCCGCTCGAGATTTTCGAGGCCGTGCGCGCCTCGGTGCCGCAAGAAATGGCGGTCGGCATGCGCATCTCGGCCACCGACTGGGTCGAAGGCGGCTGGGACCTCGAACAGAGCGTGCGCTTGGCCCATGCACTGAAAGAACGCGGGTGCGACTTCATCCACGTTTCCACCGGCGGCCTGTCGCCGCTGCAAACGATTCCGGTGGGGCCGGGCTACCAGATCGATTTTGCGGAACGCATCAAACGCGAGACCGCCATGCCGACCATCGGCGTGGGCCTGATCACCGAAGCGAAGCAGGCAGAATCCATCCTGCAGCAGGGCCAGGCCGACATGATCGGGCTGGCGCGCGCCATGCTGTACGACCCGCGCTGGCCCTGGCACGCGGCGGCGGAGCTGGGCGACCAGGTGTTCGCGCCGCCGCAGTACTGGCGTTCGCAGCCGCGCCAATACAAGGAGCTGTTCGGCAGCATGCGCGCCGGTTGAGGCGGTTCAGGCCCTGATTTCTGCAACCTGTCGCATGCGGCGTGCGGCAGGGCGAGCTGGTTGTTAGAGTGGCAGAAGTTAATAACCATGCAAAGGAATGCCCGTCATGCGCCTCCCAGTTACCCTGCTTGCCCTCGCCGCCATCGCCACCCTCGGCGGCTGCGCCATCATCGTGTCGCCGAACGACGGCGACGTGCGCATGCGCACGGTGTTCAGCGACAGCGCGGTGGACGGCAACGGCGTGGCCGCGCGCGACCAGCGCACGGTTGCCGCCTACAACGCGCTGGAGGTGGGCGGTTCGATGCTGGTCGAGGTGCGCGTGGGCCAATCGCCGTCGCTGGTGGTCGAAGCCGACAGCAATCTGCTGCCGCTGGTCCGGACCGAAGGCCGCGGCAACACGCTGCAGGTTTCCCTCGATCGCCACCTGCGCAGCAAGACGCCGATGCGGGTCATCTACACGGTGCCGCGCCTGTCCGAAGTGCGCGCCTCCGGTTCCGGCCAGGTCATCGTGCACGGCCTGAACGGCGCGCCGCTCGACGTGCGCAAGAGCGGTTCAGGGCAGGTGCGCCTGGCCGGCAAGGTCGACAGCCTGAACGCCCGCGTCAGCGGCTCCGGGATCGTCGATGCCGGCGAGCTGCGCAGCGCCAGCGCGGACCTGAGCCTGAGCGGCTCGGGACGCATGAACGTCGGCGAGATCCAGGGCGACTACGCGCGCGTGGAGGTGAATGGATCGGGCGTGCTGCAGGCGGGAGGCAAGGTGCGTTCGCTCAATGCCCGCGTGGCCGGTTCCGGCAGCGTCGACCTGGCCAGCCTGTCGACGCAGGACGCCGACCTGGCCTCGACGGGCTCGGGCGGCATCCGCGCGACCGTGAAGCAGTCGCTGGTGGCGCACGGCGGCGGCTCGGGCGGGATCCGGGTGTATGGGCACCCGGCCCAGCGCAGCATCAGCGGCAACGGCGTGCATCTGCTGGATTGATTCGTAGGGTGGGCGGGGCTTACAGCAGGTTGTCCAGCAGGTCCGGGCCGAACACTTCGCGGTGCAGGCGCTCGCGCGGCACGCCCGCTGCGAGCAGGGCGTTCCACTGCGCCTGCATGAAGGGCAGCGGTCCGCACAGGTAGACGTCGGTCTCGCCGCGCGGCCACGACGGCAGGCGCGCCAGGTCCATCCTGCCCGGCAGGGCGTCCTGCGCGTCACCATTTTCATAAAAGGTCACCAAGTGCAGGTGCGGCATGCAGGCCTTTGCCGCCGCGATGTCGGCCTGGTGGGCGTAGTGCGCCGCATCGCGCGCCGCATGGGCGAAAATCACGCGGCGCTCCGGGTTGACCTGCGCGATGCGGTTCAGCGCCGCAATCATCGGCGTGATACCGATGCCGGCCGACAGCAGCACCACCGGCGCATCCGACTCGGTATCGGGCAGGAAGTCGCCGAACGGGTGGCTCACCTGCAGGATGTCGTCGACATTCACGTTGTTGTGCAGCCAGGTCGACACCTCGCCTGCCGGCAGCGGGCTCTTGCCGTCCTCGCGCTTGACCGAGATGCGCATGCTGCCTTTGCCGTTCGCGTCCGACAGGCTGTACTGGCGAAGTTGGCGGCGGCCGTCCACGAACGCCAGCGCCACGCTGACATACTGGCCGGCCCTGAACGGCGGCAGCGGGCCGCCATCGAGCGGAATGAGCCGGATCGAGATCACGTTGTCGCTCTCGCGCACCACCTCCGTCACGCGCATCGCCCGGGTTTCGCCCGGCTGCACGCCGGCTTCCTCGTACATCTTCGCTTCCGCATCGATCAACAGGCGCGCCAGCGAGGTGTAGGCCTCTTCCCAGGCCTTGAGCAGCGGCTCGGTGGCCGCGTCGCCCAACACCGTCTTGATTGCAGCCAGCAGGTGGTGGCCGACGATCGGGTAGTGGTCGGCACGGATGCCGACCGAGGCGTGCTTGTGCACGATGCGGCTCACGACCGGGCCGAGCGCCGCCGCATTGCCGATGTTGGCGGCGTACGCGAACACCGCCGAGGCCAGCGATTGCTGCTGCGCGCCGCTGGCTTGGTTGCCCATGTTGAACAGGTTCTTCAACTCCGGGTGTGCATCGAGCATGCTGCGGTAGAAGGTGGTGGTGATGGCCAGGCCATGCTCGCGCAGCACGGGAACGGATGCGTCGATATACGGGCGGGAGGCGGTCGAGATCATGATGGTTTCCTTGTTGATGCATCAATTGATGCAAAATTGATGCATGTTTAGCGCCAAAAAAGTGTCCGGACTGGCATGGCAAAGCAGTGCGGGCCGGACCATTCTAGCAAAAGATGCTGTTCAAATGAATCTTTAAGTAAACAATTTTATTGGTCGTACACAAAACCCCTATAATCGCAGGTTTTGATGAGCGGTTTATCAAGCCGCCACCCTCGAGACCCCGCGCCGCGACAGGCCGCGTCACCAAAGGACATGCCGTGAATCTGACCCTGGGCCAAAAGCTGATCCGTACCAAAACGGCAGAACGCCATCACGATGGCGAAGCTTCCGGTGGCGGCCTGCAACGCTCGCTGGGCCTGTTCCCGCTGACGATGATCGGCGTCGGCGCCACGATCGGCACCGGCATCTTCTTCACGATGGTCGAGGCGGTGCCGAAGGCCGGTCCGGCCGTGATCCTGTCCTTCCTGCTGGCCGCCCTCACCGCCGGCCTGACCGCGCTGTGCTACGCCGAGCTGGCGGGCAGGGTGCCGGCCGCGGGCTCCTCGTATTCGTTCGCCTATGCGACCGTCGGCGAGTTCGCCGCCTTCATCGTGGCCGCCTGCCTGCTGCTGGAATACGGCCTGGCGGGCAGTGCGGTGGCGATCGGCTGGTCCGACTACCTGAACAACTTCCTGGTGAATGCCTTCGGCTGGGAAATCCCGGCGCACCTGCGCTCGCCGATGTTCGTGTCGGACCACCATAATGTCCACTTCAACCCGGGCAACTTCAACCTGCCGCCGATGCTGCTGGTGGCCATGTGCTGCATCCTGCTGGTGCGCGGCACCAAGGAATCGGCGACCGCCAATGCCGTCATGGTGCTGGTCAAGCTGGCGATCCTGGTGTTCTTCGCGGTGATCGCCTTCACCGGTTTCGACGCCGACAACTTCACGCCCTTCTTCAATACCGACACCACCACCGGCTACGCGGGCATGGCCGGCGTGACCGCGGCCGCCGGCACCGTGTTCTTCTCGTTCATCGGCCTTGACACCATCGCCACCGCCGGCGAGGAAGTCAACAACCCGCGCCGCAACGTGCCGATCGGGATCCTGACCGCGCTCCTGATCGTCACCGTGTTCTACCTGATGGTGGCCTTTGCCGCGATGGGCGCGCAGCCGGCCCACATGTTCGCAGGACAGGAAGCCGGCCTGTCGGTGATCCTGCAAAACGTCACCGGCCAGACCTGGCCGGCGCTGGTGCTGTCGGCCGGCGCCGTGGTCTCGGTGTTCTCGGTAACCCTGGTGACGATCTACGGCCAGACGCGCATCCTGTATGCCATCAGCCGCGACGGCCTGATCCCGAAGACCTTCCAGAAGGTGAACAAGCGCACCCTGGCCCCGGTCAGCAATACCGTCATCGTCTGCATCGTGGTCGGCACCGTCGCCGGCCTGGTCGACGCGACCTTCCTGTGGGACATGGTGAGCATGGGTACCCTGACCGCCTTCATGGTGGTCTCGATCGCGGTGCCGGTGATCCGCGCCAAGCAGGGCCCGGGCGAGCCAGGCGCCTTCCGCGTGCCGTTCGGCCCCTACCTGATCCCGGGCCTGTCGGTGCTGGCCTGCCTGTACATCATGAAGGACCTGTCGCCGGCCACCTTCCGCGTCTTCTTCATCTGGATCGGGGTGGCGGTGGCGACTTATTTCCTGTACAGCGTGCGCCACAGCCGCCTGAACAAGACGAACTGATCCGGGATACGAAGTCGAGGGCTGCAAGGTGTTGGAGAAATTCGAACGGCGGCGCGACCGCTTCAACCTGTTCAACAGCATGGACAGTAGCGCGGTCAACCTGTGTTTCCCGCTCGAGCTGCCGGATTTCCGGCCCTGGTGCAAGGAACAGGGCCTGGCGCCCTTCCACGTGCTGCTGTGCGCCGTGCTGCGCGCGACGTTACAGGTCGAAAACTTCCGCTACCGCCTGTTAGAAGGCGAAGTGATCCGCATCGACCGCCTGATCCCGTCCTTTACCGTCGTCAACCAGCACAATGACCTGAATTTCGCCATGTTCGCCTGGGCCGACGACCTGCGCGAATTCGTCGCCCGCGGCGTCGCCGCGCGCGAGCAGGCCAGCCGGATGACCCAACTGAACGCCAGCTATGCGACGCTGTCGCCGCGCGAAGCGAAGGAACAGGTCTTCATCACCTGCATTCCCTGGCTGGCCTTCACCTCGATCCAGCATCCCAGCGCCTCGCTGGCGCAGCCGGACATTCCTTCGTTCGCCTGGGGCAAATTCCGTGACGGTCCCCATGGCCGCTTGGAGGTGCCGTTCTCGGTGCAAGCCCACCACGGCTTCGTCGACGGTTTTCACATCCACCAGCTGGCGCAAGCCATCGCGGGCGAAATCGCCGGCTTCATGCAGGCCAGCCCTGGGCCCGGCGGCAGTCCTTCCGCCTAACCGTCAGGCGCGGCCCAGCCACAGCGCCTGGGCCTTGGCAAAGGCCCGCGCGCCCACTTTTGTCCCCAGCGTCAGCCCGGCCGTGTTGCCGCTCTCGAAGTGGATGCCGCCATAGATGCGCGAGATGCCGGCCTGCCGCGCCGCAGCGCTGAAGGTGTCCCAGCCCAGGTGCACGTCCTGCGCCGGGACCCCCGGCTCGATCGTCACCGAGTGCGCCGGCTTCAGGTAGCTGGCGCCGAAGGCGTCGCTGCCGGTGAAGCTGCGCAGCACTTCGGCCGCGGCCGCACTGAAGGTGCTGTGGCCCGAGACATGTTCCGGAAAGGGCGGCGAGGGGAAGGCCAGCGACTGGTAGGGCACCCAGGTTTCGCCCCGGATGCGGCGCAGCCCGCCCGCCGGCCCCAGTGACCCGTAGCCGGTGATGGTCTGCCCGTGCATCAGGTAGCGCACCGCCGTGATCGGGCGCGCCGAATCATAGGCGCGCTTGGCATCCCAGGCTGCAATCGCCGCGTCCGCCATTGCATGGGAGAGGGCAAAGAACAGCTTGATGTCCTCGTCGTCCGTATGCCGGTCGCGTTCGGATACGTAGAGGCCGAACTGCAGCCAGTGCCCGGGCGGAAGCTCGGAGCTCGGCCCGTCGGCCCAGTATTCGGCAATGACCTTCTGCTCATCGGTCAGGGATTGCTGCACCTCGACGATGTGCCTGGTCTGCTCCACGAACTCGACCGAACCGAAGGCCGCCGGCGGCCCCGGCCGGTACTGGTCGCTCGAGGCCAGCGCGAAGGGCCGCACCCGTGACCAGGCCGCGCCCAGGTGGGCGGGCGTGCGCAGCACGCCGCCGGCATCGGTATAAGTCAGCGGCTGCCAGGAGCCGGGGGCGGGAATCAGCTCGCGCGGGGTCGGCGCGCCGACGCTCATGGGAGGATTCTTTGCGACGTAACCGGTGTAATCGGCATACGGGACACCCATGGGGTCGAGGTTGCCGAGCTGGTTTGCCCCGTCCGTATGGCAGTAGGCGATCTCGGCGCGCGACAATGCCATCCCGAGGCCGGCCGGTGTGCCGGGGCCGGCCGATTCCGGTGCCGGTTCGTAGCCCAGGCGCCTCAGGTGATGGTCGAAAGCCGCTTTTTCGGTCGGGTACTGGTCGACCAGCGCCGCATGGGCCGCGTAGCTCATGGCCATGGCCTTGCTGACAGCGGTGCGCTCCTCGGGCGGACGCCGCGCGCCCTGGCCGATGGGTGTCGGCTGCGCTACCGCGTCATAGGCACACCAGGTGTTGTACATGCAGGTGTACATGATCGCGAACGAGCGCGCCGCCATCGGCGGACCCGGCTTGACGGTGCGCACCGCCTGCAAGGCGACTTCCGTCCAGCCCGCCACCGTCCTGGCCGGCGCTTGCGCGACCGGAACGCCGTCCGGGGCGCTACCGCCGCCGCAGGCGGCCAATGCCCCGCTCATGGCAGCTCCCCCTCCCCATTTCAAGAAAGTGCGTCGTTTCATGTTCGTCTCGCCGGTTTGATATCGATGGGCGAGTATCCGTGTTGAGGGTACGCTCATGCTTGAGCAGCTTCAGCGAACGCCGGGGAACGTTTTGCGCTGAACAGTGACGCATGCGCGTATCGTCGGACCAAATAAAAAGCCACGCGGCCTTGCGGCGGCGTGGCTTGTCACGTGGCGCCGGGGCGCCAGCAGAACGCTTATTGCACGTTCATTTCCTTCAGCAGATTGTCGGCCTTGTCCACATGCTTCATGTTCCACAGCATGTAGCGGCTGTCGACCTGGATCGAGCGGGTCATGGCCTTGTTGAAGTCCCAGTCCGAGATGATCGAATCCAGGGTGCCGTCGAAGGCCAGGCCGATCAGCTCGCCCTTGGCGTTCAGCGCGGCCGAACCCGAGTTGCCGCCGGTGATGTCCAGCGTTGCCAGGAAGTTGACCGGCACGGTCTTGAGCTTCGGATCGACGTACTTGCCGAAGTCCTTGGCCTGGATCGCTGCCAGCTGGGCTGCCGGCGCATTGAACTCGCCTTCGCCGGTATGCTTGGCCACGATGCCTTTCGGGGTCGTGAACGCGGTCCACGAACCGGTGCCGTCGGCGCCGACATCACGGCCGGCGATCTTGCCGAAGGTCACGCGCAGGGTGCCATTGGCGTCCGGATAGACGGCCTGGCCGCGGCTGTTCATGTAGGCGATCTTGGCGCGCATGTAGTTGCCGTAGGCTTGCTGGATCTTGCCTGCCAGTTCCTCTTCCTTGGCTTCGTCGCGCATGGAGGCGTCGTACATCGCCACGGCGGCCTTGATGAAGCTGTCGTTCGATGCCTGGAACTCGGCCGGCGACTTGCTCAGCCACGCGCTGCGCTCTTCCTTGTTGGCCAGCTTCGAACCGGCGTAGATGCGGTCCAGGGCGGCCTTCAGCTCGGTTTCGCTCATGCCCGGCTTGATGCCCAGGGCGGCGTCGAAGGCGGCGTCATGCTCGGCAGCCGGCTGCGCGTTGTATTTCAGCAGGAAGTTCAGCACCAGCGCCTTGTCGACCTTCTCGTCGTAGGTGCGGTCCTGGCCGGCGATGACCGAGTTCCAGCGCGGCATGTCGCGTTCCTGGTAGCCCGACTTGCGCTCGGCGTCTGGCTTGGTGCGCTCGTTGGCCAGGCGGTACAGGGACCTGGCCGACGACAGGAACTTCGGCTGCGCGTAGGTCAGGAAGAAGCTTTTCTTGGTGCCGGCGTCGCGCTCGGCGATCAGCTTCTCGGCCGCTTCGATGTCGGCGGCGAACTGGGCCTTGCGGGCCGGGTTCGCGTTGACCCAGGCCTTCAGTGCGTTGTGCTCGGCGGTCTTGCGCTGCAGGAAGTCGCTGTTCGCGTACGAAGTCAGCATGCCCTTGCGGTTCTTGTAGTAGTTGTTGACGCCGGCGATCTGGCCCGCGTACTTGAGCTTGGCGGCCGGGTCATTCTTGGTCTCGCGCTCGATGATGGCCAGGGTCTCGCCCGAAGCCTGCACGAAGGCCGGGTAGTTCCAGTCGAAGGTGAACGCCACTTCCGACGGCAGGCGGTGGCGGTTGGTGCGGCCCGGGTAACCCAGCACCATGACGAAATCGCCTTCCTTGGCGCTGGACTTTTCGTCGGCAATCTTGAGCACGTGCTTCGGCTGGTACGGCACGTTGTCCTTCGAGAACTCGGCGGCCTTGCCGTCGCGGCTCACGTAGGCGCGGTAGAAGCCATAGTCGCCGGTGTGGCGCGGCCACATCCAGTTGTCGGTGTCGCCACCGAACTTGCCGACGCCGGCCGGCGGCGCGTGCACCAGGCGCACGTCGCGGATCTCGAGCTGCTTCAGGCGGTAGAACTCCAGGCCGCCGTAGTAGCTGGCCACGGTGCAGCGGTAGCCGGCGTCCTTCTCGCACTCGGCCACCAGCCTCTTCTGGTTCTTCTCGATGGCGTCGATGCGGGCCTTGCCGGTCAGCTTGGCGACTTCAGGCGTGATGATCTGGTCGGTGAGGTTCGCCACTTCCTCGGTCACGTAGACACGGCTGCCCGGGGCCGCCGGCAGCTCTTCGGCGAAGGTGTTGGCCAGGAAACCGTTGGCCAGCAGGTCGCGCTCCGGAGTCGAGTTGACCGCGATGCTGTTGTAGATGCAGTGGTGGTTGGTGACGACCAGGCCCTGCGGCGACACGAACGAGGCCGAGCAGCCGCCCAGGCTCACGATCGCGCCCATCGGGAATTCGGTCAGCTTGGTCAGGGTGGCCGGGTCCAGCTTGAGGCCGGCGGCTTTCAGTTGCTTGGCTACTTGTGGCAGCTGCTGCGGCATCCACATGCCTTCGTCCGCGTGTGCGGCGAAGCTGGTCAGGATGGCCAGCGAGAGGAGGGTCTTTTTCATTCGCGTCTGTCGTTAGGGTAGGTAAACACTCTTGGGCTCTGCGGAGCACCCAAGAGTATCGGTAATACCTATCCATATCGTCAACCACTATTTCTGGCGGCAAAACGAAATGTTTTTCGTGGGAAATTTCGCTTTTCAGTGCGTAGCTACAATTGGGCGCCCACGAGCGAGGCGACACCGGTGGTCACGCGCTGCCACCAGGGGCGCTCGCGGAACGTGGCTTTGGTCACCTCGTTCGCGCGCCGCCAGTCGTCTTCGAAGATGGCGGTCTGCTCGCGCGCGAAGCCCGCGTGCAGGATGTTCAGGTTGGCTTCGTCGTTGATCTTGAACGAGCGGTTGTCGAAGTTGGTCGACCCCACCGAGACCAGCAGCTCGTCGACGATCAGCGCTTTCACGTGGTACATCGTGGGCTGGTATTCCGCCAGCTTCACGCCGGCCGCCAGCAGCTCGCCCCAGCGCTCGCGCGAGGCGGCCTTGACCAGGTTGGAATCGATGATCTTGCCGGGCATGAGGATGCGTACCCGGACGCCGCGCTGCGCCGCCTCGATCAGGGTGCGGATGGTCAGGTCGTCCGGCACGAAATAGGCGGCCGCCAGGTCGATGGTCTTGCGCGCGGACGTGATCGCCATCAGGTACATCAGGTGCATCGATTCGCTGCCGCCGGTGGGCGAGCTCGAGAACATCTGCGCCGGCATGTCGCCCACCGGCTGCAGGGCGGGGAAGTAGTCGGGACCGTCGAGTACGGTACCCGTGGCCTTGGTCCAGTTGTCGTTGAACACGGCCTGCACCTGGCCCACCACCGGGCCCTCGATGCGGAAGTGGGTGTCGCGCCAGTGATGCTCGTCCTGGGCATTGCCGCGCCACTGGTCGGCGATGCCGACGCCGCCAGTGAAGCCGACCTTGCCGTCGACGACGAGCAGCTTGCGGTGGGTGCGGTTGTTCAGGCGCGCCAGCTTCCACCATACCGGCTTGTGGTAGCGCTCTACCAGCACGCCGGCCTGCTTCATTTCGTCGATCTGCGTCAGGTCCATCTTCATGCTGCCCATGAAGTCGAGCATCACGTGTACTTTCACGCCGGCGCGTGCGCGCTCGATCAGGGCGTCGGCGAATTCACGCCCGATCGATTCGGACCAGTAGATATAGGTCTCGAAGGTGATCGTTTTGCTGGCCGAGCGGATCGCCTCCAGCATGGCCGGGAAGATCTGGTCGCCGTTGAGCAGGACCTCGACCTTGTTGCCCTCGAGGATGGGCGGGCCGAGCAGGACCCCGAGCGAGCGGCGGAACTGCGGGTCGTTGGTGTCGTACTGGTGGGTCAGGCGGGTCTCGATCTGCTTCTCGCTCGGCATGAAGTTGAGCGCAAGGAAGCCTACGAGCAGGCTGACGACGCTTGTGAAAAGTATTGTCCAGAACAAATGCGGGCGCATAGCGGGTTCAGGCGGAAGAATTCTGGGCGAAAAAAAACCAACGCACGCGGCGTTGGTTTTATAAGGGGCTACACACTGATTTTATTAGCGAACGCGGCCGCGACGCAGCAGGTTCACGATTGCCAGCAGGATGACGGCGCCCAGGAACGAGACCAGCAGCGACGAGACGCTGAAGTCGTCCGAGTTGATGGTGCCCGTGCCGAACAGAGGCGAGAGCAGCCAGCCGCCCAGGAAGGCGCCGACGATACCAACCACGACATTGAGAATCATGCCCTGTTCAGCGTCGGTTTTCATGACCATGCTGGCGAGCCAGCCCAGAATGCCACCGACAACGATCCAAATGATGAATAACATGGTGTACCTCCTTCAAATGTAGAAAACATACCCCCAGGCCATTGATTGCCGTGGCCATGGAGAAAAGTCTAGAGACCCGTCCCCATCAGGTCGGTGCGGCAACGAACGTTAGACGGCGAATCGTGAACGCCGTTCTGCCATTCCAGAAAACTCCTAGACAGAGTGCGTCAGCGAACAGAAGAGGTGTGGTGGGGGGCATATGGTTTCACTACTTGCAACACGTTTGCACGTCCACGCACCTGAACCTCTAGAAAGGATTCGCCATGAGCAGCTTCGATTCGACGACGAATAACCAGAACCAGAATTCCCGCATGGTGACCGGCCTGTTCCCGGACCGTGCCAGCGCAGAACGCGCCTACTCTTCGATCTCCTCACGCGGTTACACCAAGGACGACGTCAACCTGATGATGTCGGACGACGCGCGCAAGACCCACTTCAAGGATACCGACACTGAACTGGGCAGCAAGGCTGCCGAAGGCGCCGGCATTGGCGCAGGTATCGGCGGCACCATCGGCGCCGTCCTGGCAGGCATCGCCGCCGTCGGCACCACCCTCGTGCTGCCGGGCGTCGGCCTGGTGGTGGCCGGCCCGCTGGCCGCGGCCCTGGCCGGCGCCGGCGCCGGCGGCATCACCGGCGGCCTGATCGGCGCGCTGATCGGCGCAGGCATTCCGGAAGACCGCGCTGCCCACTATGAAGAAGGCATCAAGCGCGGCGGCATCGTGATGGGCGTGAACGCCCGTTCGGACGAAGACGCGCGCCACATCGAACAATCCTTCACCGACAACGGCGGCACCCACGTGATCGGCGCCGGCATCGGCGCGGTGGGCGGTGCGGTGCTGGGCGCCGGCATCGGCTCGGCCGCCGGCCCGGTCGGCACCGTGGCTGGCGCTGCCATCGGCGCCGTGACCGGCGGCATGGCCGGCAAGGGCGTGGGCGAAGTCGTCAATCCGAAGGCCGGCGACGACCTGTCGGAACACTACCTGGCCAAGGGCGTCGGCGCCGGTAGCGGCGCTGCCGTGGGCGCGATGGCCGGTGCCGCGGCCGGCCCGGTCGGCATGGCGGCCGGTGCCGTCGTCGGCGGCCTGGCGGGCGGCGCAGCCGGCCGTGGCGCGGGCGAAGTCGTCAACCCGAAACCGGGCGATGACCTCAACGACCACCACCTGGCGCAGGGTGTCGGCGGCGCCGGCGGCGCGGCAGTGGGCGCGGCGGCCGGCTCGGTGGCCGGCCCGATCGGCACCGCTGCCGGCGCCGTGATCGGCGGCCTGGCAGGCGGCGCAGCCGGCCAGGGCACGGGCGAAGTCATCAACCCGAAACCGGGCGATGAGCTGAAGGACCACCACCTGGCCACCGGCGCCGGCGCCGGCGCGGGCGCGGCAGTGGGCGGTTCGGTGATCGGCGGCGCCGTGGGCGGCCCGATCGGCGCGGTGGCAGGCGCCGGCATCGGCGCCGCCATCGGCGGCATGGCCGGCAAGGGCGTGGCCAAGATGGTCAACCCGCAGGAAGAAGACGCCCACTGGCGCAACCAGTACCAGACCCAGCCGTACTACACCCCGGGCTACACCTACGACGACTACGCACCGGCCTATGCGCTGGGCTACAACTCGGCGGGTCGCTATCCGGGCAACTACGACATGCACGAAAACGAGCTGTCGAGCGAATGGGAGCGCACCAAGGGCAATTCGCGCCTGAGCTGGGAGCAGGCCAAGCACGCCTCGCGCGCCGCATGGCACAAGGTCGAGCGCGCCATCCCGGGCGACGCCGACGGCGACGGCCGTTAATTGGTGGCATGGCGCCGCCGCCAGGCGGCGCCTGCATGCAAAAAAGCCCCGGTGCCTGACAGCACCGGGGCTTTTTCGTAGCCTGGGCGGAAACCCGCCCACCTACCCGATCACTGCTTGACCGCTTCCACCTGGATCGCCAGCTTCACTTCCGGCGAGAAGCGCGGCAGGCCGAAGTTGATGCCGAAGTCGCTGCGCTTGAACTGGCCGGTCACGTCGGCGCCGCACACTTCGCGCTTGAGCATCGGGTGGTCGATGCACTTGAACTTGTTGATGGCCAGGGTCAGGGGCTTGGTGACGCCGTGCAGGGTCAGCTCGCCTTCGGCCGAGGTCGGCACGTCGCCGGTGAACTTGATCGACTTCGACTTGAAGGTCGCGGTCGGGAATTGGGCGGCGTTGAAGATATCCGGCGCCTTCGCGTGCTCGTTCATCTTGTCGTGGCCGAAATCGATGCTGTCGATGTACACGGTGATGTCGAGGGTGCCGGTCTTGGCCGCACGGTCCAGGGTCACGGTGCCTTCGGTCTTGTTGAACTTGCCGCGCCAGACCGAGATGCCCATGTGGTCGGCTTCGAAGCTCGGGTAGGTGTGGCTCGGGTCGATCTTGTAGGTATCGGCTGCGAAGGCGACGCCGGCGCTCAGGGCGGCCACGGCCGCGATCATGTGCTTGATTTTCATCTGGAACTATCCCTTATGGAGCTGCGTGTTGAGGTAACTGCTGAGGTAACTACTGCGCCGCGGTAACGCGGAACTTGATGACGACTTCATCGGCGACCATGCTCGTGTCCTTCCACTCGCCTTCGCCAATGTTGAAGGCCAGGCGCCGGATCGGCAACTGTCCTTCGAATACCTGCTTGCCGGCCTCGGTCTTCATCGTGAGCGGGAAGCTCACGTCGGCGCTGCGGCCCTTGATCGTCAGCTTGCCGGTGACATTGAACCTGCCTGCGCCCGCCGGGGCAATCGCCGATGAGACGAAGCTGGCCTTTGGGAACTGCGCAACGTTGAACCATTCTTTCTTGGCGACTTCCTTGTTGTACTCGGGATCGCCCAGGTCGAGGCTGGCCGTCATGATGTCGACGCTCGCCTTCGATGCGGCCGGTTTTGTGGCGTCGTAGTCGATCTGCGCATTGAATTGCCTGAACTTCGCCTCGACCGGCACGCCCATCTGCTTGAACGTGGCCGTGACGCTGCTCTTCGCAGGGTCGGTTTTCAGCACCGCGGCGCCGGCGACGGCACTGGCGAGCGCGGAAGCGAGCAGCAGGCCCTTGATTGTCTTCATGAGAACTCCTAGCGGGTAGAGAAAGGCAGCATGCGCGCCATCACGCCGTCGCGATCGACGATCAGGTGCTTGAACGCGGCCGCCACGTGCAGACCGACCAGCAGGGCCAGCAGCATGTTGAGCCAGTAATGGACATCCTTCAGGACGGCCTTCAGGGCTGGGTCGGGACCGATCAGCACCGGCAGTTCGAGCAGGCCGAACCACACTACCGGATAACCGGTCGACAGGCTGTAGAAATAGCCCGACAGCGGCACGGCGAACATCAGGATGTACAGCAACCAGTGCAGGCCGTGCGCCGCGCCGCGCTGCCAGGCCGGCATGGCGTCCGCATAGGCCGGCGGGTGCCGGAACAGGCGCCACAGCAAGCGCAGCGCCGCCAGCGCCAGCACGGTGACGCCAGCCCACTTGTGCCAGTTGAAATACTTCAGCTTGGTCGGCGTGATACCCGGGATATCGGTCATTACCAGCCCGAGCGTGAACGTCCCGATGATCAGGAGTGCGATCACCCAATGCAGGACGATGGCCGTGGTAGTGTAGCGGTGCATCAATGATTCCTAAATGGAAATTCGTACGCATTAGAACTAACTATACCAAAGAACACCGCGTATTGCTGCCCAGTGCTTTTTTTTGCCCAATACACTAGCACGTCTCATAACGGGTGCCCAGCAAGGCGGCCGGAATGTAAAATTGCGGGAAGGATTTTTTTATTAAACATTACTGGCGAACACACTCGTAGCCAGGGAGCAGCAATCATGGGCAACCCAAGCTTTCCGGCGCGCCGGCGCCTCGCGCTCTTGTTGTGCGCAGCACTGGCGCTGCCGGCTGCCGCCGAGGAGCGCGATATGGCGCGCACGGAAAACCTGGCCGACCTCTCGATCGAGGAACTCGCCAACATCCAGGTGATGTCGGTATCCAAGCGTCCCGAGCGGCTCCAGGATGCCGCCGCGGCCGTGTTCGTGATTACCGCCGAGGACATTCGCCGTTCCGGCGCCGCCACCCTGCCCGAAGTGCTGCGCATGGCGCCAAACCTGCACGTGGCGCGTATCAGCGGCTTCAGTTACTCGATCAGTGCGCGCGGCATGAACCAGAGCGGCAACAGCTATTCGAACAAGCTGCTGGTGCTGATCGACGGCCGCTCGGTCTACTCGCCGCTGTTCTCCGGTGTGTTCTGGGATGCCCAGGAAGTGCTGCTCGAGGACGTCGCGCGCATCGAAGTGATCAGCGGTCCGGGCGGCGTGCTGTGGGGCCTGAATGCGGTCAACGGCGTCATCAACATCACGACACGCTCCGCGCGCGAGACCCAGGGCAGCCTGGCGGTGCTGCAGGCCGCCAGCGACGGCGCCACGGCCGCGTTCCGCCACGGCGGCACCAGCACGGGCGGTATCGCCTGGCGCGCTTTCGGCAAGACCACGTATCGGGAGGACAGCGAGCTGGCCAGCGGCGCGCCCATGGACGACTCGTACCGCCGGACCCTGGTCGGCGCACGCGCCGACTGGGAGCGCGGCGCCGATCGTTTCAGCCTGGTCGGCAACGCCTACCGCGGCCGCTTCGACCAGCCGGCGCCGGGCGAGATCGCTGCGCCCGGCGTGCCGACGACGCTGGGCGGCGTGCGCTCGGACGGCGTCAACCTGACGGCGCGCTGGGAGCGTGCGCTGGACGGCGGTGGGGGCCTGATGGCGCAGGCCTATTTCGACCACACGCTGCGCCGCGCCGACCCACTGTTCGGCGAGCGTTTATATACCACCGACGTGCAGTTCCAGCACACACTGGCTGCCATCGGTAACCACCGCATCGTATGGGGTGCGAACTACCGCCACAGCCGCGACCGCGTCGACAACAGTGCCGTGATCGCCTTCCTGCCGGCGCGCACCACCCAGCAGTGGGCCAGCCTGTTCGCGCAGGACGAGATCGCACTGAACCAGGACTGGTACCTGACCCTGGGCAGCCGCCTCGAATACAACGAGTACACCGGCGTCGAATGGCTGCCGAGCGCACGCCTGTCGTGGCGCCTGTCGCCGCGCCATGCCTTCTGGGCCGCTGCCTCGCGCACCGTGCGCGCGCCGTCGCGCCTGGATGCCGAGGCGTACCTGCCGGGACGCCCGCCTTACCTGCTGCGCGGCGGCCCGCGTGTGCGCGGCGAAGTGGCGCAGGTGTTCGAGCTGGGCTACCGCGGGCAACCGGCGGCACCGTTGTCCTATTCGGTCACGCTGTTCCACCACGATTACGACCACCTGCGCACCACCGAGTACGACCCGGCACGCACCTTCATCACCTTCGACAGCCTGATGGAAGGGCGCTCGAGCGGCATCGAGGCCTGGGGCAGCTGGCAGGTGATGCCGCGCTGGCGCCTGTCGGCCGGGTGGACCGCCATGCACCAGAAGCTCAAGCTCAAGCCGGGCAGCACCGACGTCAGCGCCTTGCAGGTCGACGCGCGCGACCCGGCGCACACGGCGCAACTGCGCTCGCTGTACAGCATCGACGACCGCCGCGACGTGGAGGTCACGGTACGCAAGGTGGCGGGCAAGTCGGCGCCCGAGGTGCCGGCCTACACGGCGCTCGACGCGCGCTTCGGCTGGCGCATCCGCCCGGGGCTGGAACTGTCGCTGACCGGCGAGAACCTCACCGGCGGGCATGGGGAGTACGGGACGGTGCTGTACCGTGCCGAGGCCGAACGCCGGCTCGGTGTGAAGGTGATGTGGGAGTATTGAGGCAGCTGCGATGTGCAGGTGCGTAGGTGGGCAGGTATTCCTGCCCACCCTACGGGTTAGATGGCTTTGGCCAGCTCGGCCGCCAGGCCCGTGTAGTTCGCCGGCGTCATCTGCAGCAGCAGGTCCTTGGCTTCCTGCGGCACCGCCAGCTTGCCGATGAACTCCTGCAGCGCTTCGCGGGTAATGCCCTTGCCGCGGGTGAGTTCCTTGAGCTGCTCGTACGGGTTCTCGATGCCGTAGCGGCGCATCACGGTCTGCACCGGCTCGGCCAGCACTTCCCAGCTTGCGTCCAGGTCCTGCTCGAGGCGGGCCGCGTTGACTTCCAGCTTGTTCAGGCCGCGCAGGCAGCTGTCGTAGGCCAGCAGCGTGTAGCCGAAACCGACGCCGATGTTGCGCAGCACGGTCGAGTCGGTCAGGTCGCGCTGCATGCGCGAGACCGGCAGCTTTTCCGCCATGTGGCGCAGCACCGCGTTGGCCAGGCCCAGGTTGCCTTCCGAATTCTCGAAATCGATCGGGTTCACTTTATGCGGCATGGTCGACGAACCGATCTCGCCCGCCCGGAGTTTCTGCTTGAAGTAACCCAACGAGACATAGGTCCAGATGTCGCGGTTCAGGTCGAGCAGGATGGTGTTGGCGCGCGCAATGGCGTCGAACATCTCGGCCATGTAGTCGTGCGGCTCGATCTGGATGGTGTACGGGTTGAAGACCAGGCCGAGGCGCTGTTCGATGACCTCTTTCGAGAAGGCCGGCCAGTCGAAGCCCGGGTAGGCCGACAGGTGCGCGTTGTAGTTGCCGACCGCACCGTTCATCTTGCCGAGGATTTCGACGTCGGCGATGCGCTTGGCAGCGCGCTGCAGGCGCGCGACGACGTTGGCGAATTCCTTGCCGAGGGTAGTCGGGCTTGCGGTCTGGCCGTGGGTGCGCGACAGCATCGGCAGCGCGGCGTTGGCGTGCGCGATCTCGGTCAGCTTGGCGATGATGGCCTGCAGCGACGGCAGCAGCACGCCGTCGCGCGCGGCCTTGAGCATCATGCCGTGCGAGGTGTTGTTGATGTCTTCCGAGGTGCAGCCGAAGTGGATGAATTCGCTTGCAGCCACCAGTTCCGGCACGTCCTTCACCTGCTCCTTGAGCCAGTACTCTACCGCCTTGACGTCGTGGTTGGTGACGGCCTCGATTTCCTTGATGCGCGCGGCTTCCTGCTCGCCGAACGTGGCGGCCATGCGCTCGAGGTGAGCGTTCGCTTGCGCGGAGAATGGCTTGATCTCGGCGAAGCCGGCCTGCGACAACGCCTGCAGCCACGCGATCTCGACCTTGACGCGATGGTGCATGAAGCCCGCTTCGGACAGGATCGGGCGCAGCTTGTCGGTTTTCGACGCGTAGCGGCCGTCCAGCGGGGACAGGGCCGACAGGGTAGCCGACTGGGCAGATGAGGGGACGGTAGAGGTCATGGCGGGCGGTCCGGGCAAAAACGCGGATTTTACCACCGGCCGGGGCCCGCGGCCTTGCGCATGCGAGCCCGTGGCGCCCCCGCTGTGCCGCCCGGCGCAGACAAGCGCCAAAAGGCCGATGCTATACTGGCATTCAATCTTCTTATCCGGTCCTGTATGAAACTCATCGGTTCATTCACCAGCCCCTATGTGCGAAAAGTCCGCGTCGTGATGGCGGAAAAGAAGCTCGATTTCAGTTTTGAGCAGGAAAACGTCTGGGCCCCGGAAACCACGATCCAGCAGGTCAACCCGCTCGGCAAGATCCCCTGCCTCGTCATGGAAGACGGCAGCACCCTGTTCGATTCGCGCGTGATCGCCGAATACCTCGACACCGTCTCTCCCGTGTGCAAGCTGCTGCCGTCGAACGGCCGCGACCGCACCGAAGTCAAGGTGTGGGAAGCGCTGGCCGACGGCGTGCTCGATGCCGCCGTCCTGGTCTTCATGGAGCGGCGCGACCGCGCGCCCGAACTGCAGAGCGCGAAGTGGATCGAGCGCCAGATGAACAAGGTGCACGCCGGCCTGCGCGAGATGTCCGCCAGGCTGGGCGATTCGCCGCACTGCATGGGCGTACCCTACACACTGGCCGACGTCGCCGTCGGCTGTGCGCTGGGCTGGCTGGCCTTCCGCTTTCCCGAGATCGACTGGCGCGGCGCCTACCCGAACCTGGCGCGCCTGTTCGACAAGCTGTCCGAGCGCGCCTCGTTCCGCGACACCGTGCCCTTCGTCGCGTGAGCACGCCCGCGCCCGCCGCCGCGACCGCCGTCGTCTTCGGTGAAGCGCTGGTCGACGACTTCGGCACCGAACAGGTCGTCGGCGGCGCGCCGTTCAACGTGGCGCGCCACCTTGCCGCCTTCATGGCGCCGCAACTGATGGTCACGCGCATCGGCAACGACCGGGCGGGCCAGGCCGTGCGCGCCGAGTTCGAACGCTTTGCCATGAGCGAGGCCGGGTTGCAGGTCGATGCGATGGAAGAAACCGGCCGTGTGCTGGTCGAGCGCAGCGCGCGCGGCCACCGTTTTACCATCCTGCCGAACCAGGCCTATGACTTCGTCGACCGTGCGCAGGCGCTGGCAGCGGTGGAAAACGCGCAGCCGGGCAGCGTCTACTTCGGCACGCTGGCCCAGCGCAACGAACGCTCGCGCTCGGCCTTGATGGCGATCCTCGAGGCCACGCACGCGCTGCGCTACCTCGACCTGAACCTGCGCGACGGGCAGGCCGACGAGCGCTGCGTCACCCGTTCGCTGCAGGCAGCCAACATCGCCAAGGTCAACGAGGAAGAACTGCAGGCGCTGTTCACCTGGTATTTCCAGATCAAGCCGGAAGATCCGCCCTTGTCGGCCGAGGAGGTGCGCGCTTCGTGCCAGGCACTGCTGAAGATGTTCTCGCTCGATGCCCTGATCGTCACGCTGGGACACCGCGGCTCGGTGTACTTCGGCGCGGATGGGCAAGTGCTGATGCACCGCGATAACCCGGCGCCGCCGTTCGTCATCGATACGGTGGGAGCGGGCGATGCGTTCTCGGCGATTTTCCTGCTGGGCAGGATGCGCGGGTGGGCGCTGGACGTGAGCCTGGCGCGGGCCAACGAGTTCGCGGGGGCGATCTGTGCGATTCCGGGCGCGGTGCCGCGGGACCTGGGGTTTTATGACCGGTGGATGAGGAAGTGGCGCTGAACGCCGGCGTTTGCGGCATTCAAGCAAGCTTGGATCCCCGCCTGCGCGGGGATGACGTGCCTACTTGGCTGGCTTTAGAACCGTCATCCGGCGCAGGCCGGGATCGAAGTTCGCAGCGCACTCGTGACGCGAGCACTGTTCGGCACCAGTTGCACGTCGTTCCCGCGAAGGCGGGAACCCAATTATTCACGCAAGACCGTCAACAGCGACATTACTCGCTGATCTGACTCTGCAGATAATTCTGGATGCCGACCTTGACGATCAGGTCCAGCTGCGTCTCCAGCCACTCGATATGTTCTTCGGTGTCCTCGAGGATCATCAGGAACAGGTCGCGGGTGACGTAATCCGCCGCCGCTTCCGCCGCCGCGATGCCTTCCTTGACCGTCACCTGGGCCGCGCGCTCGAGCTTGAGGTCGCATTCCAGCATTTCCTGGGTCGATTCACCGATGAGCAGCTTGTGCAGCGCCTGCAGGTTCGGCAGGCCGTCGAGCATCAGGATGCGGTCGATCAGTTTGTCGGCGTGCTTCATCTCGCCGATCGACTCGTCGTATTCCTTCTTCGCCAGTTTGCCGAAGCCCCAGTGGCGGTACATGCGCGCATGCAGGAAGTACTGGTTGATCGCGGTGAGTTCGTTGGTCAGCTGTGCGTTCAGCAAACGAAGAACGTTCTGGTCGCCTTTCATGTAGATGCCCTTGATGATTTGAATGGGCTCCATGATAACAAACAAGCCGCCCGATTTCGGGCGAAAAGTGCCGAAAAAGCAGAAGAAAGCCCGTGAAATACGGGAAAAAGCGAAAAAACGGGCCGTAATAAAAAGCGTTCTCGTTCCGTTGTGCGAACGCTTCTCACTACTACGAAAATGGAACGCAAGCGTGTCTCATTCCGGCCTGCCCGGGTCCCGTCCGCGGGCCGCACGGGGCGAAAAAAAGCCCCGCTGCAGCGGGGCCAGAGAGACGTGGTGTGAATCAGGCCGCTTGCGGAACGCGGCGTACTTCGGTGATCGTGGTTTTGCTGTCGATGTGTTCGTGCAGGACTTCGCGTGCATAGCTGACGCACTTGCCGCACATGGTGCCGACGCCCAGTTCCTTGTGCAATTCGGCTACCGAACTAATACCCAGGTCGACCGCCTGGCGGATTTCGCGGTCGGAGATGTTGTTGCAGACACAGACGATCATCGTTCGATTCCTCGAGCTCGTTGAGCACAGACACTTGTTCACTTGGCATTTAAATGAGAATCAATCTCATTCGTGTTCTATTCTCCGTAAACTCGGGCGCGTTTGCAACAGGAATTTGGGGTGTGCGTGATCTTTCTCTGGCCTGTGATCAAAGCGCAAATAGAAATAATTCGCATTTAGGTTTATGATGCTGGGTATCTGTCTCATCAGCGCTACACTTACCGGACGCGACCATGACTCTAGCCCCCACCCTCACCACGCTCGACGCCCTCCAGACCGGCCAGAGCGCCACCGTCATCCACCTGGCACCAGGCGCGCAGGACGGCAGCCACGACGTCCAGCGCCGCCTGATGGAACTCGGCTTCGTGCCGGGCGAGCGCATCCGCGTGCTCAAGCGCGTGCTGGGCGGCCCGCTGGCGGTCAAGGTCGGCGAGTCGACTTTCGCGCTGCGCCGCTACGAAGCGGCCCTCGTGTCGATCAAGCCGGAATAAGCGGATGGGTGTCATGGAACAGCAGGTGGCGTCGCGCACGCCCCTGGTCGCATTGCTCGGCAATCCCAACTGCGGCAAGACCGCGCTCTTCAATCGCCTGACCGGCTCGCGCCAGAAGGTTGCGAACTACGCCGGCGTCACCATCGAACGCAAGGAGGGCAGCTTCACCTCGCCCGGGGGGCGCGCCTTCCGGGTGCTCGACCTGCCGGGCGCCTACAGCCTGAACGCCCAGACGCCGGACGAAGGCATCACGCGCGACGTGGTGGCCGGCCTGCGCGCCGGCGAAGCCGCGCCCGACGCCATCCTGTGCGTGGTCAACGCCACCAATTTGCGCCTGAACCTGCGCATGGTGCTCGAGCTCCAGCGCCTCGGCCTGCCGATGGTGCTCGTGCTGAACATGGTCGATGTCGCCAGGAAGCGCGGCATCGCGATCGACAAGGAAAAACTGTCGACGGCCCTTGGCATGCCGGTAGTGGAAACCGTCGCCATCCAGTCCGGCGGCGAGCGGGCCCTGCTGGCCGAGCTGGACCGCATGTCCTTCGATGCGAAGGTACAGGCCAAGCCGCTGTCGGCGATCGACACGGTGCCGGTCGAGGAAACCCAGCGCGAAGTGCGCCGCATCCTCGACCTGGCCGTCACGACCGCCGGCGACCGCGGCAACCTGACCGAGAAGATCGACAACGTGGTCCTGCACCCGGTGCTTGGGCCCGTGATCCTGGCCGCGCTGATGTTCCTGATCTTCCAGGCCGTGTTCAGCTGGGCCGGCACGCCGATGGACCTGATCGAAGCGGGCGTCGGCGCCCTGGGCGAAGGAGTTGGTGCCCTGCTCGGCGAAGGCGTACTGCACAGCCTGATCGTGGACGGCATCATCGCCGGCGTCGGCAGCGTGCTGGTGTTCCTGCCGCAGATCCTGATCCTGTTCTTCTTCATCCTCCTGCTGGAAGACGTGGGCTACCTGCCGCGCGCCGCCTTCCTGCTCGACCGCATCATGGGCAGCGTGGGCCTGTCCGGCCGCGCCTTCCTGCCGCTGCTGTCCTCGTTCGCCTGCGCGATTCCCGGCATCATGGCCGCGCGCACGATCCAGAACCCGCGCGACCGCCTGGTGACGATCATGATCGCGCCCCTCATGACGTGCTCGGCGCGCCTGCCGGTGTATGCGCTCCTGATCGCGGCCTTCATCCCGAACCGCGAGGTCGGCATCATGAACCTGCAGGGCCTGGTGCTGTTCGTGCTGTACATGGCCGGCATCCTGAGCGCCATGGCGGTGGCCTGGTTCATGAAGCGCCGCAGCGAATACAAGCAGCAGGCGCTGATGATGGAACTGCCGGCCTACCACTGGCCGCAACCGGGCGCGCTGGCTTCCGGCCTGTGGGAACGCGCCAAGATCTTCCTGAAGCGGGTCGGCACCCTGATCCTTACCATGATGATCCTGCTCTGGCTGCTGTCGAGCTTCCCGGGCGCGCCGGAAGGCGCAACCCAGCCGCCGATCTACTACAGCGTGGCCGGCATGATCGGCCGTGCCTTGTCCGTGATCCTGGCCCCGATCGGTTTCGGCTGGGAGATCGCGATCGCCCTGGTGCCGGGCATGGCTGCGCGCGAAGTGGCGGTCGGCGCCCTCGGCACCGTGTATGCGCTGTCGGGCGGGGACGAAGTCGGCAACACCCTGGCTCCCTTGATCGCGCAGGGGTGGTCGCTGGCCACCGGCCTGTCGCTGCTCACCTGGTACGTCTACGCGCCGCACTGCCTGCCTACCCTGGCCACCGTCGCGCGCGAGACCGGCAGCCGCCGCTACGCGTGGATCATGGCCGGCTACATGTTCGGGCTGGCCTACGTGGCCGCGTTCATCGTGTACCGCGTGGCGCTGTACTTCACCCAGGGGTAGGCCATGTGGCAGACGGTGTGGCAAGAAGCGGTAGCCGGGATCATCGTCGCGCTGGCCGTGCTGTATATCGGCGCGAAGTACCTGCCTTCCGGCTGGCGCCGCGCCATCGTGCATCGCCTGTCGCAAGCTGGCCGCCAGTCCAGGCCGGCGCAGTGGCTGGTGAGGTGGCTCGACACCTCGGCCAGCTGCGGCAGCGGCAGCGCTAGCAGCGGCTGCAACAGCTGCAATACCTGCGGGCCGAACGACGCTGCTGCCGAACCCGTGCCTCCTTCTGGCAAGGGCAAGGGCAAGGTCATCAAGATCCACGAACGGCGCTGACGCCCGGCTGATGCGTGCCTAATGGCGCGCGGCGTCGGTGACGACGTGCCAGACGCCGCCGACCCCGTCGCCAGTCTTGTCTCCCTCTTTCTTGTCCTTGATGAAGGTGTACAGCGGCTTGCCCCGGTGCACCAGCTGCTTGCTGCCGTCCTCGCGCGTGATGGCGGAGTAGGGCGGCGAAATCTTGACGCCGTCCGCGTTTACCGGCGGCCAGTTCCTGGCACAGGCCCCGACGCAGTTGCTCTTGCCGCCGCCGGATTCGTCCTTGTCGTAGGTATAGACCGTCTTGCCCGCGGAATCGACGAGCACGCCGTTCGACTCGCGCAGCGGGGTGCCGTCGACGGCGAGCACGGAAGAGGAGAACAGCAGCGTGGTGACGATGGTACTGACAGCGGTACTGACTCGAAGCAATTTCATCATGGCCTCCTGGTCGGTCACTGCATGGGCGGAGGACCATTCTAGCCCCGGTCTGCGCCAACACCGTTTACCGCTGCGATCAAGCGTTGCGCGTCGTAGGGGGCATGCACCTTGATGTCGTTGTCGAAGTAGCAGTACACGTCACGCGCCGTCCTGTCCGGCGGCGCCTCGGTCGAGATCACGCGCGCATCCCGCGGCTGCCGGCCGTCGCGCCAGGCGCGGATGCGTTCGGCCCAGGCGGCGATCGCCTCGTCCCCATAGCCGCTCGCATACAGTTCCTGGTCGCCGTGCAGGCGCACGTAGACGAAATCGGCCGTGACGTCCTCGCACAGGGGCCAGCGGCCGGCGGTATCGGCCACCACCAGCGCCACGTTGTACCTGCGCAGCAGCCTGATGAACGCCGGGTCCATGAAGCTGTCGTGGCGAATCTCCACCGCATGGCGCATCGGGCGCCTGGGACCGGCATCGAGCGAGACCTTGCCTTCCATGCGCGGCTGGTACTGCAGGGCGCATTCCAGTGCGGCGTCGGTGTCCTGCGGCAGCAGCGACAGGAAATGCTCGAAGCGCTCGGGCTCGAACTTGACCATTTGCGGAAACTGCCACAGGAAGGGGCCGAGCTTCTCGCGCAGTTCGAACACACCGGAGGCCAGCACGTTGGCCAATGGCCCTTCGATGTCGCGCAACTTGAGCATGTGGGTCAGGAAGCGGTTGCCCTTGACGGCAAACACGAAGCCGGGCGGGGTGGCCGCGTACCAGGCCGCGTAGCTGGACGGTCGCTGCAGCGAGTAGAACGAACCGTTGATCTCGATGGTCGGCAATTGGCGCGCGGCGTATTCGAGCTCGCGGTGCTGGGCCAGCCCGGGGGGATAGAACACGCCGCGCCACGGCACGTAGCGCCAGCCGGAAATGCCGATATACACCGATCCGCTCATGGGGCGACGATACACCGGCCGGGGCCGCCGCATCGTGCGGTCCCGCACCCAATGGACGCTGTCGGATGCCGTCGGCTACTGTTGGCTGGTGCGCAACATGGTAAGCTGGCGGCCTATCGAATTCTGCGGGAACACCCATGATCGTCGTCCATCACCTGAACAATTCGCGCTCGCAACGCATCCTGTGGCTGCTCGAAGAGCTGGGGCTGGACTACGAGATCAAGCGGTACGAGCGCGACCCGAAGACGATGCTGGCGCCGCCCGAGCTGAAGGCGGTCCACCCGCTGGGCAAGTCGCCGGTGATCACCGATGGCGACACGGTAGTGGCCGAGTCCGGCGCGATCGTCGACTACCTGGTCGGCCGCTACGGCAACGGGCGCCTCGTTCCGGCGGCAAACACGCCCGAGCGTTTGCGCTACACCTATTTCCTGCACTTCGCCGAAGGCTCGGCCATGCCGCCGCTCCTGATGAAGCTGGTGTTCGACCGCATCGAGAACGGCCCGATGCCGTTCTTTGCGAAGCCGATCGCGCGCGCGATCGCCCGCAAGGTCAAGGACAATTTCATTTTGCCGAACATCCGCAGCCAGCTCGATTTCCTGGAGAGCGAACTTGGCAAATCGGCCTGGTTCGCCGGCGGCGAATTCAGCGCCGCCGACATCCAGATGAGCTTCCCGCTCGAGGCGGCGGCCTCGCGCGGGGGCCTGGACCGCCAGCATCCGAAGCTGTCGGCCTGGCTGGAAAAGATCCATGCGCGTCCGGCCTACCGGCGCGCGCTCGAGCGCGGCGGCAAATACGACCTGTTGAAGTAGCGAGGCCAGGAGCGGCGCCGCGCCTTTCCCGGGCGCGCTGCCGGGTTTATCATGTCGGCGCCGTAACTTTCTGTCCGAACACCATAAGCACATGAGCAAACAGGGAAAGCTGCTCGCGATCGATGGCCTGAACATCGTGCGCCGCGTCTACGAAGCCAGTCCCGAGCCGGACTCCGACCTGAAGGCCAGCATCGCGCTGCGCCACGCCTTCTCGTCCTTCCGCAACCTGCTCGAGACGCATGCACCGACCCATGTGTTGGCGGCGTTCGACTACGGCGGTCCGAACTGGCGCCATGCGCTGTACCCGCGCTACCGCGAGGGCCGCGAAGCGATGCCGGTCTACCTGCGCGAAGCGCTGCCCGAATTCCACGAGCGCCTGCGCAAGGCGGGCCTGCAGGTGATTTCGGTGCCGGGGGTCGAGGCCGACGACGTGATCGGGACCGGCGTGATGCGCTGGCTGCTCGAGGGGCGGGGCGAGGCCATCGTGGCCACCACCGACAAGGACCTGCACCCCCTGATCGCGCATGGAGCGCTGGTATGGGACCACTTCAAGAACGAATGGCATGACGATGCCTGGGTACGCCAGCGCTTCGGCGTGGCCCCGGAGCTGCTGCACGACCTGCTGGCGCTGATGGGCGACCCGACCGACGGCGTGCCCGGCGTGCCGAAGATCGGCATGAAGACCGCGGCGCGCCTGCTCAATGCCTACGGCAGCCTGGATGCCGTCATGGCGGGGGCGGGCATCCTCAAGACGCCCCTGGGGGAAAGATTGCGCGCCGGGCGTGAGATACTCGACATATCGCGCCGGCTGGTGCAGCTCAAGCTCGACGTGCGGCTGGGCGTCACCTGGAACATGCTGGCCTATGAATCACACTGAAGGATTGACGGGATGCTCAAGGCAGTGATTGTGGACGGGAGCGCGATCGCGCGTGGCCTGCTGAATACCGTGCTGACCGACGGGGGCTACGAGGTCGTCGCGCAGACGCACACCGGCCAGCTCGGCTACGGGCTCGCGATCAAGCACCGGCCGCAGATCGTCTGCATCGCACGCGAGCAGGTCGAGGACGGCAGCAGGGTGGTCGAGGAGCTGCGCATCCACCTGCCGAAGGCGCTGATCTTCATGGTTTCCGGCACCCTCGACGCCCCCACCATCCAGGCTTCGCTCGCGCGCGGCGTACACGGGTTCATCGTCAAGCCGTTCAAGGCCGACGCCGTGCTCAAGACCATCCGCAACACCGTGATCGCGTTCGTCAAGAAACAGCAGGGCGGGGCCGGCAACCCGGGCTGATTTCCCGGCCGTCGCGGCCCTGTCAGCCGCGCCGCTTGATCTCGTCCGATGCGATCGCCGCCAGCTCGTGCAGCGCGCGCAGCTCGCGTTCGCGCAGCCGGCGCGGTTCGCGGTCGAGCACGCACAGGGCGCCCAGCAGGTGTCCCTGCGCGTCTTCCAACGGCACGCCCGCATAGAAACGCACATGCGGCTCGCCCGTCACCATCGGATTGGACGCAAAGCGCGTGTCGCTTGCCGCATCGATCACCACCAGGGTGTCGCCGGAGGCCAGCGCATGGCTGCAGAATGCCCACTCGCGCGGCGTTTCCGCGGCATCGATGCCGACACGCGCCTTGAACCACTGGCGCCGCGCGCTGAGCAAGGTCACCATCGCGATCGGGCAGTCGGTGACCTGCGCGGCCAGCCGCGCCAAGCGGTCGAACGCTTCCTCCGGCGGCGTGTCGAGCAGGCCGGAGCCTGCGAGCGCCGCCAGCCGCGCCTGCTCGCCTGCCGGAACCGGATACGACGGGGCAGCGGCTGCAACGAATTCCCCAGCGTCTTCGCTGTCCGCCAGCCCTCCTGCCGGGTCGTACATCGGATCGCCTTCTCCGTCCGCCTCGCGCTGGCGGCGCAGCCGCAACACGTCGCTCAGGCGCACGCGCCGGTGTCCGCCGGGCGTTTTCCAGGCCTGCAGTGCGCCGCTCTCCATCCAGATCTGTGTCGTGCTGACGGCAACGCCCAACAGATGCGCTGCTTCGCGCGAAGTAAGGATCGGGTCGTCTGTATGGGACATCGGTGGGCAACATTGAGCGTAATGCATGAATTCTACCTGAAACAGCACATATTTGACGAAATCGACGGGAGATCGTCATTTTTTGTTGACTCTCCGCATCTTTTATCGCAACAATGGTGCACATGGTCATCAATTTCGATAAATACAGGCGCCTGGATGGGCGCACACCCCAGGGCGCTCATGAATTCACCGTATGAACCCCACCTGCGCGAAGCGGGCCGTCTCGAAGCATTGCGCCAGCTCGAGCTGCTCGATACCGCGCCGAGCGAAGCGTTCGACCGCATCACGCGCATGGCGGCGCAGCTGTTCCAGCTGCCGATTGCGGCGGTGTCGTTGACCGACGTCGACCGCCAGTGGTTCAAGTCGAAGGTGGGGGTGGAGCACGACCAGATCCCGCGCCTGCAAGCACCTTGCGCGGCAGTGGCCGAAAGCGGCCAGGTGCTGGCGCTGCCGGACCTGCTGGAGGACGCATGTTTTCGCGACAGCCCGCTCGCCGAGAGCGGCATCCGCTTTTACCTGGGCGCCCCCCTGATGACCAAGACCGGCCACTGCCTGGGGGCGATGTGCGTGCTCGGGACCGAGCCGCGCACGGTCACCGAGGCCGAATGCGCCGCGCTGGAAGACCTGGCGGCGATGGTCATGGCGCAGATCGAACTGCAGCATGCGCTCGGCCGCATCGATCCGATCAGCGGCCTGCCCAACCGGAACCAGTTCGCCAGCGACGTGCGCGACCTCGCCATCGAACTGCCGCATGGCGACGTGCAGCTGGCGGCCCTGGTCAGCCTGGCCAGTCCGGAGCAGCTGAGCGATGCGATGCGCGTGATGGGCAGCGCCCATCTCGACGAGATCGTGCGCGCCGCGGTCCCGGCACTGCGCGTGCTTGCCGGTGGCGGCAAGGTGTACCACGTGGGGACGGCCCAGTTCGTGTTCCTGGCGCCGCACGATGCGTCGCTGGTGCGCTTCAGCGGCGCGCTGCTGGACTGGCTGGGCGAGCAGGCGCCGGCCGGCCAGACCCGCTTCCTGACCACGAGTACGGTCGGCCTGGCGCGCTTCGCGGTGGGCGAGGACGCGCCGCTCGACGTGCTGCGCAATCTGCACAGTGCCGCCCAGGACGCGCTCGACGCCGAATCCGGCCTGCGTGTCTTTTCGCCGGAACACGACGCCGCCTACCAGCGCCGTTTCTGGCTGATCGGCGAACTGGCGCGCGCCCTTGGAAACACGGACGAGCTGCACCTGGTGTTCCAGCCGAAGGTATCGCTGCAGGACAGCGCCTGCCACGGCGTGGAAGCCCTGCTGCGCTGGAATCATCCCGACAGCGGCGCAATCTCGCCGGGCGAGTTCGTTCCCATCATCGAGAGCACCTCGCTGGCGCGCGCCACGACCGAATGGGTGCTGAAGGCGGCGATGCGCCAGCTGGCGGCATGGCACGGCGCCGGCGTGGCCTTGCAAGTGGCCGTCAATGTCTCCGCCGTCAACCTCGAGGAGCCGGATTTCTGCGAGCGCGTGCTGGATGGGCTGGCACGCCACGCGTTGCCGGCCGCCAGCCTGGCGCTGGAGCTGACCGAGAGCGCGCTGATGCGCAAACCCAAGGCGGCGCAAGACACCATGGAACGCCTGGCGCGGGCCGGCGTCAAGATCGCGATCGACGATTTCGGCACCGGCTACAGCAGCCTGGCCTACCTGCAGGCGATGCCGGCCGACGTGGTCAAGATCGACCAGTCCTTTGTCCGCGGCATCGAAGGGGACGAGCGCAAGCTGGCGCTGGTGGAGGCGATGATCAAGCTGTCGCACGACCTTGGCCACCGGGTGGTGGCGGAGGGCGTGGAAACCGCGGAAGTGGCGCAGTTGCTGCGCGATGTGGGTTGCGACGAGGCCCAGGGATATTACTATGCGCGGCCGATGGTGCCGGGGGCCCTGGCCGCGTGGCTGGCAGGGCGGTAGGGTGGCCGCCGAAGCCGGCCACCCTACATCAAACGGCGGTGTTGGCGTCGATGATCCCGCCGCCCAGGCACACGTCACCGTCGTACAGCACGGCCGACTGCCCCGGCGTCACCGCCCATTGCGGTTCAAGGAAGTCGAGGCTGAACCGATCGGTTCCATTGGCTTGCACGGTGCAGGCCACGTCGGCCTGGCGGTAGCGCGTCTTGGCCGATAGTGCGCGCGGCTCGGGCGGCTCGCCCGCGATCCAGCTGGCCTGGCCGGCTTCTAGGCGCGAGGACAGCAGCCATGGATGGTCGTGGCCCTGCACGATATACAGCGTGTTGGTGGCCACATCCTTGCGCGCCACGAACCACGGTTCGCTGGTGCCGTCCGCATTCTTGTGCGACTTCAGGCCGCCGATGCCGATGCCCTTGCGCTGGCCCAGCGTGTAGAACGACAGGCCGATGTGCTCGCCCACCACCTGGCCGTTGTCGAGCTTCATCGGGCCCGGCTTGTGCGACAGGTAGCGGTTCAGGAAGTCGCGGAACGGGCGCTCGCCGATGAAGCAGATGCCGGTCGAATCCTTTTTCGCCGCGTTCGGCAGCTTCAGTTTTTCGGCAATCTTGCGTACCTCGGTCTTCGGGATCTCGCCCAGCGGGAACAGCGATTTCGACAGCTGCGCCTGGTTCAGGCGGTGCAGGAAGTAACTTTGATCCTTGGTGTGGTCAAACGCTTTCAGTAACTCGTAGCGGCCGTCGTTCTCGCGCACGCGCGCATAGTGGCCGGTCGCGATCAGGTCGGCGCCCAGCTTCATCGCATGGTCGAGGAAGGCCTTGAACTTGATTTCGGCGTTGCACAGCACGTCCGGGTTCGGGGTGCGGCCGGCCTGGTACTCGCGCAGGAATTCCGCGAACACGCGGTCCTTGTACTCGGCGGCGAAGTTGACCGCCTCGATGTCCACGCCGACCACGTCGGCCACGCTGGCGGCGTCGATCCAGTCCTGGCGCGTCGAGCAGTATTCCGAATCGTCGTCGTCTTCCCAGTTCTTCATGAACAGGCCGACCACGTCGTAGCCCTGTTCCTTCAGCATCCACGCCGCGACCGAGGAATCGACACCGCCCGACATCCCGATCACGACTTTTTTCTTGCTCATGTTATTTCCAGATTAATAAATGGGACATCGGAAAACCGTCGCAGGCGGCAGACAGTGCCGCGCGGCAGGTTTGCCGATGTGCCATCAGATCCCGCCCTCGAATACCGAAGGGTGGGTGTACAGCAGACCCAGCGGCGTGCGCTGGCCGGCCAGGTAGTCGTCCACGCACTGCAGCACGATCGGGCTGCGGTGGCGCTCGGCGGTGGCGGCGATTTCGTCGCGCGTCATCCACAAGGTACGCAGGATGCCGTCGTCCAGCGGCTGGTCGAGCTCGCGGCCCGCGTGGCCGCAGAAGGTGAAGCGCAGGTAGGTGACGTCGGCGCCGCGCGACTTCGAGTGGTAGCGCGACATGTACATGCCGACCAGCGCGGTCGGGATGAACTCGTGCGCGGTCTCTTCCAGCGCCTCGCGCACGACGGCCTGTTCGAGCGATTCGTGCGGATCGAGGTGGCCGGCCGGCTGGTTCAGCTTCACGCCTTCGCTCGTCTCTTCCTCGATCAGCAGGAAACGGCCATCGCGCTCGATGATGGCGGCGACGGTCACGGATGGTTTGAAGATATCGGTCATGCGCGTCCTTGAAAATGAGCCGATATTTTACCTTGACACACCGCACCTCTGCTCATCCATGCCCTCTCCAGTGCGCTTGCCTGTCGTTAATTCGCATTGATCTGTTGCAAACAGCCAGGCAGTTTGGCTGGTTCTGCCGCGACTTTTTCGCCACAATCAAATATTGGCTTTTTGGTATTTGTGATTGAGCAATTGCTGTAATTACATGGTAGATTGTAGGAACAATGGTCCACTGAACGGAGGGATTCATGAGAATTGGCATACCGGCCGAGACAAGGCCGGGCGAGACCCGCGTCGCTGCAACTCCCGAAACCGTCAAGAAGCTGGCCGGGCGCCACCAGGTGCTGGTGCAGTCGGGCGCCGGCGTGCGTGCTGCGTGCCCGGACCAGGCCTACGAGGCTGCCGGCGCCACCATCGTCGATGCCGCCACCGCGCTGGGCGCCGACATGGTGCTCAAGGTCCGCAGTCCCGATGCCGCCGAGCGTGCCCAGATGCGCGCCGGGACCGTCCTGGTCGGCATGCTCAATCCCTTCGACTCCGACAACCTGGCGCTGCTCGCCGGCGCCGGCATCACCGCGTTTGCGCTGGAAGCCGCGCCGCGCATCACCCGCGCCCAGTCGATGGACGTGCTGTCGAGCCAAGCCAACATCGCCGGCTACAAGGCCGTGATGCTGGCCGCGAACACCTACGGGCGCTTCATGCCGATGCTGATGACGGCGGCCGGCACGGTCAAGGCTGCCCGCGTGCTGATCATGGGCGTGGGCGTGGCGGGCCTGCAGGCCATCGCCACGGCCAAGCGCATGGGTGCCGTGATCGAAGCCTCCGACGTGCGCCCGCCGGTGAAGGAGCAGGTGGAGTCGCTCGGCGCCAAGTTCATCGACGTCCCCTACGAGACCGACGAGGAGCGCGAGATCGCCATGGGAACTGGCGGCTATGCGCGCCCGATGCCGGCCAGCTGGATGCAGCGCCAGGCGGCGCTGGTGCATGAACGCGCCAGGCTGGCCGACATCATCATCACCACCGCCCTGATCCCGGGCCGCAAGGCGCCGGTCCTCATCTCCGAAGAAACGGTGCAGGCCATGAAACCCGGTTCGGTGATCGTCGACATGGCTATCGAGCAGGGCGGCAACTGCCCGCTGACGGAGCTGAACCGCACGGTAGTGAAACACGGTGTGCACCTCATCGGCGAGCCGAACCTGGCTTCCCTGGTGGCGGCCGACGCCTCCGCCCTGTATGCGCGCAACGTGCTGGACTTCCTCAAGCTCGTCATCGACAAGGAAGACCGGTTCGTGATCGACCGCGAGGACGAGATCGTGCGCGCCACCCTGGTGTGCGCGGATGGCGCGGTGTTACGTACCTAGAACAGGACACGAGGAGCGAAGCATGGACATCAGCCACACCATCATCAACCTGATCATCTTCGTGCTGGCGATCTACGTGGGCTACCACGTGGTCTGGACCGTCACCCCCGCGCTGCACACGCCGCTGATGGCGGTGACCAACGCGATCTCCGCCATCGTCATCGTCGGCGCCATGCTGGCAGCCGGCCTGACCGAAGGCTGGACCGGGCAAATCGCCGGCACCGTGGCCGTGGCCCTGGCCGCGGTGAACGTCTTCGGCGGCTTCCTGGTCACCCAGCGCATGCTTGAAATGTTCAAGAAGAAGGAGCCCAAGGCGGGCAAGGCCGCCCCGGCTTCCACTGCGGGAGAGCAGGCATGAACCCCGCAAGCACGAGCTTCATCAGCATGAATGTCGTGACGCTGCTGTACCTGGTGGCGTCGGTCTGCTTCATCCAGGCGCTCAAGGGCCTGTCGTCGCCGTCGAGTGCGCGCATGGGCAATACCTTCGGCATGGCCGGCATGGCGATCGCCGTGCTCACCACCGTGGCCCTGATGTTCAAGCTGCAGGCCGAACTCGATACCGGGCGCGGTCTCGGTTTCCCGCTGGTGATCCTGGGCGTGGTCGTCGGCGGCGCGATCGGCGCTTATGCGGCGAAGAAGGTCGAGATGACCAAGATGCCGGAACTGGTGGCGGCGATGCACTCGCTGATCGGCCTGGCGGCGGTGTGCATCGCGATTGCGGCCGTGTCCGAGCCCTGGGCCTTCAATATCGCCACGCGCGAGACCCCGCTGCCCTTCGGCAACCGGCTCGAGCTGTTCATCGGCACCTTCGTCGGCGCGGTGACCTTCTCGGGCTCGGTGATCGCCTTCGGCAAGCTGTCGGGCAAGTACAAATTCCGCCTGTTCCAGGGCGCGCCGGTGCGCTTCGCCGGCCAGCACATCCTCAACCTGGTGCTGGCCATCGCGATCATCGCACTGGGCCTGGTGTTCTGTTTCGCGGAAGGTGTTGAACCGGCCTGGACCCCGTTCATCATCATGGCCGCGCTGTCCTTCGTGCTGGGCGTGTTGATCATCATCCCGATCGGCGGCGCCGACATGCCGGTGGTGGTGTCGATGCTGAACTCGTATTCCGGCTGGGCGGCGGCGGGCATCGGCTTTTCGCTGAACAATTCGATGCTGATCATCGCCGGTTCGCTGGTGGGCTCGAGCGGCGCGATCCTCTCGTACATCATGTGCAAGGCGATGAACCGCTCGTTCTTCAACGTGATCCTGGGCGGCTTCGGCGGAGAAGCCGCAGCCGCCGACGGCGGGGCCAAGGAGCAGCGGCCCGTCAAGTCGGGCTCGGCCGAGGATGCCGCCTTCATCCTGCAGAACGCGGAGTCGGTGATCATCGTCCCGGGCTACGGCCTGGCGGTGGCGCGCGCCCAGCACTCGGTGAAGGAACTGGTCGACAAGCTGACCGAACACGGCGTGCAGGTACGCTATGCGATCCACCCGGTGGCGGGCCGCATGCCGGGCCACATGAACGTGCTGCTGGCCGAGGCCGAGGTGCCCTACGACCAGGTCGCCGAGATGGAAGACATCAACGGCGAATTCGGCCAGACCGACGTGGTGCTGGTGCTGGGCGCGAACGACGTGGTGAACCCGGCGGCCAAGGACCCGAAATCGCCGATCGCCGGCATGCCGATCCTCGAAGCCTATAAAGCCAGGAGCATCATCGTGAACAAACGCTCGATGGCTTCGGGTTATGCCGGCCTGGACAACGAGCTGTTCTACCAGCCGAACACGATGATGGTGTTCGGCGACGCCAAGAAAGTCATCGAGTCGATGGTGAAGGCGGTCGAGTAGGCCGCTTTTTTACCCTCTATTGGGGTCAGAGTTAAATTATTTGCCAATTGATCACAGGATCTAGCGCCAGCAGATGAAACAGTTGCTGGTGTCAGTTGATGTTGATTTATTGGCGAATAATTCGACTCTGACCCCATTTATTTTTCTTGTCGAGTCCTCAGCGGCGGCCGAACATCATCAGGTCGGCCAGCAGCAGGCGTGCCGGCTTGACGACATCTAGCGCCGCCAGCGACAGGCCCAGCAGAGGCTGCAGCGGGCCGGTTGCCGTGAAGGCGCGCGCCATGGCGTCGGTCAGGCCGATCGTCAGGCGGCGGTCTTGCGCGCGCGCTTCCATGAAGGCATCGATCGACTCGGGCGTGGCCGCGCGCGCCAGCTGGCGCGCCAGCACGGCGGCGTCGCGCAGGCCGAGGTTCAGGCCCTGGCCGGCCACCGGGTGCAGCGTCTGCGCCGCATTGCCGATCGCGACCGTGCGGCCGGTCGCCCGCGCCTCGGCGTTCAGCCCGAGCGGGAAGGCGACGCGCGGCGACACGGACGTGAAGCGGCCCAGGCGGGTCCCGAAGGCCTCGCCCAGCTGGGCCAGGAAGCCGGCGTCGTCCAGCAGCTGCACGTCGATCGCGCGTTCGGGGCGCATGCACCACACCAGCGCGTACTGGTGGCCGTCCTTGCCGCCCGGGTCCTCCTGCGGCAGCAGCGCCAGCGGGCCTTCGTCCGTGAAGCGCTCGAAGGCGCGGTGCGGTACCGGATCGCTCACGCGCACGCGCGCGATCAGGGCCGTCTGGCCATAGTCGCGCTGCTGCGCCTTGCCTTCCTGCTGGCCGAACACCCCGCCTTCGGCCTGCACCGCCACCTGCGCGGCGACGCTGCGGCCATCGTCCAGGTGCAGCAGCACGCGGTCCGCGCCTTCGTCGAGCCCGGATACGCGCGCAGGGCGCAGCGTGGCGACGCCGGCGTGGTCGCAGGCGCGTGCCAGCGCGTCCACCAGGTCGCCGTAGCGCGCCACATAGCCCAGCGCCGGCAAATCGTGTTCGGAACGGTCCATCAGGCTGCGGCCGAGCTGTCCGCGGCGCGAGACGTGGATCTCGTGGATCGGCGTGGCCGGCAACGGCCAGGCGCCGACTTCGTCCAGCAGCTGCACGCTGCCCCAGGACAGCGCGATCGAGCGCGGGTCGGTGATCGCCTGGCCCAGCGACTTGCCGTCGATGAGGGCGATCCGCTCTCCCGGCACGCCGCGCCGGGCCAGGAAGGCCGCCAGCGCCAGGCCTACCGGGCCGGCGCCGCAGATGGCGATGTCGACTGAAAGGTCGATCGCGCGCCCGGCATTGGCGGCAGCGCCCGCATTGTCCTTCGCGTCCAGCGACATGTCCGTCATGCTCCCTCCCGCATCACCGCTTCGATCTCCGCGACGCCCTTCGGCGCTGCTGCGCTCAGCACGCGGCAGCCGTCCTGCGTGACGACGACGTCGTCCTCGATGCGGATGCCGATGTGCCAGTACTCCTCGGGCACGCCTTCTCCCGGTCGCACGTAGATGCCCGGCTCCACCGTCAGCGCCATACCCGGCATCAGGGGGCGCGACGGACGCGCGGCCTGTGTCAGGTCGCGGTAGGGGCCGACGTCGTGCACGTCCATGCCGAGCCAGTGGCCGGTGCCGTGCATGTAGAACTGCTGGTGCGCCTTGGCGGCGATCGCATCGTCCACCGAGCCGTATCGTGACTTGTCGAGCAGCCCGAGGTCGAGCATGCCGCCGGTCAGTACCCGCACCGCCGCGTCATGGAAGTCGCTGTAGGGCCGGCCGGGGACGATGGCGGCAAACGCCGCGTCCTGGGCCTGCAGCACCAGCTCGTACAGGCGTTTTTGCGGTTCGCTGAAACGGCCGTTCACCGGCCAGGTGCGCGTGATGTCCGAGGCATAGCCGTCGAACTCGCAGCCGGCGTCGACCAGCACCAGTTCGCCGTCGCGGCAGGACCGGTTGTTGGCGTTGTAATGCAGGACGCAGGCGCTGGCGCCGGAAGCGACGATCGGCGTATAGGCCGGGAATTGCGCGCCGTGGCGGCGGAATTCATGCAGCAGCTCGGCCTCGATCTCGTACTCGAACACGCCCGGGCGCGTAAAACGCATCGCGCGTGCGTGGGCGCCGGCGGCGATGCCGGCTGCGCGCGCCATGATGGCCTGCTCGCCGCCATCCTTCAGCAGGCGCATTTCGTCGAGGATGCCGGGCAGGTGGTGGGCCGAGGCGGGCGCCGCGATGCCGCTGCGGCCCTGCGCACGCACGGCTTTCAGCCAGCCGCTCACCTGGGCGTCGAGTTGAGCGCTGTGGCCCAGCGCGTAGTAGAGGGCGGGCGCGTCGGCGAGCAGCTTGCCCATTTGCGCATCGAGTTCGCCGATGGGATACGCCTCGTCGACACCGAATGCGGTGCGCGCCGCGTCCGGCCCGTAGCGGAAGCCGTCCCAGGTCTCGCGCTCGAGGTTCTTCTCGCGGCAGAACAGGACCGAGCGCACCGGGGTGTCGCCCTGGGCTGCGACGAGCACCAGCACGCTTTCCGGCTCGGTAAAGCCGGTCAGGTAATAGAAGTAGCTGTCGTGCCGGTAGGGATAGTCGCTGTCGCCGTTGCGCAGGGTTTCCGGCGCGGTCGCGAGGATGGCGACCGCGCCCGGCTGCATCTGCGCAGCCAGGCGCGCGCGGCGTTCCAGGTAAGGCGCGATGTCCGGCGTCATGAGCCGGTCTTGGCCGCCCCCAGCGGCGCGTTGAGTTCTTCCAGCTGCTGCGCGGTGCCGACGTTGACCCACGGGCCTTCGTACAGCTCGCCGCCGACGCGGCCCTGCTCGATGAACTTGCGCATCAGGGGACCGAACTTGACGAACTCGCCTGCCTGGATCCCCGCGAACATCTCGGGGCGGTAGACGCCGATACCGGCGAAGTTCCACTTCACCGGGCCCTCGTTGCGCAGGGTGTACAGGTCGAGCACGAAGTCGCCATCCGGGTTGTGCCACGGGTTCGGCGTCAGCCACAGCCAGGCGATGTCGCGCTTGTCCGGCGGGTAGGGGATGCCCAGCATGTCCTTGTCCTTTAGGACGTCGAACACCTGCGAATAATCGAAGTAGGGCGCGTAGATGTCGCCCGACACCGCCAGGAAGGGTTCGTCGCCCAGCAGGTGCAGGGCGTTGGCGATGCCGCCCGCGGTCTCGAGCGGGGTCGGCTCGTGCGAGTACACGATGCGCGCGCCATATTTGCTGCCGTCGCCCAGCTCTTCCTCGATCATGTGGCCGAGGTGCGAATGGTTGATGACGATGTCGGTGATCCCGGCGCGCACGAGGTTGAGCACGTGGTAGGTGATCATCGGCCGCCCGCGCACCTTGAGCAGGGGCTTGGGGCAGGCGTCCGTGAGCGGACGCATGCGCTCGCCGCGGCCGGCGGCGAAAATCATGGCTTTCATGCGCGCTCCGTCAGAAGGTGTAGCCCACCGCCGGCGCCTTGTCCTCGAGCGCGTCGAGCAGGCGCAGCAGCGGCTTGAGTTCGGTGTAGCGGTTGGCGGTGCGGCGCACGTAATCCATCACCGTCGGTAGGTCGCCCATGTAGATCGGCTTGCTGTCGCGGTAGTTCAGGCGGCAGAAGATGCCCAGGATCTTCAGGTGGCGCTGCAGCGCCATGAATTCGAAGTCGCGGTAGAAGGCGTCGATGTCCGGGTTCACCGGCAGGCCGACCCCCTTGGCGCTTTGCCAGTAGCGCACCACCCAGTCCAGCACGATTTCTTCATCCCACTGGATGTAGGCGTCGCGCAGCAGCGAGGCCAGGTCGTAGGTGACGGGGCCGTAGACGGCGTCCTGGAAGTCGAGCACGCCCGGGTTGCCGTGTTCGAGCCACATCAGGTTGCGCGAATGGAAATCGCGGTGCATGTACACCTGCTGCTGCGCCAGCACGTTGGCGGTGATCGCCTCGAACACCTTGTCGAGCGTTTCCTGCTGCTGAGCACTGAGCGTCACGCCCAGGTGACGCTGGATATACCACTCCGGGAACAGGTTCATCTCGCGCAGCACGAAGGCGCGGTCGAATTCGGGCAGCTTGCCCGGCTGGCTGGCCAGCTGGAACTTGAGCAGCGCATCGACCGCGTCGGAATACATGAAGGCGGCGTTGTCGGAATCCAGGCGCTGCAGGTAAGTGGTGACGCCGAGGTCGGACAGCAGCAGGAAGCCGCTCTCGACCTTCTGGGCGACGATCGCCGGCACCGTAACGCCGGCTTCCATCAGCAGGCCCTGCACGTGGATAAAGGCCGGCACGTTCTCGCGCTCCGGCGGGGCATCCATCGCCACCAGGGTCGCGCCCAGCTTGTCACGCATGGCGGGCACCACGTCGTAGCGGAAATAACGGCGGAAACTTGCATCCGACGATGCCGGACGGCCGGTCCCGACTTCCACCAGGCCGGTCGTGCCCAGCCATTCGGTCAGCTGCTGCAGGCGTGCGTCCTGGCCGGCGGAAGTGGGGGAATTTTGATACAAAGAAGACATGAAGCGGCCTGGTGAATCCGGTTGGTTGAGCTAATTCCCATATAATAAGGGATTCATTCCAAAAATACTGCCCTTTATGGCGCTTGCAGATCTTCCATGAGCTGGTTTACGGCCCACCCATTTCCCCCGCGCCAAGCGCTCGCGCTCTATGCACTGGCTGCTGTCGCATCCGGTCCGGTGTATGCACAGGCTGTACCGGCCGCACCACAACCCGACGAGCAGGACCTGCCGATCACGATCAGTGCGGAGGAAATCACCGGCCGTCCCGACCGCCAGCTAAACCTCGAGCGCAATGTCGAACTGACACGTGGCCAGACCCGCCTGACTGCCGACACCGCCTGCTACATGCGGGTCGAGGACGAAGTCACGGCCACCGGCAACGTCAACATGTGGCGCTTCGGCGACCGCTACAAGGGCGACGAGCTGCAGCTGAACCTCGAGACCGGCAAGGGTTACGTGCTGCGCCCCGAGTACCGTTTGCAGATGAATAACGCCCAGGGCACGGCCGCGCGCATCGATTTCCTCGGCGAGAACGTGGCGCTGGTGCGCGATGGCACCTACAGCACCTGCGAAGGCCCGGACCCGGACTGGTACCTGAAATCGAGCACGCTGCGCCTGGACAGCGGCCGCGACGTCGGCCTGGCCGGCAAGACCGTCATCTACTTCAAGGACGTGCCGATCATCGGCACCCCGGCCCTGTCGTTCTCGTTGTCGGGCGCGCGCCGTTCGGGCTGGCTGGCGCCCTCGGTGGGCTTCGGCTCCAAGGGCAAGGCCGAGGTCATGGTGCCGTATTACTTCAACATCGCGCCGAATCGCGACCTGACGGTCTACCCGCGCATGATGTTCGACCGCGGCCTGCAGCTGGGCGCCACCGGCCGCTACCTCGGCGCGACCGGCGGCGGCATGTACCAGGGCGAGACCCATGTCGAGGGCCTGCGCAAGGACCGCGAAACGGGCGAAGACCGCTGGCGCGTCGATTCGATCCACACCCAGACCCTGGCGCCGGGCTGGTCCTACGGCTGGAACCTGCACGGGGCGTCGGACAACGAGTATCCGAGCGACTTCTCGCGCACGGTGGCGGTCAGCGCCGAGCGCCAGCTGCTGCGCGAGATCCGCACCGACTATGCCGGCCGCTTCTGGAGCCTGTCCGCGCGGGCCCAAAACTACCAGGTGCTGCAGGACCCGGCCGCGGCCAGCAATCCGAGCCTGACCGTGCCGCGTCCGTACGACCGCCTGCCGCAGATTAACTTCCACGCCGGCCGCTACGACGTGGCCGGGTTCGACTGGGCGGTGGACGCCGAGGCGGTGCGCTTCTGGCACCCGGACTTCGTGCGCGGCAACCGCGCCGTGGCCGTGGCCCAGGTCAGCTACCCGTGGGTGCGCCCGGGCTATTTCATCACGCCGAAGCTGATCGGGCACTTCAGCAAGTACGACCTGGACCAGCACAATTACACCGGCGAGCGCAAGCTCTCCCGGAACCTGCACACCTTCTCGCTCGACAGCGGCATGGTGTTCGAGCGCGATACCGCGCTGTTCGGCCGCGCCATGACCCAGACCCTGGAGCCGCGCCTGTTCTACGTGCGCACGCCGTACAAGGACCAGAGCCAGTTCCCGGTCTTCGACACCGGCCGCGCCGGCTTCAACTATGCCCAGCTGTTCAGCGAGAACCGCTACGTCGGGCTCGATCGCGTGTCCGACGCCGACCAGCTCACCGCCGCCCTGGTGTCGCGCTTCATCCAGCCGGACGGGATCGAACGCCTGCGCCTGGCCTTCGGCCAGCGCCGTTATTTCGACGAACCGCGCGTGCGCCTGCCGGACGAGCCGCTGCACCAGAGCCGTTCCGACGTGCTGGTGGCGGCGTCGGGCCGCATTTCCGAGACCTGGAGCTTCGATAGCGGCGTACAATATGACGCGACCGGCAGCAACCTGTACAGCTCGAACCTGAGCGTGCAGTGGCAGCCGGCCCGGATGAAGGTCCTCAACGCCGAATACCGTTATCAGCGTGGCAGCTTCCGCAACGTCGATCTCTCGGCGCAGTGGCCGCTGTCGGCGCGCTGGTATGGCGTCGGGCGCGTGAGCTATGCGCTGCGCTCGTACACCGTGGGCGATGCGACGCCGGGGAAGGGCAAGCTGCTCGAGAGCCTCGTCGGTCTCGAGTACAAGGCCGATTGCTGGGTGTTCCGTTTCGGTGCACAGCGCTTCGTGACCGCGGCCCAGACCACGTCGACGCCGATCTTCTTCCAGCTCGAGCTCAATGGCCTGTCGCGCCTGGGCCTGGGCAGCAATCCCCTGGACACCTTCAACAAGAGCGTTCCGGGTTATACGCAGTTGAACACGAACGTCGGCCGTCCTTGAGGGCCGCCAGATTAAGCCCAGCTTAACTGCCCGTCCGTAAACTAAATAGCTGTAATTGAAAATCCTTTCACCTGAATGAGTGTTTTCCAGATGATGCGTTCCACCCGTTTGCACCAAATGAAGCTGGCAGCCGCGCTGCTGTGCGCGCTTACCGCGGGCCAGGTCATGGCCCAGGCAGCACCGGCGGCCCCGGCGACGGCGCCTGCCGCCAAGCCGGGCAGCGGCTTCCTGCCGCCCGCATCGAGCAGCGCCAAGGTGGTCGATTCGATCCACGTGGTGGTCAACGACGAGGTGATCACCAGGAACGAGGTGCGCAACCGCGTCGCCCAGACTGCGCAGAACCTCAAGGCCCGCAACGTCCAGTTGCCGGACGTGGCCACCCTGGAGCGCCAGGTGGTCGAGGCGATGATCGTCGAGCGCGCGCAGGTCCAGCTGGCCAAGGAGATGGGCGTGCGGGTCGACGACCGCACCCTCGACGCCACCATCGGCCGCATCGCCGAGAACCAGAAGATGTCGGTGCAGGAGATGCGCAACCAGATGGAAAAGGAAGGGCTCGCCTTCGGCCAGTTCCGCGAGGACATCCGCAACGAGATCATGATGCAGCGCCTGCGCGAGCACGAGGTCGATGCCAAGATCCAGGTGTCGGAAGCCGAGATCGACACCTACCTGGCCGCCTCGAAAGCGGCCGCGGCCGAACGGGTCGAGATGAACCTGTCGCAGATCCTGGTCGCCGTGCCCGAGAACGCCTCGCCCGAGCAGATCGCGGCGCGGCGCGCGCGCGCCGAGGAAGTGGCGCGCCAGCTGCGTACCGGCGCCGACTTCAGCAAGATGGCCGCCACCTACTCGGACGCGCCCGACGCGCTCAAGGGCGGCGAGATCGGCTGGCGCGACGCCGACCGCCTGCCGCCGGTCTTCGCCGCCGAGCTGCGCAAGCTCAATCCGGGCCAGGTCACCCCGATCATCAAGACCAACGTCGGTTTCCACATCCTCCGGATGGCGGACAAGCGCAGCCTGGCCGATGCGGCCGCCGGCGGCCAGGAAATCGTCCAGCAGACCCGCGCCAGCCACATCCTGCTCAAGCCGACGCCGACCATGAACGTGGACGAGGTCAAGCGCAAGCTGCGCGAGATGAAGGAAAAGATCGACAACAAGACCGCGACCTTCGAAGACCTGGCGCGCCAGAACAGCCACGACACCTCCACCGCGCCGAAAGGCGGCGACCTGGGCTGGCTGGAGCCGGGCGATGCCGGTCCCGAGTTCGACCAGGCGCTCGGCAGCCTCAAGCCGGGCGAGGTGTCGGACGTCATCGAATCGCCGTTCGGCTTCCACCTGATCCGCGTCGCCGAGCGCAAGAGCGAGGACATGAGCGCCCAGAAGGAACGCGCCATGGCGCGCCAGGTCCTGCGCGAGCGCAAGCTGCAGGAAGCGATGGAAGACTGGATGCGCCAGGTGCGCGACCGCGCCTACGTCGAGTTCCGCGAGGAGCAGTAATCCATGGCCATGTCGACCGCAAACCGACCAGTCCTTGCGATCACGGTCGGCGAGCCGGCCGGCATCGGCCCTGAAATCTCGATCCGCGCGGCCTGGGCGCTGCGCGAATCGGCCAACTGCGTGCTGGTCGGCGATGCCGCCTTCCTGGCGCTCACCGCCAGCCTGATCGACCCCGCCATCCGCCTGTCGGCACTGTCGGTCCAGGCGCTGCGCAACGGCGGCCTGCCGCACTTCGGCAAGGACCGCCTCGCCGTCATCGACGTGCCGCTCGGCGCCCATGTGGTGCCGGGCCAGCTCGATGCGGAAAACGGCCGCGCCGTGCTGGCCACCCTCGACCTCGCGATCGAAGGGGCGCAAGCAGGCTGGTTCGACGGCATCGTCACGGCGCCGCTGCAGAAAAGCACGATCAACGACGCCGGCGTGGCTTTTTCCGGCCATACCGAATACCTGGCCGAGAAGACGAACACGTCCAGGGTCGTGATGATGCTGGCAGGCCAGCCGCAAGGCAGCCAGCCTTACCTGCGCGTGGCCCTGGCCACGACCCACCTGCCGCTCAAGGACGTGCCGGGCGCGCTCACGCGCGACAACCTGACACAGGTCATCGATATCATCGATCATGATCTGAAAACGAAATTCGGCATCGCCGCCCCGCGCATCCTGGTCACCGGCCTGAACCCGCACGCCGGCGAGAACGGCTACCTGGGGCGCGAGGAGATCGAGGTCATCACCCCGGCGCTGGAAGGGGCGCGGGCGCGTGGCATCGACGCCCGCGGCCCCTATCCGGCCGACACGCTGTTCCAGCCGAAATACCTGCAAGACGCCGACTGCGTGCTGGCGATGTACCACGACCAGGGCTTGCCGGTGCTCAAGCACGCGACCTTCGGGCGCGGCATCAACGTCACGCTCGGCCTGCCCATCGTGCGCACCTCGGTCGACCATGGCACCGCGCTCGACCTGGCCGCGCAGGGCCTCGGACGGGCCGACTGCGGCAGCATGGAAGAGGCGATCCGCGCCGCCATGCAGATGGCAGCGTCGCGTCGCCCGTAACACCAACACGACAACAAGAAGACCCACATGAAACACGTCGCACGCAAGCGCTTCGGCCAGAATTTCCTGACCGACGACCATGTCCTGAACAATATCATCGACGTCATCGCGCCGCGCCGCGGCCAGGCGATGGTCGAGATCGGCCCGGGCCTGGCCGCCATGACGGCCCTGCTGCTCAAGGCGCTCGACCACATGCACGTCGTCGAGCTCGACCGCGACCTGGTGGCGCGCCTGGAAAAAGCCTACCCGCGCGAAAAGCTCACGGTGCACTCGGGCGACGCCCTGAAGTTCGATTTCGGATCGATTCCGGTGCCGGAAGGGCAGAAGCTGCGCATCGTCGGCAACCTGCCCTACAACATCTCGAGCCCGCTGCTGTTCCACCTGGCCGAGTTCGCGCCGCTGGTCGAGGACCAGCACTTCATGCTGCAGAAGGAAGTGGTCGAGCGCATGGTGGCCGAGCCGGGCACCAAGGCCTACAGCCGCCTGACCGTGATGCTGCAATGGCGTTACGACATGGACCTGCTGTTCATCGTGCCGCCGACGGCCTTCGATCCGCCGCCGCAGGTCGATTCGGCGATCGTGCGCATGATCCCGAAGCGCGAGCAACTGGCCTGCGACGCCGGCCGGCTGGAGCAGGTCGTCGCCAAGGCGTTTTCGCAGCGGCGCAAGGTGATCCGCAACTGCGTGGCCGGCATGTTCACCGAGCAGCAACTGGTCGAGGCCGGCATCGACCCCGGTGTTCGCCCGGAAGCGGTGAGCCTCGAGCAATACGTGGCCCTTGCCAACTTGCCCTACTAGACACCTTTCGTAGAGTGGGCGCCCACTCTATGAAGACAAGTGCGGCGCTGCACAATCGCGGTCGCCCGCGCTGTTCGTCCCTTCAGTCGCCACGTCCTGCATCCAGCGTACCCCGTGGAGCGATGCGTTCCCCTTGTTCGCAATACCCTCGGCCCGGCGCGCGGGCAAAAAAAAGCCCGCTGTGAGGCGGGCTTGAATCCAATTCTTTTCTGAGGAGAGTTGGAGGAGACAGGAGTTAGTATGCTGCGTCACAGCATATAAGTCCAATTTTCCTTTCAAATACTCGACATAATTTTTGTGAATGTCTCAGGTCCGGACGCAGGTGACGTTGATATTGGTCACTGGTTCGTCGCCCATGGTGCCGGTCGGGTTCTGTACCGTGCAGAAGTGCCCGGCCGGTTGCTTCAGCACCGTCACGCCATAGGTCACGCCATACTGGACGGCTGGCAGGGCGTACTTGATGACGCCGTCTACAGTCGGGTTCGCCGTAAACGTGCCGCCGCTACTGCCGTTGGCCAGGACCAATTCGGTATTGCCGGGCAGGCCGGTGATCTCGCCGCCGATTTCGTACGCATTGATGCTGCACTGGATATAGGCATTGATCTGGGCCAGCTCGCCGCCGGTACCGTAGCTGCTGCGCTCGAGCTCCCTCGGTATGCCGCAAGTCTGGTGCGCCGGTTGCCCGGTGACGGTTACCCTGAACTCGTCGCCATACTTGAGTTCTTTCGGGAAGACGAAGCGCACGTCTTCGCCGGCCTTGGCCGGCGGTGCGACCGACAGGGTGTTGCCATTCGCGGTCAGCACCAGGCCCGGGTACACGAGGCCGTTGACCGTGCCTGCGATCGGGTAGGTGTCCTCGCCACCGCCGCACGAGGCGAGGCCGAGGGCCAGTGCCAGCACGCTTGCCGGACGGATCAGGGAAAACTTCATTCGATGAGCTCCAGGAGAATTAGGTTCGGTTGACGCAGCTGACGGTCACGTTGCTGACGTCGGAGGTGCCCATCGTGCCGCTGCCGTTGGCGACGGTGCAGGTCTGGTTGTCGGGCTGGGTCAGGATGGCAACGCCGTACGGTGCATCTTCGTTCACCCGGCTCATCGCGAAGGTGGTTGCACCGGCGGCCACCGGGATGCGGTCCGAACCGTTCACCAGCACCAGGTTGCCGGTCAGGCCGGTGATGGTGCCCGTCAGCGCGTGCGTCTTGATGGTGCAGTAGACATAGATGTTCGTGATGTCGAAGGCCACCTTGCCGGTACCGTTGCTGACTTCGCACTTTTCGGCATTGCTCGGGGTGCTCTTGACCGTCACGCTGTAGCGCGAATCGGTTTCCACCAGCTCGGCGAAAGCGAACCTGCCCGAGCCATTGCCGGTCGGCGTGATGGGTAGGTCCGAACCGCCGTTGTTCTGCAATACCAGGCCCGGCTTCGTCACGCCGGCAAACTCGCCTCCCAGGAACATGTCACCGTCGCTGCCGCCGCAGCCGGACAGCGCCAGCGCGCACGCCAGCGCGACACCGGCACGCAGGTTGGAACTCTTCATAATTTCTCCAAAAAATCTGACTGGTAGATCGCACAAGGCGCGCGCACCTGCACCGCATGAGCACTGCGCATCGCACTGTAGGGTTAGACAAATCGCCCAACATTTTAGTCCATTTGGCAAGCCGCTGGACGGTTTGCCTTTGTATCACGGTGTAACCGGCGGTAGCGGCAGCATCGCGCAGCCGTGCGGATTTGATTTCTACCGGCGGGCTCGCTATCCTTGGGCTCACCACTTCCAACCCGGACCGCACCATGACGCTCCTGCGCCGCCCCTGGCCCAAAGCCGTACTGTTCGACCTCGACGATACGTTGTGGCCGATCGCGCCGGTCATCCTCGAGGCCGAGCAGATCCTGTTCGCGTGGCTGCGCGCACACGCACCGCGGGTGGCCGAGCAGTTCACGATCGAGACCTTGCGCCAGGCGCGGCTGGAATTGCTGGCGCGCCAGCCCGAATTCCAGCTCGACCTCGGCGCGCTGCGCCGGGCCGGCCTGGTCGCCGCGTTCGAGCAGGCCGGCGAGGATGCGTCCAAGGTCGAGCTGGCGATGACCGAATTCTTCGCCGCGCGCAACGCGGTGATCCCCTACGATGATGTGTTGCCCGGGCTGCTGCGCCTGAAGAACCGGGTGCGGCTCGGTTCGGTTACGAACGGCAATGCCGACCTGCAGACGATCGGCCTGGCGCGCCATTTCGACGCGTCGGTTGCCGCGCCCACCTTTGGCGTGGCCAAGCCGCACCCGTCGATCTTCCTGGAGTGCTGCCGCCTCCTCGGCGTCGCGCCCGGGGAAGCGGTGTATGTGGGCGACGACCTGCTGCTGGACGTGCAGGGCGCCCAGCGCGCCGGGCTGCGCGCCGTGTGGATGAACCGGATCGGCAAGGCTAACGACCTGGCCGGCGAGATCAGGCCGGATGCCGAAGTGACCAGCCTGGACGGTTTGCTCGACTGGCTCAAGCGCGAGCACGGATGACTGGCGCTGTGTCCGGCCGAACGGGCATAATATGTGGGTGAAACAAGGCACCGCCTTTTCCGCTTCCAGCATAGCCGACCCCATGCAACTCGAACCCCGCGCACAGACCCTCCTCAAAGCCCTCGTCGAGCGCTACATCGCCGACGGCCAGCCGGTCGGCTCGCGCGCGCTGTCGAAGATCTCCGGCCTCGACCTGTCGCCGGCCACGATCCGCAACATCATGGCCGACCTCGAGGAAATGGGTTACGTGGCCAGCCCGCACACCTCGGCCGGAAGGATCCCGACCCCGCGCGGCTACCGCCTGTTCGTGGACACCCTGCTCACCGTGCAGCAGATCGACGAGCACGCGGTCGGCGCCCAGAACATGCGCCTGCCAAGCCAGCAGCCGCAGAAGATCATCGCCAACGCGGCGCAGATGCTGTCTTCGCTGTCGCAGTTCGCCGGCGTGGTGCAAAGCCCGCGCCGCGAGTCGGTGTTCCAGCAGATCGAATTCCTCCGTCTGTCCGAGAAACGGATCCTGCTGGTGATCGTCGACCCGCGTGGCGACGTCCAGAACCGCCTGCTGCTCACCGACGTCGACTACACGCCGGCGCAGCTGACGCAATCGGCCAATTACCTGAACCAGAATTACGCCGGCCTCACCTTCGACGAAGTGCGCAACCGCCTGACGGGCGAGCTGCGCCAGCTGCGCGACGACATGGGCAAGCTGATGCAGGTGGCGGTGGAGGCGGGCAGCGAGGCGATGGCCGAGGGCGACGACATGGTCATCGCCGGCGAGCGCAACCTGCTGTCCGTGTCCGACCTGTCGTCGAACATGACATCGTTGCGCCAGATGTTCGAGATGTTCGAGCAGAAGACCGGGCTGATGCAGCTGCTCGACGTGTCGAGCAAGGCGGGCGGGGTGCAGATCTTCATCGGCGGCGAATCGAAGCTGGTGCCGATGGACGAGATGAGCGTGGTGACGGCGCCGTACGAGGTCAACGGCCGCATCGTCGGCACCCTGGGGGTCATCGGGCCGACGCGCATGGCGTATGAGCGGGTGATTCCGATCGTGGATATTACGGCGAAGCTGTTGTCGAATGCCTTGAGCCAGTCGTGAGGCGACGTGGCCGCGGTTTGGGGTTGGTGGCGGCGGTGCGGAATTGGATCCCGGCCTTCGCCGGGATGACGTCGGTTTAGTTCGCAGTAACGCTACTGCTAATTGATACCTGTAACCTCAAGAGATACCTGTAACCTTAAAACCGTCGTTCCGGCGAAGGCCGGAACCCAATTCCGTAGCGTACCGCCAGCGCGTCCTTGCACCAGAACGCGCAAAATACATTACTGCTTGCGAGGGCAGCCCACCTTCACGCAATTGCCATAGATTGCCAGCGAATGCTCGGCAATCTTGTACCCGCGCTCGACCGCGATCTTGTGCTGGCGCGACTCGATCTCTTCATCGTAGAACTCTTCAACGTGGCCGCAGTCAAGGCAGACGAGGTGGTCGTGGTGCGAGCCGGCGTTGAGCTCGTAGATGGCCTTGCCGGTTTCAAAGTGGTTGCGGTTCAGCAGGCCGGCCTGCTCGAACTGGGTCAGGACGCGGTAGACGGTGGCCAGGCCCACGTCCATGTTGTCGGCCAAGAGGATCTTGTAGACATCTTCCGCCGTCAGGTGCCGTACGGCGCTGTTCTGGAAGATTTCCAGGATTTTCAGGCGCGGCAAGGTTGCCTTCAGGCCGCTGGCCTTCAGGTCGGTCGGGTTGTTGCTCATGTTTGTTGCTCGTATATTGGCGGAGTGCTTTATGATATAGCGTTTTGGAGCTCCCGCTCAAACGTTTTGAGGTTACCTATGCGCGTCAAACAAGCTGTAATTCGTCGATTTTCTGCCCGGGCAGCGCTCGCGGCCGGCCTCGCATGCACCTTGATGCTGTCCGGCTGCGCCTCCTGGCGCAACCAGACGCGCCCGGCGCCACCGGTCAACACGGACCCGGCCGCAACCGCCGCCGACGCCGAAAAAGCGGCAGCCGCCGCCAACGCCGGCGCACAGACCGTCCAGGCCACCAAGCTGCAGAAGTTCATGTGGATCTTCTCGCCCTACCGCCCCGACATCCAGCAGGGTAACTTCGTCTCGCAGGAGATGCTGGACCAGCTGAAGGTCGGCCAGACCCGCGAGCAGGTGCGCTTCATCCTGGGCACCCCGCTGCTGACCGACATGTTCCACGCCGACCGCTGGGACTACCCGTTCTACCTCGCGCGCGGCAACGGCGAGCTGACCACCAGCCGCGTCACCGTGTTCTTCAAGGGCGACCAGGTCGAGCGCTTCGAAGGCGGCAACCTGCCGACCGAGCGCGAATACATCGACCGCATCGCCGGCCCGGCCAAGGTGAGCACCAAGGCCAAGCAGGAAACCCGCCGGGTGGAACCGGCCAAGGTCGGCGGCGCGCCGGTGATCCAGCCATGAGCGGCGCAGCCATGACCGCCCCACTGAAAATCGCCGTTGCCGGCGCCAGCGGCCGCATGGGCCGCATGCTGGTCGACGCCATCCAGGCCGCGCCCGACGCCGTGCTGGCGGGCGCGCTCGACGTCGCCGGGTCGCCGTCCATCGGCATGGATGCCGGCGCCTTTGCCGGCCAGCTGACCGGCGTGATCATCCAGTCCGACCTGGCCGCCGCGCTGAAGGATGCCGATGTGCTGATCGACTTCACCCGTCCCGAAGGCACGCTGCAGCACCTGGAATACTGCGCCGCCAATGGCGTGCAGCTGGTGATCGGCACCACCGGCTTCGATGATGCCGGCAAGGCCGCCATCCGTGCCGGCAGCGAAAAGGTCGGCGTGGTATTCGCGCCGAACATGAGCGTGGGCGTGAACGTCACCCTCAAGCTGCTGGAAATGGCGGCCAAGAGCTTCAGCGAAGGCTACGACATCGAGATCGTCGAAGCGCACCACCGCCACAAGGTCGACGCGCCGAGCGGCACCGCGCTCAAGATGGGCGAAGTGATCGCCGACGCCCTGGGGCGCGACCTGAAGCAATGTGCCGTCTACGGGCGCGAAGGCGTGACCGGCGAGCGCGACCCGTCGACCATCGGTTTTGCCACCGTGCGCGGCGGCGACGTGGTGGGCGACCATACCGTCATGTTCCTGGGCACCGGCGAACGCATCGAGATCAGCCACAAGTCGAGCAGCCGCGTGACCTACGCCCACGGCGCCCTGCGCGCGGCGCGCTTCTTGTCCGGCAAGCCCAGCGGCCTGTTCGACATGCACGACGTGCTGGGTCTGAAGGCTTGATCATGGCAGTCGCGGAACTGAACGGCGCCGCCATCGTCGACGAGGCTTCCTTCCACCTTGAATCCCGGCGCGCGTTCGGCTTCCCGGAGTCGTATGCCGATTCCATCGACGCCTGGGTTGATTGCATGAGCTACCTGCGCGACGAGGAAAACATGACCAAGTTCCGGCTCAAGCCGAACGAGGTGCTGGAGATCGTCATTACCGACGCCGACAAGCTGCGCGCGGCCGTGCCCGACCTGCTGGAAGAGATCACCTTCTGCGTCGGCGGCATCAACGAGCGCTATGAAGATTATGGCGAGAAGCCGGCGCTGGAGCTGGTGCTGCGCTGAACCTCGGCCCGCAGCTTCGAAACCGTCATTCCGGCGAAGGCCGGAATCCAATTTTGTTTGCGTTACCGCGGCCCAGTCCAGGTCAACGCGATGCGACGAACTTGGATTCCCGCCTGCGCGGGAAGTCCTTTTTGGCAGTGCCAAAGAGGACGGTTTTTAGTTTTGTGGTTCTCGATGCAACAGCGTTGAAACTGGTTCTTGCTTGAATCTGCCTTTCGCCGCACTGCAAAACGAACCAGTATAATGTCCGGTTCCACCCCTCATTACGTCTGCAGAAACCATGCAAGAAAAATATAGTCCAGCCGAAGTAGAACAGGCCGCCCAAGCCTACTGGAAGTCGATCGAGGCCTATAAAGCCGTCGAGAACGACCCGCGTTTCCCGAAAGGCAAGTACTACGCCTGCTCGATGCTGCCTTACCCGTCGGGCAAGCTGCACATGGGTCACGTGCGCAACTATACGATCAATGACGTGATGTACCGCTACCTGCGGATGAACGGCTACAACGTCCTGATGCCGATGGGTTGGGATGCCTTCGGCATGCCGGCCGAGAACGCGGCAATGGCGAATAACGTACCGCCGGCCGAGTGGACCTATTCGAACATCGCGCACATGCGCGGGCAGATGGAATCGATGGGCCTGGCCATCGACTGGTCGCGCGAGATGACCGCCTGCAAGCCGGAATACTACAAGTGGAACCAGTGGATGTTCCTCAAGATGCTGGAAAAAGGGATCATCTACCAGAAGACCGGCACCGTGAACTGGGACCCGGTGGACCAGACCGTGCTGGCGAACGAACAGGTGGTGGACGGCCGCGGCTGGCGCTCGGGCGCGCTGATCGAGAAGCGCGAGATCCCGATGTACTACGTGCGCATCACCGAATACGCGGACGAACTGCTGGAACACGTCGAGAACAAGCTGCCGGGCTGGCCGGAGCGCGTGCGCACCATGCAGGCCAACTGGATCGGCAAGTCGACCGGCGTGCGCTTCGCCTTCCCGCACGAGGTCAAGGACGAGTCGGGTGAACTCATCAACGAGGGCAAGCTGTACGTCTTCACCACCCGCGCCGACACCATCATGGGCGTGACCTTCTGCGCCGTGGCGGCGGAACACCCGCTGGCCCAGCACGCGGCACAGAACAACCCGGAACTGCAGGCCTTCATCGCCGAGTGCAAGCTGGGTTCCGTCATCGAAGCCGACATGGCGACGATGGAAAAGAAGGGCATGCCGACGGGTCTCACCGTGACGCACCCGGTCACCAAGGAACAGGTCCCGGTCTGGGTCGGCAACTACGTCCTGATGACCTACGGCGACGGCGCCGTGATGGGCGTGCCGGGCCACGACGAGCGCGACTTCGCGTTCGCGAAAAAATACGACCTGCCGATCAAGCAGGTGGTCGCCGTCGAAGGCCAGGAATTCTCGTTGGACGCCTGGCAGGAGTGGTACGGCGACAAAGAACAGGGCAAGACCATCAATTCGGGCAAGTACGACGGCCTCGACTATATCGCGGCGGTCAATGCCGTGGCGGGCGACCTGGCCGCGCAAGGCCTGGGCGACAAGAAGGTCACCTTCCGCCTGCGCGACTGGGGCATCTCGCGCCAGCGCTACTGGGGCACCCCGATCCCGATGATCCACTGCGGCGACTGCGGCGCGGTGCCTGTGCCTGAACAAGACCTGCCGGTCGTGCTGCCGGAACACCTGGTCCCGGACGGCACCGGCAACCCGCTGAACAAGGACGACGCCTTCCTGAAGTGCGATTGCCCGAAGTGCGGCAAGCCGGCGCGCCGCGAGACCGACACGATGGATACCTTCATCGATTCGTCCTGGTACTACATGCGCTATACCTCGCCGGGTTCGAACGAGAAGATGGTCGACGAGCGCAACGACTACTGGATGCCGATGGACCAGTACATCGGCGGCATCGAGCACGCGGTCATGCACCTGCTGTACGCGCGCTTCTGGACCAAGGTGATGCGCGACTTCGGCCTGGTGAAGTTCGACGAGCCGTTCGTGAACCTGCTCACCCAGGGCATGGTGCTCAACGAGACCTATTATCGTGAAGACGCCTCCGGCAAGAAGATCTGGTTCAACCCGGCCGACGTCGAGCTGACCTTCGACGACAAGGGCCGCCCGCAGAGCGCCGTCCTGAAGTCGGACGGCCAGCCGGTCCAGATCGGCGGCACCGAGAAAATGTCGAAGTCGAAGAACAACGGCATCGACCCGCAGGCCCAGATCGAGCAGTACGGCGCCGACACCGCGCGCCTGTTCACGATGTTCGCCTCGCCGCCCGAGCAGACCCTGGAGTGGTCGAACAGCGGCGTGGAAGGCGCGAGCCGCTTCCTGCGCCGCGTCTGGGCCTACGGCTACGCGCAGCGCGAGCGGATTGCATCGGCACTCAAGGGCCAGCAGCAGGGTCTGCTTTCCGACGCACAGAAGACGCTGCGCCGCGAAGTGCACAAGGTGCTGCAGCAGGCCGACTACGACCTGAAGCGCATCCAGTACAACACGGTCGTCTCGGCTTGCATGAAGATGCTCAATACGCTGGAGTCGAGCAAGCTGGCGGAAGGCGTAGCATCCGATGCCGTGATCGCCGAGGGCTTCTCGATCTTCCTGCGCCTGCTGAACCCGGTGGCGCCGCACATCACCCACGCGCTGTGGCAGGATCTGGGCTATGCCGCCGTCTACGGCGACATCCTCAACGTGCAGTGGCCTGAAGTCGACCCGGCCGCGCTGGAACAGTCCGAGATCGAACTGATGATCCAGGTGAACGGCAAGCTGCGCGGCTCGGTCAAGGTGCCGAAAGATGCCGACAAGGCCGCCATCGAGGCCGCCGCGTTGGCATCGGAAGCGGCGCAGAAGTTCATCGAGGGTACGCCGAAGAAGGTCATCGTCGTGCCGGGCAAACTCATCAACATCGTGGTGTAAGCGATGAACACCATCGTGGTGCGCCTGCTTTCGACCGTGCTGGTGGCTGCAACCCTCGCCGGTTGCGGCTTCCAGCTGCGCGGCTCGACCGGCCAGTACAACATGCCCTTCCAGAGCATCTACCTGGCCTTCCCGGAGACCTCGCCGCTGGGCACGGAGCTCAAGCGCAACCTGCGGGCGGGCGACTCCGTGCGCATCGAGAACGACGCCTCGAAGGCGCAGGCGCTGTTCGACGTGCTGGGCGAATCGCGCGGCAAGTCGATCCTGTCGCTCAACAGCCTGGGCCGGGTGCGCGAATACTCGCTGAGCTACACGCTGGTGTTCCGCGTGCGCGACGCCAACAACCGCGAACTGCTGGGCCCGACCGAAATCACCCTGCGCCGCAACATCGCCTTCGACGAATCGCAGGTGCTGGCCAAGGAATCGGAAGAGCAGATGCTGTACCGCGACATGCAGGCCGACCTGGTGCAGCAGATCATGCGCCGCCTGGCTGCCATCAAGCCCCTGTGAGCGGGCTGGAACGAAACCATGCAACTGCGGCCTGAGGCCCTCGAGGGCCACCTGGCCAAGGGCCTGGCGCCCTTGTACGTGATCACCAGCGACGAGCACCTGCTCGCGCTGGAAGCGGCCGACCGCATCCGCCGCACCGCGCGCGCCCAGGGCTACACCGAGCGCGACGTGCTCACGGTCGAGCGCAATTTCAAGTGGGGCGAACTGCTGGCGGCGAACCAGGCCATGTCCCTGTTCGGCGACAAGAAGCTGATCGAGCTGCGCATCCCGTCCGGCAAGCCGGGCAAGGACGGCAGCGCCGCGCTGCAGGCTTACGCGAAGGACCTCGGTCCCGACAATCTCACCCTGATCACCCTGCCCAAGCTGGACTGGCAGACGGCCAAGGCATCGTGGGTGACGGCGCTGCAGCAGGCTGCCGTCTACATCGAGATCCCGAACGTGGAACGCGCCCAGCTGCCGGGCTGGATCGGCATGCGCCTGGGCAGCCAGGGCCAGAGCGCCGAGCGCCAGAGCCTGGATTTCATCGCCGACCGTGTCGAGGGCAACCTGCTGGCCGCGCACCAGGAAATCCAGAAGCTCGGCCTGCTGTACGAGCCGGGCAAGCTGAGTTTCGAGCAGGTGCACGACGCCGTGCTGAACGTGGCGCGCTACGACGTCTTCAAGCTGTCCGAAGCCATGCTGCATGGCGACGCGGCGCGCCTGGCGCGCATGCTCGACGGCCTGAAAGGGGAGGGCGAGGCGCTGCCGCTGGTGTTGTGGGCTGTCAGTGAAGAAATCCGCACGCTGCTAAAATTGAAATCCGGGATGGCGCAGGGACGCCCGCTGGGCGCGCTGCTCAAGGAATACCGCATCTGGGGGCCGCGCGAGCGCATGATGGAGCCGGCGCTGCGCCGCGTCTCGGTGGCCACGCTGGAGGCGGCCCTGCAGGAAGCGGCGCAGGTGGACCGCATGGTCAAGGGCCTGCGCGCGAAGGCGTTTGCCGGGGATGCGTGGGGTGCCATGTTGCAGCTGGCGCTGCGCGTAGCGCGGTAGGGTGCTCGGCTCCGCCGAGCGCGCGTCCACCGGCAGTTGAGTTATTCAAGTTTTGTTTGAACGCGCGGTCGGCATGGCCGACCACCCTACAGGAACGACGATGGACATCACCGAACACATGCACTCGATGGGCCGCAAGGCCCGAGCCGCTTCGCGCGCGATGGCGCGCGCCGACGGCGCCACGCGCAACCGCGCACTGCTCCTGATCGCCGACGCCATCGAGCGCGACGCCGCCGTGCTGCGCGCTGCCAACCAACAGGACATGGACGCTGCCCGCGCCGCCGGCCTGGAACCGGCGCTGCTCGACCGCCTGACGCTGTCCGACAGCGCCATCCAGACCATGGTCGACGGCCTGCGCCAGATCGTCACCCTGCCCGACCCGGTCGGCGAAATCACCAACATGAAATCACGCCCGAGCGGCATCCAGGTCGGGCAGATGCGCGTGCCGCTGGGCGTCATCGGCATCATCTACGAGGCGCGCCCGAACGTGACGGTGGACGCGGCCGGCCTGTGCATCAAGAGCGGCAACGCGGCCATCCTGCGCGGCGGCTCGGAAGCCATCCACTGCAACCGGGCCCTCGCCAAACTGGTGGGCGAAGGCCTGCAGGGCGCCGGCCTGCCGCTGGACGCGGTCCAGGTGGTCGAGACGACCGACCGCGCCGCCGTCGGCGCATTGATCACCATGCCGCAGTACGTGGACGTGATCGTGCCGCGCGGCGGCAAGGGCCTGATCGCGCGCCTGATGAACGAAGCGACCGTCCCGATGATCAAGCACCTGGACGGCATCTGCCACGTCTACATCGACGACAAGGCCGACATCGCCAAGGCGCTGCCGGTTGCCTTCAACGCCAAGTGCCACCGCTACGGCACCTGCAACACCATGGAAACGCTGCTGGTGGCGCGCTCCATTGCGCCGACCGTGCTGCCGCAGCTGGCGGAGCTGTACAGGACGAAAGAGGTCGAGCTGCGCGCGGACGCCGAGGCGCATGCGATCCTGGCCGGTTATCCTTACCTCAAGCACGCGACCGAGCAGGACTGGAGTACCGAATACCTGGCGCCGATCCTGGCCATCCGCGTGGTGGAAGGGCTCGACGGCGCAATCGACCACATCAACACCTGGTCGTCGAAGCACACGGAATCGATCGTCACCGAAGACTACAGCGCCGCGCTGCGCTTCCTGCGCGAGGTCGATTCGGCGTCGGTGATGATCAACGCCTCGACGCGCTTCGCCGACGGCTTCGAATACGGGCTCGGTGCCGAGATCGGCATCTCGAACGACAAGCTGCATGCGCGCGGACCGGTCGGGCTGGAGGGGCTCACTTCGCTCAAGTACGTGGTGTTCGGGCACGGCGAAGTGCGCACATAAGGTACGCAACCCGGTACGCAACTAAATACGTAATAAACAAGAACAAGGAAACTGCATGTACCTCTGGATCAAGGCCTTCCATATCATCTTCATCGCCTCCTGGTTCGCCGGGCTGTTCTACCTGCCGCGCATCTTCGTGAACCTGGCGCAGGAAACCAACCCGGCAGCAACCGAGCGCCTGCTGGGCATGGCGCGCCGGCTGTACCGCTTTACCTCGATCCTGGCGGTGCCGGCGGTATTGCTGGGCATCTGGCTATGGATGGGCTACGGCATCCGCGGCGGCTGGCTGCACGCGAAGCTGGCGCTGGTGATCCTGACGATCGGCTACCATCATGCGTGCGGGTCGCTGCTGAAGAAGTTCGAAGCAGGGCAGAACAAGCGCAGCCATAAGTGGTTCAGGTACTTCAACGAAGTGCCGGTGCTGCTGCTGGTGGCGATTGTGGTCCTGGTGGTCGTCAAGCCGTTCTGACCGGCTCAGCAGACCGCCACATCGTTTCGACTACCTGCTTAAAAACCGTCATTCCCGCCTGCGCGGGGATGACGGCTCGACAGTTGGCGGTACTGATATCGCTGACCTGGTTTTACGTTTTCCAACGGACAAAGGGTACCCCTCATGGCCTCATACTTTTGCCCATGCCCGCGCGGCATGGAAGCGGCGCTTGCCGAAGAACTCGGCGAAATCGCCCAGCTCAGCACCACGATGAAGGTGCACAACCAGGTGCCGGGCGGCGTGCACTGCTCCGGCTCGCTGGTCGACTCCTACCGCATCAACCTGCATTCGCGCATCGCCTCGCGCGTCCTGATGCGCATGGGCCAGCGCAGCTACAACAACGAGAACGACATCTACGACCTGGTGCTCGAGCAGCCGTGGGAAGACTGGTTCGGCGTGCACCACACCATCCGCGTCGACGTCACCGCGGTGAAGTCGCCGCTGAAAAGCCTCGAATTCACGACCTTGAAGATCAAGGACGCCGTCTGCGACCGCTTCCGCGACCAGTTCAACAAGCGCCCCTCGGTCAACACCCGCGAGCCGGACATGCGCATCGTCGGCTTCCTCGACCAGCGCAACTTCATCATCTACCTCGACACCTCGGGCGAAGCGCTGTTCAAGCGCGGCTGGCGCGAAGAGACGGGCGACGCGCCGCTGCGCGAGAACCTCGCCGCCGGCATGCTGCGCGTGGCCGGCTGGAAGCCGGGCATCCCCCTGTTCGACCCGATGTGCGGCTCCGGCACCATCCTGATCGAAGCGGCCCAGATGGCGCAGGGCATCCCGCCGGGCGCGCGCCGCCGCTTCGCCTTCGAAAAATTCGCCGATTTCGACCGCGACGCCTGGGCAGCACTCAAGGCCGGGATCAAGCCGAACCCGCTGCCGGGCGAGCCGACCATCTTCGGTTCCGACATCTCGGGCGACATGGTCGCGATGGCGCGCCACAATCTCAAGGTGGCCGGCATCCTGTTCGATGTGCCCCTGAAACAGATCGAGGCCCAGCACGTCTCGCCGCCGACCCAGCAACCGGGCATCCTGTTGACCAACCCGCCGTATGGCGAGCGGATCGGCGTGCGCGGCGACTCCACGGTGCCGCAGGACGAGATGGCGGTGTCGTTCTACTCGGCCCTCGGCACCACGCTCAAGCAGCGCTTCGCAGGCTGGACGGTCTTCCTGTTCACGGCCGACCTGGGCCTGCCCAAGCTGTTGCGCCTGAAGGAGGCGCGCAAGACTCCGTTCTTCAACGGCGCGCTCGAATGCCGCCTGTTCCGCTTCGACATGGTGGCTGGCTTCAACCGCCGTGAAGAAGCCAAGCCGAAGCAGGAACAGAAGCAGGAACAAAAACCGGAACAAAAACCGGAATAACAAGGACACCGATGCTGCCGCCGACCGAACCCGACGACTTGCCCAAGGATCCGGTCACCCCGGTCCCGCTGCCGGAACCGCACAAGATCGCGATGCTGACCGCCGGCGGCCTGGCCACGCTGCTGGCCGCGCTGTCGATGCTCGGACCGTTCTCGATCGACGCGTATCTACCGGCCTTCCCGCAGATCCGCGCCGAACTGAACGCCTCGGCCATCGAGGTGCAGCAGACCCTGACGGCCTACATGCTCGCCTTCGCCGGCATGGTGCTGTGGCACGGCGCGCTGTCCGATGCCTTCGGCCGGCGCAACGTGATCCTGGTCGCGCTGGTCGTGTTCGCGATCGGCACCTTCGGCTGCGCGGCGGCGTCGTCGGTGCATTACCTGTGGGTGTTCCGCATCATGCAGGGGGTGTCGGCGGGGGCCGGCGTGGTGGTCGGCCGCGCCATCATCCGCGACCTGTATTCGGATGCCGCGGCGGCGCGCCTGCTGTCGATGGTGACGATGATCTTCTCGATCGCCCCGGCCATCGCGCCGGTGCTGGGCGGCTGGATCGTCGTCTTCTTCGACTGGCGCGCGATCTTCCTGGCGCTATGCGTGTACACCGTGGGCCTGGGCTGGTTCTGCTGGAAGCACCTGCCCGAGACGGTGCCGAAGGAAAAGCGCCAGCCCTTCAACCCGCGCTTCCTGGCCGAGAGCTACGGCGCCATCTTCGGCTCCTTCCTGTTCCACATGAAGGCGGGCGTGGTGGCGATGAACTTCGCCGGACTGTTCCTGTACATCTCGGCCGCGCCGGTGATGCTGCCCGAGCACCTTGGCCTGGGGCCGTCGCAGTTCGCCTGGCTGTTCGTGCCGACCGTGAGCGGGATCTTCCTGGGCGCGCTGGCGGCCAACCGCATGGCGGGCAAGATGAGCTTCGCGCGCCAGATCCGTGTCGGCTTCTTCTTCATGCTGGGCGCGATCGCCTTCAACGTGGCCTACCACGCATTCCTGCCGCCCTCGCTGCCGTGGAGCGTGGCCCACATGTTCTTCTTCACCTTCGGCAGCTCGGTGATCGCCCCGGGCGCCACGCTGCTGGCGCTCGACCTGTTTCCGCACATCCGCGGCACCGTGGCCTCGTGCCAGTCGTTCGTGACCACCCTGATGGGCGCGATCGTGGCCGGCCTGATCACGCCGATGCTGTCGCACTCGGTGTTCGCGCTGGCGCTGGGGCAGGCCGGCTTCGCCCTGGTGGCGCTGGCGTTCTGGGTGACGGCGCGGCGCTACCGGCGGGTGCGGATCCGCAACGGCCACCCGATGCCCTGAGGAAGGCCAGGGCACGTCCCGATAAAACCCGCTCACCGCACTGAGCGGGTTTTTGCTTTTATGAAATAAAATTTCATAAATGTATGTATGGCGACAGATTATTTCATCCTGCCTGAAATTGTTCAGTGCAGCATTACTATTAGAGCGTCATCTCGGCAACACTTTTGATAGAAAGTATTGTTCCCGATCAGAAATGTCTATATGCTAAGATAAGTTTTTCGTGCCCAGAACAAACTTTGAAACATTGTTCTGTTTGGTAGATCAATGCGAAAGACCTTGTGGCAACCCGTCCTGGGCTGCCTCGGACAACCGACTTAGCGGCCGCTTTGAGATCATGCAACCATCGGATCAGGATATCCGCAATCGCCTATTGATTGCCCGTCTGCCGGCCATGCCGCAGATCCTCGTGCGTCTCATCGAACACCTGCAGGCCGACGATCTCGGCATGCCGGAACTGGCCGCCCTGATCTCGAAGGATGCCGGGATGACCGGCAAGCTGCTGGCCGTGGCCAACAGCTCGGCCTACCAGCGCCACCACCGCAACGTCAACCTCGAGCAGTCCCTGGTCGCCCTCGGCACCGACATGATCAAGACGCTGGTCATCAGCGACTCGGTGTTCCAGACCTTTAACAATTTCCCGCATTCCGGCAGCACCGACCTGCGCGCGTTCTGGAAGAATTCACTGGGCGGGGCCGTGATCGCGCGCGAGATCGCGCGCCTGGTCGAGTACCCGCACCTGGAAGAAGCCTACCTGGCCGGCCTGCTGCACAACGTCGGCCGCCTGGCGCTGCTGGCCACCGCGCCGAAGGAGTACGCGTACAACTTCACAGCGCGCGACGACGAAGACCTGTGCGCCGTCGAGCAGCGCACCTTGCAGATCACGCATGCGGAAGCCGGCGCCTGGCTGATCGAGCGCTGGCAGCTCGACTCCTTCCTGGCCGACGCGGTGCTGTACCACCACGAACCGAGCGAGCGCCTGGAATCGGCCCATCCATTGATCCGCATCGTGCGCCTGGCGCACGTGCTGTCCAGCCATCCGGACGACGAGGCGGCCGTACGCGAAGCGGCCGCCTTGTGCGGCATCGACGGCGAGCAGGCGGCGCAGCTGCTCATGGGCGCCGCGCGCCAGGTCGAGAAGGCCGCCGCCCACCTCGGCATCGACCTTGCCGGCGCCGACGACATCCCGGCGCCGCCGGCCTATGCCGCACCGAGCCTGGACCCGGTGCAGCAGCGCCTGTCGGAAGAAGTGCGCAACATGGTGCTGGTCTCGGAAGTGGGCCAGAGCTTTGCGCGCCAGCAGGGCGAAAGCGGCCTGCTCGAAGCGATGACGCGCTCGGCGCGCATCCTGTTCGACTTCGGCAATGCCGTGGTCCTGCTCGAGAACCCGACCGGCCACGCGCTGGTGGGCGCGCCGACCCAGGGCAGCCAGCGCATCGCCGAATTCGCCGTGCCGCTGGCCAAGGGCGGCGCCATCGCCAAGAGCGCGCTGGAACGCCGTCCGGCTTTTATCCGCAAGGATGCCGGGAACGACAGCGGCAGCTTCGGCCTGGCCGAAGAACAGCTGCTGCGCATGCTCGGCACCGACAGCCTGGTGTGCGTGCCGCTGGTCGCCGGCGCGCGCTGCCTCGGTGTGCTGATCGGTGGCGTCGCGGCCTGGCAGATCCCCTATTGCCAGCGGCGCGAGCGTTTCATGCAATCCTTCGGCGCGCAGGCTGCCACGGCGCTGGAAACCATGCTGTCCGAGCGCGGCCATGCGCGCCGCCAGCTCGCCCACGTCGCCGACGAGTACCGCGAGGCCTCGCGCCGCGTGGTGCACGAAGTGAACAACCCGCTGTCGATCATCAAGAACTACCTGAGCGTCCTCGACAGTAAGCTGGCGCGCCAGGAACCGGTGAGCACCGAGATGTCGATCCTGAACGAAGAGATCGACCGCGTCGGCCAGCTGGTCAGCAGCCTGGCGGACCTCAAGCCGAGTGACGCCGGCCCGCGCCCGACCGATGTCGCCAAGGTGGTGGACGAGGTGCAGCGCCTGTTCCGCAGCACCGGCTTCGTCCCCAGCACGGTCGACATCGCGGTCACGATGCACGACGAAGCGACGCGTATCGAGGGCGACGCCGACGTGCTCAAGCAGATCCTGGTGAACCTGGTGAAGAACGCCATCGAGGCGCTCGGCAATACCGGCGGCCGGGTCGAGATCGTCAACCGCGGCCATGTGAACCGCGAGCGCCAGCTGTACCTGGAACTGGTGGTCAGCGACAACGGCCCCGGCCTGTCGCGCGAAGTGCTGGCGCACCTGTTCTCGCCGGTGAAGAGCACCAAGGACGGGGCCCACCACGGCCTTGGCCTGTCGATCGTGCACAGCCTGGTGAAGAAGCTGGGCGGCCACATCGCCTGCCGCAGTGGCCGCTCCGGCACCGCATTCGAAATCCTCCTGCCGGCGTGGTCCGGCGCCGCCGGCACCGCCGTGGCGCTGCCGGCCCGCGCCCTCGGCCCGGCCCTGGGCGCCGCCGCGCTTGGTCCCGCGCTTGGTCCCGTATAAAGGTCATGATGAACGCGCACACCGCCATGTTTTCCGGCGAGCCGGCTCCGTTTTCCGCGACGCTGGAGACCGACAGCCAGCCGCGCCTGCTGCTGGTCGATGATGAGCCGCGCCTGCTCTCGTCGCTGTACGAACTGCTGAACGGCCGCGGCTACTCCCTGAGCACGGCAAGCTCCGGCAGCGAGGCGCTGGCCCACCTGTCGCGCCTGCGCTTCGACCTGGTCCTGCTCGATCTGCGCCTGCCCGACATCGGCGGCCACGAGATCATGGACTTCATCAACGAGAAAGGCATCGACGCCGACGTCATCGTGATGAGCGGCGAAGTGGGGATCGACGCGGCCATCGGCGCGCTCAAGCGCGGCGCCTACGACTACCTGCGCAAGCCCTACGCCAGGGAAGAGCTGCTGGCCACGGTGGCCAACGCGCTCAAGGGACGCCGCCTGGCACTGGAAAACCAGCGCATGGCCACCCAGCTGGAAAATTCCGAGAAGATGTACCGCTACCTGGTGGACTCGTCGCCGGACATCATCTATACGCTGAACCACGAAGGCCGCTTCACTTTTGTGAACGACCGCGCCTACCAGCTGCTCGGCTACCCCCGGGATGAATTGCTCGGCAAGCACTATTCCGTGTTGGTACATGAGGAGGACCTGGAGCGCGCGCGCTACGTGTTCAACGAACGCCGCGTCGACGAGCGCGCCTCGCGCAACGTCGAACTGCGCCTGAAATGCAGGAACGGCAACGGCAACGGCAACGACCGCACCTTCAACAACACCCTGATGACGATCTCGCTCAACGCGATCGGCATGCACGTGCCCGACCAGGAAGTCAAGAAGCTCGAGTTCTTCGGCACCTACGGCGTGGCGCGCGACATCACCGACCGCAAGCGCGCCGAAGAAGTCATCTCCTACCAGGCCTATCACGACATCCTGACGGACCTGCCGAACCGCATCCTGTTCAAGGACCGCCTGGGGCTGGCCGTGATCCAGGCCAAGCGCAAGCAGACCGAACTGGCAGTGATGTTCATCGACCTGGACCGCTTCAAGCTGGTCAACGACACCCTCGGCCACGTGAAAGGCGACGAGCTGCTGCAGCAGGCCGCCACCCGCCTGAAGGGCTGCCTGCGCAAGGGCGACACGCTGGCGCGCCAGGGCGGCGACGAATTCACCATCGTGCTGCCGGAGCTGCGCGACCGCGACGACGCCCGCATGGTCGCCGACAAATTCCTCGAGACGCTGCAGGCACCCTTCGACCTGGACGGCCACGAAGTGCACATCTCGGCCTCGATCGGCATTGCCATCTACCCGACCGACGGCGAATCGATCGACGAGCTGCTGCGCCACGCCGACATCGCCATGTACCAGGTCAAGGCCCAGGGCAAGAACGGCCACAGCTTCTACCACACGTCGATGCTCGACATCTCGCACCAGAAGATCGCGCTGGAGCAGGCGCTGCGGCGCGCGCTCGAGCAGAACGAGCTGGAGATGTACTACCAGCCGCAGATCGACGCGCTCACCGGCCGCATCGTCGGCGCCGAGGCCCTGATGCGCTGGAACCACCCGACCCGCGGCCTGCTGTCGGCCGGCGAGTTCCTGCCCTTCGCCGAAGAAAACGGCCTGATGCTGCCGATCTCGGACTGGATGATCGGCGCGCTGTGCCGCGACATGCTGCAGTGGAACGCGTGCGGCAACGACCATGTGCGCCTGTCGCTGAACCTGTCGCCGCAGTACCTCGACCGCGGCGACTTTTTCGAGAAGATGCGCGGCGCCCTGGTGCGCTACGGGATCGCCCCGGGCCAGATCGAGGTCGAGATCACCGAGAACATCTGCATCCGCAATCCGCAGTACGCGATCGAACAGCTGAACAAGCTGTGCCAGCTGGGCGTGTCGGTGGCGATCGACGACTTCGGCACCGGCTACTCGTCGCTGTCCTACCTGCACCGCTTCCCGATCCACACCGTCAAGATCGACCAGTCCTTCGTGAAGGAGATCCACGAGGAGGGCGGGCACTATCCGGTGATCCTGGCGATCATCTCGATCGCGCGCGGCCTGGGGCTGAACCTGATCGCGGAGGGCGTGGAGACCGAAGAGCAGGCGCGCTACCTGCGCGCGAACGGCTGCATGACCATGCAGGGCTACCTGTATTACCGCCCGATCCCGCTGGGCGAATTCATCAAGTCGCTGCGTACCCAACCGACGCTGCTCGGCCTGCGCAAAGTCCAGGCCTGAGCACCGCCATGCTCGACATTCCGGCACAGCCCAACGATGCGGAAGGCCGCCACACTGCCGAATACCTGCGCGTAAAAGGCCTGGCCGAGCATGGCGTGCCGAGCGCCCAGCACAGCCTGGGCTTCATGTACGCCAGCGGCCAGGGCGTGGCCCAGAACGACGAGATGGCGGTGGCCTGGTACCGCATGGCGGCCGCTTCCGGCCTGGAGCTGGCCCAGTACAACCTGGGCGTGATGTACCAGAAGGGCCAGGGGGTGGCGCAGGACCATGGCCAGGCCGCCTACTGGTACCGCCGCGCCGCCGAGCAGGGTTATGCACCGGCGCAGTACAACCTGGGCTGGCTGTATGCGAAAGGGCAGGGCGTGCCGAACGACGTGGCGCAGGCCTTGCACTGGTTCGGCGCGGCCGCCGACCAGGGCGAACCGGGCGCGCAGCACAACCTCGGCATGATGTACGAGACCGGCAAGGGCGTGGCGCAGGACATCGACACCGCCACCGCCTGGTATCGCCGCGCCGCCGAGCAGGGCTATGCGCGCTCGCAGTTCAGCCTGGCGCTGAGGAGCGATGGCGCGGCGGCCGTCGATTGGTTCCGCAAGGCTGCCGAGCAGGGCCATGCGCCGGCCCAGTTCAACCTCGGCCTGCGCTACGACAAGGGCCAGGACGTGCCGCAGGACAGCGAGCGCGCGATCCTGTGGTATGGCCGCGCCGCCGAACAGGGACACGCCAGCTCGCAGTTCAACCTGGCCTTGATCTACGACAGTGGCCACGGCGTGCCGCGCAACGAAGCGCTGGCGCTCACCTGGTACCGCCGCGCGGCGGAGCAGGGCCATGCCGGCGCCCAGGACAACCTCGGCGTGCGCTACGAACACGGCCAGGGCGTCGAACGCGACCCGAGCCAGGCCGCGCACTGGTACCGCCAGGCGGCCGAGCAGGGCATGCCCTCGGCCCAGTACCACCTCGCCCAGCTGATCGATGCCGGCAACGGCGTGCCGGCCGACCCCGAACAGGCGGTGCACTGGTACCGCAAGGCGGCCGAGCAGGGCCACCTGCGCGCGCAGTTCGACCTCGGCCTGCGTTATGAAAGCGGTGCCGGCGTGAAGCGGGACGAGGCGCAGGCGCTGGAGTGGTACCGCCGCGCCGCGCACCAGGGTTACGCGCCGGCGCAGTACATGGTCGGCACCTTGCTCGACCGTTTCGACGACCGCGATCCGGTGGAAGCGACCGGCTGGTTCCACAAGGCCGCCGACCAGGGGCACGCACTGGCGCAGTTCGAACTGGGCCTGCGCCACGACTGCGGCAAGGGCATCGAACGCGACTACGAAGCGGCGCACTTCTGGTACCTGTGCGCGGCGCGCCAGGGCCACGCGCGCGCGCAGTTCAACCTGGGTGTGATGTATTCGGCGGGGCAGGGCGTGCAGCGCGACCTGGTCGAGGCCTACGGGTGGCTGCAGCGGGCCGGCGCGGCGGGCGTGGATGCGGCGTCCAGCTACCTGAAGAAGATCGCGGGGCGCATGGAGCCGCAGTTGCTGGCGCAGGTACAAGGGGCTGTCTAGCACGTTCCGACCGCTCACGCGGGAGTTGAACGCATGGGCGAGAAACTCGCCCACCCTACAAACCCGCTCTACATATGCATCTACTACCTCTGGCGCAAACAGAAGGCTTATTGTAGGGTGGGCGGCTATGCCGCCCACGCGTCCGACCGGCGCGTGCTCGGACGGGACGCATACATACAACTACCCAGTCCACGAGACACCCATGAAAAAACTCGCCCTCCCATTACTGCTCGGTCTCGCAGCCGCAGCAGCGCTGCCTGCCCACGCCGCGGCACCGACCGCCGCCGCGCCCTTCAAGTTCGACCGCAAGGCCTACAGCATCGACCATAAGAAATTCGTGCTGCCCAACGGCCTGACCCTGCTGGTCCACACCGACCACAGCGTGCCGGTGGTCGGCGTGAACATGTGGTACCACGTCGGCTCGCGCAACGAGAAGCGCGGCAAGACCGGTTTCGCGCACCTGTTCGAGCACTTCTTCTTCAACGGCTCCGAGAACTACCCGCACGGCTTCCGCGAGGCGATGGACGACCTCGGCGCGAACAACCGCAACGGCACCACCAACACCGACCGCACCAACTTCTTCGAAGACGTGCCGGTGTCGGCGCTCGAGCGCACGCTGTTCCTCGAATCGGACCGCATGGGCTTCCTCGGCAACTACATCTCGAAGGAGATGCTCGAGCGCGAGCGCGGCGTGGTGCAGAACGAGAAGCGCCAGGGCGAGAACCAGCCGTATGGCCGCGTGCGCATGGAAATATCAAGCAAGATGTACCCGTATTCGCACCCGTACTCGTGGTCGACGATCGGCTACATGGAAGACCTGCAGGCTGCCTCGCTGGACGACATCAAAGAGTGGTACCGCACCTATTACGGCCCGAACAACGCCGTGATCTCGCTGGCCGGCGACATCACGCCGGAACGCGCCTACGAGCTGGTCAACAAATACTTCGGTGCGATCCCGCCGGGCCCGCCGCTGCCGCGTACGGAAAAATGGATCCCGCAGCTGGACCGCAATATCCGCGACGAGATGGACGACCACGTGCCGCAGGTGCGCATCTACCGCAGCTGGCATACCTCGACGTGGAAGGACGCCGACACCCAGCGCCTGAACCTGCTGGCCGGCGTGCTGGCCGGCTCGAAGAGCGCGCGCCTGGACAAGCGCCTGGTCTACGAAAAGGGGCTGGCCACCAACGTCGGCGCCTACGTCAACGACGCCGAGCTGGGCGGCACCTTCAACCTGATCGTCACCGTCAAGCCGGGCGCCGATCCCCTGGAAGTCGAACGCGAGATGGACCGTGTGATGGCCGAGCTGCTGGACAAGGGCCCGACCGGCGCCGAGCTGCAGCGCGTGAAGACGCGCGAACTGGCCGATTTTTCGCGCAGCCTGGAGCGCCTGGGCGGCTTCGGCGGCCGCTCCGACGTGCTGGCCGAGAGCATGACCTACGGCGGCAAGCCGGACGCCTACCTCGACCGCCTCGAAGTCTATGCCACCAGCACCCCGGCCCAGGTCAAGGACGCCGCCAACCGCTGGCTGCGTGCCAACCACTACACGATGACGGTCAAGCCGGCGCCGAAGCTGGCGGCCGTGAAATCGACCCTCGACCGCAAGAAGCTGCCGGCGCTGGGCGAGGCCCCGGACGTAAGCTTCCCGGCGCTGCAGCGTGCGCAGCTGAAGAACGGACTGAAGGTCGTGCTGCTCGAACGCCACTCGGCCCCGATCGTCAACGTGGCGCTGGCGGTGGACGCCGGCGCCGCCTCGGACAGCAGCGCCAAGGCCGGCGCCGCCTCGCTTGCGCTCGACCTGCTCGACAAGGGCACGAAGACGCGCGACGCATTCGCACTGTCGGACGCGCTGGAAAACCTGGGCGCACGCCTGTCCGCCGGCACCACCCAGGACATGTCGTTGGTGCGCCTGCAGGCGACCAGCGCCAACCTGGCGCCGTCCCTCGGCCTGATGGCCGAGGCCGCGCTGGCGCCGAGCTTCCCGCAAGACCAGTTCGCGCTCTCGAAGAGCCGCCGGGTCGCGCAGATCGGCCAGGAAAAGGCGCAGCCGAACAGCCTGGCGCTGCGCCTGGTGCCGTCCTTGCTGTACGGCCCGGAGCATGCCTACGGCAAGCCGGCATCCGGTTTCGAGGGCAGCGTGCAGGCGCTCACCCGCGACGACCTGACGGCATGGCACGCCACCTGGTTCAAGCCCGGCAGCGCCACCATCGTCGTCGCCGGCGACACCACCATGGACAAGCTGCTGCCGGCACTGGAAGCGAGCTTCGGCAAGTGGCAGCAGGGCACGGCGCCCGCCAAGAAGATGGCGGTCGTGCCGCCGACCCGGGGCAAGCGCCTGATCCTGGTGGACAAGCCGGACGCGCCGCAGTCGACCATCGTCGCCACCCACGTGTCGCAGGCCTACGGCCAGCCGGAAGACCTGGCGATGGAGCCGGTGATGACGAACTTCGGCGGCATGGCGACTTCGCGCCTGAACCGCAACCTGCGCCTGGACAAGCACTGGAGCTACGGCACCAGCGCCCGCCTGTCGGAAGTCCGCGGCCAGCGCCCCTTCGTCGTCGTCGCCCCGGTGCAGACCGACAAGACGATCGAGGCGATGAAGGAAGTGCAGAAGGAGCTGCGCGGCGTGGCGGGTGAACGTCCGCTGGTGGGGACCGAGTACGAGAGCATCATGCGCAACATGACGGCGCGCCTGCCGGGCCGCTTCGCCACCCTGGACGCGCTGGAGTCGGCCGGGCTGTCCACCGTGAACCTGGGGCTGGCGGACGACTACTGGAGCAAGTACGCGGCGGGCGTGCGCGCGCTCACCCCGCAGCAGCTGGGTGCGGCCTCCGGCAAGTTCATCAAGCCGGACGAAGTCGTGTGGATGGTGATCGGCGACCTGCGCAAGATCGAGGCGGGCGTGCGCTCGCTGGGTTGGGGCGAGGTGACCGTGGTGGATGCGGACGGGAAGCCGATTCGTTGATTTTCTGCGTCTGATCTTACTGTAAAGGAAAGCCCGGTTTCTAACCGGACTTTTTTTACGTTCGTTTCTGCGCTGGGGAATTGGATCCCGGCCTTCGCCGGGATGACGGTTTTAAGGCTAGTGGAGTTGAAGAGGCCCTAACATTAGGTACGCTGCCAAAGCACGTCATTCCCGCGCAGGCGGGAACCCAATTTAAGCGTGCAAACTGACCCGCCTTCTTGCACCACCTGTCCCAACTTTGAACCGCCAACAAGCCCGCACACTTGACCCCATCCGCCCTGTGCATACGCGTGCGATAGTATACTGTATGCCCATACAGTTCAATGCGTGCGATGGAACTCAACGACAAACTGGAAATCCTGGCCGACGCCGCGAAATACGACGCCTCCTGCGCCAGCAGCGGCGCGCCGAAACGCGGTTCCGAAGGCCAGGACGGCCTCGGCGCCACCACCGGCATGGGCATCTGCCACAGCTATACGCCGGACGGCCGCTGCGTGTCGCTTCTAAAAATCCTGCTCACCAACTTCTGCATCTACGACTGCCAGTACTGCATCAACCGCCGCACGTCCAACGTGCCGCGCGCCCGCTTCTCGGTCGAGGAAGTGGTCAAGCTCACGCATGATTTTTATATCCGCAACTACATCGACGGCCTGTTCCTGAGCTCGGGCATCATCCAGTCGGCAGACTACACGATGGAGCAGCTGGTGGCGGTGGCGCGCCAGCTGCGCGAAGTGCATCAGTTCCGCGGCTACATCCACCTCAAGACCATCCCCGACGCCGACCCGCTTCTCATCGCCGAGGCCGGACGCTGGGCCGACCGCCTGTCCGTCAACATCGAGCTGCCTACCCACGACAGCGTGACCCGCCTGGCGCCGGAAAAGAACGTCCACACGATCAAGCTGGCAATGGGCTCGATCCGGCGCAAGCTCGACGAAAAGCTTGAAGAGCCGAAGGCGCCGTCGTTCGCCCCGGCCGGGCAGAGCACGCAGATGATCGTCGGCGCCGACGCCAGCGACGACCATACCATCCTGAACACGGCCGAGACGCTGTACGGCAGCTACAAACTCAAGCGCGTGTACTACTCGGCCTTCAGCCCGATTCCGCACAGCCCGAAGAGCGTGCCGCTGGCGCCGCCGCCGCTGCTGCGCGAGCACCGCCTGTACCAGGCCGACTTCTTGTTGCGCGGCTACGGCTTCACGGCGGGCGAACTGATGCCGCAGTCCGGCAACCTGGCGCTCGACGTCGACCCCAAGCTGGCCTGGGCCCTGGACAACCGCGAGCATTTCCCGCTCGACCTGAACCGCGCCGACGAGACGATGATCGCGCGCGTGCCCGGCATCGGCATCCGCAACGCCAAACGCATCGTCGACCTGCGCCGCATCCGCCGCATCCGCTGGGAAGACCTGTCGCGCCTGCGCTGCAGCATGAAGAAGCTCGCGCCCTTCATCGTCACGGCCGACTACAAGCCGGCGCAAGGAGCGGCCAGCTCCCACCTCCTGCGGCGCCACCTGGCCGACGCCCCCGAGCAGATGAACCTGTGGCCGGAGCTGCAGGCGGCATGAACCCCGACGCCACCACCGATGCTGTCGTCAACGGCCAGCCACTGGCGGTGACGAGTTTCGCCGAATGGCGCGACGCCGCGCGCGCGCTGTTGCAGGCCGGCGTGCCGCCCGAGGCGGTGAGCTGGGGCAGGCCAGGGGGAGAGGACCTGTTCTCGGGTGCGCCGGCTCCTGCCGGGCCAGACCATAATGCAGGCAATCCGTTGCAAACAACGCATTCGGCAAGACCGCCGGCACCACGCTTGCCGCGCTCGCTGATGGAGATGCTGCAGACCGCCGCCTGCTACCGCGACCCGGATCGCTGGGCTTTTCTCTACCGCGTGGTGTGGCGCTGGACGCAGGGCGAGCACGACGTGCAGTCACCCGCCGACCCGGACGGCGCGCGCCTGCACGGCATGGTGAAGGCGGTGCGCCGCGAGGAGCACGACATGCATGCCTACATCCGATTCCGCGAGCGCCCGGTCGAGGCAGGCGCCCCGCGTTTCGTCGCCTGGTTCGAGCCGCGCCACGACGTGCTGCCGCAGGTGGCCGAACACTTCGTTGCCCGCATGGGCAAGACCAGCTGGATGATTGCCACGCCCGAGGCCAGCGTGCTGTGGGACGGCGCCAGCCTGCATCACACCGGCCCGCTGATGTCGAGCGCGGCCGACCTGGATGACGCTGGCGAAGCGCTCTGGCTCACCTACTACCGCAGCATCTTCAACCCGGCGCGCGTCAATGCCCAGCTGATGCAGAGCCACATCCCGTCGCGCTTCTGGAAGAACCTGCCCGAAGGCGCGATCGTGCCTTCCATGGTGAGCCAGGCCGAACTCGGCGCGCGCAAGATCGGACAGGTACAAACAGTGGGCCGCAGGAGCGGCGCCACGATCCCGATCACGCCCGAGGCCGCCCAGCCGGACCGCGAGCAACCCTCGAAGATCGACGAATGTCGGCGCTGCGAGCTGTGGCAGTTCGCCACTCAGGGCGTCGGCGGCGAAGGACCGAAGCGGGCTCCCATCATGGTCGTGGGCGAGCAGCCGGGCGACCAGGAAGACCTGGCCGGCAAGCCTTTCGTCGGCCCGGCCGGCAAGTTGCTCGACCGCGTCTTCGCCCAGGCCGAAGTCGACCGCCAGTCCGTCTACCTCACTAACGCGGTAAAGCACTTCAAGTGGGAGCCGCGTGGCAAGCGCCGCCTGCACAAGACCCCGGTCCAGCGCGAGATCGAGGCCTGCCATTACTGGCTCGAAAAAGAGCTGGCGGCCGTGAAACCGAAGGTCATCGTGGCGATGGGCGCCACCGCGCTCAAGTCGGTGCTGCGCCGGGCCACCGTCACACTCAAGGACACCTTGGGCAAGCCGATCCGCCACGACGGCGCCTGGGTAGTGACGATCTACCACCCTTCGTACGTGCTGCGCGTGCCCGACGAAGCGGCCAAGCAGGAGGCGTTCTCGCTCATGGTCAAAGGATTGAAGCTGGCGCAGGAGCTGATCGAGCGGCCCGACGTGCCGGAACCCGAATGAAATTGCCGGAATTGCCGAGTGTTGCGCCAGTGACGCAGAAAGGTAAAAAATCTCGTTATCGAACTCGTCACATTTTCGAGAATATTCACAATTGTCTCGTAGAATTTCCGTACGGCATTAATTGCTGAGCGAGCGGAGCCGCATGCGTGTCTCCGCCGGATACCTGCGAGACAACCATGACTTCCCTGTTTTTCCGGCTCCTGCCGGCCTTTCCACTGGTGGCGGCCATGTCCGCCGTCCAGGCTGGCGGTGACGATACCGCCGGCGCCACGCCTGCTTTCACCGCCACGGTCACGCTGGGCTCGCAGTACGTGTCACGCGGCATGCGCCAGAGCTGGGGGCGTCCCGCGCTGCAGGCAGGCCTCGACTACGCTCACCCGAGCGGCTGGTCCTTCGGCACCTGGGCCTCCACCGTCAGCGACCGCTTCATCGAAGGCGGCCGTGTCGAATGGGACCTGTACGGCGGCTACGCCGGCACGCTCGGGCCGCTGGATGTCAGCCTGAGCATCATGCATTACCGCTATCCGGGCGCCCGCATCGAGGCCAGCGGCACCCGGTACGACTACACCGAACTGGTGCCCGGCCTGGGCTTCAAGTCCTTCTACGCGAAGTACTACCGCACCGTGTCGCGCGATTTCTTCGGCATTGCCAACGCCCGCGGCACCGGTTACCTCGACATCGGCGTCAACCACGACCTGGGCGGCGGGGTGACGCTCAACCTGCACGCCGGTGACGGCCGCGTGGCCGGCCCCGGCAATGCCATGTGGGGCTGGCGCGACGCCAAGGCGGGCGCGACCAAGGGTTTTGACAGTGGCTGGAGCATCGCCGCCGCTTACACGCGCGCCTGGGGCGCTACCGACGCCTACGACCGCTACACCACGGGCGTGCCGCGCGCCGACGGCGCCATCGCCTATTCCAACCCCGCCAAGGGCACGTTCGCGGTGAGCGTGGCCCGCAGCTTCTGATAACGAGAGAGACGACCATGAACGATCAACCAGCCGCGCGCGGCGCGCGGCGTTTTTCCCTGTCCCTGAGCGCCAAGATCTGCGTCACCGCCACCGTGCTGGTGGTGGCCAGCATGGGCGTGACTTCGGCCTTCATCGCCGTCAAGAACAGCGCCAGTGCCGAGGAAGCGGCCATGCGCCAGGCGCGCACGGTGGCGCAGGAGGCATCGGCGCTGCTCAAGGGCCGCATCGCCGCCAACCTGTCCACGGTCGAAAGCGTGGCCACGGTGCTGGAGGCAACGCAGAGCGCCGACAAGGCGATGACGCGCGAGCAGGTCGACGAACTGGTGCGCGCCACGCTGGTGGGCGCGCAGGACTTCATCGGCACCTCGGCTGTCTACGAGCCGGATGGGCTGGACGGCCGGGACGCCGAGTTCGCCGGCCAGCAACCGCTGTATGACGCCAGCGGCCGCTACATGCCGTACTGGACACGCACCCCGGACGGCAAGATCAATGTCGAGCCAATGGTGTTTGCCGCAAGCGGCAACGACTGGTACGACATACCGAAGGCCACCGGCCGCGCCCATTTCACCGAGCCGTTTCCGTACCCGGTCAACGGCAAGGACGTGCTGATGGCATCGGTGATCGCCCCCATCATGGTGAACGGCCAGTTCAAGGGCATTGTCAGCGGCGACTTCCAGCTCACCACCCTCGGCGCCATGCTGGCCGAGATGCAGGTCATGGAGCAGGGCGCGCTGGCGCTGGTCTCGAACGGCGGCCTGTACGCCAGCAACAAGGATCACACCCGCAACGGCAAGAAGGCCGACGACCTGCCGGCCGCGGCGCTGGAAGCGGTCAGGCAGGGCAAGCCCTATGAGTACATCGACGCCCAGGGCACCGTTCATCTGCTGCAGCCGCTGCGCATCTCCCCGGACATCGCGCCGTGGGCCATCTCGCTGACCTTCCCGCACAGCGTGGCGGTCGCGCCGGCGCGCGAACTGGCCGGCTATGCGGCGCTGGTCTCGCTGCTGTGCGCCGTGGTCGCCGTGTTCGTGATGGTGGCGGTGCAGCGCCGCCTGACCCGTCCGCTGCGCGTGCTGGGCCACGCCATGACCGACCTGGCGGGCGGCAACGCCGACCTGAGCGCGCGCCTGGCCGTGCGCGGCAACGACGAGCTGGCCGAAATCGCCCGTGGTTTCAATACCTTCGTGGCCAAGATCCAGGACGTGCTGGCACGCGTGCGCACCAGCTCCGAGGCCGTGGCCGTCGCGTCGAATGAAATCCGCCAGGGCAATGCCGACCTGTCGGTACGCACCGAGCAGCAGGCCGGCGCACTGGAGGAAACCGCGGCCTCGATGGAAGAACTGAACGGCACCGTCAAGCAGAACGCGGACAATGCGCGCCAGGCCAACCAGCTGGCCGGATCGGCCAGCGACATCGCCTCGCGTGGCGGCGACGTGGTGGCCCAGGTCGTTGACACCATGGCTGCGATCAGCGAGTCCTCGAAGAAGGTGGTCGACATCATCGGCGTCATCGACGGCATCGCCTTCCAGACCAACATCCTGGCCCTGAACGCCGCGGTGGAGGCGGCGCGCGCCGGCGAGCAGGGCCGCGGCTTCGCGGTGGTGGCGACCGAGGTGCGCAACCTCGCCCAGCGCAGCGCCGCCGCCGCCAGGGAGATCAAGGCCCTGATCGGCGACTCGGTCGACAAGGTCAGCACCGGCACCATGCTGGTCGAGGAAGCCGGCAAGACGATGGAGGACGTGGTGGCCAGCGTGCGCCGCGTGAGCGACATCGTGGCCGAGATCAGCGCGGCCAGCAGCGAGCAGAGCACCGGCATCGGCCAGGTCAACCAGGCCATCGTGCAGATGGACGGCGTGACCCAGCAGAATGCGGCCCTGGTCGAGGAAGCGGCGGCGGCGGCGGAAAGCCTGCAGCAGCAGGCGGCCACCCTGGTGGCGCTGGTGGGCGAGTTCCGGATCGACAGCGACGCCCGCGTGGAGCCGGTTGCCCGCCTGGCCGACCTGGCGCCGACGCCGGCGCGCCTGGGTATGCAGGCTGCATGAAAGTCTTGCCTGCAGCGGGGATTAAGCAGTCGTTAAGGGGCGGTTTGTATTGACGGGTTAAGCTTGACGGACAATCAATAACAAGGATGTCCTGATGCTCAAACGTGCAATCTTCCCGGCCCTGTGTCTTTCCTCGCTGTGCCAGTTTTTCCTGGCGGCTCCATCCTGGGGCCAGGCGGCCGAGCCGGCGCCCGCGCCGGCAGCGGCTTCGGCAGAGGCTTTGGCCGACGCCGCGCCGGCGGCGCCGGAACAGATCCTGGTCGTCGGCCAGAAGCCGGGCCCGGGCATGTGGAAGGTGACGAAGGGCGAGCACGTGCTGTGGATCTTCGGCACCTATTCGCCGCTGCCGGTCAAGATGCAGTGGCGCTCGCACGAAGTCGAAGCGGTCATCGCGCGTTCGCAGGAATATCTGGCGCCGCCCTTCGGGAAGGTCGAGGTGGGCTACCTCAAGGGCGCCCTGATGCTGCCTTCGCTCATTGGCGTGAACAAGATTCCCGATGGCGGAACCCTGCGCGACGTGTTGCCGGCAGACGTCTATGCGCGCTGGCTGCCGATGAAGGCTAGGTACCTGCCGGAGAACGACGAGCGCGAGCGGCCGATCTTCGTATCCAATGCACTGTTTACGGCCGCCATGAAGGAGGCCGGCCTCACCACCAGCACCGATGTGCGCAAGCAGGTCGAAAAGCTTGTCGACGACAGGAAGCTGAAGGTGACCAAGTCCACCCTCGTGCTGCCGGTGGATAACCCACGGCAGATCGTCAAGGACTTCAAGAAGTCGCAGCTCGACGATGCCGCCTGCCTGGCCTCGACGATCGCTCGCCTGGAAACCGACATCGACGCGATGCGCCTGCGCGCCAACGCCTGGGCCAGGGGCGACATCGAGGGCATCCGCAAGCTCGACTTCGCGGACAACGAAAAGAGCTGCCGCGACGTGATCCGCAACAGCGCCGCGGTGCGCGACAACCCGACTTTCCAGTCGGCCGAGCCGCGCCTGCAGGCGATGTGGCTGGCCGCGGCGGAGAACGCGCTGGAGAAGAACGTGTCCACCTTCGCCGTGTTGTCGATGCGGGAGATCCTCGACCCGAAAGGCCTGGTGGCCATGCTGGCAGCCAAGGGCTACAAGGTCGAGCAGCCCGAATAGAGGCCGTCATGTTGATGCAGCGCGAATGCCGGGCAGGGAGGCGTTTTCGCGTTGCATTGGGAATTTGTCAAAGCACCGCAAACGCGCGTAGAATGCAGGCAACGCGGGTGTAGCTCAATTTATATAAGATGAAATCTGTTCACTGAAGCCCCGCTCGATTTACCTTCTTCCTTAACATCTCCCTCTCAAGACTTTCAATCGCGATGTAACGAACGCGCCCATTCACATTTCGCTTTTGCGTGATGTGCAAGACCAAAAATCGTTCAGTAACGGTACGTTATCATTGCTACATCACGCCCTTCTGCCTTAAGATTGTTCATCGAATTTTCATGATGAGCAAACGTAATGATCACTGTTGTCACCGCTGTAGAGTTGCCGACGGACCATCCCATGCGAGCATGGGCCTTGCCTAACGGCTTCCCTATGCTCGTCGACGCCGCATCTCAGCAGCTCATCGAACCTGCTCTGCACTATCTCGCAGCGAAACATTTGGACCACAAAGGGAAGCGTAAGTGGAATGCTAAGGCAGCTAATACAACTGCAGCGGAAGCCTATGACTTGCGTTGTTGGTTTGATTTCTTACAAAACGTCGAGACGGGACCAAATACGTTTGGAAAAGCTTGGGATTTAGCTAACGAGAATGACTACGTCGAATATCGAGATCAACTTCATGATCTGATTAGCAATGTCACTCACCGCCCCCTCCAAGATAGTACGATCCGAAGAAGGCAAATTACGGTTGAAGCTTTTTATAAGTTCGCTATCGGCCGGGGTATCTATTTCGGCGATTTTTTGAAAACTAAAGTAAGGAAAGGGCGAACTCGGCCAGCCAATTCTGATGTCCTACGGCATACTCATAACGGACAGCAAGATGATAGTTATGTATCTGCTTATCGCGAGGAAGTCGGGCCCAGTGGCGTAATTCGAGCTCTTACCGAAATTGAGTGGCAACATGTGAAGCGAGAATTAGGACCTATGCCCAGCGAAGCGCGCGCAGGGGAATTAACTAAATCGCGCGATCGCTTGGCATCAGAGTTAAGCTGTAGTACTGGGCTTAGGGTCGACGAAGTTTCGAAACTTACTCCCAATGACGTCTTTAACCTTGACAGTCATTGGCGCCGTCTGTCTCAAGATGGCCGAGATAGCGGCTATATTCCTCTTGTGGTGACGAAAACAAAGCGATTAAAGCCAAGAACAATTTTAGTTCCAGCATATTTAGTGCCAGAGCTTATTGCGTATGTTGAGGGAGAGCGTAAAGCCGCAGTTAACGCAGGCAGAGCCTATGCGAAAACAAAAGGACTAGTATTTAGGGAACCCAAGACTTTATTTGTGAACCACAATAATGCTGGCCACAATGCAGGCAAGGCGATTCGTCCACAGACTTTGTCCTATGCATTCAGCTCGGCATGTCGCGCTGCTGGTCTACTCACACGAGTCGAGAATCTAGACCCAGAAACGATGCAGTCTTATAACCAGATGGTTTCGTCTCACTCGTTCCACGACCTTCGGCATACATTTGCTGTTTGGAAATATTTCGCTTTAATTGCTGAAAAAGATGCAGAGCCTTGGAAAGAAATTCAGATTTTACTAGGACATGCGCAGCTTAGTACTACGACAGATCTTTATTTACATGTTTGCGCCATAGAAAAAGCGAGAATCGGTAAAAAGGTCATGCAGGCAACAAGAAAGCTTGGCGGCGTTCACAATGCCTAAGAAATTTACTCAAAGCGCCTTTGCCCGAATGCGGCTACAGGCTGCATCAAAAGATAATATTACGTCAATCGTCGAAAAGCGTGTAAATAAAAAAGCTCGGGTCGAACATGATGTAGTTAAAGGCGAACTTCTGCTGTACTGGCCGGATACCGCGGCGCGTCACGGTGTCGCCGTAATTGATGCCTCTCGTCTGCTCAAATTTCCAGCATTAGCAAATCCGTTTGCAAATGCGCTTCTAAATGCTGGAAAGCCCAGGCTTTGGGAAACTTCAACACTTAGAAAAAAACTCGGAGATGTATATCGCTATTTCTATTCATTTCTTGATGCTGAGAAAATGATGATTACCTGCGCGAGCGATATCAGTACTATTCTGATCAACGCATACATTCGCTGGCTAGAACGTGCCCCCAATGGCAGGAGTTCATTGGCCGTGTCAACGAGAGACGGGGCAATGACTACGTTGCGCATGCTTATTGACGGCCTCAGAAACACACCGTGGGGGAAGGATATTCCAGAAGATCTTGAGGTGCGAACTAATATTTGGTCCGGACAAGCGCCGGTAGCAGGTAAAAAAGCGTCGCCAATTCCACACGAAGACTTTGCACGCATTTATCAAACATGCATCAAGGAAATGGAAGCTATTTCTACTGATGTAAGGAGTATGCGCGAACAAATGTGCGCTTCGTCGAATAATAAAATAGTATTCGTCGATACAAGGCGCGAGCGTGAGGAACTTGCAGTGCAAAATCATGGCCTGAGTTATGGGAAAGTTCCAAATATCTATCGAAATATAGGGTTAGTGCTAGCGACGCTTCGTCATCGTTACCCGAGTGGTCTTTTCTCATTGCAACAACTGGCGGATGACCGATCAGATCCTTCGTTAGCTAAGGCGATCTCGCGATATCATGGAGGGCTGAGAAGAGTATCTCGATGTTTCTATCCAACGGCTCGAGACCTGATCCCTTTCTTAAACATACTAGCGATTCATTTCGAATCTAATTTGGAAACAATTCTCGCTAGCAATATCGATGACTATCTGATTCGAACTAACGAAGTCGGTCAGATAGAACTGGTAGCCGTTCCTTCGCAAACTCATGATGTAGCAGAACATTTTGAGGAAGAAGACCAGGACGCTGGCAGTTACATAATATCGAGACCTCGAAAAAAACGTGCTAAAGGTCGGCGTCAAGTGCAGGTTCGGCCAGCGACGGACGATATCGATAACCCGGCGAGCATCTATAAATTTCTAATTGATTGGACGCGCGGCATCCGGCCACTGGTTGAACCTAGATTCCGAAACAGGCTTGCCATATTTTTTAGCGCCTGTTCGAGGAGCGGTGACGTTCCAAGAGGATTTGATGGATATGAAGGTACCTGCGGTAGTGACACCAGTTTTGATCTCGCATACGCCTCGTTCTTTCGAGAAAACAACCTTACTCATCATTCGTTCAAGAAATTCAGAGTGACTGGATTGGACATCACAGACGTATTATTTTCGGGAGACATCCGGGCAAAGCAGGCTGCGGGAAATCATACTGACCCGGATGTAACCTACAAAAGCTATACCACGGGAAATCAAATGGCACGTGGAGATGAGGTGCTCGGTGAGGTTCGTTTGCTTAATGAGCGGTGGCGTATATCTAAGGGCAAAATCGATCCGCGGAAGAAGCCGCCGAAGTCAGACCTGGGTTCGGCAACGCCAGGGTGGCAATGCGTCGACCCTTTTGATTCTCCGATTGGTCAGAAAGACAAACTGTGTGATGAGTATGGGCAATGTCCGATTTGCCCTCATGGCTCGCTTGACTTGAGCAGTCCTTATGCTTGTGCTCAAGCATATAATTTGCTTGCTGCAATCGACGAAGCATCAGGCGACTTAGCCCCACAAGCATGGCTGGAAAGATGGTTGCCAATTAAGAACGCAATTCTCGAACTATGGCTTCCGGAATTCTCAAATGATGTTTATATTAAAGCTAGAGAGTATAGGTTAAACCCTCTGCCTCCTTTGGAATAAAGATGCTTCCTCTGCCCCTTTCTTTAGATATCTGCTTTACAACGCAAACAATTCTTCAGCAGCGTAGCCAATCACAGTGCTATTACCCGAGTAAGAATGAAAAATTTCGAGTGTCTAGCCACAGTATGTGGAGCGATTCGCTTTGGATTTTTGATAATCTGACCCCAGGAACAAAGAAAAAATATTGCAGGATAGTTTGGGACGTACCGATGACTGACGGGACCAATCTTTGCGACCCCGAGTATGCCGTGCTGTTAGAAGAGCTTCGAATTTTAGTGTGGAGTTGTTTCATTGATCCGCGAAATTCTGCAGCGCTCGCTCCAGCGTCGTTAACTCCATTCGGACGTGGCATTAATATGCTCGCCGTGTGGATGGTTGAAAACAATTACATGCATTTGGATGAACTAGATCAACGTGCCTCGGAGCGTTATCGCGAGGCCGTTCAAAAGAGAATTGCTAATAGGTTGGAAATCCATGATTTTCCGGAATGCGACGTCGACGACATGTGGTGCGAGCAGTCCGGAGGCGTGAGTTCAGCATGGGTTATGCATCTACTAATGCCATGGTCAAAAATCTGGAGTCAACGTTCAGCGTTGAAAGATGCTGGACTGGGGGCTATTAAAACTGGTAAACCATTTGGCGGAACTTCAATAAACAAAATATCGGAAGACTTAGCGACGGCACTTCATACAGCTATACCTCCGTTGCCGGACGAAGTGGCCATCGAGATATTGAATGTGGCGCAGAATTACATGGATAGCTCGGTCTACGACCTGACAGAGATTTCTGAATACGTCGCAGCTTTGCGCTATTGTAAGATAGCGAAAACTACTCCAGACAAGTTCGTGCAAGATTTTGATTTTAATTCGAGGTATCGCAGCCTCAAAAAGTGGCATGCGAATCCCTTAAGATCAAGTGGGCGTCTAGTTGGAGTAAGAAGGCTCATCGATGATTTTATTGGTGCAGCTTCTGCCACAATTCAAGGCGAATCAGGAATGCGAGTCAGTGAGCTTTTAAGCTTAAAAGCGGGCTTACGTCCAAAAGGTCTTCCAGAATGTATCACTGTTAGGCCTTCGCGGTCGGGGATGTTAAATCTTTATTATATTACCGGCATGACCTCTAAAATGAGAGCAAATCCCGAAGAGACCGAATGGCTTATAGGTGCAACGCCACGTGATAGTAAAATCTTACCAGTTGCGGTACAAGCGATCGTGGCAGTACAAGAACTTCTTGACCCATGGAGAAAGCTCGCGGACGAAAATACGTCCGACTTGCTATTTATCGATTGGAAGTGCCCAGGATTTCCTAATTCGGAAGACGAAATTGTTCCAATGACGGCTCAAGCCTTGAGTAGACGACAGCAAACATTTTTTTTCCGAATGGTGAACTGGGAAAATTTCGGCGATGACCCAGCTTTTAGAGTTTATAAAGCGACTAAAGGCAAGTGTATTGTCACTCATCAGTGGCGAAAAACTTATGCTAGATTCTTGTTCCAGGTCAACCCTAAAATGATTCCAGCGATTGCACGACAATTTAAACATTTATCTTTGGCCATGACGGAGAAGGCCTATGTTGGAACAGATATCAGTCTGTTGAAAGACATCGCTAACGAAAATCTAAACATGACAGCGGATCTGCTACTGAAGCAACTTCGTGGTCATGGACCTAAACACATAGGGCGCTTAGCAAAGATAATGGATAGCTATAAGCCAGATATGGAAAAAATCATTGAAGATGCAAATGGGCAAAGCGCATATGAGGCAACAAGATCATGGTGTGCCAATCGGAATCTGAAAATTTTTTTCCATGGTTATGGCAGTTGTCTTCCTGGGCTTGCGCCGACTGAGGCAGAATGCCATAAAAAGGGGCAGACAGTGCATTGGGCCAATAAAACACCTAATTACGGTCACCGTCGACCTGGCACATGCACCGGATGTTACCTTTTTATCGCGGGACCAGACACTATTGATTATTGGATGAAGCGCTACAGCGATAATATCACAGCTTGGCAGAAAGCAAAAATAGCTGGCGTCGAATCGCAGTTTACCGTCGCTAAAAACCGAGCTGAGCAGTCCTTGAGCTATTTGCGAGGATGGGGTGTAGATGTGCCGTTAATATCATTGGAAGACGAGGTATTTAATTAACATGGGAAAGCGTAAAGATTTGCCGGCCTCTTTCGAAGGCATGGAGAAGCGTTTCTTTGAGGCCATTAATAGGATTAAGGATGGCAATCCAGTTTGCCCGGCGTTAATCAAAAAAGCAAAATTAGGGAAACTGCGCCTTACAGTGAGTGCCGTTGCGTTGGAAGCTGGTAACTTGCTCGACGGAGAATGGATTGGACTCTCAAGAACTCAAATAGGGCATGCCAATTGCCGTTATCCTAAAGTCTACGCGTTGATCTCAGGAAGCGACGAGGATCGATCGAGTCGAAGAGATCTGCGTACTATCAATCAAGGGCTTCGTGAACAAAATCAGGATCTCGAGCAGAAGTTGAAACTTGCTTTATCTGAAATGGGCGCTATGGCTCGAAGAATGGAGTCTCATGAGAAAGGCGTTCAAGATAAGCTCGACGAGATCGCTAGAGTTCGCTCACGCGGTGAGCGTCATGCAAATACCATGCCGACGACTAAGATTGGAAAAAACGTTATCTCAATCAAAGATTCAAGTTGAAAATTTCGCCGTCCGAACTGAATTTTCAGATCATTTGTATGCACTCAAGGCGCATTATATGATTCTCAGGCTGGCTAGTTGGACTTGACCTAGAGTTCAGTTGACGCTGATGTAAGTATTGATGAATAAAATTCTTACATATTGTTTATTGTTAGGGTAAAATAGTACTGTGTTGTCAAGGCGGGCATAGCATAGTGGTAATGTCCCAGCTTCCCAAGCTGGTTAGACGGGTTCGATCCCCGTTGCCCGCTCCATCTCACCTTACGATTCGGATCGTAGTCGATATGGCTGTGCTAGCTTTTGTATAGCACGTTGCTGTAGGTATTGGCCAGCAACATTGTCTAAGATTTTGTTGCCGTAGGTAAGGCTTAGCAATTATAAAGCACCGGTCAAAAAATTTACTCGATCATTAGTGAGGTCGAGGTACCGCAGTCCTCTAAATGCGATTGTCGCTTCCGATGCTGGAGTCCCGGCCAAAGCGTTGTATAGTCCGAGGCAAGACCTACAGGGAAAATACTTTAAGCAAGCTGCTCTGTGGCACAAATGGACTTTGCCCTGGTTGCTACAAGCACTCCCTTCACGCCACGCAACGTTAACCAGCCCTTTGAAGTTACAGCTAGCATATGCAGGGTCATCTCGCCCGTCACATGCTCGATGCGTTTTAGCCAAGAAGTGCAAGACGCCATTCATGACTTGATCTTGCATGGGAATACTAGATGGTTGAACGCAGATGTTACCGAGGTTGCGTCTGATAGATCTAGGCAGTACACACTGAGCGTTGCTTGTAGATCACAATCGAGCATTCGCTTACAGTAGGTATTCGACCATTTCGCATAGCTCCAATAACGAAGAGAGTGAGTTTTGTGAACTCGAGCGTTGCTTGCGGTCCAGCAACAATGCTTGCATTCCGAACGAGCGCGGTCCCTCGACATCGGCTGCGACAGTATCGCCAACCATTAAAACATTGCGGGGCGAGCAGTACAGTTGCTGGCAGGCATGCGCATAGATTGCCGGGTTAGGTTTGATTGCGCCTACATCAAAACTCCAGACATAAGCGTCAAATACCTGGGGGAGTGTTGACAAGACTGGTCCGGCATACTCTAGGGCGAGATTTGAGCAGAGTCCTAGTTTGTATCGGCTTTGTTGAATAAATCGGGCGCGGGCCGAGCTGACGCATTTTCTAGTCAGTCTTACAACACTGGGACCGTGATCGGAGTGCCCAGCCGAGTGAAGCGATTTAGGACAGCTGCTCGCACCTGTAACTCGGCCACTTGACGGTCAAAGTCGCGTGCCATCACGCGCTCACCCAGCAGCTTGAAGCATCGCATCTTGGTCTCGACAAGACTTCGTCGATGGTAGCCGCTCCATTTCTTCCAGATCGCCCGGCCCAGCTTGCGCGTCGCGTACAGGATGTCGTTACGGGCATCGGCACCGCAGCGATTCGCTTTCCAGGGCTTAGCGTTCTTGCGGGTCGGGATGACGGCGTGAGCAGCGCGCAAGGCGATGGCCTCGTGGCAGTCTTTGGTGTCGTAGGCGCCATCGCCACTGACGCTGGCAATCTTCTCGTCGGCGGGAATTTGTTCAAGCAGGGCTGGCAAGACGGGTGCGTCGCCAATGCTGTTGTCGGTCACTTCCATCGCCCGAATTTCGAGCGTGGACGCGTCGATCCCAAGATGCACCTTGCGCCACTGGCGCCGATACTCGGCGCCATGCTTCTTCGTCTTCCATTCGCCTTCGCCCAGCATCTTGATGCCCGTACTATCCACCAGCAGGTGCAAACCCGTCGTGGTCGGCACGGCGCCAATGGCTACCTGCAGCGTCTTTTGCCGCCGACTGACCGTGCTGTAGTCTGGAACCGGCCAATCGAGCCCGGCCAAGCGCAGCAGGCTTTGCGTCATCCCCATCGCCTGACGTAGCGGCAGGTTGAACAGGCACTTCATGCTCAGGCAGAATTGGATCGCCTGATCGCTGAACGCCTGGTTCCGACCGCGCTTGCCGTTCGGCCGGCCGTGCCAGCGCATGTCCGGATCAAGCCAGATGAGCAGCGAGCCGCGAGCCTTGAGCGCTTCGTTGTACGTTTTCCAATTGGTCGTACGGTACTTCTGAGGAGCCGGTTTCATGCGGTCAGGCTACCAGACCTTGCCGTACCACGCTGACGGGGCCGCATTTGTGCAACAAAGCCGAACTCAGGGGCAAACTTCGTTCGAAATCTGGGCAGCTGTTCTGGCTGCGTGAACTCAGCCGGCGCACCGGCAGGTTGGCGTGCCTTTGTCCATAATTTGCACCAGAGCCGCGCAGGCATGCAAGCGCTGCTGCCGGCGATGTCTTGATTCCTGCACATAGCCTGAAAGCCAACCAGGACGGCCGCGTTTCCAGCTTCGATACCGCCTTATCCGGCCCGTGGCAGGTACATCGACACGCAAGTCCCCTGCCCGGGCACGGAGACGATCTTGCAGTCCCCGGCCATGTCGCGCAGATACGTGCGCACCATGCTGAGGCCAAGTCCAGTTCCTTGGCCCACGGGCTTAGTCGTGAAAAAGGGCTGCGCCGCTCGCGCAAGGACGTCCGCCGACATGCCGCTACCGGTATCCGACACCGATATGCACACGTAGTCGCCAGCGGGCAGGATGCCGCCGGCGTCGTCGCACAGGGCGACATTTTGAGTTGCGATCGTCAGTGTACCGGTGCCGCCCATCGCATCGCGCGCGTTCACGGCAAGGTTGATCAGCATGAGGTCCAGCTGGCCCGGGTCCGCCTTGACTGGCCAGACGCCGGCTTGCAGCGCGGTCCGGATCTCGATACCGCCGCCGACCGAAAGCTGTAAAATCTCGCGCACGTTCTCTATGAGGACGTTAGGGTCGAGCACCTTGGCCAAAGGTTCGGTCTTTCTGGCAAACGCCAGCAGCCTTGACGTCAGTGCCTGCCCGCAGGCGATGACTGCCCGGCCCCGCTTGAGCAGCGATGTCGTCTGGTCCGGCTCCCGGGCATACCCGAACAGCTCGATCAGATTGCTGACGTTCTGCAGGATATTGTTGAAATCGTGCGCGACACCGCTTGAGAACTGGCCGAGCACCTCCATTTTTTGCGCCTGAAACAGTGTAGTCTGCAAGCACTCGTAGGCCGTGATGTCGCGGGCGCAACCAAGTACGCCTGAATGTCGGCCCCACTCGTCGGCGATTGGAATGTAGACGGCATCGAATGTGACGCTCGCCCCGCCCATATCGAAAGAGTGCTTGTAGGAAAAGGGTTTTCCGGAATGCAACGCTTGGCGCAGCCCGGTATCAATAATGCCACCTACTTCCGCGCCCAGTACCTCGACCGGGGTCTTCCCGACAATCTCTTGCACCGTCTTCCCTGCATGTGCGCAGCCGGCAGGGTTAATCGCCGTGTACCGCAGGACACCACCGGCATCCTCCTTCACGTGAAACAGGCAGTCCGCGGCAAGCTTGAAATACTGCTGGAAGATGTTCGGCATCAGGTGAGACAGGCAATCGGTACAGCCCAGCCTTCGCATGGCCTCCGACTGGACATTACGGCACGCCGACACATCCCAGTTCACACCGTACAGGCAGGACGGTGCGCCGGAACGATCCCGCCTAAGCCGTGCGACGCCCGCAAGCCAGCGAGGCAGTCCATCCGCCCCCGGTGTGCCCATCCGGAATACGCTGTTGTATGCGGAGACCCCGACGATGGCGCGGCCGATTTCCGCCTCCACCCGCTCCTGATCGTCGGGGTGGATCGCGTCGCGCCAGCGCGTATAGCTCACATCCTCCGGTGCCACGCCTTCCAGGTCGAATAGACGGTACTCCTGGTCCGACCAGCGGTAGAAATCGTTACGGGGATCCCATTGCCACAAGCCGACTCCCATGTCCTGTTCCATCAGTTCGAAGAAATGGTCGCGCTCGAGGTGCGCTCGCATCCGCTCCCGATCGCGTACCGCCCGGCGCAGGCAATGCTCCTGCATCGGCCGCCCGAGCTCGCAGGAGCGGATGCAATCGGTCGCGCCAGCGGCCATGAACAATTGTTCGAGCGGTTCAACTTCCCCGTCGTGCTCATCCAGTACGACATAGATGGCAGTGGCATCCCAGCATGCGCGCAGGTTGCAGATGAATTGTTCTATGTGTCGGATGTCATCGCCGCGCATGCGCACAAAACAAGCATCGGGCTTGCGGACACGCCAAGAAGCATCTGCCTCAAAACAACTCGTGGCGACATCAACTTCGAGGGAATGCCAGGCTGCGTGTGCTTTCAGTCCGATCAACTGTTGATGGAGATCCGGCAAGCCTATCGTGAGGACAAACATGGAGGGTTGCCTGGACGATAAAATGTCGATATTATTCATGTTCCGTGGGGTCGAGCTCATGCATCGCATTCGCAAAGGCCAGTTTGACGTACATGCTCTGACGACTCAGGGACAAACTCCGTCCGAAATCTGGGCAGCTGTTCTGGCTGCGTGAACCCAGCCAGCAAACCGGCAAGTTCGCGCGCCCTCATCCATAATTTGCACCAGAGCCCCTTGAACTACCGACGCAGGGAATCCCTGATTTCGCGCAGCAAAACGATATCTTCAGCTGTAGCAGGCGGTGGTGGTGGCTGACGTCGCGTCATGCGGTTCATCGCTCGAATCATGAGAAAAATAATGAACGCCAAGATCAGAAAGTTGATGGCGACAGTCAGAAAATTTCCGTAGGCAATTACTGCGCCGCCCTTCTTTGCCTCACTTAGCGCCAAGCCCAAAGGCTGACCATTGAGCGGAAGGTAGTAGTTGGCAAAATCTAAACCGCCCAGGAGTCTCCCTAAAGGCGGCATGATGATGTCTTGAACCAACGAATCGACAATTCGTCCAAACGCGCCGCCGATGATCACGCCAACGGCCAAGTCAACTACGTTCCCTTTCATTGCAAACTCTTTGAACTCACGCATCATCGACATCATGCCCCCAAGAAGAGATTGAATTTGCATCATAAATCAGTTGCAAAAACTAAGGTGGAAAATTTGCTCATTCCACAGCGTAGCATGTAAAACAACTTAATGATGTTAATTAGCAACATTAGCTGTATTTGATGTATTTGATGAATTGAATCGACTACGGTTCTCTAGACACTCGCGAGCCGTTCAAAATATCGCTTCTCAAAATCGATTGGCGACAGTTTTTCGTTGAAGCCATGCCGGCGCTTCGGATTGTAGAACATCTCGATGTGGCTTTGTTGCAAAAATCGACCCCGGCTAGCGTAGAGCCGGGACGTCTGGTAGCCTGAGCGCATGAAACCGGCTCCCCAGAAGTACCGCACCACGAACTGGAAAACATACAACGAAGCACTGAAGGCACGCGGCTCGCTGCTCATCTGGCTCGATCCGAACATGGCCTGGCATGGCCAGCCAAGCGGCAAGCGCGGGCGCAGCCAGATGTTCAGCGAGCAGGCGATCCAGTTCTGCCTGAGCATCAAGTGCCTCTTCAATTTGCCGCTGCGCCAGGCCATGGGCATGACGCAAAGCCTGCTGCACCTGGCTGGAGTCGACTGGCCGGTGCCGGACTACAGTACGGTCAGCCGTAGGCAAAAGACGCTGCAGGTAGCGATCGGCGCTGTGCCGACCACGACGGGCTTGCATCTGCTGGTGGACAGCACGGGCATCAAGATGCTGGGTGAAGGCGAGTGGAAGACGAAAAAGCACGGCGCAGACTATCGCCGCCAATGGCGCAAGGTGCATCTCGGGATCGACGCGTCCACACTCGAGATCCGGGCCATGGAAGTCACCGACAACAGTGTCGGTGACGCACCTGTCCTGCCAGCGTTACTGGGCCAGATTCCCGACGATGAGCGAATTACCAGCGTCAGTGGCGATGGCGCTTACGACACGAAGGACTGCCACGAAGCCATCGCCCTGCGCGCAGCCAATGCCATCATCCCGACCCGCAAGAACGCCAAGCCCTGGAAGACCAACCGCTGCGGTGCAGAGGCACGCAATGACATCTTGTACGCGACGCGCAGGCTGGGACGGGCGATCTGGAAAAAGTGGAGCGGCTATCACCGGCGCAGCCTTGTCGAAACCAAGATGCGTTGTTTCAAGCTGCTGGGTGAACGTGTCATGGCACGTGACTTCGACCGTCAAGTCGCCGAGCTACAGATACGAGCCGCTGTGCTGAACCGCTTCACTCGGCTGGGTACCCCAATTACGGTCCCGGTATTATAAAACGAACTACAAATTGCGTTAGCTCGGCCTTCGTTCGATTTGCTCAACAAAGCCGTTAAAATCCGTCAGCCATCCTCGTCGTTCAATTTTTCCTTAGTAACAGACTGCTAACTATGTCGTGAGTTAGAAACACTGGAGGGAAATTGGAGGGGTTCATAGACGATTAAATCGAAATCACATGACAGTTGCTACAAGCCAATCTATGATTCTTTAATTCAATCACTCTTCGGCCGCGACGTCTGTAGTTCGGCCTATCTTATTATGGTCAGCATTAAGGATATCGCTGGGTGGCGAGAGCGCATCTTTTCGTCGCTTCTGCCTATCGTCTTAGTAGTTGGGACAGTTTCCACAATCGCGATCGTCCCATTTTTGCTTCAGCGCGGAATGTGGCCAGTTGCACTCGCCGACGCAATTGCGCTTGGCTGGATCTTCGCGATCTGGCGTCTTAAAGGTCTACCTTATACGGTCAGGGTATTCCACTTCCTGGCAGTGGTCTATGTTCTGTCGGTTGCGCTCATGCTCTCCATCGGCGCGGCCAGCCTTAGCTACCTACTTGGCCCGCCTCTCATTGCCTCGATCCTGCTGAGCCTTCGCCCAGCCATTGTTGCCTTAATTCTGTGCGCAGTTTCTCTCTTGGGCCTCGGCGCGACTGGCCATATCAGCTTGAGCGTTCCTGGCTGGGAACACGATCCGGTAAAAGCTGCGCTCGTCGCTGCATTAAATTACACAACAATTGGTGTAATGCTAACCTTGATCTGCAGTAATCTTTTGAAGGGTCTTTCACTTTCGCTGGCGGAATTGCAGCTTACCTCGGCAGCTGTATCGCGCCTGAACGATATGGTTGTGATTGCCAAAGCGGTCGCCCATCGCAATTCGGCTCAACCAATAACGTTTGTCAACAAGGCATTTTTGCGCCGGACCGGCTACGCACGAGAAGAGGTTCTCGGACAAAGCTTGCGAATGCTACAAGGGCCGGATACTGATCAGGCTGTGATCACATGTATCTTAGAGGCGATGGGTTCAAACAAACCTTGCAACGTTGAATTGGTAAGCTATACCAAGTCCGGTTCGGCATTCTGGTTGGAACTTGAGCTAATGCCGTTCACACAATCAAGCGAAGTAGCTACTCACTGGGTGCTGGTCGGACGCGATATCACCGAACGCCGAACTGCAGCCGACGCCATCCACCGCTTGGCTTTTTATGATGTGTTGACAGGGTTGCCTAATCGCCGGCTACTCATGGAGCGTCTTGCCGCGGCTCTCGAGGAAACGCCAGCCAATCGCGGACTCAATGCTATTTTGTACCTTGATCTCGATAATTTTAAGAACGTTAATGATGCTCGAGGTCACGCCGTTGGCGACGCGCTTCTGGGGCATGTGGCAACCCGCCTGAACCAAACAGTGCGCAACAGCGATACCGTAGCGCGCATCGGCGGAGACGAATTCGTCGTCTTACTCGGAGGACTCGACGCAAACCCTTCAGTCGCCTCGTATGTGGCACTCGATGTCGCTCACACTATCCGCACCGCCCTAGCTGCGCCGCTTGATCTCGCTGGCCAGCCTTACAATATCGGCGTCAGCATTGGGGTTGCCTTATGCCTGGACGCCAGGGCAAGTTCGCACGACCTTCTGCGCGAAGCGGACACGGCGATGTACCGTGCCAAGGCAAACGGCCGTAATGGCGTTGTCCTATTCGAGAGTGCAATGCTCTCGGAAACCCAGTACAAGCTGACAATGGAACGAGATTTAGCGCAGGCAATGAATAATGGTGAACTTACCATGCATCTGCAGTTGCAGGTCGACCGCCTCGGCGTTCCGGCGGGCGCCGAACTGCTCATGCGCTGGCCTCGGGCGGACGGCACGATGGTACGCCCAGACATTTTCATTCCCGTAGCGGAATCAAGCGGCTTGATCGTACCGTTAGGAAACTGGGCGCTACGGGAGGCTTGTAAAGCATGGCTTGCCCTGGATCGTACAGGGAATCCCATGCCGCTGTCGATTAATGTTAGCCCACTACAGTTCCGCCAGCCGGACTTTGTCGATCAAGTCTGCCAAATCCTCGCCGATACAGGAGCGCCGCCGCAGCAACTGATCTTTGAGGTTACCGAAGGCCTCTTGATTGAAGATATTGAACAAGCAATCAAGCGAATGCATAAACTGGCCGCGCTGGGCATTCGTTTTTCGGTCGATGATTTCGGCACTGGGTATTCGAACTTGGCCTATCTGACGAAAATGCCTTTGTACGAGTTAAAGATCGATAAGCGCTTCATGCACGATACGCCACATGATGTCAGTGGCACCGCAATCGTCCAGTCTATCCTGGCCATGGCCGGACACCTTGGACTACGTGTTGTGGCCGAAGGCATCGAATCTATAGAGCAGGCTCAGTATTTGACGGCCCATGGCGGTGCATACATGCAAGGCTATCTTTACCATCGCCCGATGGCACTTGAGCAATTAATCCAATGGCTGCAAGACAGCAGTGCGTCAGTCGTTGCTACTGCAGCATATGGATAGCGACCTTCGGTGGCAGACGTTCGTTCTCAACGTCGACGACCATCAGGCGGCGTAGCTATCCAGCAGCTCATCAGTAATCCTTCCGTCGACATATAAGCCCATCAGGATTGCCAGTGATTTCGGTAAAAACACGCCTAGTTCATAACGGCTACCTGTTGCTTGACTCACACCGAAGCGTCGCCAGAATTTCTCCTGCGTTTCGCCTTTGCTGAGTCTCAAATCTCGCAATACTTGTGGGTTGACTTCTGCTGTAGACGAGTTGGAGAACTTCTCGTACGGTTGTGACTTGGAAATTTTTTCTGACATTTGTTTCGTATCGATCTAGATGCAAGGACAATCTGAGTTTTAGCACACTATTCGATACCCTGCGTCTCGCCAAGAGATGGAAGTTGAAGTCCGCATACATAGGGAAGCGAACGGTCAACGGAGGACCGGGCTGACCGGGCCCGATCAGGACGCCAGGTCGATGTTTTGGACGTAGAAAGTGAAAAAAGCCCCACTTCGGGGGCTTCGGAGTGCACGATCGCTCAGCTGTGCGGAGGCGGATTGCCCGTACACTGATACTCGACCGTCACGCGGAAGGCATTGCAGCTGCCCATTGAGGCATTGGTGCAAGAACGTGTACCGCCGCCAAAAGCTTCAGCGCCGGTATAGCCCCATGCCTTACAGCGGGCCGTCGCAGCTGCGATCCCTTGTGCGGGATCCACTCTTGGCACTTGAAAGGCACCGAAATCGTACGATAATTTAAGGCCACCTCGAATAACCCGCTTTCGACGTGAGCGACGCAACGCGAAACGTGATTCTGCCTTTCAGCAGAGCCCCAACAGCGTTATTTGCGAAGTGTCCAGCACCTTGGGCCGGGCAGGTTTGGCAGCCGAAGGCTGCCGAACTGCTGTTTAGAACGGCGCCAGGCCGCGTTCCTTCAAGAAGACGAGACGCTTGAGGTTGTAACTGGCGGCCTTCAGTTGCAAGACGAACGTGGTGCGCACGATTCCCAGACAGCGCACCAGTTTGCCGCCCATCTGGGCCAAGGCGCCAAACACATGTTCGACACGGGCGCGAGGTGTGGCGATCGCGCGGTTGCGCCGTTTCTGCGTCTCGGAAATGCCCTTGGTCGCATGACCGCGCGGCTGAATATGCACCCGCCAGCCGGCATGCTTCAAGCTGACTTCGCGTTCAATGCTGGGATATCCCCGATCGGCATAGACATCCCGACTCGTGTTGCTCAGGTCGAGCAACTCCTCGAAGACGGTGGTGTCAGCCACGGCAGCATGTGTGATGGCGATCTTGCGGATCAGCTTGCAACGCTTGTCGACGCTAGCATGCAATTTGTAGCCGAAGTGGTTCTTGCCATGCTTTTTGGTCCACTTCGCATCGACATCCTTCTGAGCGCGCTTATGCGGTTTCCAGCTCAGCGGCATCATGCCCTCCTTGACCGTCTCGGCTTCTTCCCGCTTGTTGCGCTGGACCGGGGCTTGCACGAGCGATGCGTCGACGATCTGTCCGCAACGCGCCAGGTAGCCCTGCGACAGGAGCTGTTGCTGGACCTGCTCGAATACCTGATTGCCTACGCCAGCCTGGGCCAGACGATCACGGAATAGCCAGATTGTCTTGGCGTCGGGGATGCTGCTGCTCTCGGTCAAATCCAAGAAACGCAGGAAGCTGCGGCGATCCAGCAACTGGTACTCCAGCGCGTCGTCGGCCAGGTTGTAGAGCTGTTGCAGGGTAATCCCCCCACAAAAAGAGCGCGTTCAGAAGTAGAATTTTCTACTTAAGACACAGAAAGCTCTACATGAAGACGTCCCGCTTTACCGACAGCCAGATTATCGCCATCCTCAAGCAAGCCGAAGCCGGTAGCCCGGTGCCAGAGCTGTGCCGCGAGCACGGCATCAGCAACGCCACGTTCTACAAGTGGCGCTCCAAATTCGGCGGAATGGACGCCTCGTTGATGGCACGCATGAAGGAGTTGGAAGAGGAAAACCGGCGGCTCAAGAAGATGTACGTCGAGGAGCGCCTCAAGGCAGAGATCGTCGCGGAGGCGCTCACAAAAAAATGGTATCGCCATCTCAGCGGCGGGAGATGGCGCAATGGGCCGTAACGGAGCGGGCAGCCACGGTCAAGCTGGCGTGCAAAGCGTTTGGCATCAGCCAGACCTGCTACCGCTACAAGGCCAAGCTGGATGCGGAAAACGTCCTCATCGCGGACTGGCTGGTGCGACTGACGAACAACCAGCGCAACTGGGGCTTCGGGCTGTGCTTCCTGTATCTGCGCAACGTCAAGGGCTTCAGATGGAACCACAAGCGCGTCTACAGGATTTACCGCGAGCTCGAGCTGAATCTGCGGATCAAGCCGCGTCATCGTCTGGTACGTGAAAAGCCGCTGCCGCTGGCGGTGCCGCTCGCGATCAATCAGAGCTGGTCGATGGACTTCATGCACGACCAGCTCGCCGACGGGCGGAGCATCCGTTTGTTCAACGTCATCGATGATTTCAACCGCGAGGGCTTGGGGATCGAAGTCGATTTCTCGCTGCCGTCCGAGCGCGTGATACGCTCGCTCGACCGGATCATCGAATGGCGCGGCAAACCGGAAGCCATCCGCTGCGACAACGGCCCTGAATACATCAGCGCGGTGACTTTGGCGTGGGCTGCAAAACGCGGCATCCGCATCGATTTCATCCAGCCAGGACAACCGCAACAGAACGCCTACGTCGAGCGATACAACAGGACCGTGCGTTACGATTGGCTTGCGCATCACCTGTTCGAGACGCTCGAAGAGATCCAGGAATTTGCTACCAACTGGTTGTGGACCTACAATCACGACCGGCCCAACATGGCACTCGGCGGTATCACGCCAAAACAGAAATTGGCACTGGCCGCTTAGCCTCTACTTTTAGCGTGCTCTAAAAATGGGGGGATTACCGATCGTGATCTTGGTTGGAAAGTCGTTGATCACATTGTCGATGGCTTCTTGACCGCTGGAGTCGATGCAGCGAGGAGTGGTCTTGACGAGGTATGGCAAGGTGGCAAAGTCGTTCAGCGCTCGCGGCGTACATATAATCACGCGATCAACGGACCGATTGGCATGTGTGCCGATGCTCTCTTCCGCGCAGTGCCTGGGGAAAGGCAGGAAGCAGGGTCGTTGATTCCTGCTCCTATCAAGTCGCGCATCGAACGACTTTTCTCAGCGCCAGGCGAGGGTTCGGATCATGCCGTTTCAGTAGCGTGCAATAAGTTGAACTGGCTTATGTACGTTGATCCAACGTGGACAACTGAGCGGCTTCTTCCAATGCTGGCGTTCGATCATCCGAAGTCCGAACCGGCGTGGAACGGCTTTTTGTATAGCGGTAGGGCGCCTTTGACACCCTTGGCGGCTGCCGTCAAACCACTTTTGCTTCGTATTTATCCTTGGATCGAACGTTTTTCTTGGGAGCGTGAAGTTTCCAAGGTAGCCGCTCAATGGCTCGGTCATATGCGCATTACGGTGCATGATCAGGAGCAAGGTCTTTCGCAAGTTGAAATGCGTTCTGCGTTGCGAGCCATGTCGGACGAAACGCGGAATCAGTTCATCTTTTGGTTGGGCTTGGTCGGGCAGAAAAAAGAGAATGGCTGGGTCAAGCACGTCATCCCATTGATCAACGATGACTGGCCGAGAGAACGTCAGTTCACGACCTCTGCCTCGGTAAAGGCATGGGTCGCACTTCTTGATGATACCGGCGACAGCTTCCCCCTTGTCTATGAAGCAGTTAAGAAGTTCTTGGTACCGATAGAGGCAGATGACCATCCATTCTACAGATTCACCCGTGAGATCAGCGATGAGAAATCACTTACGGCTCAATTCCCTGAAGTGACATTAGACCTAATGAACAGAGTCATTCCTCAGGTTCTGACTCGTCCGCCGTATGAATTGCCAAAGGTATTGGCGGTGATTGCTGAAACCAAACCTGATTTAATGTCGGACCCGCGCTATTTACGGCTCATCGACCTTGTCGAGCGAAGCTAGATCAGTCTGCTTGGCCGCCAGCGATCGCTAGTATGGCTTACGAACGGGCTGGCATTGACGCAGGAATGGGTAGGCTACGCGCGCTGCGGCGCCGTGGGGCGATGTTCTGCAATAGGAAGGGACGCCGCGGCAGGCACCCCGGCGCGATTCACACCGCCGTCGGCATGTGGCGCAGGAGCTTGTCGAGCGTTACCGGATAATCGCGTACCCGCACCCTGGAGGCGTTGTAGACCGCGTCAACAAGCGCCGCCGCCACTCCGCAGATGCCGAGTTCGACGGCGCCCTTGGCCTTCATCGACGACGAGATCGGGTCAGGGCTCGCCGATGAACATGACGTCCATGTGCGGAATGTCAGCATGCACCAGTACCTCCGGGCGCATAGCTCGCACGACTTTCCGAAGATCTTAGAGCTAGAACGCCTTACAAAATTTCTCGACGTACCGCCAACAGATGTGTGAGCAGGCAAGAGACGGGAAGGCCTAGTGCATGACTACTCTCCGCTCGTGTCAAGTGCGCAATCTGCTTAAACGGTATAGCCACCTAAAGTGTGTCCAACGGACCAAAGTCGCCGTCCAAACCTTTCGCGCGACTCGCGCTATGGCAATGCCATCACGTCTGCTTCTGGCAGTAAGCGGCCTTGGTGACAAGGCCACTTACACGCGTTTGTGAGCGACAGATCCTGTTTCGTACGTCAGACTTCGGTCTGCTCAGCGATCTCGAGTGCGTCGTCGACCTCAATGCCGAGATAGCGCACTGTGCTCTCAAGCTTAGTATGGCCGAGAAGCAGCTGTACAGCACGAAGATTTTTCGTACGACGGTAGATCAATGTCGCCTTCGTCCGCCGCATTGTATGGGTTCCATACGCCGCTGGATCCAAGCCGATGGATCGTACCCATCTGGCAACGATGCGTGCATACTGACGAGTCGAGAGATGACGCGAGTTCTTTGTCTTACTCGGGAAGAGATACTGGTTCGATGTTAGCTCACCTGCTGCAATCCAGCCTTGAACTGACTGACGAGTCTGCTCCGTAATTTCGAACTGAACAGGCCGGTGAGTCTTCCGTTGCATGACAATCGCACGGTGGAATATGCTGGTACCTTGAGAAATGTCCTTCACTTTCAGACTAACGAGGTCGCAACCACGCAGCTTGCTATCAATCGCCAGATTGAAGAGTGCTAGATCTCTCAAGCGCTCAGCGATCTGCAGTCGGATCCTTATTGCCCAGATTTCTTTCAGCTTCAAGGGGAACTTCTGACCGACCAGACGTCCTTTGTTCCATGGAATGCGCCGGCTACCGGTATCAGTAATTGTGTTCATGTCGACCTCCTCAGTGAAAGAGGCCTAATTTTGGTACGTCAGCTGGCTGAAGACATTTCAATCGCAGTCGAGCTAGCTCATGACGCGTAGTAGAATCGACGCATTGCGCACACGTTCAACTAAATTGAAGGGATATCATCAATGGCAAATATCGATCTGTCGGGCTACAACCTTAGCGAACTGAAGGGCCTGCAGCATGACGTCGAGAAGGAAATCAAGAATCGTCAGCACCAGGACTTGCAGAAAGCACGGGAGCAAATCCTAGCGATCGCTCAGGAGGCAGGGGTCTCGGTTGAGGAGCTGCTTGCTGCAAATAGCAAAAAATCGAAGAGCAGCAAGGGGCAGAAGGTTCAGGCGCGCTATCAAAACCCCGGTGACAATAGCCAGACCTGGACTGGTCGTGGGCGCCAGCCGAAGTGGATTGCAGAAGGACTCGCTAGCGGAAAATCGATGGATGACTTCCGCATTTAACAGCAAGTATTGATCGCGCTTCCACCGGTAGAGCAACGCGATTCCGCACCTGCCTCACCACTGTGAAGGTTCTGTGGTTGTGGTTGGCGGGATAAGATTGAGGACCTCCCAAATGACCACATTAGCAAAGCCGCAATCCTCAAGAAACCGCATGGCGTACAGCAACCCATGCGTCTTCCTTAACTGGACAGCCGCAACAAGCAACTTAGCGTTGCGATGAAGGGCGGGTTCGAGCTGATTAGTCATCAGTACATTGTAGAGAACTCGTGTGTTTCGACCATGATATAGATCAAGCAACTGCACCTAGACTGCGACCGTGGGCATGGATGGGGGGGCTGCTTGAGTCTGCCTTCGGCCAAAAGCGGACGTCTATGGTGTGGCCTGACACTTTTTTGAAGTCCTGGACAGTTCGGAATGCGAGTTCCTCTGTCAACAGTTGCCGCAACTATTAGTCATGCATACGTGGCTTCTCAACATAGCTGAAATGCCTCCACCCGATTACGCCCGTTACGCTTAGCTTCGTACATCATCTTGTCAGCACTCGAGATGAGATCGTGCAGGGTATAGCTAGTGGCCATCTGGCCAAAATGTGCTGTGGAGATACCGAAGCTAGCAGTGGCACGCACTACATTACCATTTTCCGACGACCGGATCTGCATCATGGCAAACGCCGAGCGCAAGCGTTCTGAAAGATGTTGACCACCATCGAGATCGGTCGATGGCAAGATCAGTAAAAACTCCTCCCCACCATAGCGCACGATGCTGTCGAACTGATCGCGCGTCATCTGCTTCAGCAAATCGGCAAAGGCGCGCAGTACAGCGTCGCCGTCGGCATGGCCATAAGTGTCATTAATGCGTTTGAAATAATCGATATCACACAATACGACGGTCAGGTTCTGGCTGAGACGTTGGGCCCTTGCCAGCTCTGTTGGCATTAAGTGTTCATGCAGGTAACGTCGGTTGAAGCAGCCGGTGAGGTGGTCGCGGTCGGCAGCGTCCTTAAGCACTAACTGTGCGCGGAACTCCTCACGTGATACGGTATTGAAACGGCGAGCCGCTACGGCGCCAAAGGTATTCGCCAGAATCAGCAAAAGGCTCATTGTCAGTATGTCTGCCGGCAGCATATTGGCGGCTTGCCAGGACAGAACCAAGAACGTCGCCGTCGAGCAAATTGCAAGTATTAGCGCGTAAGTCAGCCGGTTCGGTATATACAGATAAATCACAATCAACATAATCGCGAGTGACATCGCGTGCCAGTGAAACTCCGCCGGGCGATGCACTGCAATCACCATGAAACACGTGAGCGCGACTATTTCTGCAATCGTCGCGGCGCGTCGGGTGGCTCGAACTGTCAACGGGTGTCGGTAAGCGAACCAGGCACAGGTGCCTGCGGTTACGGCGACCGCAATGCGGGTGCCGAACAGGGTCATCGTATCCGGGCCTAGCCCAAGGACTGCTACATCGGTTACAAAGAAGAGCAGATAGAACAGAGTACAGAAAGTTAGGGTAAATCCCAGCAATGAACGTGTCTGGGCTAGCTTGTACTCGAGGAACGCAGTTTCGGTGGTAGCGTTCGCGAACTCTCCACTTAATGATGTAATTTGCATATTAGGTTAGCAGTGCTTGAGCGCTACAGGAACTATAGCATTACAGTCTGACATCAATCTTGCCCAACCTAAAGCTTTTCCCAACAGGTCTGTCATGATTTGAAGCTAGCTTGCATATAGACCTGCTAGCGGGCGCAATCTGACGGGTCAGGTAGGTCGGCTGGTGGTGTCGGGAGCAAAACTGCCAACGATGAACGCGTCGCTGACGCTGAGGCCCCAGCAATCACTCTTGACATATCCGGAAGGAATTAACATTTCTATGTCGGAAATCTTTACACATGCTAGTCGCTTATGGTGTTACCTGTCAACGGTCTCTCCACTATAGAACCTTGTTGTTGGCATAAAAATTGCTCAATAGATAGTGTAATTTTCAAACCACAACAGGAAATCCAACATGAAACAATTTGTCAAAGCTGTACTCGCTACGGCCGCGTTTGTATTCACTAGCGCTGCATGTGCTGCTCCCATCACCACGACCATCGATACGACCTTCACGCATCAAGGCGGGTCAAACACAATCGATGTAAATTCGTTTTACGATGTGAACTTTGACCTAACCCTCACGCCATACTTGTATCGCCCGTCAATCGACACCGTCACGTCAGCAGAGCTTTGAGGTGTACTGTCAATAGCGGACACGCTTGTCTTATGCCGCCTGCGGCTGCTTTCTGAAGGATTCGGCGAACAACGCTGGCGGAACAAAGCCGATGCGGGAATGACGCCGCTGTCGGTTGTAGAAAATTTCAATGTATTCCTGAATCGAGGCCTTTGCCTCAGCACGGGTGGCATAGCGACGATGATGGACAAGCTCATTCTTCAGCGTGCCCCAGAAACTCTCCATCGGCGCGTTGTCATAGCAGTTCCCGCGGCGGGACATCGACGTACGCATGCCGAACGGCTTTGTTGAGCAAATCGAGTGAAGGCCGAGCTGACGCTGTTTGTAATCAGTTTTATAACACTGGGACCGTGACCGGGGTACCCAGTCGAGTGAAGCGGTTGAGCACGGCAGCGCGTATCTGCAATTCGGCCACCTGACGATCGAAGTCGCGTGCCATGACCCGTTCGCCCAACAGCTTGAAGCAGCGCATTTTGGTTTCGACAAGACTGCGCCGGTGGTAGCCGCTCCACTTTTTCCAGATCGCCCGACCCAGTCTGCGCGTCGTGTGCAAGATCTCGTTGCGTGCATCGGCACCGCAGCGGTTCGCCTTCCAGGGCTTGGCGTTCTTGCGGGTTGGGATGATGGCATGGGCGGCGCGCAAGGCGATCGCCTCGTGACAGTCCTTCGTGTCGTAAGCCCCATCGCCACTAACGCTGGCGATGGACTCGTCGGCTGGAATTTGATCCAGCAGCGCTGGCAGGACAGGCGCGTCGCCGATACTGTTGTCGGTTACTTCCATCGCCCGGATCTCGAGCGTGGACGCGTCGATCCCGAGGTGCACCTTGCGCCACTGGCGGCGATAGTCCGCGCCATGCTTTTTCGTCTTCCATTCGCCTTCGCCCAACATCTTGATGCCCGTGCTGTCCACCAGCAAATGCAAGCCTGTCGTAGTCGGCGTGGCGCCAATGGCCACCTGTAGTGTTTTTTGCCGTCGACTTACCGTGCTGTAGTCCGGCACCGGCCAATGAAGTCCAGCCAAGCGCAGCAGGCTTTGCGCCATGCCCATGGCCTGCCGTAGTGGTAAATTGAAGAGGCACTTGATGCTCAGGCAGAACTGGATCGCCTCGTCGCTGAACGTCTGGCTGCGCCCGCGCTTGCCGCTCGGCTGGCCGTGCCAGTTCATCTTCGGATCAAGCCAGATCAGCAGCGAACCGCGTGACTTGAGGGCTTCGTTGTACGTCTTCCAATTGGTCGTGCGGTACTTCTGTGGAGCTGGTTTCATCCGCTCAGGCTACCAGACCTGCGGGTGCTACGCTGGTCGAGCCTGATTTGCGCAACAAAGCCGGTTCAAGGATACCGGTGCAGACAACAAGAACAACCCCAACAACGAGAATTTCACGATCAAGATCGGAAGTGATTTGCTCGGCAGCAGCGGCGGCATCATCAATATCCCCAACGACGGCGAAAACTATCCATTCTCGATTACAAATACGACGTCTTTGACTAACTTCAGCGATACCGGCCTTTTGTCGCTGCGGATTTCGACCACTAGCGGTTCTTTCCAGTTTGTCAGCGCGAACTTAAAAGCCAATGTCAACGTGGGTGAAGGTTCGAGTTCTGAAGTTCCGGAACCGCTTTCGGTTGCCTTACTGGGTATTGGCGTGGCCGGTATCGCAGCAAGCCGCCGTCGCAAGGTATAAGTCTTGCCCAGGCTCTGCATGCTAGTAGAGCTTCAGAGCCTGTTCCCTCACTCGTGGCGGCCTATATGATGTTATGGACGGGCACTTTGCCGATGTCAACTGAGCCATGATTCTCGTGAGTGACTGGCCAGAGCATCAAGCTTCAAGATCTGCGCCTATGCACGTGCGGTAGTCTCGATCAATCGGCCGCGCTTTTTGGCTTCGGCCTAAGTCTGGGCCAGTCGTGACTACGTACGCTCCACCAGCAAGTCCCGCTCCATATTGAACCACCTGGCCTAGTCTGGCCAAAGCTATCTGTCCTTGTGCCGACGTGAGGTTGCGTCTGCTTTGGGTCGACTGCGGCCGGTGTGCCCGACAGTCGACCATAACGCTAGACGCAGCGGCAACGAGCCATTCAGGCTTCCGTTTGCTCCGCAATCTCAAGGGCGTCGTCCACTTCGATTCCGAGGTACCGCACGGTGCTCTCGAGCTTCGTATGTCCAAGGAGCAACTGTACAGCCCGCAGATTTTTTGTTCGCCGGTAGATGAGCGTTGCTTTAGTTCGCCGCATCGAGTGAGTCCCATATGCTGTAGCATCGAGTCCGATCGACTGAACCCAGCGCGTGACTATGCGAGCGTACTGACGTGTCGACAGGTGCGGAGAGTCGGCAACACGGCTCGGGAACAAGTACTGAGTTCCTGCGAGTTTGCGGCGGTCGATCCAGGCAAGCACCGACTGCCGGGTCTGCTCTGTAATTTCGAACTGAACGGGCCTGCTGGTCTTACGCTGCATGATAATCGCGCGGTGGAAGATACTTCGTCCTTGCGCGATATCCTTGACGCGAAGGCTCACAAGGTCGCAGCCGCGGAGCTTACTGTCGATCGCGAGGTTAAACAGGGCGAGGTCTCGCACCTGTGCGGATAGCTGCAAACGTATCCGAATTGCCCAAATTTCGCGCAACTTCAAAGGAAGCTTCTGGCCTACAAGGCGCCCTTTGTTCCAAGGCGCATCAGTCGTCGGTTTGCTAGTGATCGAATTCATGGAACCTCCGTGGTTGAGGAGCCCTATTCTGGTCACCCAATGGCACTTATCCAGTATCACAGCTTTTTCTTGCCCGCAAAGCAATGGAAGCCGTACACTGAGCTTTACTGCTCGGGGTGCCCTTCGGCCAGACCCGGTCGCGTCAGGGCCTCGAAACAAAAGCTGAGGATTGGAGATTGTATGGATTGTGCATGCGGTTGCGGGGATAGGCCTGTTAAGGGCGTCTTTCTGCCAGGGCATGACCAGAGACTCAGAGCTGACCTCGAACGGCGAGTTGGAGGGCTAATCCAGCTACGAATGTTGGTGGAAGCAGCAGAGTATTTCGTCGCCGGCGACGTGGGAATTCTCAGTTCAATGGCATGGTTAAAGACTTGTTCCAGAAACCAGGTGAAACCCGCTGACGGCTTCGCCAATGCTGTCCTTTGTCTGCGACAGGCAGGAGTCGGCCAAAAGCAGACATCCAAGAGTGTGCGTTGACTACTTCCAGTAGGCTAATATCGCCAGCCAAGCCGTAAAACCACACAAACAAAGGCGGAGAAGAAAAATGCGTGTTGAAAAGCGACTATCGGCCACGTTCAAGCAGTTTGCCCATTCCGGCAAGGCGGGGGCAGTCCTCCTGATCCTCTGCACACTGGCTTCGCTGATCATCGCCAATTCCCCGTGGGGGAAGGGCTATCTTGGATTCTGGCACCAGTATGTTGGGGGCCTGAGCATCGAGCACTGGGTGAACGATGCGCTGATGGCGATTTTCTTTCTGCTCATCGGCCTGGAGCTTGAACGCGAACTGTATAACGGCGAACTGTCCGACATCAGGAATGCCATGCTGCCGATCATGGCCGCTGTAGGTGGCCTCACCATTCCGGCGCTCATCCACTTCATGTTCAATGGTGGGACAATTACCCAGGCAGGCATCGGCATCCCGATGGCGACCGACATTGCATTCGCACTAGGAGTGCTGAGCCTGCTCGGCAGCGGGGTACCGGCTTCCCTCAAGATTTTTCTGACCGCGCTCGCCGTTATGGACGATCTTGGCGCGATTATCGTTATCGCCGTGTTCTACACGGCAGAGTTTTCCTTCCTCTACCTGCTGGCCGCACTTGGTGTCTTTGCGATCCTGATCCTGATGAACCGCGTGCTACGCATCATGGCGCTCGTGCCATACCTGCTGGGTGGCGCGCTGATGTGGTTCTTGATGCTCAAGTCCGGCGTACACGCGACTGTCGCTGGGGTGCTGCTAGCCTTTGCCATTCCTTACTCGGCTAAGCAAGATGATGCCGAGTCTCCCTCGCATCGCCTGGAGAATGCGTTGCACACGCCAGTCGCCTTCCTTATTCTGCCCGTGTTCGCCTTGGCAAATACGGGGATTGTCGTCGGCGCAGGCTGGGCTGAAGAACTCTTGTCGGCCAACAGCCTCGGCATCCTGCTTGGACTGATCGTCGGCAAGCCAATCGGCATCCTGCTCTTCAGCTTCGCCGCCGTCTCGCTCGGCATCTGCCGCCTGCCGCTCGACCTCGCGTGGCGTCATGTGCTGGGCGCAGGCCTGCTTGGCGGCATCGGCTTCACGATGTCGATTTTTATCACCAACCTGGCTTATACCGGAGAAGCCGGCGTGATCACTTCCTCAAAGATGGCAATCCTGCTAGCGTCCCTCACGGCCGGGCTAGTAGGTTTCGCGTGGCTGAAGTTTATGGGAACACCGCTGGCATCCGACCCTGATCCAGACACAATGGATTTCGATGACGGATCGGTTAGGCCAGACAGCCCGAAACCCGATTCCTAAAGAACTGACTCCGGCAGAGGCAATGTCCGCTTTGGGCCCAGGCTGTGTAAAAACCTTGTGACCTTGTAAACGAACCGGGTTCGGTAAACGTTGAGCCAGTATCTCATCACTGGGGTGCCAAATGAAGCGCTTTATTGAAGGCGAAGACCGCGGGCAAGGC
>NZ_JBHLWP010000002.1:0-696 GCF_042432755.1 Massilia consociata
CATCATGTCGCGCACCGGCTCACCAGGCAGGCCGCGGCCGATCCAGGCCCGCCAAGCGATGATCTCGCGGTCGCAGCAGTCCTTCATGAATACGCCAGTGACCACCTCGCCATTGCTGCAGGCGATCTCGAAGCCATCCGAGCACCAGCGCTGGTTCGATTCCTCAACCATCACTTTGCCATCGTGAGTGCGGCCACTCTCACTACGCCTGGGCGATTTGGGCAGCAGCAAACCCTGCTGCTTCATCACGCGGTACATGCGCTTGTGGTTCACGGGGCGCAGGCCCATCAGGCTGCGCGTACGGTTTACCAGGGCGCCAGCACGACGGTAGCCATAAGTCGGCAGCGCCGTGATCTCGGCGCGTACAGCGTCGGCGATCATCGCGTCAGCTACTGGATCAAACTTGACGACGGTGCGCTTGTCGACCCAGTCCACAGGTCGGGCAAGAAGGTCAATCACGTGCGAGCGCGCTACACCGAGGACAACGCAGACAGGCTTTACTGCCCGTCCTTGTCCAATAAGGGTGAGCGCGCAATCCACTTTTTTTCGCGAGCCAGCTCGACCGCTTCGCGCAGGATCTCCGCCTCCATCGTTTTCTTGCCCAACATCCGCTGCAGTTGTGCGATCTGGGCGCGTGCCGCTGCCAGCTCGCTCGCCGGCACAACTGATTCACCTGATTGCACTGCCACCAGGGCG
>NZ_JBHLWP010000020.1:0-87417 GCF_042432755.1 Massilia consociata
GCCAACTGCTCCTGGTGCGATTGAATGCCGGGACTGCTGAACCCAGCAATCAAGTCGCCCAGCATAGCCTTTGCACGGAACAAAGGCCAACTACGGCGAGGAACATGATCGCACGAAACTAAACAAGTAATTGCTCATCGGTTCAGTCCAGCAGACACAATAGCTCTTTGTTCTTAAGCGAGTTGAACAAGAGATAAGGTGGCTCCTCCGATGGCTGATCCGACCAGATTCTTCGATCAAGCGCTGCTTTCCCAGCGCGACCGTCTGCTAAAGCTGGATACTCCCCTCGGCGACGATATCCTCCTGCCACAACGCGTCCTTGCGCATGATCGTCTTGGACGAAGTTACGAATACACGGTCGATCTCGTATCGGTACGTGACGATATCGAACTCAAGAAGCTCATCGCCAAGCCGGTCACCCTCTGGCTACGACAACCAGATCGAAGCTACCTACCCGTCAGTGGTTATGTGCACACGATCAAACGATTGGGCAGTGACGGACAACTCACGTTTTGCCAGATGTCGTTTGCGCCGTGGCTGTACTTTCTGAAATTTCGCAAGGACGCCCGGATATGGCAGGACAAGGCAGCCGATGACATCCTGGCCGAAGTATTCTCCGCACATCCTCAAGCGGCAGGAAATTTTCGTTTTGAGTTGATCCAGCCAGCGGTTCCGCGCTCGTATTGCACGCAGTACGAGACGGATTGGCACTTTGTCCACCGATTGATGGAAGAGGAGGGATGGTACGGCTACCACAAGCAAGCGGAAGACGGATCCGGCCACGTCTTTGTCATTACTGACACGACTTATCGACTCCCACCTGTTCCGACTCAGCAGATTCGCTTCCACAGCGCAGGCACCGAGGATGAGCTCCAGGAAATTGGACACTGGAGCACAAGCCGAAGCGTGGCTCCGTATCAGTTCACCACTCGAACTGACGACTACAAGTCGCCCAACGAGCAAAAGCAATGCAATGTCTCCGTGCTGACGGAACACGGCGAGCTGCCCAGCCAGTTGGAAGTATACGAATACACGGGCGCCTATACCTATTCAAAGCGGGAGCAGGGAGACAGGCAAGCGCGTATCCGTGTGGAAGAGTGGGAATCAAGCATGAAGCGCTTCCATGGTGTTTCCAGTGTGCGTAATCTACGCGCGGGCAGTTGGTTCACGCTTGAAGATCACCCGGCCCATCGGGAGGATCCGGAGGAAGACCGCCAGTTCGTCGTCATTGCCCTTGACTGGTGCATTGAAAACAATTTGCCGGTGTCGGACAAATTGAGGGATGTTCCCGGCAGTCTCTCATCGCAAGTGAAAGCGTTCAAAGCCGCCATTGGTCGTGGCGATGCACCGGAGAGCAAAGACACCGGCCATTGCTTCAACTGTTTTGAAGTCCAACGGCGCAAGATTCCCTTTCGTAGTCCGGCGGAGCACGCCAAGCCGGACTTGCATCCGCAGACTGCCGTTGTCGTCGGGCCTGCTGGCGAAGAGGTCCATACGGATCGTCTCAACCGCGTCAAAGTCTGGTTCCGATGGGATCGGCAGAACCCCGGCGATGACAGGGCATCGTGCTGGGTACGCGTCAGCTACCCGAATGCGGGCCAGGGTTGGGGCGGGATCAACATTCCCCGCATTGGCCAGGAAGTCATCGTTACCTTCTTGAATGGGGACGTGGACCGGCCTGTGGTGACGGGACGGCTCTATAACGAAGACCAGATTCCGCAATGGCATACCGATGGGCGGCTTTCTGGTTTCAAGTCCAAGGAACTCAACGGCAGCGGCTTTAACCAGCTGGTTTTTGACGACACGACCAATCAAAACCGGGCGCATCTCTACAGCAGCAGCACCCATGCTCAGCTGAACCTTGGCTATCTGGTTACCCAGCGAGGCAACGAACGCAGTCGATTTTTCGGAACCGGTTTCGCGCTCAGCACTGACGATTTCGGCGGCATCGTCACGAATAAGGGGCTGTATATCAGCACCTTCGGTCGCCCTGGTGCGCAAGGAACACAGCTCGATGCGACGGAATCCACCAGTCAGCTCAAGGCGGCTGCGTCGCTCGCCGCAAACCTGTCCAGTACGGCGTCCAAGGCAGGCGCAGAACCGCTTGGCGGGCAGGATGCCCTCAAGCAATTCATCGACGCGACCGAAGACCGCTATGAAGGCGAAGGGCAAGGAGGCGCGAACCGCTTCAAGGAGCCGGTCCTGCTGGCCGGATCCCCGGCGGGGATTGGGCTTGCCAGCAACACGGGCACGCACGTTCATGCGGGTACCGATGTGACCCTATCGTCCGGTATGGATACGAATATGGCGGTGGGTAAAAGCTTTCTCGCCAGCGTCGCTGAAAAGATCAGTCTGTTCGCTTATAACGCGGGAATCAAGCTGTTCGCAGCCAAGGGCAAAATCGATATACAGGCACAGGGCAACGATCTCGACATCATTGCGGAAAAAGTCCTGCGCTTGTTGTCGACAACTTCCCGGATTGAAATCCATGCAAAGGAAGAGGTCACGATCTCCGCGGGCGGGTCTTCTATAAAAATCAATGCTTCCGGCATTACGAACAGCACGTCAGGCAAGTGGACTGCACACGCCTCAATGCACACCATGCCAGGCCCGGCAAAGACTTCTTATGTGATGCCGCATGTGCCCAAGGCCGCGCTGGAAAAGACCGACATCGAATTCCGGCATTTGACGGACTGGGGCGAACCCTTGGCAGGTGCTGCATACAAGGCGACGTTGAGCGACGGCAGCATTCGTAAGGGCACACTCGATGCGCAGGGCATTGCTCGGATCAGTGATGTACCTGCTGGTACGGCAGCGAAGATCGAATATGACTACAAGCCGCTGCAGGCAAGCTCCACCGTATCGGCCGAACTGGATGAGGATATCCACGAGTTACTGAACTGGGTCTCAAGCATCGGCGTTAAGAAAGGTAAAGCATGAGCCCAAGACCTTTACCGCCAGATCAAGACACCATTCTCCAAGATGCCTGGGACACGGTTGTCGGAGGAGTTAATTGGCTGAATTCCGTCCTCTTGGGGGAATTTGCTGACAACCGACCACTCTCGGCCGTCGTGGCCGACATGCTGATCAGCTTCGTTCCGGGGGTTGTTCTCGTCACTAGCGCCCGTGACGCGGTTGCTGTCATCCTGCGACTGGCTTGCCATCCCGAAAAGCGCGATGACCTTATGGAATGGGTGCTCCTTTGTGCCTGCCTGATCGTCTTGGCCCTGCCGTTCGCAATGGCAGCGGCTGGCGCCGCTGCGCTGGGCGCAGGCGCCGTCGTCGGCGGTATCGCGGGCTCGGAGCTTGGCGCAGCTCTGCGTGCCGTCATGCTCCTGCTGATCAAGGAAGCGTCAAAGCTGGTGGAACTGGTGCGATTTCTGCAGAAGTTCATCAAGGGTGATGTCCTGAAGTTCTTACGCGCCGTGAAATTCGCGCGCTACGAGAAAGCTCTGCTCACAGCGATGAATCAAGTCACCGGCAAGCTTCTCGAGATTGTCAAAGCACTGCGCACGCATCTTGAAAACCTGCGGTATTTCGATGCCGTCAAGACCACGATTGCAAAACTCGCAGAATGGGAGAATCGCTTTTACAAGGTACAGCAGGATGCGCTCAGGCAGATACCCAGAGCGCTGGCTGAACTCGACGCGCGGCTTAAAAAAGTGCTGGCGCAGACAGCGCCGAAGGAAGCGCATACGGTAGCTACGGGAACACAAGCTGATAAGGCTGTTGCAAAGCTACCTACCCAACAGCGGGTACGAGATACGCCGGGTAACGTCGTGGCAAAGACACAAAATCAGGCTTCGGACACAACGGTTTTGGAGAAGACAAAACGCGGAGTCAAACTAGAAAGCAAATCAAAACTAGTTCCCGGTGAGCCAATAAAGGACAAACCAGACCCCATCAAGCCACTTGATGAGGGCACGAATTCGAAAAAGCAAACTGTCGCTGATGCTGCTGTAGCGGCTGACCGGGAGCGGATAACGCAACTAGCTAAGGAAGGTAAAATCGCCGAAGCTCAAAAAATTCTACAGCCTTATGTAGATGCAGCCAAAGAGGCCAAGACATCAGCGGAAAAGCAGGCCGCAATGGATGCGATAATAAACAGATTGGACGTGACCTCTGACAAGGAAAAAATGTTTTGGTCCGGGAACAAAGACCTAGCCGCGAAGATGGCAAAGGAAAAAGGGAAGACCATCTTAGAGCAAACGCCGGGTGGAAGCGTCATTGATGGGTGGGAAGATTTGAATAATACGTTCTCTTGGGGCGGCATTGGCGTTGAACCTCGCGGGCCGGACTTTTGGGGCAGTGTGTCGGCTAAATATTCGGGTGACGCGGCGGGGAAAATCGACGTTATTCAAGATTTTGAGAAGAAGTTTCCGCGCGGGGGGGATATTTGGCGAGATTATGAGTGGCCGACCATCGTTGATCAAGGTAAGGTGACCTCTATAAATATTTATGGTATGGACCGTGCAGGTAATTTGGTAAAGTCGCTTGAAGTAGAGCCTGGCGGGGAGGTTGCTAAAAAACTATTTGGAGGAGGGTAAAATGACATTGGCGTTCGAAAATTTTATGAAGCAGTTTGAGATGACAGGTAGTGAAAAAGCTGATGGGTACAGTCGGGACGCATTCGTTGGGCTAGACAGTCAGGAGAAAGAAATCGTTTTCAAGTTGTTGGTGACAGAACTTCCTTGGTCCGCTGAATGGCTCTTCTTTCTTGATCCAGAAAGAGCTCTGACCGTAGTAAAACAAAAAGAAGAGCAATTACGAGGGAATTCTTATGCCCATGTTTATAAACTACAGGAGCAGTTGGTGAAGCACTCTGGGGAGTTGCTCTACCAGAAACACATGATAGAGGATTATGCAAACTATGCAGATGGTTTGAAGCCTCTTGTCGTAGACGCTATTGGTCGCACTCCTGCGAACGAGGTAACGCGAGAATTTTTCAAGCAAGTTATTTTGGTGGAAGTTAATGCTAGTGCCGTAGCAAGAGCAAGCCGAAATTTGCTGAGTTCACTCAAGGTTCCTCGTCAAACTGAAAGCGAAGAACAAAATTACCAAAATTTGATGGATAGGTTGCGCAGCGATAGTGATCAGGTTAAAAGGAGGGCCATCGCTGAGTTGGAGCGGTTTGCTTTCTCTAAAACCTAAGCTCTTTTTTGTGAAAACCCCAATATCCACGTATCGGGATGGGTAGGAAGTTCGAAATGAAGAAAATCACCCACTATAATTTCTATAATTCGTGACAGCTAGATGAGCTGAGCATCAAACCAAGTGAGGAGTATCGCATACTAATGGATCCTGATTGATCTGAAAAAAGGCGATCTTGTTAAATTCATCGGATTCGATGATGTGGGTAATCACTATAGCATATTTGTGTTTATGGATTCAGAAGGCAAAATTTTAGAGGTTGCTGGGGACTGTGCAGGACGAAATCATTCCTGCATGAAGAATCTCAGCTTGCCTTATCAAAAATTTAGTTAGCCGCTCAACAGCGCGCTACGCCCAGAAATGAACCAGGAAGAAAGAACAGTAGCATTTAACTACCTCCTGAAAATTGTGGAGGCTGGAGGTTCTGAGGAAAGTGTTAATGAATTGTTTCTGGCTGATGCAGGCCATGCACAGCTAATCGTGAAAGGATTGTCGAGAAACAATTCTTTGCGAGATGAGGCGAAGCTCGCTGCAATATGGAACCTGTCCTGCATGAAGTCTGATTCTTTACTTCTTCCTGTGTTTATCGAATTAATGTCGGTTGCGGATAGGCGAATAGTTGAAAAATATTCAGAATGAGTTTGTTTGGCTAAACCTCCTGTGCTTATCCATAGGTGGCCGTCACTAAGCTAGAAATCAGGGTACACCCGCAAGCGCAACGGTGACCGTGCAAGGCGACCATACGCTCACCCACCAGATACGTCGCAGCACCTTCGACAATACTATTGATGCCGTGCCCAGCTAGTGGGCAGGTAATCATATCTCCAACCCGGGCAATTCCTATTCCGTTGATGAAATGCGTAGTCGACGCTGAAATGACTTTGCCGCCATGTGATGTAGAGTCTCCCAAGCGGACGATTGGTAGTGCCATATGTGTTCCTCGTCAGTAATTAAATTTTTAATTCAGTTGTTGGTTGCCTGATAGCAAGCGAGGTTCTTGTCAAATTGAAGCGTACATGGACGCGCGTACTCTAGTGCTGGCGTCGAACAACATTTGTGTCCCGAACGGCTATCGGTCAATCGCTTGCTGTAGGACGGTTTCGCGAACATTCGCCTAAAGACGCGGTATGCTGGTAGACGTCATCAGTGCTGTGGCATTCGGTAAGGAAACCAAGGGCAAGGAGCGTCTGGAAATCACTGACATGGACGACAACAAGCACGAGCCCCCTGATCACCAAAGACAAACAAGTGCTGGTGCACGACGGTCAAGTGGTGGCGAGATGATCGTCGACGGTCCTATTACTTAACTCATCCGTACGCCCATCCCCTGTAATGACTGCTATGATCCACAGCTGAGTTAACGATTTATCCACACCTTGCCCACCGAGCACCATGCCCTGGCCCTTTGACGCGACCCCGGACGCCGCAAGCGCATCCTTGACTATGTCGGAGATGGAGCGCCAGATGCGCGCCTTCCCCTGGGAGACCACCGCCGTCGGCCCGGTCGCCGGCTGGCCGCAGAGCCTGAAAAGCGCCGTGCGCACCGTGCTCGACCTGCGCCTGCCGGCCTACCTCGCGTGGGGAGATTCGTACGTCCAGTTCTACAACGACGCCTACGTCCCCATCCTCGGCGCCAAGAAGGACGCCGCGCTCGGCAACGATTCGCGTGTCACCTGGGCCGAGATCTGGCCGGTCATCGGCCCGATGTGGGAGCAGGTGCGCCAGGGGCAGGCGATGGGGTCCGATGCGCTGCCGTTGACGATCAACCGCTACGGCTACAGCGAGACCTGCTACTTCAGCCATTCGTACAGCCCGATCTACGGCGACAGCGGCACGGTCGAGGGCGTGCTGGTCACCTTCGTCGAGATCACCAGGGCCGTGCTGGGCGAGCGGCGCCATGCCTACCAGCTCCGGCTGGCCGACACGCTGCGCCACGAGACCGAGTTCGGCCCGATGCTCAAGGCGACCATCCGCCTCGCCAGCGAGTACTTCACCAATTCCAACGTCGCCTATGTCGAGCTCGACGAGCAAAAGCGCACCTTCACGGTGAAGGAGGAATGGAAGGACGGTTTCGAGACCGGCGGCGCGCAAGGCACGCTGCCGGTGGACATGCTGTCGCCGGCGCAGCTCGGGCAGCTGTACGCGGGTGCCACCATCTGCATCGACGACGTGTCGACCGACCCGGAATGCGCCGCCGTCGCCAAGCCCTGCCTCATGCTCGGCATCCATTCGGTGATGGTCATTCCGCTCAAGGACGGCAACCGCCTGCACGGCGCCGGCTTCCTGTACAAGGACCATCCGTACCGCTGGACCGACGACGAGCGCACCTTGGCCGAAGACCTGGCGCGGCGCACCTGGGAAGCGCTGCGCCGGATCCGCGCCGAGGAGGCGCTGCGCGAGGAAAAGCGCGTGCTCGAACTCCTGAACCGCGCCGGCAGCGTGCTCGCGTCCACGCTCGACATCGATACGCTGCTGCAGTCGGTCACCGATGCCGCCACCGAACTGACCGGCGCCGCGTTCGGCGCCTTCTTCTACAACGGCAAGGACAGCAACGGCGACGCTTACTTGCTGTACACGCTCAGCGGCGCGCCGCGCGACGCCTTCGAAGGCTTCGGCCACCCGCGTCCCACCGAGGTGTTCCGCCCGACCTTCGAGGGCGGCGCGCCGATCCGCAGCGACGACATCACCAAGGACCCGCGCTACGGCAAGATAGGGCCGCACTACGGCATGCCGAAGGGCCACCTGCCGGTGCGCAGCTACCTGGCCGCGTCGGTCAGCTCGCGTTCGGGCGAGGTGCTGGGCGGCCTGTTCTTCGGCCATCCGGAGCCGAACCGTTTCGACGAGCGCACCGAGCAGCTCATCAGCGGCTTCGTGGCCCAGGCCGCGGTGGCGATCGACAATGCGCGCCTGTACGACATGGCCCAGCGCGCGGCCAAGGAGCGGGAAGGCATTCTCGCCAGCGAGCGCGCCGCGCGCGCCGAGGCCGAGCGCCACAACAAGATGAAGGACGAGTTCCTGGCCATGCTGGCGCACGAGCTGCGCAACCCGCTGGCGCCGATTACCAACGCGGCCCAGCTGATCAAGATGCCGGGCGCCGACGAGAACCTGCGCCGCAAGGCCGGCGACATCATCTCGCGCCAGGTGCGCCACATGACGGAGCTGGTGGACGATTTGCTGGACGTCTCGCGCGTGACGCGCGGCCTCGTCAAACTCGAGACCGAGACGCTGGAGCTGAACGCCGTGGTGCGCGCCGCCGTGGAGCAGGCGCGCCCGCACATCGAGGCGCGCCAGCACACCCTGACCGTGGATGCGCCGAACCTGCCGGTGATCGTGGCGGGCGACCGCACACGCCTGGTGCAGGTGCTGGTCAACCTGCTCAACAACGCGGCCAAGTACACGCCGCCGAACGGGCGCATCGCGCTGCGCCTGGAAGCCGGGCCGGAGCAGGCGCGCCTGACCGTCCTCGACAACGGCACCGGCATGGACGCCAAGCTGCTGCCGCACGTGTTCGACCTGTTTACGCAGGCCGAGCGCACGCCGGACCGCTCGCAGGGGGGACTGGGCATCGGCCTGGCGCTGGTAAAAAGCATCGTGCAGATGCACGGCGGCCAGGTGGAGGCGCACAGCGATGGCCCCAACCTGGGCACCTCGGTATCGGTGCTGCTGCCGCTGGCCGACGGCGTCGTGCAGCAGGCGCCGGCGCGCCTGCGCAACGCCGCGCGCGCGGTGGCGTCGTGTCAGCTCGCCATCGTCGACGACAACGTCGACGCCGCCCAGTCGCTCGCGGTGCTGCTGCGCGCGCAGGGGCACACCGTGCGCGTGTTCGAGGACGGCGTGCGCACGCTCGCCGCCAGTGACATCGCCGGCACCCAGGCTTTTATCCTCGACATCGGCCTGCCCGACATGACCGGCTACGAGCTGGCGCGCCGCCTGCGCCGCGACCACCCGGAGGCGACCTTCATCGCGCTCACCGGCTACGGCCAGGCGCGCGACCGCGACCTTTCACGGCAGGCCGGTTTCGACCATCACCTGGTCAAGCCGGTCGAGTTCCGCGCGCTGGCCGATATCCTGGCGCAGCTGCCGCAGTGCGATCCGGCCAACAAGCAGTCCAGGGCGGAACCGGATGTTGCCGATGTGAGTTGAGGGTGCGCTGACGGTGCGCTGACGGTGCGTTGACTTAGCTGTCTTGACTTTACTACCGTAAGTCAGCAGTATTGTTGAATTCCTGTCATCAATCCTAGCTCCGTGTCCCGTAAAAAGAACAGCCGCCAGTGGGCGCGCCTGCGGATCCTGTGTTCCGGCGGCCTGCACCTGATGACCCTCATCCCCGACGCGCTGGCGCTGGTGCGCGAGCTGATCCCCAACAGCGCTTCCCAGCTGTTCCTGCACGCCGAACGGGCGCCCGAAGACAGCATCGAGGCGAAGGTGCTGGGCGTGCTGCCGCCGCCCAACGGCTACTTTTATGGCGATGCGGCGGCGTTTACCGGCCTGCACCCGGCGCAGCTGCGCGCGCAGGCCCTTCACGTGCTGGAGGTGCGCCTCGGCCCGGCTTCCAGCCCGTTCGGCACGCTCACGCTGCTGCGCAATGAGGGCCCGTCCTTCGACACGGAGGATGCGGAAGACCTCGGCCGCGTGGCCAATTATTTCGACCATGCGCTGCGCAATGCGGTCGGCCACGGCCTGTCGGGCATGATCGAGGACGAGGCCATGCTGCTGGCCACCACCGACGGCGACATCCTGTTCCTGAGCGACTCGGCCGGCGCGCTGCTCGACCAGCTGGCCTCGCAGGAGCAGCAGGTGTTCGACCGCCGCATGCTGCCGCCGTTCTGCCTGCGCCTGGTGGAGTCGGTGGTGTACGGCGAGCGCTATCCGTGGCGCCTGCCGGCGGGCGCGCTGGAGCTGGCCGGCGGCGTGCTGGAGGCGCGCGCGCAGTGGATGAGCGCCGGTTCCTGCGCCGCCATCCACAGCCGCACCGTCGGCATCTTCCTGAAATTCGTGGTGCCGATGCCGCTGCGGATCTGGCGCGCGCTGGGCAGCGTCGAGCTGTCGCCGCAGCAGATGGAGGTGGCGTTCTGGATGGGCGTGGGAGGCGGACGGGAGGCGGCCAGGTCGCGCATGGATGTCAGCGACGCCGTGCTGCGCGACTGCGTGAAAGCCGTCTACGAAAAGCTCGGCTGCACCTCCGAAGCCGGCCTGCTGGCAATCCTGCGCCCTCCGGTCTCGCGCCTGTAGGAGGCCCCGGCCTGCGGCTGCTCGTCCGGAACACCCCCCATGGAAGGGGATGGAATACACTTGCTTGGCTTTTTATTATCTCAACTGAATCTCGAAGGAGCTTGTCATGAAGATTCGCTGGATGTGCGCTGTCCTGCTGGGTGCCAGCTGCGCCGTTGCCAATGCCGCCGACATGAAGGTCACCATGAAGATGGCGACCGAGAAGGGGGAGGGGGCCAACGTCGGCACCGTCACCATCAGCGAAACGCGCTACGGCCTCGTGTTCACGCCTGCGCTCACCGGGCTGCCGCCCGGCCTGCACGGCTTCCACGTGCATGAGAACGGCAACTGCGGACCGAACCAGAAGGACGGCAAGCCGGTGCCTGCGGGCGCCGCCGGCGGCCACCTCGACCCGGGCAAGACCGGCAAGCACGGCCTGCCGTGGGGCGACGGCCACCTGGGCGACCTGCCGGCCTTGACCGTGGACGAGAAGGGCGCTTCAAGCAATCCGGTGCTGTCGCCGCGCCTGAAGCTGGCGGACGTCAAGGGCAAGGCCCTGATGATCCATGCAGGCGGCGACAACCATGCCGACCACCCTGCGCCGCTCGGCGGCGGGGGCGCGCGCATCGCCTGCGGCGTGATTCAATAGCCACCCCTGATGCCATCAGGGGTGAAATAAAATTTCAAGTTAAAGGCTTTTCTGAAATGAAATTTCAACACCTGATGGCGACGGCGCTGCTGTTCGTCGCGCTCGACAGCCGCGCAGCGCTGATCCACCAGTTCGACCTGAACGGCTCGCTCCAGGACGCCCGGTCCGGCAAGACGCTCTCGACGCTCGGCGGCAAGCTGGAAGCCGGCCAGTACGTGTTCGGGGCCAACCAGGGCCTGTACCTGGAACTGGACAAGCACCTGGATAGCTACACGATCGACATGGCGTTCCGCCTCGACGAGATCGGCGGTTTCCGGCGCCTCGTCGACTTCAAGAAACAGGTATCGGATAGCGGGCTGTACACCGAAGGCAGCGCATTTCGGCTGTACGATTACCGCACAACCGGGGGCAGCGTCGCCGCCAGGGCGCCGACCCGCATGACGATCACGCGCGACAGCGACAAGCTGTTCGCGCTCTACCAGAACGGCGACCTGGTCTTCAGCCTGACGGATACCAATGACATCGCTGCGCTCAGCACGAACTTCCTGTACTTCTTCAAGGATAACGGCGGCAGCCATTCCGGCGAAGCGGCGCCGGGCGCGGTGGACTTCATCCACGTGTACGACAACGCGCTCGGTGCGGCGCAAGTGAAGGCCCTGCCGATGCCGACGGCGGTCGCCGAGCCGGCGTCGCTGGGCCTGATGGGCGCCGGCCTGGCGCTGGTAGGCTGGACGCGGCGCCGCAAAAGCTGAGCCGCTTTTCGCAGGGTGGGCGGCGATGCCGCCCACCCTGCGCAAGAGGCAAGCGCTTACTTGGCGGCGCGCGCCTTCCCGAACGGATCGCCCGCCTTCCACTGCGGCGCCTTCGGCGAATCGGCCACCATGCGGCCCAGGTTCAGCGTGAACTGCGCCTGCTGCACCATGCCCGACAGGTCCCAGTTCGGATCGTATTCGTCGTTGGCCTGGTGGTAGCGCGCGCGGTAGGACTTCTGCTTGGCGTCGTTCGCTTCCTTGTCCTTGACCCAGGTGCTGCCCGCGCCCACCGAGAACGCCGGCACGCCGGCCTTGGCGAAGCTGAAGTGGTCGCTGCGGAAGTAGCCGCCGGCCAGGTCGGGACGCGCCGGGGCGATCGTCATGCCCATCTGTTTCGCGGTGGCCGCGGCCATCGCGCCCAGGTCGGAGCGCTCGCTGCCCGGGGTGCTCACGTCCTTGACCAGGCCCACGAAATTCAGGCTGTCCAGGTTCAGGTTGGCGACGGTCTTCTCGATCGGCCACAGCGGCTTTTCGGCATAGGCCGCGCTGCCCAGCAGGCCTTGCTCTTCGGCCGCGACCCACAGGAACATCTGGCTGCGCTTGGCCGGGTTGCGCACGGCTTCCTGCGCCATCGCCAGCAGGGCGGCGGTGCCGGAGGCGTTGTCGACGGCGCCGTTGAAGATGGTGTCGCCCTCGGTTCCCTGCTTGCCCATGTGGTCCCAGTGGGCGCTGTACACCACCAGCTCGTCCTTCAGTTTCGGGTCGGTGCCCGGCACCACGCCGGCCACGTTGAACTCGTTGAGCGTGCGCACCTCGGCGCGCGCCTCGCCCTTCACGCGGGCGTTCAGCGCCACCGGCTGGAAGTTCTTGTCTTCAGCCGCCGCGCGCAGCTTGTCGAGGTCCTGACCGCCGGCGGCGAACAGCTTGCGCGCGGTGGCGTCGGTCATCCAGCCCTGCAGGCCGGTGCCCAGCTTGCCCTCGGCCAGCTGGAAGCGCTCGGCGCCGGCCCAGCTGTTCTGCACCACGCTCCAGCCGTACGAGGCCGAGGCGTCGGTGTGGATCAGCAGGACGCCGGCCGCGCCCTGGCGCGCCGCTTCTTCCAGCTTGTAGGTCCAGCGGCCGTAGTAGGTCAGGCCTTCGCCGTTGAAGCGCTTCGGTTCCGCAGCGGTCGGCTTCGGATCGTTCACCATCATCACCAGCACCTTGCCTTTGAGGTCCTGGCCCTTGAAGTCGTTCCAGTTCTCTTCCGGCGCATCGATGCCGTAGCCCACGAAGACCAGTTCCGCGTCCAGGATGTGGTCGGCCTTGGCGTCGCCCGGGCCCCAGACCCAGTCCGGGCCGAACTGCAGCGGCAGCTGCTGGCCGCCGGCGATGATGCCGATGCTGCTCTTCTGCGGCAGCGAGCGCACGCCGGCGATCCTGACCGGCTGGCGGAAGCTGCCGTTGTTGGCTGGCTGCAGGCCGATCGCGGCGGCTTGCGTTTCGAGGTAGGTGACGGTCAGCTCGCCGCCGCGCTGGCCGGTGCCGCGGCCTTCGACGACGTCGGACGACAGGAAGGCCAGGTGCGCGCGCAGCGGCGCTTCCTTGACGGTTGCGGCCTGTGCGGACTGCGGCGCGCGGGTGGCGCCGGCGCCTGCGGCGTGGGCCGGGTAGGCCAGTGCCAGGCTGCCTGCGAGGGCGGTAAGGACAACGGAGGAGACGATCTTGTGCATGGAATCCTGCTGCGTAAGTTGATAATGACGTGATGCGTGGGGTGTGCACGGCGTGCATGGTGTGCGCTTGGCATTGTATGCCAACTGCTCAGTAAAACCGCAACACGTCGGACGAGATCGTCATGCCCGTCCCCGGCATGAACGGCGGCGCGCCCGGCGGCAGCAGGTGTTCGGGCAGCCCCGGCATGCGCTCCTCGACCACCACCGCCAGCACGTCGTCGGCCGGGGCATCGAGGGTGAAGCGCAGCAGGCGCTCGCCCATCCCGTACAGCGACACCGACCACGCGCTTTCCCCCGACGTCAGCAGGCGGCCGTCGAGGGTCGAGCGCCACGGCCGGGTGCCGGCCGCCCGTAGCTCGATGTGCGGCGCCCGGTTCTTCGAGCGCAGCGTGAATTCGACCTGGCGCATCACCGGCGTCGTACGCTGCTGCTCGGTGGAGAAGGCCAGTGCCGGGCTCCTGAGCACGAAGGCTTCGGGAAAGGCGATGCGGTCCTCGCGCGGCGCGACCGCGTACCACCGGCGCGGGCTGTGCCAGCCGAAGACGTCCACCTGGATGGCGGGACGGTCAAGATTGGGAAACAGCTGCCTGGTCCAGGCGTCGAGCGCTTGCGGCGGCAGCAGCCAGTAGGCGCGCCAGCTGTTCATGTCCTTGAAGTAGACCAGGCGGTTCGGCTCCTGCGCCGGACGTTCCCGCGGCACGGGGCCAGCCGCTGCATCCGGTACAGGCCCTGGCACCGGCAGCGCGAGGCAGGCGGCGAAGACCAGCCCCAGCACGGCGGCCACGATGCGCCCGACAGGCAGCAGCAGGAGCAGGCTGGCAAAGCACAGCAGCATCAGGGCGATGAGCAGGGCCGGCACATACACGCCGTGGGGCGCCGCCAGCCCGGTCCAGGCGTCGCGCAGCGCCGGCACGAACAGCAGCAGGGCAGCGGCCAGGGCGGCGGCGACGAGCGCGGCGCGCGCCGGCAAACCCATCGTTGCCGCCGGCGCCCCCAGGACGGTGAAGGCGCCGAGCGCCGCCGCCAGCGGCCAGGCCAGCACGTACGCCGTCTCCGGCGCGGCGAGCAGCGCCGACACGAGTGCCACCGCCAGCCAGGCCATCGCTCCCAGGAAGACCGGTACGCCACCCACCAGCCTGCCCAGCAGGTACAGGCTGCCGATGAACAGGCAGGCGCCGCTCACCAGCAGGACCAGGGCCGGCTCGGCGGTGGGCGCTTGCGTCATGGCGGCCAGCGCGTCGCGCCGCTCCCACAGGAACATGCGCGCGGCCAGCAGCAGCACGGCCACGCCGAAGAAACCCTGCACCAGCGGGGCCACGCTGGTGTCGAGCCGGGCCAGCGCGTCGCGGTAGCCGCGCGCCAGCAGCAGGATGCCCAGGGCGCCCAGGCCCCAGGACAGGATCGCAGGGTGCTGGACGGCGCCCACCAGCGGCAGCATGAACACCGAGTGCGCCCCCCGTTTGCCGCGGACCAGCGGCGCGTCGCCGTAGTGGCGCGCCAGATGCAGCATCGTCTCGCCCAGTTGCGCCGGCATGGCCGGGTCGAGGCGGTCGATGCTGTCGAGCGTGCGCTCGCCGCCGAAGCGCCGGCCGCTGTTCACGAACAGCAGGGCAGGGGCATCGATCGCCGCCAGCGGGCCGATGCGCGGCGTGTCCGGCAACAGCTTGCGCAGCCGCGCCATCAGCGACGATCCGGCGATGTCCGGCGCCGCGCCGGCAAGGCCGCGCAGCACCATCCCGCCGGCGCCGCTGGCGTCGTACAGGACCGGCGGCCCGCTGCTGCCCGCGCTGTCGAACTTCAGCGTCAGCCCGACCTGGCGCGCCCACGGATGCTGTTCGGCGAAACCCTTGGCGCCCAGGCCGCCGACGTCCTCGCCGTCCGCGAACAGCAGCACGATGTCGTTCAACTGCGCCGGCCCGGCGCGCAGCGCGCGCGCCGTTTCGAGCAGCGCCGCCACCTGGGCGCCGGAACGCGCCGCGCCCGGCGTCGTCTTGCCGGTGTCGTAGTGCGCGGCCAGCAGCAGCGCCGGCCGGCGCATGGCATCGGGGGCGCTGCCCGGCAGGCGCGCCAGGATGTTGTGGACCACGCCCAGCGTCATGTGGGTGCCGCCTCCCGGACGGAGGGTGGACTTCTGCACCGTCGCCGTCTGCACCAGCGGCGCCAGGCCCATGCCGCGCAGTTGGTCGGCGATGTAGTCGCGCGCCCTGGCGTTGGCATCCGTTGCGATGGGGCGGGGCGCCGCGGCGAGGGTGGCAACGTGCTCCATCATCCGATCAGGGGAGGGTGGCGCAGCCGGCGCAGGCAGTTGGCGGGTAGGCGCCAGGGCCAGCCAGGCCAGCGCCAGCAGGGTCAAGCAGGCGGCCGCCAGTGCGGCCAGGCCGAGGGCGCGCGGCGGCGGCGCGGGAATTCCAGCGGTATGCATGATGCTCTCTCCATTATTCGTGTTGTTGTGGGTACGGCAGGCGTGTCGGTGCGAAGGTCTCCCTGAAAAAGGCGAAAAAAAGCCCGCCGGCCTGAAAGGCGGCGGCGGGCGAAGAAGGGAAACGGAAAACCTGATGTGCCGCGCGTTACTCGAGGGTCCAGACATAGGCGATCTGCGCCCAGCTGGCTTCGGCGATGCCGTTGTTCATGGCCGGCTTGAACTGGCACAGGCTCAGGGCGTTCACCGCGGCGCGGTCGAGGTCGCGATGGCCGCTCGACCTCTGGATGCGCGCATCCTGCACCCGGCCGTCGGGTCCGACCATCAGCGCCAGCGTGACGGTGCCGCTGTCGCCATTGCGCGCCGCGCTGACCGGATAGTCCGGCTTGGCGCAGCTGTTGGCGTCGGCCAGTACGGCGCTGCGCATCTGGCCGGGGCTGGCGTTGCCGGCAGGCGTGGGTGGGGCAGGCGGCGCTTCGCTGCGCGCCGGCTGGGCCGGCTCAGGCATCGGCTCGGGCTCGGTGCTGGCCTGGATTGTTTCTTCCATCGGCGGCAGCGGCGTGTCGATTTCGGGCGCCGGCACCGCGATGGTCGGCTCGACGGCCCTGGCCTGCGGCTGCGGCGGTTGAGGGGGCGGTGGCGGCGGCGGCACTTCCGGCTTGATCCAGGCAATCGGTTCTTCGAGCAGGGCCGGCAACTGGATGCTCTTCGCATGCATCGCGTTCATGACGCCCATGGCGACCAGCACGTGCAGGCCGGCGACGAGGGCGAACTTGCCGGCCTTGCCGCCGGTCCCATCGTTGAGTTGCGAGAAGTGCATGGCGATCTCCTTTGTTATCGCGTCCGGCAAAAGGGGCGCAAGATTTTTTGCTTGAGGAAAGATATGCAACTGATCAGCTTGTGGAATCAATATATGCTAGGTGCTAGCAATAAGTAAAGCGGTTTGATGGTAATTTTTACTTCTCTTTTCAAGCTGTGGCGGTATCTGCAGGGAATGGCAGGGCACTCGCATCGAATCCCGTTGTATGAAATAATCCCCTTACAACCCGTGTCCTTTCCGTTGGCTGGAAGGTTCCGCTGCCAGAAAGTGGCAAGCGACTGTCAGTACGCCAACAAACGGGTCCAAAAACAGGAGTGAACTGGTGTCCGAACAGAAAAAACCGATCCGCGTGATGCTCGCGGATGACCATCCGATCGTCATGACCGGTTTTGCCATGTCGCTCGAAGCGGCCGGCATGCAGGTGGTGGGGCAGGCCAAGACCCCGAGCGAAGCGGTGACGCTGTACGCGGCGCAGCAGCCCGACGTCGTCATCCTCGACATGCGCTTCGGGACCGAACTGACCGGCCTCGATGCCGCCCAGAGCATCCTGAAGGACGATCCGCGCGCGAAGATCATCTTCCTGAGCCAGTTCGACCAGGACAGCCTGATCAAGGAAACCTACCGTCTCGGCGCCCATGCTTTCGTCACCAAGGATTGCGACCCGTCCGACCTGGTCACCGCGGTGCGCCATGCGCACGACGGCAAGTTGTACTTCCTGCCGCAGATCGCCTCGCGCCTGGCCAGCATGGCGGTGCGCGGCGACGTGACGCCGCAGTCGCAGCTCGATGAACGCGGGCTCGAGATCTTCAAGCTGATGGCCGAAGGGCTGACCAATGCGGAGATCGCCGAACGGCTCGACCTGTCGACCAAGACCATCAGCAACATCAGCCAGTCGATCAAGGAAAAGCTCGGCGTGCACCGCCAGGCCAACATCACCCTGCTGGCCGTGAAGCACGGCCTGATCGAGCCGTAAGCGATCCATGGGCTACCAGCGGACCATGCGCGCGGCTGCCGCTGCGCTCGCGCTTTGCATGGGGATGGTGCAGGGCGGCGCGGCGCATGCGGAGCAACTCAAGGACGACGAGGCGATGGGCTTTCGTTCGCAGATCATCACCGGCGACGACAGCGAGGTCACCCGGCGCATCGCCGAAGACCTGTACAAGCGCCTGCTGCCGACCTTCGCCGCTTTCCGTACCGAGCTGGCCCAGCGCCACCGCATGCTGTACGTCGCGATCGGCCCCACGGCGCTGCGCGACGCGGTCTCGCGCCGCTGCGACTGCGTCGTCATCTCGGCGTTCACGTCCAGCCAGGTCTGGCGCTCGCTGACGGCCAAGCTGCCGCCGGGACGCGCCGCCCGCTACACCGCCGTGTATGCCGAGCCGGCGCCGACCGACCAGCTGCGCCTGGCCGCGCTGCTGTACGGGCGCCCGGCGCGGGTCGGCACCATCCTCGGCCCCGACACGGCCTTCCTGCGTCCGGCGCTGGAAGCGGGCGTGGACGTGCAGCTGTTCGCCGGCGGCGACGACATCAACCACACCCTGAACCGCATGACGCGCGCCGAAGTGCTGCTGGCGCTGCCCGACGGCGACGTGTACAACCCGGAAAACGTGCGCAACATCCTGCTGTCGACCTACCGCCGCAAGCAGGGCGTGATCGGCTTCTCGGCCGACATGGTGAAGGTGGGGGCGCTGGCCACGACCTATTCCGAGATCGAGGACATCAACACCCAGGTGGCCGAGATCGCTGCCCATTTCGTGGCCACCGGCGAGCTGGCGCCGCCGCAGTTCCCGCGTTACTTCCGCACCGTGGTCAACGAAGGCGTGGCGCGTTCGCTCGACCTGCGCGTCACCAACGCAGCGCGCGAGTTTGCCCGCCTGCCGGCGCGCCCGCGTGCGGGTGTGCCTGCGAGTTCGCCCGAGCCCTCGGCTGCGCCCCAGCCAGACAAGCCATGACCCTGCGATTCTGGCGCGGCTGGAGCATCGGCCGGCGCATGGCCTTCATCACCATGCTGCCGGTGACCTTCCTGTTCACCTCCTTCGTGTGGTACTCGTACTATTCGCACCGCGCCCAGGTGGCCGACGAACTGGCCGAGCGCGGGCGCATCCTGGCGCGCGCGCTGTCCGAGACCAGCGAATACAACGTCATCTCGGGCAACCTGTCCGACCTGCGCCTGACCATCAACGGCCTGGTGCAGTCGGACCGCAGCATCTACCGGGTCGAGGTGGTGGGCGTGGACGGTGGCCAGGCCGTGCGCGTGGATTCCGAATCGGCGCGCGACGCCCAGCCGCATTACTACGAGGCGCCGATCAAGAAGCAGGTGGTGTGGATCAACCTGTTCACCGACAACGGCACCCCGCACGTCTCGGCCTCGAGCGCCCTGCGCCCGCCGACGCTCACCACCGAAGTCGTGGGCTGGGTGCGGGTGACGATGTCGCCCTCGAACATGATGGACAAGCAGACCCGGCGCTTCCGCTTCGAGATGAGCATCGCCGCGCTGGCGCTGGCGGCCAGCGGCGTGCTGGCCTGGGTGCTGGCGCGTTCGCTCACGGTGCCGCTGCGCGAAGCGATCGGCGCGCTGCGCGGCATCCGCAACGGCGACTTTCGGGTGCACCTGCCGGTCAAGACCGGCGGCGAGGTCGGCGAACTGCAGGCCTCGATCGGCGAGATGGCGCAGGCGCTGGACGAGTCCAAGCGCGACCTCGAGAACAAGGTGGCCGAGCGCACGCGCGACCTGCTCGCCTCGCGCAACGAGGCGCTGCGCGCCGACGCCGACAAGCGCAAGCTGATCCAGAAGGTGAACTCGATCATCGAGGACGAGCGCAAGAGCATCGCGGTCGAGATCCACGACGAGCTCAATGCGTCCCTGATCGCCGCGCGCCTGGAGGCGCAGTCCATCGGCGCATTGGCCGCCAGGGCGGCGAAGGCGGAACCGAGCCCGGAGATCGAGGAGATCGGGCGCAAGTCGCAGGCCATCACCAAGCTGGCGCTCGACCTGTACGCCAACGGCCGCCGCCTGGTGCGGCGCCTGCGCCCCGAAGTGCTCGACATGCTGGGCCTGCACGGCGCGGTGGAAGAGATGGTGCGCCACTACGACGGCAGTTCCGGCTGCAGTTTCGAGTTCCACGGCGAAGGCGACTTCGCGCGCCTGTCGAACGAGCTGGCCATCTCGGCCTACCGCATCGTGCAGGAGGCGCTGTCGAACGTGATGAAGCACGCGCATGCCTCCTCGGCCCAGGTGCGCCTGGTGCTCGACGAGGGCGCGCAGACGCTGCGCATCGTGGTGGCCGACGACGGCAACGGTTTCGATCCGGCCAGCGCCTCGGAGGGCATCGGCATCATCGGCATGCGCGAACGCGTGTACGCGGTGCACGGGGTGATGGACGTGCGCTCCCGGCCCGGCGGCGGCACCGTGGTGGCCATCACCTTGCCCCTGACGGCGCCAATTTCCGCGCCGAATCCTGTATCGTAACGGTCCGGCTTAACCAACACGAGCAATCATGTCGAACGAACTGCTGACGCCCTACGAAAAAGGCAACCTGAACCAGACCACCACGCTGGCCGACTGCATCGCCTGGTACGAAGACCTGGCGCGCCGCTACCCCAACGTGCTGCGCTTCCACCAGGTCGGCGTGTCGGATGCGGGCGTGCCGATCCACGCGGGCGTGGTCAGCAGCGACGGCGTATTCGACCGCGACGAGATCAAGCGCGCCGGGCGCCCGGTGTTCTTCAACAACAACGGCATCCACCCGGGCGAGCCGGAAGGCGTCGATGGCTGCATGGCGCTGGTGCGCGATTTCTGCACCCAGCCGCAGCGCCTGGCCGCGCTGGGCAGGACCGTGTTCCTGTTCATCCCGCTGTACAACGTCGACGGCAGCCTGAACCGCGCAAACACCTCGCGCGTGAACCAGGACGGCCCGGAGCAGTTCGGCTTTCGCGGCAACAGCCGCCACCTCGACCTGAACCGCGACTTCGTCAAGTGCGATTCGCGCACCGCCCAGGCGTTCAACAAGCTGTTTTCGGCCTGGGACCCGGACGTGATGGTCGACACCCACACTTCCAACGGCGCCGACTACAGCTACACCATGACCCTGATCCACACCCAGCCGGACAAGCTGGGCGGAGAACTGGGCGAGTTCCTGCGTTCGACCATGCTGCCGGCGATGTATGCCGGCATGGACGCGCGCGGCTGGCCGACCTGCCCCTACGTGAACCCGGTCAAGGACAGCCCGGACGACGGCATCGCCGACTTCCTCGAGACCGCCCGCTTCTCGACCGGCTACGCGGCCCTGCACCACACGATCGGCTTCATGCCCGAGACCCACATGCTCAAGCCGTTCAAGGACCGCTACGAATCGATGCGCGCGCTGGTCGAGACCGCGCTCGAGTTCACGGTGCGCAACGCGGAGCAGATCCAGGCGCTGCGCCGCGCAGCGAAGGGGGCCAGCGGCACCCGCACCGAATGGCCGATCCACTGGGCGATGGATACCGGGAACCCGTCGACCTTCCGCTTCAAGGGCTACGAGGCCGGGTACAAGCCGAGCGTGCTGGGGACGTACGCGCGCCTGTGGTACGACCGGACCAAGCCGTGGGAGCGCGACATCGCCTGGTACAACCGCTTCCCGGCCGATATCCACGTGCCGGCACCGCGCGCCTACGTGGTGCCGCAGCAGTGGGTTGAAGCGATCGAACGCCTGCAGTGGAACGGCGTGCGCATGGAACGTGTCGAAGCGGATCGCATGGAGGAGGTGGACTACTATCACATCGTGTCGGTGGCCTCGCGCCCGAACGCCTACGAGGGCCACATGTTCCATGACGACGTGGTGCTGGAAAAGCGCCGCGCGCGGGTAGCGCTGCGCGCGGGCGACGTCATCGTGCCGCTCGACCAGGACAATGCCCGCTATGCGGTCGAGACGCTGGAACCGCTGGGCCACGACAGCTTCTTCCGCTGGGGTTTCTTCAACAGCGTGCTGGAGAAGAAAGAAGCGTATTCGGATTACGTGTTCGAGGACCACGCGCTGGAATTGCTGAACGACGAGCCGGCGCTGGCGGCGAAGTTCGCGACGTGGAAGGAAGCCAATCCGGCGCTGCTGGGCAAGCAGGAGGCGGTGCTGGACTTTATCTTCGCGAATTGCGAGCGCTATCGCGAGCCGGAGTGGAGGCGGTATCCGGTGTTCATGCTAATCTAACTGGTGCTGTTAATTCTGTTTCATGTAAAAATAATCTTAAAAGATGTTCGGTGCTCGAACGGTTCAATGCCGAGGCCGAACATCTTTGGCTAACGCCTTCTATTCTTTCTTTTCTTTTTTTCTTTTTGTTTTTTCTTTTCGTCTTTTGCTTTCGCCGCTTCCTTGTCAGCATTGATGTCCGCAATTTTTTGTTTTTCTACTGCCGTATTCCATTGTTCGACAGCACTTTCAAAGCTATCAAAGATGCGTTTCCCTCGTTCGGTTATGCATAACGTTTTGCGTAGACTAGGGAAAATTTCAAGCCGTTCCTTGTTCAACGCAAAAAGCAGAAACTTTGATGCGATGAAAGCATATAGGCCTGTCGCAAAAATTGTTATTTGCATCCACAATGCTTGAGATTGCGAATAAGTATTGGTGAATATTTCGTACGCCCAGTGAAAAAACAAGACGTACCCGGTTACAAGAAGTGCTAAGAGGCCATATATTGGCCGCTTTAGCAAGCTAGTTTTCCCAATCTCTAAGTGTCTTAGGGTAAGTACATCAAAAAAACTAACAGCCAAAAATGGCATGCCTAAAAAGGCGAGATCGATATTCGAAAAGTTATATTTGTTAGGTGCTAAAAAGAAGAGTAGTGCTAACGTTAGTCCTACCGTAAAGCAGCTAAATAAGTCTTTCTTTATCCCCGAATAAAATTCAATCATATAAGGGGAGCATTTTCCACGCAGCGCTAGCTGGAAATCATAAAGGTAGAGCGTGGCTGCGCCCCACATTGGGCCGCCAAAGCTGGTGCGAAATATGGATGAGGCGCCCCCGTCAGTAAAGCTCATCTCCCAAATAAAGGAAATCCCAATTACAAGCAGGACCAAGTAGAACATTGTTAGATCAAGGAGTTAATGGGGAGTTTGGCGGTATGGAACAGACACCTACGGCACTGTTGTGAAACCTTGCTGGGTTGGGGGCCAAAATCAGTGTCGTGACAGGCGAATAGAAACATGGCGGCAATAGGCATACGTACGAAGCCTAACCGCCATTTATCGTTATTTTTGAAGGGTGTCTACTCTAGTATGGTATCTACTGTGCGTTGGCAATCCACCGATCCACCTTCGCCTCCAGCACCGCCAGCGGCAGCGTGCCTTCCTCCAGCACGACCTTGTGGAATTCCGGCAGGCTGAATTTATTACCCAGTGCCTCCTGCGCGCGCTTGCGCAGTTCCATGATCTTCAGCGAGCCGATCTTGTAGCCCAGCGCCTGGCCCGGCCACACCATGTAGCGCTCGATCTGCGCGCGCGCCTCGTGCTCCGAGTAGCCCAGCGTGTCCTGGAAATAGGTGATGGCGCGGTCGCGGCTCCAGCCCTTGGCATGCAGGCCGGTGTCCACCACCAGGCGCGCCGCGCGCAGCATTTCGTCGTTCAGGTGGCCGAAATAATCTTCCGGCTTCTCGAACAGGCCCATCTCCTTGCCCAGGGTCTCGGCATACAGCGCCCAACCTTCGGTGAAGGCGTTGTTGCCGCCGAACTTGCGGAAGTTCGGCAGGCCCAGTTCCTGCACCAGCGCGATGTGGAAGTGGTGGCCCGGCTGGCCTTCGTGCAGGTAGAGCGTGACCATGCCGGTGCTGCCGTACTGCTTCGGGTCGTTCACCACCGACCAGAACACGCCGGGGCGCGAACCGTCCACCGCCGGCGGGGTGTAGTGGTCCGACGCGGTGGCGCGCGACAGTTCCGGTTCCAGGCGCAGGTCGAGCGGCGACTTCGGCATCAGGGTGAACAGGGCCGGCAGCTTGGTGCGCACTTTGGCGTCGAGCTCGCGGTAGACCTCGATCACCTGCTGGTCCGAGGTGAAGGGCTTGAACTTCGGCTGTTCGGATACCCAGCGCGGCAGGCCGGCGGCGGGGCCGGTGTAGCCCATCTTCGGGCCGGTGACGGCATACTCTCCCTGGATGCGCGCCACTTCCTTCAGGCCGATCTCGTGGATCTGGTCCGGCGTGAGGTCGGTCGTCGTCATCGCCGCCACGCGCGCGGCGTACCAGGCAGCGCCGCCGGGCAGCGCGTTCCAGCCGGCGCTGGTGCGGGTCTTCGGCAGGTAGTCCTTCTCGAGGTAGGTCGCCAGGCGTTTCAAGGCCGGATTGAGCTTGTTGCCGATGGTCTTGCGGTAGGCTTCCCTCAAGCTGCGCTTCTCGGCCGCCGTGAAGCTGGCCGGCATGTTCTTGATCGGCGTGTAGAAGATGCTTTCTTCCGTCTTGCCCGCCACCAGCTGCTTGAACTGGGGCAGGGCCGATTGCATCGGTTCGCGCGGCTGCACGACGCCGCGCTTGACACCTTCGCGCATGTTGACGATCGACTGGTCGATGTGCGGCACCAGCTGGGCCAGTCGGTTCAGGTAGGCGCGGTACTCGCGCGGCGTGGTGAGCGGCTGGGCGCCCTGGCCGCCGGCATAGTTCGCCAGAATCACCGGCATGCTGATCATCTGGTCGATCGGGATCAGGTGCTCGGGGAAGGCGGCCAGGCGCAGCGCCGACTCGAGCTCGAACTTCAGGATGTCATGGCTGGTCTGGTCGCGGGTGCCGAGGCGCTCGCGCGGAATCCCTGACAAGCGCTTGAGGTAGTCGCGGTAGCGCGCGAACTGCTGCTCGCGCAGTTTCGGCGAGATCGACAGGCCGAGCTGGTCGTTGAAGCGGCTGTCGCCGTTCTCGGTGGCCCAGACCGGCTCGAAGCGCGCCAGCGATTCATAGTACTCGTCGGCCAGCGCGTTGATCTGCCGGCTTTCCGGCGTGGCGGTGGCGGAGGCGGGCGTGGGGACGGAAGCCGGCTGGGCAGCCGATTGGGCAAGGGCGCCCGGTGCGCAGGCCAGCAGTGCGGCCGCGGCCAGTGCCGCGGCGGCGGGCCGGGCCAGCTCGAAGCGTGCTTTCATGTCGTTATATCCTCGTGAATCAGTAGCTGGCGAGCGGCGTGAGGGCGCCGTTCTTGAACGTGTAAACCGTGACGGCGGTCTTCTTCAGGTTGCCCTTCGGGTCATAGCCGTAGGTGCCGACCACGCCCTGGTAGCTGATGCTGTGCATGGCGGCGCCGACCTTGGCGGCATCGGTCGAGTTCGCGCTCTTCATCGCCTGGGCGATGAACTTGGTCTGGTCGTAGAACGACGGGGCGTACACGTCCGGGTCGCGCTTGAAGCGCGCCTTGTAGGCGTTGATGAAGGCCGGTCCGCCCGGCTGCTTGGCGACGATGGCGCCGGCCTGTGCGCAGCGCACGTTCTCGCCGACGGCCGGGCCGCCCAGCTTGGCCATCTCGGGGCTGCACAGGGTGTCGCCGCCCAGCAGCGGCACGTTCAGGCCGAGCGCCTTCATCTGGCGCGCCATCGGGGCCGCCTGCGGCGCGTAGCCGCCGAAGAACACCGCATCGACGCGCTTGGCCCGCAGGGAAGTGAGGATGGCGGCGAAGTCGGTCGCCTTGTCGGTGGTGTATTCGTGGCCGGCGACCTTGATGCCGTTGGCCTGCGCCTGGCGCTTGAATTCCATGGCGATGCCCTGGCCGAAGGCGGTGCGGTCGTCAATCACGCCGACGTTCCTGACCTTCAATTCCTTGGCGGCGTAGGCCGCCACCGAGCCGCCCACCTGGGTGTCGCTGGCGACAATGCGGAACACGGTCGGGTAGCCGGCCTGGGTGATCTTGGGATTGGTGCCGACGGTCGACATCAGGATGCCGTTGTCGTTGTAGACGCGCGAAGCGGGAATCGCCACGCCCGAGTTGTACGGGCCGAGCACGAACTTGACTTTCGCATCGGCGAACTTCTGGGCCACGTTCACGCCCTGTTTCGGGTCGCCCCCGTCGTCTTCGGACTGCAGTTCGAAGCGGAGCACATTGCCGCCCACCTGGATCTTCTGCGCGTTGAGTTCTTCGATGGCGAGGCGCACGCCGTTCTCGTTGTCCTTGCCGGCGAAGGCATTGGCGCCCGACAGCGGGCCGCTCACGCCGATCCGGACGACTTGTTCCGCAGCGTTGGCCTGGACAGCGAGCAGCGCCGCGAATGCGAGCGGCGCCAGGGTGAATTTGGATGGCATTACCGTTGTCTCCGTTGTATTCGAACGGATGCCATCATCGCACGAATAACGCGCCCGATAAAACCCTCATGGCGGCGTTGCAGCGCCTCGATCAGGCAGGCAGCCCGTGCGCGATCAGTTCCAGCGGCAGCGCCGTGGTGCACTTGATCTGTTCCATCGAGAAGGCGGACGAGACGCCGGTCAGGCGCGCGGTCTTGATCAGCTTCTTGTAGAAGCGGTCGTAGCCGGCGATGTCGGTGGTGACGACCTTGAGCAGGTAATCGACGTCGCCGCTCATGCGGTGGAATTCGAGCACTTCCGGCAGCGCCATCACGGCCGCCGCGAAGCGCGCCAGCCATTTCTCGTCGTGCTCGGCCGTGCGCACGCTGACGAACACCGTCACCGGCAGGCCGACCTTGTTGCGGTTGACGATGCTGACCCGGCTTTCGATATATCCCTCTTCCTCGAGGCGCTTGACGCGCTTCCAGCATGGCGTACTGGACAGGCCGACCTTTTCGCTCAGGCCCGAGATCGAGAGGGTGGCGTCTGCCTGCAATGCAGCAAGAATGGCGCAATCAAACTTGTCGAGTGAATTCATTTTCCCTATATCGATATATGGAGAACACTTATCCTATTTTGCTGCGATAAATCAGAAAACTTGGGATATCTTTTCCTGCACGACTCCTTACTATATGCCGGAACAATAACACGATCCGCTGCGGAAAATTACTTTTTTGTAAGTTTTTCATGAACAACGAACTCTACCTCGACGCCAACGCCACCTCGCCCGTGCTGCCTGCCGCGGTCGCTGCCGCCACGGCCGCCATGGAAACCTGCTTCGGCAACCCGAGCAGCAGCCATGCGGCCGGCCTGCGCGCCAAGGCGCTGCTCGAGGCGACGCGGGCCGCGGCGCGGCGCGTGCTGGGCGCCCCGGACGGCGAGCTCGTGTTCACCAGCGGCGCGACCGAAGGCATCCAGGCGGCCGTGCTGTCGGCGCTGTGCGCGGTACGCGAGCGGCGCCGGCGCGGCCAGGCCTGCGGCAACCTGCTGCTGGTTGGCGCCACCGAGCACAAGGCGGTGCCGGAAAGCCTGGCGCACTGGAACCGCCTGCTCGGCACCGATCTGGAACTGCGCATGCTGCCGGTCGATGCCGACGGGCGCCACCGCCTCGACGTGCTGCGTGAACTGGCGCCGCGCGCGGCCTTCGTCTGCACGATGGCCGCCAACAACGAGACCGGCGTCGTGTCCGACCTCGACGGCATCGCCGCCGTGCTCGCGCAGACGGCCAGTCCCGCGTTGTGGATGGTCGACTGCGTGCAGGCGCTCGGCAAGCTGCCCCTGGCACTTGGCGACACGCGCATCGACTATGCGCCGTTCTCCGGCCACAAGCTGTACGCACCGAAAGGCATCGGCATGCTGTACGTCCGGGCCGGCGCACCCTATACGCCCCTGATGTGCGGCGGCGGGCAGGAGGGCGGCCGGCGCTCGGGCACCGAGAACATGGCCGGTATCGCCGCGCTCGGGGCGGTGCTGGCGGCGCTGGAGGAGGGCGGCACCTTCCGCACCCATGCCGAGCTGCTGGCGTACCGCGACCGCCTCGCCGCCGCCTTGCGCGAAGCCTTCCCCGGGCTGGTCTTCAATGCGCCGCTCGACCACGCGCTGCCGACCACGCTCAATTTTTCGGTGTTGGGCCTGGGCAGCAAGGAACTGCTCGACCTGTTCGACGCGGCCGGCGTGCGCGTCAGCGCAGGATCGGCCTGTTCGGCCGCCCGGGCGGCGCCGAGCTACGTGCTCGATGCGATGGGCGTACCCGAGGCGCGCAGCGCGTCGGCGGTGCGCCTGTCTTTCGGCCCGCTGGTGGAGGCGGCCTTCATCGACAGCGCCTGCGAGCGCATCCGGCGCTGCGGCCGGGCGCTGGCGCAGGCGCGTCCCGCCGCGGCCCTGCAGCAGCTCGAAGCAGCGGGCGCCAGCGGCTGGCTGCTGTTCGACGAGGCGGGGAGCGAGTGCATCGCGATCGACCCGCCCGCCGCGCTGGCGCCGCGCATCGCTGCCGACCTGCGGGCACACGCCTGCCGCCTGCTGGCGGCGATCGATACCGGCCACGGCGCCGGCGGCGCCGAGGCCTTGTGCGCGCTGCTGCCGCCCACGCCGTCCACGGCGCGGCAGGTCCGGTTCGGCGGCCACATCCTGGATGCGATCGCGCTGGGCGAGGACGTGCTGGCGCAGGCCGGCGCCGCCTTCCTGCTCGGCCGGCCGCAGGGCGATAGCCTCGCCCCGGATCAGGTGCGTTTCGTCTTCGGCCTCGCGCCGGGCCACGCCGCTCTGGCGGCGGCCCTGTGCTGCCACCGCAGCGGCGAACCCGCGCTGTCGCGTCCGGGCGCCGATCCGCTGCCCGACGACGGCATCGACCTCGACGCCGTGAGCGCCGCAGCCTTCCTGCACGCGCATCCGGATGCGCTGCTGGTGGACGTGCGCGAACTGCCCGAACACGCGGCCGGCGCGGCGCTCCTGCACGGACACCAGGCGCACAACGTCCCGCTGTCGCAGCTGGCCGGGCAGGCCGCCCAGTGGCTGCGCGCGCCGCGCCCGCTGGTGTTCATCTGCCGCAGCGGCAAGCGCAGCGCGCGCGCGGCCCGTACCATGCGCCGCCTGGGCCATGCGCAGGCCTGGCACGTCGCCGGCGGCCTCGCCCTGGCCGGTTGACCCTTTCCGGCCGGGTCTTCCCCGGCGCGTCTTCCTCGCCATACAGTGGCTGATGGGGCGCTCTCCTGCGCCTGTGTACGCCACCGCACGGTAGCGCCCAGCGGCTTCCCCTAGCATGACGGGGGCCATGCGCGCCCTGCGCTTGTCGTCTTGCGTCTGTCGTCAACAGCGTATGCCCCTGTATCGAGGTCCCTGTTGAACCCAGAAACGAATCCGAAGGCCGACTCCCCATCCCGCTCCCGACCGGTGGAAGGAAAGGGCACACGCGGCCTGCTGGCGCTGCTCCTGGAGCAGGCCGGCGCACTCGATGCCGCCTGCGATGCGCTCGACCGCGCACGCCAGGCCGGCAGCGAGCTGCCGCCCGCGGCCGGCGCGATCCTCGACCATATCCCCCTGATCGACGCCCACGTGCGGCAGGCGCGCGGCCAGCTGCTGCGCGACGGCGGCGCGCTTCCCGTGCGGGCCGATGGCGCCGTACGCATCCGGCTGCTGGCGCAGGAGGCGGTGGCATGGGATGGCGGCCGCATCGAGCGCGACAGCCTGGCGCGCTTCCTGGCCAGCCAGGAACAGCCGCTCACGCTGGCCGAACTGCGCCTGTTCCCGGCGGCGCTGCGCATCGCGCTGCTTGGCGCCCTGCGCCGGATTGCCGCCCGCTGCGACAGTGCCTGCCGCGAGCGCGCGCTGGCCGCCGGGTGGGCGGCCAGGATGATCGAGACCGCCGAACGCCGCTCCGGCGACCTGGTCCTGCTGGTGGCCGACATGGCGCGCGCGGTGCAGCCCATGGGCGGCAGCTTCGCGGCCGAACTGGCGCGGCGCCTGCACGGGCGCGGCAGCGCCCTGGCCCAGGCGCTGGCCTGGATCGACAAGCGGCTGGCGGATGACGGTTCCGGCATCGAACGGATGGTGGCGGCCGAGCGCGACACGATGGCGGCCGACGGCGCGGCTGCCACCGATTGCCTGGCCAGCCTGCGCCTGCTGGGCGGGATCGACTGGCGCGTGTTCGCCGAAGGCATCGACAGCGTCGAAGGCGTGCTGCGCGCCGATCCGGACGGCAGCTATCCGCGCATGGACGGTCCGACGCGCGACCTGTACCGGCGCGCCATCGAACGGCTGGCGCGCCGCAGCGGCCGCGCCGAGCCGGACGTGGCCCAGGAAGCGCTGGCGCTGGCCGGGGTGAACCGGGCGCCGGCCGAGGGTGGCCTCGACCTGCGCCGCCGCCACATCGGCTACTACCTGGCCGGACAGGGCGTGACCCAGCTCGAAGGGCGGCTGCGGCCGCAGGCGGGTCCGCTGGCAAGGCTGCGCCGGCGCCTGCGCGCCGCGCCGCTGGCCGCGCGCATCGGCGCCATGACGCTGCTCACGCTGCTGTTCGCGGCCGCGCTCGTGGCCTGCGCGCGCCAGGGCGGGGCAGGGCTGGGGCTGCAGGCGCTCATCGGGCTGCTGGCCCTGGTTGGCGGGAGCCAGCTGGCGCGTGCGCTGGTCGACATGATGGCGGCATGGCTGGCGCCCCCGGCCGCCATGCCGCGCATGGATTTCGATGACGGCCTGCCACGCGAGGCCCAGGCACTGGTGGCGGTGTCGGCACGCCTGTCCAACCCCGGGCAGGTCGATGCGCTGTGCCGCGACCTGGAGGTGCGCCATCTCGCCAACCGCGACCCGCGCCTGCGCTTCTGCCTGCTCGCGGACCTGCACGACGCCTGCGCCGAGGAGCTGCCCGGCGACGCGGCGCTGGTGGCGCGTGCCGCCGAGGCCATCGAGGCCCTGAACCGCAGGCATGCGCGCCGCCACACGTTCACCGTCACCGACGAGGACGGCCAGCCGGCCGCCAGCACGGTGCTCGTCGAGCCCTTCCTGCTGCTGCAGCGCCCCCGCGTGTGGGACCGCGGCGAGCAGGCGTGGATCGGACGCGCGCGCCGGCGCGGCCAGCTGGCCGACCTGAATGCCTGGCTGGCCGCCAGGCCCGCCGAGGCGGGGCGCGAGCGCTTTGCGAGCGTGGTCGGGAACACGGCCGGCCTGGCCGAAGTGCGCTACGTGATCGCGCTCGACGCCGCCACCGACCTGCCGCGCGATGCCGGCCGCAGGCTGGTCGGGGCGATCGCGCATCCGCTCAACCAGCCGGTGCTGGACGCCGGGGGGACGCGCATCGCCGAAGGACACGCCATGCTGCGGCCGCTGGTCGGCGCCGCCGCGCCCGGGCGCTACGCCTGCCGCTACCGTCAGCTGTGGAGCGAAGGACGGGGCACCTGGGCGGCGCAGGCCGGCCGCGAGGAACAGACCCAGGCGGTGTTCGGCTGGGCCGCGATCTACGACGTGGACGCCTACGCGCGCGTGCTGCACGAGCGCCTGCCGGACCACGTCCTGCTGGCGCCCGGCGTGGTGGACGAGGGCTGCCTGCATGCGGCGCTGGACTGCGGCGTGCGCCTCGAGGAAGCCTTCCCCGGCAGTTATGGCGAGCATGCCGTGCGCCGCCACCGCGCCGTGCGCGCCGCCTGGCAGTCGGCCGGCTGGGTGCGCCGGCGCCTCGGCAAGGGAAAGGACGAGGGCAGGGGCGGGGGCAGCGGCAAGGCCAATCCGATGACGCCTGCCGCGCGCTGGCAGTTGTTCGACGCCCTGCGCGACAGCCTGGCCGCGCCCGCGCTGCTCGCGCTGCTGGTGCTGTGCTGGAGCGCACTGACCGAGCCCGCCTTCTGGACCGCGGCCGTGCTGTCGGTGTTCTTCCTGCCCGGGCTGCTCGGCAGCCTGGTGGCCCTCAGCGACCGTCCCCACGACGCCCCCTGGCGCCAGCACCTCGACAGCTGGGCGCGCGGCGCGCGCGTGGCGCTGGTGCGCGCCGCGCTGGCGACCAGCTTCCTGCCGCATGCCGCCTGGTGCCAGCTGGACGCCGCGGTGCGCGCGGTCTGGCGCCGCCATGTCTCGCGCCGCCACCAGCTCGAATGGCGCCCGCCCGCGCTGGCCCGTCCCGCCCGCCGCATCGAGAACAACTGGCTGACGATGTGGTTCGCGCCGGCGCTGGCGGTGGCCACCGCGCTGCTGCTGACCTTCGCCAACCCCTACTCCTTGTTCACCGCGGCGCCGGTGCTGCTGGTGTGGTTCCTCTCGCCTGCGCTCGCGTGGTGGACCAGCCTGCCCGTCCGGCCGCGCCCGCCGCGCCTGTCCGCCGCGCGCCAGGCATTCCTGGCGCGCCTGGCGCGCCGCAGCTGGCGCTTTTTCGAGGACCACGCCGGCCCGGCCAACAACTGGCTGCCGGTGGCCAGCGTGCAGGAGCACCCGCACCCGCTGGCCGACGCCCGCACGACGCCGGCCGGCATCGGCATCTATCTGCTTTCCGCGCTGGCCGCGCGCGACTTCGGTTACCTGCCGCCGGGCGAGCTGGTGCGGCGCCTCGACGCCTCGCTGGCCTCGATGGTGCTGCTGGAGCGCTGGAACGGCCATTTCCTCGCCGCCTACGACAACGCCACCCTCGCGCCCTGCGAGCCGGCCTTCGTCTCGACAGAGGAAAGCGGCTGGCTGGCCCTGGCCCTGCGCCTGCTGGCGGTGGGCCTGGACGAGCTGCCGGATGCCCCGGTGGCCGGGCCGCCGGCGCTGGAGGGAATCCGCGCCACCCTGCACGTGGTGGACGAGCTGGCGCAGGCCGCCCCGCAGCCGGCGGCGGTGCGCAGGCTGGTGGACGGCGTGTGGACCGTGCTCGACCCCAGGCAGTGCCGCGCCGCGGATACCTTGCCCGGGCTGGCCGATTGCCTGCGCTATGCCTGCAAGGCCGCCGATGCGCTGCTGGCCGGCGTTGCGGACGGCGACGAGCTGCTGCGCGACTGGGCGGCGCGCCTCGCCGCCCAATGCCATGCCGCGCAGGACGACCTGCTGGCGCTGGCGCCATGGATGCGCGCCGAGCAGGAATACGTGCTGGACGCCGGCCTGACGCGCATCCCGACCCTGCGCGAGCTCGCCGCCCTCGAGCCGCAAGGCAGCCATCCTCCGGGCCTGGCGCGGCTGGTGCGCGACGGGCGCGCGCACGCGCAGGTATTGCTGAGGGAATGCGCGCGGCTGGCGGCCCAGGCGCGCGGCTTCGGGCGCATGGATTTCGCGGCGCTGCTCGACCGCGAGAGCGGCCTGCTGGCGCTGGGGTGCCACGTGCGCGAGAGCCGGCTCGATGCCGGCAATGGCGACCTGCTCGCTTCCGAAGCGCGTATCGCCAGCTACCTGGCGGTGGCGCAGGACCAGCTGGGGCAGGGCCACTGGTGGGCGCTCGGCCGGCCGCTGCGCGTTTCCGGCGCCGGTCAACTGCTGCTGTCGCGCACCGGCGCGCTGTCGGACGTGCTGGCGCCGCAGCTCCTGCTGCCGGCCTGGCGCGACGCGCTGCTCGACCATGCGGGCCGCGCCCTGGTGCGCGCCCAGGCGGCGCACGGTCAGCGCAACGGCATCCCGTGGGGATTCTCGGAGTCGGCCTGCAATGCCGTCGATGCGCAATTGCACTTCCAGTTCCGGCGCTTCGGCATCCCGGCGGCGGCGCTGGAACGCGGCGCGGCCAATGAACTGGTGGCCGCGCCCTATGCGGCCATGCTGGCGCTGCCGGTGGCCCCCAGCCTGGCGCTGGCCAACCTCGAACGCATGGCGCAGGATGGGCTGGCCGGCGGCTACGGCTTTTACGATGCGGCCGACTACACGCCGGGACGCCTGCCGCACGGCCAACGCAGGCAGGTGGTGCGCACGGCGGCGGCGCGCCACCAGGGCATGGGCTTGCTGGCACTGCTGCAGCTGCTGCACGACGCGCCGATGCAGCGCCGCTTCGCGGCCGATCCGGAACTGCGCGCCGCCCTGCCGCTGCTGCAGGAGCCGGTGCCGGCCTTCGGCGCCGCGCTCCCCGCGCCCTATGGAGACAGGCCCGCGCAGGCGGCGCCGGCCCACGGGCGCGTGGTCGACCTCGCCGGCCCGGCCATGCCCGAAGTGCAGTTGCTGTCCAACGGCAGCTACCACCTGATGGTGACGGGCGACGGCGCAGGCCGCAGCCTGTGGGGCGACTTGCCGCTCACGCGCTGGCAGCCCGATCCGCTCGGCGGGCGCGGCGGCCTGGCTTGCGTCGTGCGCGACAGTGCGTCCGGCGAGCTGTGGTCGTCCGCGCTGGCGCCGGGGTGCGGGGAGCCCGAACGCTACGAGGCGGTGTTTGCCGAAGGCCGTGCGGGCTTTCACCGCGAAGACCGCGGCCTGGCCATCCGCAGCGACGTCGCGGTCGCGCCGGGGGAAGATGTCGAGCTGCGCCGCATCCGCATCCGCAACCTGGGCGAAGCGCCGCGGACGCTGGACGTGACGAGCCACGCCGCCCTGGCACTGCCGCCCGGCGCCGCCGGGCAGGGGCCGCGCCCGCAGGTGACAATCGACGAGCCTTCGCAGGCGCTGCTGTGCATTGCCGGTCCGGCCGCCCCGACCCTGCTGCACCTGATGACCGTGCAGGGCGAATCCGGCGCGCCGGTCTTCAGCAGCACCTGCCCGGACCCGGCCGGCCCCTTGCCGGCGCTGGACGATGCGCCCTCGGCGCCGGTGCTGGCGATCCGCCGCCGGGTGACGCTGGCGCCCGGGCAGGAAGCCACGCTCGACCTGGTGCTGGGCGCGGCCGCCACGCCTGCCGCCGCGCGCGAACTCGCCGCCCGCTACCGCGATGCCGGCGCGGTGGGACAGGCCGTGGAGGCCGCATGGACCCATGGCCAGGCCTTCCTGCGCAGGGCCGGCCTGGGCGAGGCGCAGGCCCAGCTCTACAACCGCCTGGCCGCCTGCCTGCTGGAACCGGTGCCGGGCCTGCGCGCCGAGGCCGGCGTCATCGAGCGCAACGTGCGCGCCCGCGCGGCCCTGGCGGCCTATGGCGTGGACGGCAGCCTGCCGCTGCTCGTGCTGCAGCCGGGGCCGGACAGCATGCTGGCGCGCGAAATCCTGCAGGCCCATGCCTACTGGCGCGCCCGTGGCCTGGCGGCCGATCTGGTGGTGCTGTGCGACAGCCGCGCGGTGCGCGAACAGGTCGAACGCCTCGACCCCGGCGAGCGCGAGCACCTGCACATCCACCTGCTGGCCGACGTGCCGCAGGAAGACCGCATCCTGCTGCGCGCCGCGGCGCACGTGCTGCTGCTGGAAGAGCGCGGCACGCTGGCCGAGCAGCTGCAGCGCGCGGCGCGGCCGCTGCCGGCCCTGCCCGCGCCATTCGTGCCCAGGGTGCAGCCTGCGCCGTGGACCACCGATGCGCCGCCGCTGGAGGACGAACCGCTCCTGGCCGGGCCGCACCTGCACGACGACGGCGCCGGCGGCTTCTCCGCCGACGGGCGCGAGCTCGTGCTCCGCGCCGGCCGCGCGCTGCCTTCGCTGCGGGTGCATCCGCTTGCCAATGCCGGCTTCGGCGCCGTCGTCACCCAGGCAGGCACGGGCGGCAGCTGGTGCGGCCGCCGCACGCTGCGCCTGAGCCCGGACGAGGGCGAGGCCTTCTACCTGCGCGACGAGGACAGCGGCGCGGCATGGTCGCCCACGCCCTGGCCGATGCCCTCCGGCGAGGATTACGTGACGCGCCACGGCTTCGGCTACACGCTGTACCTGCACCAGGCGCACGGCATCCGTTCCGAGCTGCGCTGCTTCGTTGCGGCGGAAGCGCCGCTCAAGTATTCGGTGCTCAGGCTGCGCAACGCCTCGGATGCGCCGCGCCGCCTGTCGGTGACCGGCTACGTGCAATGGCTGATGGATGAAGCAGAAGAGGGCGCGGCGGCAAGCCCGCATGCCGGGCTGCAGGTCGTGACCGGCATCGATGTCGCCAGCGGCGCCCTGTTCGCCCGCAACGCCTTCGGCACCGGCTTCGGCGGCAAGGTCGGCTTCTTCCACGTGGAGGCCGCGTGCGTCACGGCCACCTGCGACCGGCGCGAATTCGTCGGCCGCCACCGCAGCCTGGCGAATCCGGCCGCCCTCGAGCGCAGCAGCCTGGCGGGCGCCACCGGCGCCCTGCTGGACCCGTGCGCGGCGCTGCAGGCCGCGGTCGAGCTGGCGCCGGGGGCGGAGACCGAACTGGTGTTCCTGCTCGGCGCGGCCGGCCCCGACAGCCTGGCCGCCAGCCGCACCGTGCAGCAGCATGGCGGAAGCAAGGGCGCGGCGCTGGCGCTGCGGCAGGTGCACGCGTACTGGGACACGCTGCTCGGCGGCGTGCGCGTGGACACGCCCGACCCGGCCTTCGACCTGTACGCCAACGGCTGGCTGCCCTACCAGGCGGTGGCCGGCACGATGGGATGCGCACCGGGCGCGCAGCTGCAGGGCGCGCTGGCGGCGGTCCACGGCCATCCCGCCACGCTGCGCGCGCAGATGCTGCGCGCCGCGCGCGAGGACATCGGCCGCGCCGGCGCGCCGGTCGAGGACTTCCTGTGGCTGCCCTTCGCCCTGCACCGCTACCTTGGCGTGACCGGCGACTATGGCGTGCTGGGCGAAGCGGCAGGCGGCGAACCGTCGAGCGGTACGCGCCTGGCGCACGACGACCTGTACCAGTATTGCGTGCACGGCCTGCGCGGCTGCCTGCGTTTCGGCCCGCACGGCCTGCCGCTGCAGGACGCGCGCATGCACGAGGACGACACGGAAAGCGCCGGCCGGCCCGAATGCCTGCGGCTGGCCTTCATGCTGGCCGCGGTGCTGCAGCGCTTTGCCGAGGTGGCCGACCGCCGCGCCGACTTCGGCTTCGCCACCACCTGCCGCGGCGCGGCGCTGGCGCTGCATGCGCAGGCTGGGGAACACGGCTGGGATGGCCATGTGTATGGCGATGGCGCCGACCCCGGCACCCAGGCCTGGGCCGTGCTGGCCGGCGCCGACCCCGCGCGTGCGGCGGCGGCGCTGGCGCACGCGCTGGATGCAGCGCTGGCCGCGGACGCGGCGCCGCCGGACGGGCGCACCCTTGCCTGGACCGCGCTGGCGCTGGCCGGCCAGGGCGCGGCCACGCGCGCCTGGGAAGCCCTCGCCAAGCTGAGTCCGCTCAGCTCCGGCAGCGGGGACGCGGCATGCGTGCGCTACACCGGCACGCCTTGCGCCATCATGGAGAACACGGATGCGCCGGCCGCCGGCTGGGCCTGCCTGCTGCTGACCGACGCGCTGCTCGGCATCGGGCGCACGCCGGACCGGCTGGCGCTGGCGCCGCTGCTGCCGGCCGGCTGGGAATCGCTGCGCCTGCGCTACCGGACCGGCAGGACCGGCAAGACCGAGTTCACGGTCACGGTGCGCCGCGCCACCGAGGGCGAACTGCTGGTGCTCGACGGCCGGGAGCAGCAGGGCAACACCATCGCCCTCGTCGACGACGGGCGCGAACACGCGATCGAACTGTATGTGGAACGCAGGCCAGGCGATACAATCGCGGGCCATCAATACAACCAGCCTGGGACAAGGACATGACAAACAAGATCACGCTGGCGGCCTGCGCCGCCCTGCTGTGCTGCGCGGCCCCCGCCGGCGCGGTGGACTGGAGCGACAACGCCATCAGCTACCGCTACGGCACCCGCTTCGCCGAGCCGTTCAACCCCGAGCACATCAAGAAGCACATCGTCGCCTTCACGCACGCCAGCGGCTACAAGTACGGCAGCAACTACCTGAACCTCGACCTGCTCAAATCGGACAGCACCGACCCCCGGTCGCTGGGCAGCAGCAGCGGCGCGCGCGAAGCCTACCTGCTGTACCGCCACACGCTCGACATCGGCGCGCTGCGCGGCCAGGAGATCCGCTTCGGCAAAGTGAAGGGCGTGGGCCTGACGGCGGGCTTCGACGTCAACCACAAGGACGATGTCGGCTACAACTCGCGCAAGCGAATGCTGGTGGCCGGCCCCACCCTGATGTGGGACGTGCCGGGCTTCCTGAACACCAGCATCCTGTGGCTGCGCGAAAGCAACGCCCCGAGCGGCCCCTTCCCGCCGATCGCCAACGTGCGCGGCCGCTACACCTACGACACCCACCCGATGTTCGGCGCCAGCTGGGGCATCGACGTGGCCGAAGGCTGGGCCTTCGAAGGCTTCCTGAACTGGATCGCGGAAAAAGGGCTGGACGAGACCGGCAACCCGACCAGCGCCGAGACCAACCTCGACATGGCGCTGATGTATGACATCGGCCCGCGCTTCGGCTACGCCAAGAAGAAGATCCGGGTCGGCGTCGGCTACCAGTTCTGGAACAACAAGTTCGGTAATTCACGCAGGACGACGGGCGGGGCAGGGCAGCGCGCCAGCACGCCGATGGTGCGGGCGGATTTTCATTTTTAGGTGTTTGTCAGGCCATTGAACTCGCTCAACAATTGTAGTTAAATTTACAATTGTTGAGACGTTTTTGCGCAAGGTGGAGTTCGGTGCAATTGCAAAAATTGCACTATGAAAACCACATCCCCCACCCCCACCATTGGTGCGCTGCTGCTGGCCCTGTGCTGCAGCAGCGCTGTCGCGGCCCCGGCCGAGCACAAGGAGTTCGAAGCGACCCTGCACGCGCCCTTCAAGGCCGCGCCGGATGCGCGCCGGACCTTTCATCTATCCTTCCACTACCCGGGCCTGGAGCAGCCGGCCACCGTGTACTGGAAGCTGGAACTGGTGAACCCGCAGGGCCGCGTGGCGCGGCTCTGGCGCGGCAACAGCAAGCTGTCCGGCGATCCCGTCCCCGTGCGGGTCGCGTGGGACGGCCGCATCGGCGCCGGCCCGGCCCCGGCCGGCGTGTACCGGGTGCGCCTGCGCGCGGTGCTGCGCGGCGTTCCGCACGACGGGGCGCACACTGGGGCGCACGGCCATCACGACGAGGCGGTCGAGCAGGACTGGGAGATCGCGGTCGGCGCCCCGGCCGCGCCGCGCACGCCGCGCTTTGCGCCGCTGCCGGGCGTGCGCGAGATGGCGGAGCGGGCCGAAGGAACGGCGATGGCGCCGGCCACCGGCTCGCTGCCCTACACGGTCTACCTGGGCAACCTGCACAGCCAGAGCAACCACAGCGACGGCGGCGCCGCGCTCGGCGAATGCAAGGGCGGACAGGACCCGCTCAAGTCGCAGTACGGGCCGGAAGCGGCCTTCGCCTATGCGCGCGGGCGCGGCCTCGACTTCCTGGCCGTGTCGGAGCACAACCACATGTACGACGGCTCGGACGGCAGCAATCCGGACGCCGACCCGCTCGCCGCGAAAGCGTTGTACCAGGCCGGCCTGACCAGCGCGGCCGCCTTCAACGCTACCAAGCCGGGCTTCCTGGCGCTGTACGGGATGGAATGGGGCGTCATCAACAACGGCGGCCACATCAACATCTTCAACAGCGACGAGCTGCTGGGCTGGGAGACCAACGCCAGGGGGGAATTGATGGCCGATACGCGCACGCCGCGCAACGACTACGCGGCGCTCTACACCCTGATGCGCCAGCGCGGCTGGGTGGGACAGTTCAACCACCCGTCGCACAGCGGCCAGTTCGTGGTGAACGGCGTGCCGCTCGGGTACACGCAAGATGGCGACGAGGCGATGGTGCTGTGCGAGGTGATGAACAGCACCGCCTTTTCCAGCAACGATACCGAGACCGAAACCCGGCGCAGCAATTTCGAGGGGGCCTGCAACCGGGTGCTGGAAGCGGGCTACCACGTGGCCTTCAGCACCAACCAGGACAACCACTGCGCCAACTGGGGCGCGGCCTACACCAACCGCACCGGCGTGCTGCTGCCCAACGGGACGCCCTTGAGCCGCGATACGTTCGTGGAGGCGCTCAAGGCGCGCCGCGTGTTCGCCACGATGGACAAGACCGCGCAGCTCGTGTTTACCGCCAACGGCAGGCTGATGGGCGAGCGGTTCACCAACAAGGGGCCGCTGACCCTGCAGGCGAATTTCGCGTCCACCTCGGGCAAGAAGGTGGCGGCGGTGGCGATCATGGCAGGGGTGCCGGGCCGCAACGGCACCGTGACGCAAGTGTCGAACCTGGCCACGACCACGTTCACGCCGGCGCCGGGCGTGCATTTTTATTATGCGCGGGTGACGCAGGACGATGGCAACGTGTTGTGGTCGGCGCCGGTGTGGGTGACGCAGGAGTAATCAGAACCCGAGCGCTTCGCCCGCCCCGAGCAGGGTGGCGATGCCCAGCACCGCGAAGATCAGCGCCGCGATGCCGTGCACCAGCGTGAGCGGCACGCGGCCGGCGATGCGCTCGCCGAAATACACAGCCGGCACGTTCGCCAGCATCATGCCGAAGGTGGTGCCGGCGACGACCGCCGCCATCGATTCGTAGCGTGCGGCCAGCGCCACGGTGGCCACCTGCGTCTTGTCGCCCATCTCGGCCACGAAAAAGGCGATCAGGGTGGTGAGGAACACGCCGTAGCGCGCCAGCGGCGTTTCTTCTTCATCGATCCGGTCCGGGATCATGGTCCACACCGCCATGCCGAGGAAGGACAGGCCCAGCACCCAGCGCATCACGTTCGGGCCCAGCAGCTCGCTCACCAGGGCGCCGACGGCGGCGGCGAAGGCGTGGTTGAACAGGGTCGCCACGAAGATGCCGAACACGATCGGCAGCGGGCGCCGGAAACGCGCGGCCAGGAGGAAGGCCAGCAGCTGGGTCTTGTCGCCGATCTCGGCGAGTCCCACGATGCCGGTCGAGACGAGAAAGGCGTCCATGAAGTAAAGGCGGGCGGCTGAAGCGAAAGGGGCAGATCATAGCAGAGCCGGCCCGTCAATACAGGCGCCCTGGTGCTTTCCCGCCACAGGCGAAGATGCTATTCTGCTCGCGCCTTCGGCCCTGCCGGGCTGACGAATCGACCCCTTCTGCGAGAGACCATGAAGACAAGCACCCTGCTGCGCGCCACGGCCTGCGCCATCCTCAGCCAGTGGAGCGCCTACGCGTTCGCACTCGATCCCCTCAGCTACGCCAGGTACGACCAGGTCAAGACCACGGCCCTGCACCTGGACCTGAAGGCCGACTTCACGCGCAAGACCCTGGCCGGCTACGCCGAGCTGACCCTGGACTGGATCGACAAGTCGGCCGCCACGCTGGACCTCGACACGCGCGAGCTGGCGATCTCGAAGATCGAGGCGCAGGATGCGAAAGGCGCCTGGAAGCCCGTCAAGTACACCCTCGGCAAGCCGGATGCCGAAAAGGGCCAGGCCCTGAGCGTGGCGCTGCCGGGCCAGCCGGCCAGGGTGCGCATCCACTACAAGACCGCGCCGACGGCCGCCGCGCTGCAGTGGCTCACGCCCAAGCAGACCATGTCGGGCAAGTACCCGTTCATGTTCAGCCAGTCGCAGCCGATCAATGCGCGCTCCTTCGTGCCGATCCAGGACACCCCGGCGGTGCGCTTCACCTACACCGCCCGCATCGAGGCGCCGCAGGGCATGCGCGTGGTGATGAGCGCCGATAACGACCCGAAGGCCACCGGCAAGGGCGGCTGGAAGTTCACGATGCCGCAGCCGATTCCGTCTTACCTGCTGGCGATCGGCATCGGCGAGCTGGAAGCGCGCACGCTGGGCGGGCGCACCGGCGTCTACGCCGAGCCGATGCGCATCAAGGCCGCCGAATACGAACTGGCCGACACCGAGAAGATGGTGGAAGCGGCGGAATCCCTGTACGGCCCTTATCGCTGGGGCCGCTACGACATGCTGATCCTGCCGCCCTCGTTCCCGATCGGCGGCATGGAAAACCCGCGCCTGACCTTCCTGACCCCGACCATGATCGCGGGCGACCGCAGCCTGGTGGACCTGATCGCGCACGAGCTGGCGCACAGCTGGTCGGGCAACCTGGTGACCAACGCCTCGTGGAAGCACTGGTGGCTCAACGAAGGCTTCACCACCTACGTCACCACCCGCATCCTGGAAAAGATGTACGGCGAAGAGGTGGCGACCATGAACCTGCAGGTCGAGCAGGAAGAAGCGCTGGCGTCGCTAAAGACCATCCCCGTGGCGCAGCAGGCGCTGGTGACGCGCCATCCGGACACCTCGTCCGAGCACTATACCGACCAGGGCCTGGCCTACCCGAAGGGCGCCTGGTTCCTGCGCACGCTGGAGCAGCGCGCCGGCCGCGCCGCCTTCGATCCGTTCCTGCGCAGCTGGTTCGACCGGCACGCCTTCCAGAGCGTGACCACCGAGCAGTTCGTTGACTACCTGCGCGCCAACCTGCTGGCCAGGAATCCGAAGATCATGAGCGACGCCGAGCTGGACGAGTGGCTGTACGGCCCCGGCATCCCGGCCAGCGCCACCAAGGCCGTGTCCAGCCGCCTGACGAAGCTGAACGACACCACCGCGCGCTGGCTCAAGGGCGACATCAAGACCGCACAGCTCGACACCAAGGGCTGGAAGGCGGAAGAGTGGATGAAGTTCCTGAACGACATCGACAAGAAGGCCAGCGCCGCCCAGCTGGAGGAACTCGACAAGGCGTTCGGCCTGGCCAGGACCAGCAACAACGAAGTCGCGTTCCGCTTCTACCGCGCCTCGATCCATGCCGGCTACCGCGGCATCCGTCCGCACCTGGAAGCCTTCCTGATGAGCGTCGGCCGCCAGAAGTTCGTGGTGCCGCTGTACGGCGCGCTGCGCGCCAACCCGGACGACCGCGCCTGGGCCGAGCGCATCTACAAGGCCGCGCGCGAGCGCTACCACCCGGAGACGCAGGGCAGCGTCGACAAGCAGATGAATAAACAATAAGGACCGAGGACGTGCTTTCCATGAACCGCATTGCAGCTGCACTGCTGATCGCATTTTCCGCCACCGGCGCCGCCGTGGCGCAGACCGCCGCGGCGCCGGCCACCGCCGCCGCCGGCACAGCCGCGCACGGGCCGGCCTACAATCTCCAGGCCGACGTCGAACGCGTCATGAAGGAGTTCGACGTGCCGGGCATCGCCATTGCCGTGGTCAAGGACGGCAAGGTCCTGGCCGCCGAAGGCTTCGGCGTGCGCAAGCGCGGCGAGCCGGCCAGGGTGGACGGCAAGACGATCTTCGAGATCGCCTCGAACTCCAAGGCCTTCACCGCCGCCGCGCTGGGCATGCTGGTCGACCAGGGCAAGCTGGCCTGGGACGACCCGGTCATCAAGCACCTGCCGGACTTCCGCATGTACGACGCCTACGTCACCGCCGAGATGACCATCCGCGACCTGCTGGTGCACCGCAGCGGCCTGGGGCTGGGCGCCGGCGACCTGATGTGGTGGCCGACCACCACCTTCAGCACCGACGAGATCATCCACAACCTGCGCTACATCAAGCCGGCCACGAGCTTCCGCAACAGCTACGCCTACGACAACCTGCTGTACATCGTCGCCGGCAAGATCATCGCCGCCAAGTCGGGCAAGACCTGGGGCGAGACCATGCACGAGTGGATCCTGAACCCGATCGGCATGACCAACACGACGACGAGCCTGGAAGAGAACGCGAAGTTCGCCAACGTCTCGGCGCCGCACAGCAAGATCAACGGCAAGGCCGTGCCCGTGAAACCGATGCCGGTGGCGAACGCGGTCGGCGCGGTCGGCATCAACACCAATGCCGAGGACATTGCGCGCTGGATGCAGGTGCTGCTCGATGGCGGACGCGTCGGGAAGGACGCCGCGGGCAAGGAAGTGCGCCTGTGGTCGGACAAGCAGGCACGCGAGATGTGGACCGCCCAGACCCCGATGGCGATCAACACGCCGCGCCCGCCGCTGGCCGCCACCAAGCCGAACTTCTACGCCTACGGCCTGGGCTTCCAGCTGCGCGACTACCAGGGCAAGCTGGTGGCCATGCACGGCGGCGCGCTGCAGGGCTTCTATACCCGCGTGCTGCTGGTGCCGGAAGCGAAGCTGGGCATCGCCATCTTCACCAACGCCGAGAGCGGCCCCTCGCTCAACGCGCTGCAGTACCGCCTGCTGGACCAGCACCTGGGCGTGGCGCCGACCGACTGGATCGGCCGCATCGCCGACATCGACAAGGAGATGCAGGCCAAGGAAGCCGCCCGCATCAAGGGCGAAGTCGCCACCCGCGCGGCCGGCTCGAAGCCGTCGCTGCCGCTGGCCTCGTACGAGGGGGAGTATGAGGATCCGTGGTACGGCAAGGCTGCCATCCGCCGCGTGAACAACAGGCTGGTGATGTCCTTCTCGCGCACGCCGGACCTGACCGGGGAGATGGAGCACTTCCAGCACGACACCTTCATCGTGCGCTGGAAGGAGCGCAACTTCAACGCGGATGCCTACGTCACCTTCTCGCTGGACCACGACGGCAGCATCGAGCGCGTGCGCATGAAGCCGGTCTCGACGGAGACGGACTTCAGCTATGACTTCCAGGATTTGCTGTTTGTGCCGGTGAAGAAGGAAAAGAAGGTTTAAGAGAACCTATCAACACCTCCATGGCTGCGTTGCATCGCCTCGCCGTACAGGCGTACTGTCTTCGGCGCTGCGCCTTGCCCTGAAGGTTTGTTGAAATTGGGTTCCCGCCTGCGCGGGAACGACGGTCTTGGGACCAACGCAATTTGATCCGTCATCCCCGCGCAGGCGGGGATCCGATTTTGCATGAGAAGCCGCTAGGGCTTACTTCCCGCCCCACACCCGCATCATGTCCTCCGACCCCTGCGTCCGGATCCCGTTGTCGGACAGGATCGCCTCGGTCGCATCCATCACCGCCTTGCGCGGCAGGATCATGGTCTCGCCGTAGCGCTGCTCGAACTGGAACACGACGTGCTCGTCCTTCAGGTCGCGCAGGGTCGACACCAGGTGCGCCAGGCTGCGGATCTTGACGCCGTTGACCGTGTCGACCACCGAGCCGAAGCGGTTGCTGTAGCCGCTGACCAGCTTGTGCGGGAAGAACGGGCTGCTGACCACCACCAGTTCCTCGCGCGTCGCGTCCGGCGAGTCGCCGCGCCGCGTCACCAGCGGGCTGGCGTTGAAGCTGTAGGCGTTCATCGCCCCGGCATTCGTCACCAGGAAGGACAGGAACTCGGCCGTCGCGCGCGTGAACGTCACCGGGCCGTACACGAAGTAGGACGGATAGCCGCCGTTCAGGTCGGGAATGAGCAGGGGACGCGGGCCGCTGGCCGGCACCTCGACCTTCATCTGCTTGCCGTTGCGGACGATCGTCATCGGCACCTTGCCGTTCTTCGCTACCTGCTGGATGCGGTACTGGAAGCGCACGCGCAGGTTCGCGCCCAGCTGCACCATGCCCTGGTTGTCGATCGGGTGCTCGCCGATGTGGGTGATGATGTCCCACTCCTTCAGCGGCCAGCCTGCGTCGGTCCTGTACGGCTTGTGCACCACCGCGCCGGCCACCGACTTGTCGAGCTTCAGGAACTGGCGCAGCGCCGGGTTCTCGAGCGTCTGGATGCTGTCGTGCAGCAGCGGCTTGCCGTCGTAGCGGCCGTCTGCCACGTCCTTCAGGAACAGTTCGATCTCTTCGTTCGGGATCACGTAGCCGATGTTCTGGGCGCCCGCCGCCATCGAGAACGCCAGGCCGATCATCTTGTCGCCGGCGATCACCGGCCCGCCGCTGTTGCCCGGGTTGATCGGCGCGTCGATCTGGATGCGCAGGCCCGAGCTGAACGAGCCGTAGCCGACGAATTCCACGCGCGAGACGATGCCGCGGGTAGTGGACAGCGAATTGCCGCCGACCGGATAGCCGTAGGCGTACACGGCTTCGCGCACGTCCGGCAGCACGGCTGCGCGCTGCACGGGCGGGCGCTTGTCGAAGAAGGACGGGTCTTCCAGTTCCAGCACGGCGAGATCCAGGCCGCGCGCCAGCGCGATCACCCTGGCCGGGACCTTGTCGCCCGACTGGCTGGCCTGCACCTCGACCTGGCTGGCGTAGCCGACCACGTGGGCGTTGGTGAGGATGCGCTTGCCTTCGATGATCACGCCCGAGCCGGTCACGTCGCTAGGGGACTGCTTCGCCCACGGCTTGTACGGGTCGGGACGGCGCACGGTGGCGAAGATCTTGACCACCGAATTCTCGACCGCCGGCAGGGCAGGGGCCTTGGTGGCGGACGGCGTCGCGACCGCGGGCGAGGGCGGCGTCGCAGGCGTCGGGGCGGGCGGAGGGGAGGTGTCCTGGGCGTGGACGAGGCCGGACAGGGCGAATGCCACGGCGGCGGCAAGGCGTGCGGTTTTCATGAATTCCTTCGGTGGCTTGATTGATACTCAACCGCAAGAATATACACGCTCGCCGCCGAATGAAATACTCGAATCGTCACGAAAAAGGGGCAGCCCATCGGACTGCCCCTTTCCCGTACGGATGACGGCGGTCTTACTGCTTGACGAACTTGAGCGTCATGCGGTCGCTCTCGCCGATCGCCAGGTACTTCTCGCGGTCCTTGTCCTTGTTGGCCAGCACCGGCGGCAGGGTCCACACGCCCTTTTCGTGGTTGGCGGTGTCCTTCGGGTTGGCGTTGACTTCCGACTTGGCGGCCAGCTTGAAGCCGGCGCTCTCGACCATCTTGATGACCCAGGCTTCGTGCACGTAGCCGCTGGAAGCCTTGGCGTCCTGCGTCATCGAGCTAGGGAGGCGGTGGTCGACGATGCCCAGCACGCCGCCCGGTTTCAGCACCTTGTGGATTTCCTTGAAGGTGTTCTTCAGCGCTTCGTCGCCGTGGCCGGCCCAGTTGTGCAGGTTGCGGAAGGTGAGCACCATGTCAACGCTGTTCGGCGCCGCGATCTGGTAGCGGGTCGGCGGTTCGAAGATGCCCGGGACCACCTTGTCGAAGACCGCCGGGTTCGAATCGAGCTTCTTCTTGAAGGCCATGCCGTAGCGCTTCTCCGGCGCGATTTCCTCGCCGGCGCCGATCAGCTTGCCGTTCTGGCGCAGGTAGGGCGCCAGGATCTCGGTGTACCAACCGCCCGACGGCGACAGCTCCACCACCGTCATGTTCGGCTTGATGCCGAAGAAGGTCAGGGTTTCGTACGGGTGGCGCGCCGCGTCGCGTGCCTTGTTGGCGGCGCTGCGGTGTTCGCCCGCGATGGCTGCCTTCAGGGCGTCGTCGGCCTGCGCGACGCCAGCGGCGCTCAAGCCGGTGGCCAGGGTTGCAGCGATACCTGCGGCCAGGATCAGTCGTTTCATCGGTTCGAGGTCTCCAAGTGATTGTTCGCGGCCGGGCAGGGCGCCGCCGCCGCGCCGATGATCGGTCACACGGCGCGGACAGTCAAGCCTTGTCCGCGTATGCATATCGCGCCCGCACCTTGTCCGCCCATGTGTCCGCGGCAGGCGGGCGGACAGTCGCCGGACAGGTAGCGGACACACCGGCGGACACGTTCACGAACACCGTCGTGCGCAAACATCATGTGCCCGGCCGATGTTTTGATCTGGCATAACAATTGCCTATTCAAAATCCCAAGTTGCTGCTAAGGTTGACAAGTTTGCCGAGGCCTATTTTCGCCCGGTAAAGACGCTTCCTCCGCCGTACATACAAGAGCGGGCCGCCCACAAAGCGGGACCGCTGCCCAGAAGTAGGTTGATTTCAGGAGACATTATGGAACGCCGTACCTTTCTCAATTTCAGCAGCCTGGCGCTCGCCTCCACGCTCGTCCCGTTCAGCCGCGCCATCGCCGCTGAAGAACTGCTCAGCAGCATGCCGACGGCCGCCAAGAAGGCGCTGGCCGACGTCGCGCTGAACGCCGCCACCAAGGCCGGCGCCAGCTACGCCGACGTGCGCATCGGCCGTTACCTGAACCAGTTCATCACCACCCGCGACCTGAACGTCGAGAACGTGGCCAACACCGAGTCCGCCGGCGTGGGCGTGCGCGTGATCGCCAACGGCGCCTACGGCTTCGCCGCCACCTCGGACATGAGCAGCGACGGCATCGCCAACGCGGCGCGCCAGGCGGTGGCGATCGCCAAGGCCAACGCCAAGCTGCAGTCCGAACCGGTGCGCTTGGCTCCAGTCAAGGGCGTCGGTGACGTTTCCTGGGCCACGCCGATCAAGAAGGACTGGCGCACCGTGCCGATCAAGGAGAAAGCGGACCTGCTCATCGCCGCCAACAAGGCCGGCATGGAAGGCGGCGCGACCTTCATGAATTCGATGCTGTTCCAGGTGAACCAGCAGAAATATTTCGCCTCCACCGACGGCTCCTACATCGAGCAGGACGTGCACCGCCTGTGGGCGCCGTTCCAGGCCACCGCCGTGGACAAGAGCACCGGCAAGTTCCGTTCGCGCTCCGGCCTGGGCTCGCCGGTCGGCATGGGCTACGAATACCTCACCCCCCGCAAGGAAGACAAGCTCAAGGCCGCGGGCGGCGTCGCCACCCTGTACACCAATTCCTACGACATCATCGAGGACGCGCGCGCCGCCGGCCGCGACGCCAAGGCCAAGCTGACCGCCAAGTCGGTCGTGCCGGGCAAGTACGACCTGATGCTGTCGCCGGAACACCTGTGGCTGACGATCCACGAGAACGTCGGCCACCCGACGGAACTGGACCGCGTGCTCGGCTACGAAGCCAACTACGCCGGCACCAGCTTCGCCACGCTCGACAAGTGGGAATCGAAGAAATTCAAGTACGGCAACCCGATGGTCAACCTGTACGCCGACAAGACCACCCCGGGTTCGCTGGGCGCGGTCGGCTACGACGACGAAGGCGTCAAGACCAAGCGCTGGGACATCATCAAGGACGGCATCCTGGTCAACTACCAGGCCACGCGCGACCAGGCCCACATCATCGGCGAGAAGGAATCGCACGGCTGCTCGTACGCCGACAGCTGGAACTCGGTGCAGTTCCAGCGCATGCCGAACGTGTCGCTGGCGCCCGGCAAGAAGCGCCTGACCCCGGACGAGATGGTCAAGGACATCAAGAAGGGCATCTACATCGTCGGCGACGGCTCGTTCTCGATCGACCAGCAGCGCTACAACTCCCAGTTCGGCGGCCAGCTGTTCTACGAGATCAAGGACGGCAAGATCGGCCCGATGCTGGAAGACGTGGCCTACCAGTCCAACACCCTGGAATTCTGGAACGCCTGCTCGGCCATCTGCGACGAGCGCGACTGGCGCATGGGTGGTTCCTTCTTCGACGGCAAAGGACAGCCGCCGCAGATCAGTATCGTGTCGCACGGCTCGTCGACCACGCGCTTCAACGGCATCAACGTCATCAACACCGCCCGCAAGATCGGCTGAGGAGAAGGACACCCATGAGCATCCTGAACCAGGACCAGACCAAGCGCATCACCGACCGCGTGCTGTCGCTCTCGAAAGCCGACGAGTGCATCGTCAACGTCGAAGGCAGCCGCATCGGCAACATCCGCTTTGCCCGCAATGCCGTCTCCACCGCCGGCCTGGCCGACGACACCCGCATCACGGTGCAGGTCGCCTTCGGCAAGCGCCAGGGCACCGCCACCATCAACGAGTTCGACGACAAGTCGCTCGAGCGCGCCGTGCGCCGCGCCGAAGACCTGGCGCGCCTGGCGCCGGAGAACCCGGAATTCATGCCGGCGATCGCCAAGACCGCCTACAAATCCTCCGAGACCTTCGTCCAGCGCACCGCCGACATCGACCCGGAATTCCGCGCCCAGGCCGCCGCCTACGCGATGGAAGCCTGCCGCAAGAAGGGCCTGGTGTCGGCCGGCTTCCTCACCGACCGCGCCAGCTTCGAAACCATCGCCAACTCGAACGGCGTGTTCGGCCACCAGGTCGCCACCTCGCTCGACTTCACCTGCACCGTGCGCACCGAAGACGGCCGCGGTTCGGGCTGGGTCAAGCGTTCGGCGCGTGACGTGGCGAAATTCGACCCGCGCGAAGCGGCCGACGTGGCGATCGAAAAGGCGCTGCGCTCGGTGGACGCCAAGGCGCTCGAGCCGGGCCGCTACACCGTGGTGATGGAGCCGTCCGCCACCAGCGACCTGCTGACCTTCATGATCGGCGGCTTCAATGCCCGCATGGCCGACGAGGGCCGCAGCTTCCTGTCGAAGAAGGGCGGCGCCAACCGCCTGGGCGACAAGCTGTTCGACCAGCAGGTCAACATCTGGTCCGACCCGTGGGACAAGGACGTGCCGGTGCTGCCGTGGGACGGCAACATGCTGCCGCGCGAACGCACCCACCTGGTCAAGGACGGCCGCATCAATGCGCTGAACTATTCGCAGTACTGGGCCAGGCAGAAGAACCAGCGCGCCATCGGCAGCGCCGGCAACATCATCATGGCCGGCACCGACAAGAGCACGGCCGAGCTGATCGCCAACACCAAGAAGGGCGTACTGGTCACCCGTACCTGGTACATCCGCATGGTGGACCCGCAGTCGGTGCTGGTCACCGGCCTGACCCGCGACGGCACCTTCTACATCGAGAACGGCAAGGTCAAGCATCCGATCAAGAACTTCCGCTTCAACGAGAGCCCGATCACGATGCTCAACAACATCGACGAGATCGGCAGGCCGCTGGTGATCGGCGGCGACGAGGCGAACTACTCGATGCTGATCCCGGCGATGAAGATCCGCGATTTCAACTTCACGTCGCTGTCGGACGCGGTGTAAAAAGCCAGCGGCCCAAACCAACGTCGTTCCCGCGAAGGCGGGAACCCGATTTTGCATGCGCTACCACGACGCTACGAACTTGGATTCCCGCCTGCGCGGGAATGACGGATCATAGGGAAACTCATAGAAATGGAACGTCGTAAATTCCTCCAGATCGGCGCCGGCACCGCGGGCGCCATGCTGATCCCCGTCTTCGGCAACGCCATCGCCGCCGAAGAGCTGCTCAACCCGATGGCCGCCAGCGCCAAGAAGGTCCTGGCCGACGTCGCGCTGAATGCCGCGACCAAGGCCGGCGCGTCCTACTGCGACGTGCGCATCGGCCGCTACCTGAACCAGTTCATCATCACGCGCGACCTGAACGTCGAGAACATCAGCAACACCGAGTCGAGCGGCGTGGGCGTGCGCGTGATCGCCAACGGCGCCTACGGCTTCGCCTCGACCAACAGCATGACCCCGGACAGCGTGGCCGAGGCGGCGCGCCAGGCGGTGGCGATCGCCAAGGCCAACGCCAAGCTGCAGACCGAGCCGGTGCGCCTGGCGCCGGTCAAAGGCGTGGGCGAAGTGGCCTGGGCCACCCCGGTCCTGAAGGACTGGCGCGCCATTCCGGTCAAGCAGAAGGCCGACATGCTGATCGCGGCCAACAAGGCGGGCCTGGACGCCGGCGCCAACTTCATGACCGCGTCGCTGTTCCAGATCAACCAGCAGAAGTATTTTGCTTCCACCGACGGCTCCTACATCGACCAGGACGTCCACCGCCTGTGGGCGCCGATCAACGCCACCGCCGTCGACAAGGCCAGCGGCAAGTTCCGCTCGCGTGCGGGCCTGAGCTCGCCGGTGTCGATGGGCTACGAGTACTTCGATGCGAAAGCCAGCGACAAGGTGCGGGCCGCCGGCGGCGTCACTACGCTGTACACCAACTCCTACGACATCGTCGAGGATGCAAGGCTGGCGGGAAAGCAGGCGCGCGAGAAGCTCACCGCCAAGTCGGTCGAGCCGGGCAAGTACGACCTGGTGCTGAGCCCCGAACACCTGTTCCTGACCATCCACGAGAACGTCGGCCACCCGACCGAACTGGACCGCGTGCTCGGCTACGAAGCCAACTACGCCGGCACCAGCTTCGTGGGCCTGGACAAGTGGGAATCGAAGAAATTCAAGTACGGCTCCGAGCGCGTGAATTTCGTTGCCGACCGCACCACGCCGGGCTCGCTCGGCCTGATCGGCTACGACGACGAAGGCGTGCGCGCCAAGAAGTGGGACATCATCCGCAACGGCATCCTGGTCAACTACCAGGCCACACGCGACCAGGCCCACATCATCGGAGAAAAAGAATCGCACGGCTGCTCGTACGCGGACAGCTGGAGCACCATCCAGTTCCAGCGCATGCCGAACATCTCGCTGGAGCCGGGCAAGGCCCGGCTCACACCGGACGAGATGATCAAGGACGTCAAGAAGGGCATCTACATCCTCGGCCGCGGCTCCTACTCGATCGACCAGCAGCGCTACAACTCCCAGTTCGGCGGCACGCTGTTCTACGAGATCCGGAACGGCAAGATCACGGGCCCGCTGGAAGACGTGGCCTACCAGACCAATACCCAGGAATTCTGGAATGCCTGCAGCGCCATCTGCGACGAACGCGACTGGCGCATGGGCGGCTCGTTCTTCGACGGCAAGGGCCAGCCGAGCCAGGTCAGCGCGGTCTCGCACGGGTCGTCTACCAGCCGCTTCAATGGCATCAACGTCATCAACACCGCACGCAAGATCGGTTGAGGGGAGAAACACATGAAACAGCTGAACCAGGAACAAGCCAAGCGCATCGCCGACCGCGTGATCGGTTTCTCGAAAGCCGACGAATGCAGCATCTCGATCGAAGGCAACCAGACCGGTAACATCCGTTTCGCGCGCAACAGCGTGTCGACCTCGGGCCTGACCGAAGACACCCAGCTGGCCGTGCGCGTCGCCTTCGGCAAGCGCGTGGGTACCGCCGTGGTCAACGAGTTCGACGACAAGTCGCTGGAAAAGGCCGTGCGCCGCGCCGAGGAGCTGGCGCGCCTGGCGCCGGAAAATCCGGAATTCGTGCCGGCCGTGAGCAAGCAGGACTACCTCACCACCAAGACCTTCATGTCGACCACGGCCGCGATCGACCCGGCCTACCGCGCCGACGTGGCGGCCGCGGCGATCGGCCAGGCGCGCGCCAAGAAGCTGGTCACGGCCGGCTTCTTCACCGACAGCACCCGCTTTGCCTGCATCGCCAACTCGAAGGGCGTGTTCGGCTTCCAGGAATTCACCGACCTCTCCTTTACCTGCACCGCGCGCACCGAAGACGGCCGCGGTTCGGGCTGGGTGACCCGCTCGGCGGTCGATGCGCGCCGCTTCAATGCCGCGGAAGCCGCCGAGATCGCGATCGACAAGGCGCTGCGCTCGGTCGATGCGAAAGCACTGGAACCGGGCCGCTACACCGTGATCCTGGAGCCGGCCGCGACCTCGGAAATCCTCGGCAACATGTTCGCTTCCTTCAGCGCGCGCTCGGCCGACGAAGGCCGCAGCTTCCTGGCCAAGAAGGGCGGCGGCAACCGCCTGGGCGAGAAGCTGTTCGACGAGCAGGTCAACATCTGGGCCGACCCGTGGAACCCGGACGTGCCGGTGGCGCCGTGGGACAACGAGACCATGCTCGCCCGCAAGCGTACCGACCTGATCAAGAACGGCCGCGTCGCCTCGCTCGAGTATTCGCCATTCTGGGCGCAGAAGACCGGCAAGCAGGCCACGGCGGGCCACGGCAACATGATCATGGCCGGCGGCACCAAGTCGCTGGACGAGCTGGTCGCCAACACCAAGAAGGGTATCGTGGTCACGCGCACCTGGTACATCCGCATGGTCGATCCGCAGTCGCTGCTCATCACCGGCCTGACCCGCGACGGTACCTTCTACGTCGAGAACGGCAAGATCAAGCATCCGGTGAAGAACTTCCGCTTCAACGAAAGCCCGGTCACCATCCTCAACAACATCGAGGAACTCGGCAAGCCGGAGATCATCGGCGGCGACGAGGTGCCGTACCAGATGGTGCTGCCGTCGATGAAGGTGCGCGACTTCAACTTTACTTCGCTGTCCGACGCGGTGTGAGTTTCTTTTTAATGGCCCGCTTATGGCATCCTTCGATTTCTACTTCACGCGCCTGATGTACGAGTCGGGCAATTGGGACGTGGACATCCGTATGCCCAGCAACGTGCTGAACTCGCTCGTCGAGTACACCACGTTGCGGGTGGATCCGACCGAGCGCATGGTCGCACTGTCGGATCCGAAGATGCTGCAGGCGCCGTTCTGCTACCTGGCGGGGCACAAGCTGGTGCAGTTCACGCCAGCCGAGCGGCGCAATTTCGAAAAATACGTGCGCGGCGGCGGCTTCGTGTTCGTGGACGACTGCAACCACGACATCGACGGCCTGTTCGCCAAGTCGTTCGAAGCCGAGATGGCGAAGATCTTCGGCGCGTCGGCCTTGAAGAAGATCCCGAATACGCACCCGCTGTATTCGTGCTTCTTCAAGTTCGACGGCCCGCCGACGACCTCTGGGGAACTGAATGGCTGGGGCGACGACCTGGTGCACGAGTACCTGAAGGCGATCGAGTTCGGCGGGCGCATCCGCGTGCTGTACTCGAACAAGGACTACGGATGCGAGTGGGACTACGACTTCCGCAACAAGCGGTTCCTCGCGGTCGACAACACCCGCTTCGCGGTCAATATCATTCAATATGCGTTGGGAGCGTAAGTGGTGGCTGAACGTGATGCGGTAGCGTGGAGTGAACAGGAAATTGCCGGACTGGTGGAGAAAATCGGCGCGCTGAAGGCGAGCATGGCGCGCGTGATCATCGGGCAGGAAGAGGTGGTCGACCTGCTCGTGACCTGCCTGCTGGCGGGCGGCCACGCGCTGGTGGAGGGCGTGCCGGGCCTGGGCAAGACGCTGCTGGTAAAGTCGCTGGCGCAGGCCACCGACATGCAGTTCCGCCGCGTGCAGTTCACGCCGGACCTGATGCCTTCGGATATCGTCGGCACCGAGATCCTCGAAGAAGACACCAGCACGCGCCAGCGCGTGTTCCGCTTCCAGCAGGGCCCGGTGTTCACCCAGGTGCTGCTGGCCGACGAGATCAACCGCGCGCCACCGAAAACCCAGTCCGCGCTGCTCGAAGCCATGCAGGAGCGCGCCGTTACCTTCGCCGGCACCACCCATGCACTGCCGCGTCCGTTCTTCGTGCTGGCCACGCAGAACCCGATCGAGCAGGCCGGCACCTATCCGCTGCCGGAAGCCCAGCTCGACCGCTTCCTGCTGCGCATCGACGTCGCTTACCCGACCGAGGACGAAGAGGTCATGATGGTCTCGCGCACCACGCATGCGGGCCTGGATGACGCCGAGCCGGCGATGAGCGTCGACACGCTGCTGCGCCTGCAGCAACTGGTGCGCGACATCGAGATCGGCGAGCACCTGTTGCGCTATGCCACGCGCCTGGTGCGCGCGACCCGCCCTTCCGAGACCACGGTCGCCGCGGTGAAAAACCACATCGGCTGGGGCGCCGGCCCGCGCGCCGGCCAGGCCCTGGTGCTGGCCTCGAAAGCCCGCGCCCTGATGCAGGGCCGCCTGGCGGTCACGCGCGACGACATCCAGGCCATGCTGCTGCCGGTGCTGGCGCACCGCGTGCTGCGCAATTTCGAGGCCGAGGCCGACGGCATCGCCATCGCCGACATCCTGCAATCCCTGCGCAACGAGATCCGGGTCGATTAATCTTGTCGCTGGTGAAGACCGCGCTGATCGCGCATACGCAGAAGCTCGACCTCGTGATCCGCCACGTGCTGGCGGGCCTGGGGCACGGCATCCACGCCGGGCGCGAGCGTGGGGCGGGCGTCGAATTTTCCGAGTACCGGGCCTATGCGCCCGGGGACGAGTGGCGCCGTGTCGACTGGAAGCTGCTGGCCCGCGCCGACCGGTACTTCGTGCGCGAGGCCGAGCGCGACAGCCACGTGGCGGTCTGGCTGGTGCTGGACGCCAGCGCCTCGATGCTGGAACCCAGCCGCGAGGTGGAAGGCGTCGACAAGCTGGCCTATGCGCGCACGCTGCTCGGCTGCGTCGCCGCCATCGCCCAGCGCCAGGGAGATGCGTTCGGCCTGGTCGTACTCAATGGTGGCAAGGTGCAGTTCACCCCGGCCCTGCGCGGCCCGCGCCAGCTGCAGCGCGTGCTGCTGCAGCTGAGCCGGGTGCAGGCGGACGGCGAACTGCCGGACGCCGACACCCTGCGCGCCAGCCTGCATTTCGCCCAGTCGCCGAGCGTGATCTTCGCGGCCAGCGACCTGCTCGATTGGCCTTCGCCGCTGTCGCAGGCCTTGATGCGCCTGCGCGGCATGCGCCACGACGTGCGCGTGCTGTGCCTGCAGACCCAGGCCGAGGTCGACGCCAGTTTTTCCGACGCCCTGGCCTATCGCGACCCGGAGCAGGGCGCGGGCGTGTTCCGTTTCGGCTCGGACCTGAAAGCGGGTTACCGCCGCAACCGCGAGCAACACTTCGCGCAGGTGAGCGCCGCCTGCCGCAAGCATGACATCCCGCTGGTGGCGGCGCGCATCGAGCAATCCCCCGGCGAGGTGTTGCGGCTGTGGCTGCGCCGTCCGGGAGGCCGGCCATGAACGCGCTCTGGTGGTTGGCATTGCCGGTGCTGCTGTTGCCGGTGTGGTGGCACCGCCGCAAGCGCGAGCAGCACCAGGCCGTGCCCCTGGCCACGGCGCGCTTCCTGCCGCGCACCGAACCGCGCCAGACGCGCGAATGGCGCTGGAACGACCTTTTCCTGCTGCTGGTGCGCTGCCTGCTGCTGGCCTGCGCCATCGCCTGGCTGGCCGACCCGGTCATGCCCTGGCGCGGCGACACCGTCATCGTCGCTGCCGGTACCGATCCCCAGTGGGCGGACAAGCAGGCCGCACAGGCCGGGCTGGCGCAGGCCGAACGCGTCACGCTGCCGGCAGCGCGTGCCATCGGCTTCCTGCGCGCCCATGAGCGCGAGTGGCGTCCGGAGGCGCGGTTGCTGGTGCTGGGGGACATTCCGATGCCGGCGCTGGTGCCGGAATTCGGGCGCAGGATCGAATTGCGCACGCTGGCACAGGCGCCGAGCAAGGACGAGCGCCGCGTCCACATCGTCAGCGAGCGTGCGGAACAATGGCGCCGGGTGTTCGCGGCGCAGGGCGTGGCCATCGACGAGACGCCGGGCGAGCAGACAGCGCTGATCGTCTGGGACCGTGCCGACGCGCCGCCGCCGTCGCTGCGCGCGCCGTTGTGGCTCGTTACCCATATCGCCGCCTTCCCCGAGCTGGACAAGGCAGCGCAGGTGGGCGGTCTGCGCTACGCCGACAGCCCGCGCGGCCGCCTGTGGCATTCCGCCGCATGGCCGCCGCAAGACGTGAAGGCCGCCCGCAACCTGCTGGAAGACTGGCAGCGCCTGCACCTGGGGCCGCTGGCCTACACCGCGCCGCCGCGCGTGTTCGCGGCATCGCCAGCGGTCCGCGCACCCGAGCCGAGCGGCGCGCTGCGCGGCATCCTGATGGCGCTGCTTGCCGCCTTGTTCGTACTCGAAAGGATCCTGACGCATGCAAGAAGGCGCTGAGATCGTCCGGCGCGTCTGGCGCGCCGCCCAGCTGCGCCGGCTGCCGCTGTGGATCGCCGGCGCCTTGCCGTGGCTGTTCATCCGTTCGGCGCCGGGCCTGATCGCCTGGCTTGCCTGGTGCTCCTGGGATTGGGCCATCCTGCGCCGCCGCGTCGGCTACGCATGGACCGCGTGGCTGGACGGCGCCGTGCCGCAGATGGAAGACAGCAGCGCGCTGCTCGAGCATGCGCCGACGCCGGTGGCCCAACTGCAGCGCCGCCGCCTGCTCGACCGGATCGACGCCAGCGTCAGCGGGCCGCAATTGCGCCGCATCGCACGCGGACGCGTCAAGGCCGGCTGGCCGTGGCTGCTGGGCAGCGTCGCCGCCGCGGGCGCGGTCTGGTTTGTCGCATCGGCGCCGCCTGAAGCCGTCAGTGCGCCCGCTGCGGCGCCGGCGGCAGCCGCCGCGCCGGGCGCTTCCCGGCTGGTGGTGCGCACTGCGCCGCCGGCCTACACCGGCGTCAAACCGGTGGAGGCGGCGCCAGGCGATTTGCTGGTGCCGGAGCAGACGGTCGTGAGCTGGTGCCTGAAGGACGGCGCCGGCATGGAGAAGATCGAGCTCAGCAACGGCCAGACCCTCGTGCCGGGCAAGGAATGCGCACGCTGGACCGCGACCGAGTCGGTGTTCTGGCGCTGGCAGGGCAAGCGCCACACGCTGAAGGTGACGCCCGACCAGCCGCCGGAAATCACCATCCTCACCCCGACCCAGATGGTGCAGGACCTTTCCGAAACGGCGACCAGCGCCCCGATGGCGGTCAAGATCCAGGACGACTACCGGATCGTGCGCGCCACGCTGCACATGACGCTGGCGCGCGGCAGCGGCGAGAACATCCGCTTCACCGACCGCGAAATGCCCTTGCCGGGCTCGCCCGACCCGAAGCAGCGCAACTGGTCGAAACGGTGGTCGCTGGCCGAGCTGGGCATGGAGCCGGGCGACGAGCTGTATTTCTTTGTCCGCGCCACCGACAACGCCGGCCGTCCGCACACGGTCCAGTCGCCGACCTACACGCTGCGCTTGCCGGCCCCGCTCGAGGAAGCGGAAGAGGAGAGTGCCGCGATGCCGATGCTGGTCAAGCCGCAGAGCCTGCGCAGCCAGCGCCAGATCATCATCGACACCGAGCAGCTGGTGGCCGACATGCGCAACACGAAGCTCAGCCGCGACGCCGTGCTCGAGCGCAGCCAGAAGATCGCCGCCGACCAGGGCGCGCTGCGGCGCCGCTACGGCCAGTTCCTGGGCGAGGAATCCTCGCTGTTTACCGACGGCGAGGACCACGATGACCACGGCGACCACGGCGACCATGGGGACCACGGCGGCCATGGCAGCGGCAGCACCCAGGACATCCTGCACCAGTACGGCCACGCCCACGACGAAGCCGAGAACGCGACCCTGTACGACGAGGATACGAAAAAGGTGCTGCGCCGCGCCCTGGTGGCGATGTGGGACGCCGAAAAAGCGCTGCGCGCCCTCACCCCGAAGGTGGCCTTGCCGCCTGAGTACAAGGCGCTGGAAGCGATCAAGGAGCTGCAGCAGGCCGAGCGCGTCTACCTGCACAAGACCGCCTTCGTGCCGCCGCCGATCAAGGAGGAAAAGCGCATGACCGGCGAGATGGATGGCGCGGCCAGCTACCGCCGCGAACAGGGCGGCAGCGAGGCGCGCGTGCCGGAAGAAGTGCGCCTGCTGGTGCAGGCCCTGTCCGGCGACGGCCCGCTGCCGGCGCTGTGGACGCGTACCGCGCACGACTGGGTGCGCAACCGTCTCCAGGACGACGACCAGCGCCTGTCGGCCCAGGGTGCGATCCAGGACGTGGCGGACGGCTGCGCCGCCTGCCGCCCGGTGCTGCGCGCCTGGCTGCGCAACGCGGCCGGACAGGGGCAGGTATTGCTGCAGGCCGGCACCCGGGTCGAGACGCCGTTTGTGCGCGCATGGCGCGAAGGAGCCAAGCCATGACGGACGGCATGATGAATACAGGCGTGATGCTGGCCCTGATCGGTGCGGCAGGACTCGCCAGTGCTGGACTGTACGCCTGGCGCCGGAAATGGATGGATGCCTTGCTGGTGCTGGTCGCGGCCACGGCGCTCGGCCTGTTCGCCGCCGGCATCCGCCTGCCGGGCGACGCCGGCCGCACCCTGACGCTCGATCCGGCCGCGCCGGCCCCCTTGCTCGACGGCGTGCGTGCGTTCGCCGTCGAGGGCGACGGCCTGCGCGCCGCCCAATGGAACGACCTGCCGGCGCTGCCGCTGCAGTGGCAGCGCCCCGAGGGCGGCAGCCTGCGCCTGGACTACCCGCGCCGCCTCGCGCTCGGCCGCACGTTCACCTTGCGCGTGCAGCGCGAGGACAAGCTTGACGCGCGCCTGCAGCTGCTGGCCGAGAACGGCCAGCTGATCGGCGAAACGCGCGGCACCGGCGAGCTCGCGGTGGACTGGCTGCCGCCCCTGGCCGAGCGCGTGGTGCTGAAGGCGCGCCTGCTCGATGCCGCCGGCAAGACGATCGCCGAAGGGCCGGTGCCGCTTACCGTGTACGAGCCGGCGATGCTGCAGGTGCAAGGCCGCTTCGGCGCGCCGTCGTTCGACCTGCGCACGCTCAACGAGCTGCTGGCCGGCAGCGGCGCGCTGCTCGACTGGCAGGTCGTGCTGGGACGCGCCATCACGCGCACCGAGCTGCCGCGCGAGCAGATGCAGGAGCCGAACCTGCTCGTCATCGACGCCGCCTGGTTCGAGCGGCTGGGGGCCGCCGGGCGCACCGCGCTGTTGAACCGGGTCGCCGGTGGCGTGCCGCTGCTGGTGCTGGGCGGGAACGCCAACGACCCCGGCGTCTGGTCGCGTACCCTGCAGCTGCCGCTGCAGGCGCAACCGGCGGGACGAAAGATCGACACGCCGCTGGACATGCCGGTCGCGACGCTCAACCCGCCCGCGCGCGAAGCGGGGGCATGGAGCGGTACGGATAACATGGTCTGGACCCGCAACTGGCACAAGGGCCGCATCGCCTGGCTGGGCGCGGCCGAGTGGCACCGTCATGCGATCGCCGAACCGCAGGCGCTGGCGCTGTGGTGGCAGGGCGTGCTCGACCGCGTCGGCGTGCAGCAGCCGCAGGAGGTCGAATGGCTTGAGCCGGCAGAGCTGCCGCTGCCGGGCCAGCGCATGGAACTGTGCGCGCGCGGCGTGAGCGGTGAGGTGGGCTTCCCCGAACTGAAGCAGGTGCGCACGTGGTCACCGCGCACCGACAGCGCCTGCGTCGCCGTCTGGCCGGAAAAGGCCGGCTGGCTGCAGGTACGGGATGCCAAGGCGGGCGCGCACGCGGTGTATGTCTACGCGCCCGAAGACTGGCCGCAGTGGCAGGCGGCGCAGCGCCGCGACGCCACCGCGCGCTATGCCGCCCGTACGCCCGTGAAAGCGCTGGAGGGCGCGGCGCGCGCCTTCCCGGCCTGGCCCTTTGCGCTCGCCTTCGCCCTGGCGATGCTGCTGCTGTGGTGGCGCGAGCGCCGCTGATGTCGCAGGGCGGGCGGCGATGCCGCCCGTGCGTTCAAGGGCCCTGTGAATAGCCGCCCCGTCTGCTCGTATCGAATGCGAACGCGGGGACGGTCAGGCCGGGGATCACGCCATCAGAACGCGTAATCCACCTTCGCGTACATCGACCGCCCATTGACCCCGAACGGGCAGGTCTCCCAGCAATAGGTAAAGCCCAGCTGCGGGAACGGGGCGGCCCTGACCGGGTCCCACTTGGTCGGGTAGGTGTCGAACAGATTGTTGATGCCCGCCGACAGGCTCAGCTTTTTCGTGAAATTGTAGCGGCCGGTGACATCGACGATCCACTTCGCTTCCCAGGTCTGGATGAAGCCCGGCGTGAAGCCCTGGCCTTCCACTTCGCCGAAGTAATTGGCGCGCACGGTCGCGTTCCACGGGCCGGTCGTATAGTCGGCCGCCACCACGTGGTGCTGGCGCGGCTGGCCCTTCTCGATCAGCGTCACCTGGGTGTCGTCGAATAGTTGGGCGCCGGTGAGCACCGAGGACTGCGAGTGGCGGTCCTTCACCTTGGTACGGTTGAACCCGAGCTGGCCGGACAGCACCAGCGTCGAACCCTGGCCGCGCGTGGTGTGCTGCGCCACCAGGTCGAAGCCGGTGGTGCTGGTGTCGATCGCGTTGGTGAAGAACTGCGCCTGGCCCACGCGCAGCGGGTCGAGGATGGCGCGGATCGGGCAGGCGGCCGGCGTCGGGCAGGGGCCGGCTTCCGGCGCGATGTTCGACGAGAACACGATGCGGTCGTCGATGTTGGTGCGGTACAGGTCGGCCGTCACCGAGAAGTTCTGGGTCGGACGCAGGATCATGCCGACGCTGGCGCTCTTCGAGGTCTCTTCCTGCAGCGGGGCGATGCCGAAGGCGCGCGTCACCGCGCTGTTCTCGCGGGCGGTCAAGGTGTCGGTGAGCACGCCGGCGGCGTTCAGGTTGGTCGAGACCGAGCTGTAGAACTTCTGCTGCACGCCCGGCGCGCGGAAACCGGTCGAGGCGCTGGCGCGCAGGCCCACGGTGCGCGACGGGTCGTAGCGCAGGCTGAGTTTACCGATGGTGGTGTTGCCGAAATCGGAATAACGCTCGTGGCGCAGTGCCGCGCCGGCAGACAGGGCGTCGCCGAACTTGCGCTCGAGGTCGAGGTAGTAGGCGGTGTTGTGGCGGCCGTCGTCCACTTCGGTGCCCGGTGTATAGCCCGGGAAGCCCTGGATGCCCGAGGCCGCGATGCCCCCGGTCTGGTCGCGGATGATGATGGCCGGGTTGTTGGTGCGGCCATACTGGTAGGACACCGGGTCGCCGGCCACGATCTGGTAGTTATCCTGGCGCCATTCGAAGCCGGTGCCGATGTAGAGCGGGGCGCCCGCGAAGTCGACCGAGCCCTTGAAGTCGAGATTCAGGGTGGTCTGGTCGAACTTCAGCTTGCCGGTGTCGGCTTCCAGCGGCGAGCTGCCGGTCTCGTAGTAATAGCTGACGTTGATCGAATTGCGCTCGTGGAAACCGAGCTCGCTGCGGCCGTGGTTGACGCTCAGGTCCACGCTCCAGTCGTTGTTCAGGTTGTGCTTGTAGCCGACCGCGAGCGAAGCGTCCTTGACGGTGGTGATGATGTTGGGCAGGAAGCCGTTCGGGTACACGGCCGGCACGTTGCGCGCGTCGTCCGCGGTACGGAAAAAGCCCGAGGCATCGCCCTTGCGCCGGGAAGCGCCGCCGAAGGCATACAGTTCGCCGCCGCCGAGCGGCAGCGCGGCGTTCAGCCACAGGTAGGCGTCCTTGGCCTTGCTGTCGCCGATGCGCTGGGTGACGCGCGGCGGATTGACGCGGGCCGTGTCCAGGCCTGCGCGGTTGGTCTCGTCGCGGTCGCGCCCTTCGACCGACAGGTTCAGGTAACCCCCATTGGCGCCGAGCGCAAAACCCTTGTGCGCGCTGGCGCTGTAGGTGTCGCCGTCGCCTTCGCTGGTGGTGCCGGCGCTGGCGCTGAGCTGGGTATCGGTGACGCCTTTTTTCAGGACAATGTTGATCACGCCGGCGATCGCGTCCGAACCGTACTGCGCGGCCGCGCCGTCGCGCAGCACTTCGATCGACTGGATCGCGGACAGGGGAATGGCGTTGATGTCGGTGCCGGCCGAGCCGCGGCCAATGGTCTGCTGCACGTTGACCAGCGCCTGCTGGTGGCGGCGCTTGCCGTTGACCAGCACCAGCAGCTGGTCAGGGCCCAGGCCGCGCAGCGTGGCGGGGCGGATGATATCGGTGCCGTCGCTAATAAAAGTCGTCGTGAAGTTGAACGACGGGTCGAGGTCCTGCAGCACCTTGCCGAGTTCGAGCGAGCCGGCCGACTGCAGGTCTTTTGCGCTGATCAGGCCCACCGGCACCGCCGTGTCCAGTGCAGTCTTGGCCTGCGTGCGCGAACCCAGCACCACCACCGTGGCCGTTTCCGACTGGGTGTTCGCCGCTTCCTGCGCGAACGCCGATGCCATCGCCGATACCAGTGCAGTCGCCAGCAATACCCGTTTCTTCGGTTGCTTCACCATCTTGTCCCCTTGTTGAGAGTTGAATTACGCCATCACAAAAACTAGGTCTCCTATAACTAAAGCAAATTGATTTTGGACAAATATTTGCGTAAATACAAGTGTTAACTGTACGGTGCGCAACACTTTTACGTGATTTGCTGTATTCATCAGAATGCGCTTGCGCTTGCTGAATAAAGAAGGCCATGCGCGCATCTGGGCGCTGGCGACCGTGGAGCGGACGCATGCTGGAATTGTTGATCGCTCGCAATAGTGACCTCAAGCAAGCCCATAAGCTAAGCAGTCTGACGAAGCAGCCCCGTTCTCTCTCCATGAATCTTGTCGAGTTTCCTGCTCGAGCCAAAGGCATGTATGAGCGCCGTCCCGACTGAAAAGATCATTGCCGCCCTAGCAGAGTTTTCCAGTGAAACCAGACTGTATGCCCTGACATTTGAAGGGGATACTGCCCATCCTGAAACAGACAAGCTGCTGGTCGAAGCGTTTGCCGCCAACGATGAGGTCCAGGGTGTGGGATGGCGCGACATCATCGCGGTGTCGACCGACGCCCATATCCCGCTCGAGCCGATGCTGGGCAAGCGGGCCACGCTGCAAGTACGCCTGGCCGATGGCGGCTGCGCCAGCTTTGCCGGCGATGTCGCCGAGATTGCCATGTTGGGCAGCGATGGTGGCCTGGCGCGCTATCGCTTGCGCTTGACTTCGTGGCTGTGGCGTCTGAGCCAGGTACGCAACTGCCGGGTATGGCAAGAAAAAACCATCATCGACATTGTCGATTCGGTGTTCGCGTCCTACCTGCCATTGGCACGGTGGCGCTGGAGTGACGAGACCCGGTACTTCATGGATGACGCGGCGCCGCTGGACTACTGCTGCCAGTACCGCGAGTCCGACCTGGACTTTGTTCACAGGTTGTTGAGCGAAGCCGGCCTTGGCTGGCGTTGCGAGCAAACCGAGGAAGGCCCTGGCGTGGTGCTGTTTGCGGACAGCACCCGGTTGACGGCCATTCCGGAAGACCCTTGCAGCGACGCTGATGATGGAATCCGTTTTCACCGCGTCGGTGCTTGCGAACCTCAGGATGCCGTGCAGGCTTTATGGTCGGTGCGCGAGCTGGCGACGTCAATGGCAATGGTGCTCAGTTATGACCATCGATCGAAAAAGATCGTGGCAGCGAGCGCACCGTCCAAGCTGCATAACAGCCGCAAGCTGCCTTCTCTTGAAGCATTCGATACCGGTGGCCAGGACGCCTACGCCAGCATGCGCGAGGCGCTGCGCGCTTCCGATATACAGATGGAGCGGCGCGAGGCACGCAATCAGGTGTGGGGCGGCCGATCGACCTTGCGTACCTTACGGGCCGGAACCCGGATACGGGTCCTGGATGCTCCCTTGAGGCAACTCGGCCACGCGCCCGCCTTGACGGTGCTACGTGTCGTCAGCGTGGGCGTGAACAACATGCCGCCCCCAGCGCAATATGCATTGGCTGAGCTGTTCGGGTCCCTTACGGAATTGCTGCAGGATAGCGTTCGCAACGACGAGCCAGCCGATTTCGCATTGGTGGTCGAACAGGCGAGGGAAACCGGTTACGGGAACTGCTTCGAAGCCTTGCCTTCCGACGTCGTCTGGCGCCCGCAACTGCGGGACGGCGATCGCCACAGCGGCCCTACTGCGCACGGTTCACAAACCGCCATCGTCGTTGGCGCGGACGGCAGCAGCGAAGCGAGCGGAGCGGATGAGTTGTATTGCGACCGGATTGGACGCGTGCGGATTCACTTCCACTGGCAGGAAAACAAGGCCAGCTGCTGGGTTCGCGTAGCGCAAAGGCTTGCTGGCGACGGCATGGGTTGCCAGTTCCTGCCGCGTATCGGGAGCGAAGTGCTGGTGCAATTCCTGGAAGGCGATATCAATCGTCCGGTGATTGTCGGCGCGCTCTATAACGGGCAGGGCGAAGGTGGCATAGCACCAACGCCGGGAGGGCGTCCGACTCATCTTGCAGGGACATCGCCGTTTGCCGCGGCACATGACCATGCGGTATCGGGACAGGGCAATCTTGCGGGAGGCAACAGCCCGGTGTGGCATGGCGCTTCGGGCGACAGTGCAGGTCATCGGAATAGCGCAGCGCAATGGGGCATTCGAAGCAAGGAATTCGGTGGCTCACAATACAACCAGCTGGTATTCGACGACACCAATCACCAGGGACGCATTCAGTTGGCGAGCTCGTGCAGCGCCAGCGAACTCAATCTCGGTCATCTGATCCATACCGCGGATAACTATCGCGGCAGCTTCCGCGGAAGGGGGGCCGAGTTGCGGACGGATGCCTATGGCGCCATCCGGGCCGGGAGCGGATTGCTCATCACGAGTTTTCCGATCAAGCATGACGCGAATGATCGCGATCCGGTGGGCGATAACGCAGCCGGTATCGCACTGGCCAGGCAGGCCGCCACACTTGGCGGGACCCTCGGCAGCGCCGCGGTCACGCACCAGACAGTCGCGTTGTCGGCCGCTGCCGGCACGCTTGCGCAGGGCGCCAGTGTCCTCAATCATGCGGCCGCGCCGCTGCAGGCATTGCTGACGAGCGTATCGGGGATGGTCAGCGACCGGGACTGTGAGTCGGCACGCGCCGACGCGGCAGAAAAACGCACGGGCTCCGCCGCCGGCGTGCTGCCGCATGCGAGCGATGCAATCATCGGGATCTCCGCGCAGGCCGGGCTCGGCGTGAGCGCCGGCCAGAGCCTGCAACTGGTCGCTGGAGAAACGGCGGCGACCATCAGTGTCCAGGACAGCCAATTCACCACGGGCGATTGCATGCGCAAGCATACTGGCCAGGCAATCGGCATCCTGGGCGGTGCACTCAAGCCAGGCGAAGACCTGCTCGGCTTGCAGCTTATCGCTGCGAAAGATCCGGTCGACTTCCAGGCGCTTCGCGACACGCTCACGATACAGGCGCGCGACGGAGTAAACGTCATGAGCGCCGGCTCTCATATCGACTTGGCCGCAGCAAAGCGCATCCGCATGGCCACTGCTGGCGGTGCCAGTATCACGATCGAAGGCGGGAATATCGGCGTGCAGTGTCCAGGGAAAATCACCGTCCGCGCAGGAAAGAAGAGCCTGATCGAACCCGAGCGCCTGGAATACCCGCTGCCACGGTTGCCTCGGGAGGTCTGCATCGAATGCCTGCTCAAGGCGCTGAAGACAGGCAGTGCACTATCGCTCAAATGAGGTGGACGATGTACTTCGCATCCAATCCTTGCAATACGCTGGCGCTATCGAGGGAGCTTGTAGAAAACATCCGGAAGCAGCCTGGCCTGACCTGGTTCGCGCTGATCGACGGTGCTTTCGATTACGGCCGACAGGGCGTTGTTCTGCCTAACGCACGCGATGTCCTCTACGACCATGACGGCATGTCGGACCTGCTCGCGGCTTCGCCCTTCCTGATCGAACTGACGGTGCAAGACGAGGGCCGGTTAGGGCAGGAGATCGCCACCTTGCTCCGGCACCGGAAAGAACGGCCGATGCTGAGCTTCATCGGCACCTGCGCATCGGCACGCGCAGTCAACGACAATTTCCGCTTGTTCGCCAATGCCGTCACCGAAGACGATCAGGTCTTGCTTCTCCGGTTTGCCGACACGCGGGTCCTGCCGGGACTTTCCACTGCCTTGCGCCCCGCGTACTGGGACGGAATGACGTGCATGCTGTCCGACTGGATCACGATCGGCCGGGATGGCCAGCAACGATCATTGCCGCTGAACGCGAACAGGGCGCCGATGCAAGGCAGGTTTCGCCTGTCGCCTGCCGAGTTTGCGGCGCTGCTTGCCAATGGCGAACCTGATGCAGTGCTCGATGCGATCGCAGAAGGCAATCCCGAAGCGCTACCCGCGCTCGATCGCGCGACGATCCACCACAAGGTAGCACAAGCCTGTTCCTTCGCCCAACAACATCAGGTACGGGCCTTTCCCGATGTCGTTGCGCTGGCTTACCTGGCGCTTCTCAACGATGGGAAGGGGTTGCGGGACCCGAAACTCAGCGAGATGTTGTTGCGGGCGGAATGGGAATCGGGACGCTTGATCGACCGGTTGGCGGATTTTGTCGAGTAAGTACTTTGAAGCTGCGGCCAACTTGAAGGAGTATTCATGAGCGTGAAATCGTGGCTTCCTCTTGTGTCCCTTGTATTTGCTCTGGCTGCCTGTTCGGGACGAAAAAGCGCAAGCATTGAAGTGTCGGGGCTGAACTATACAAACGCCTGGATAACAGAGTTCGCCGTTGACGGCTACGGCGGCCATGGCATTTCACCGAATGGCGGAGGAGGGGCGTTCGTATGCTGCGTAACCATACCGCGCAAGTGGCAGGCGGGCATGAAGGTCAAAGTTCGATGGATTGGTGATGATCCTCTTTACAATTCATGGAAGGAACGCCTGGTAGAGGTGCCACGGTACACCGTACAGGACATCGGCGTATTCGCAGTGCACTTTTATGCTGACGATACTGTCAAGGTTCTTGTCACCACAAAGATGGAAGGTCATCCCGATTACCCCTATCCAAGGCCAGCGAATTAATGAAAATCTCTACCGTCAAAATATTACTATGAAGAGTTCTTTTCGTGATTCCACGCCGTCTCTTAAGATGATGGAGGAATTCCTGGGTTGGAAATATTGGAGCTTTGCTCTCCTTCTTATGATCTTATCGACTGCGTGTGTCAGGAATAATAACGCGTCCATCGAATTGTCGGGGCTGAATTATACGAATGTGGGGATCGCGGCCTTTTCGGTCGATGGTTATGAAGGACATAGCATTTTCCCTAATGGCGGCGGCGGAAAATTTGTGTGCTGCGTAACCATACTGCGAAAATGGCGTGTTGGAACAAAGGTCACCGTGCGATGGGTCGAGGACGCTGTTGTCCTTGGGCCATGGAAGGAGCGTGTCGTCGAGGTGCCAGAATACACGAAGCAGGATATCGGCGTCTTTGCGGTTCACTTCTACCCGGATGGCACCGTCAAAGTTCTTGTCACCGCAAAGATGGAAGGCCACCCCGATTATCCGTATCCGAGGCCCAACTAATATGGCAACACTTTCCCCGGCGCCGTTCCCGACCAATGGACTTCGTCCGCTGACATCGAAAGAGCTCATGCAGCGTGCCAAAGCATTGAACTGTACGCTTGCAAATAAAAACGCCCCGTCTTGTACCGGACAACTGAACATCGGAATTTTTTTCGATGGCACCGGGAATAACAGGAAACTTGATTATGAAAGCGTCGAGCCATCGCGCCGTAAGCACAGCAATGTTGTAAAGATTTTCAATACTTATCCGGATCGACCCAGTGAAGGATATTTCAAATACTATATTCCTGGAGTGGGAACGCCATTCCCGGAAATAGGTGATTCGGGAAAGAACAAGCTCGGAGGTGCATGTGCTTGGGATGGCGAGAAGCGGATCATCTGGGCATTTACTCGTCTGCTAAATGCACCACAGAATTATGTACTGAAGAGCCTTCTAATGGACGACGCCGTGTCGGCTCGCTTTACTGAAAACATCGCATCGGTCAAGACCCTCGCTTCCATGCGGCGGCAGGCATTGAATTCTTGGCAGGAAAAGCTTGCGTCGAATGTGAAGGGGAAAAAGCCCCATGTAGAGCTGATCAATCTATCGGTTTTTGGATTTTCCCGGGGCGCGGCAGAAGCGAGGGCCTTCTGTAACTGGCTGTTCGAAGTATGCAATCCGGTCAGCGGTGGCTGGGAGTTTGCAGGAATGCCGATCCGGGTCGCCTTTCTGGGCATATTCGACACTGTGGCTTCGGTCGGCATCCCGAATTCGTTCAGTAACACGATCGTCGAAGGGCATCAGTCCTGGGCGGACAATAATATGCAGATCCATCCCGGCATCGAGCAATGCGTTCACTTTGTTGCCGGCCATGAGGTACGTGCTGCATTTCCACTCGACTCTGTCAGGGTCGGCGGGGCGTATCCGGGCAATGCACGGGAGGTCATGTATCCAGGCGCGCATTCGGACCTGGGTGGAGGTTATCCAGCGAACGCGGTTGGTATTGCACCGGATATTACGAGCGAGATCGCCAGAATTCCCGGCGCACAAATGTACAAGGAAGCACGGCTGGCAGGAGTGCCAGTCTTCAGTTGGGGGGAGTTGCCGGGCCACTTCCAAGCGGATCTGACAGTCGCCGCCCAAACGATTACCGAATTTAACGCCTATCTCAAAGCCGCCAACATCGCGGCAGGGCCGGTAGAGCGGGTACACCAGCAACACATGAGCTTGTACTTGAGCTATCGGTACAAGTACCGTAATGCCATCGGGTCCTTGCCGTTCTACCAGCACGCATCTGCATCGGATAAAAATTTCATCAGGATCACAACCGACACGTTCAACAAGCGCCTGCGGCAGTTGACCGGCTATCCGATTCCGCCATCCGACGAAAAGTACAATCTTGCCGAGGCGGCCGCACGGTACCGGAAGATCCCGGAAACTGCGCGATTGAAAGCCGTGGCCTCCCAGCAGGTGGAGCAACTTCTCACGATGGCGGATGCGATCGATCCAGCGAAGCTAAACCCGACGATCGAAGCATTCCTGGGCAATTATGTACACGATTCGATGGCTGGCTTCATCGAGATGGGCGGGTGGCTCACCAACGAGTACAACTTCAATGGACTCGGCATTCTCAAGTTCCGCAAGACGTTCATGGGTAATGATTAGCCGGTTGCGCTCGGCAGTGTCGGGCACGCCTCGCCGAGCGTCCGAGCAGGGTGCTCGCAGCAGTAGCGCAGCGCTGCCTCAGGCGTGATCGCGCATCCACTCCTTCAACCCATCGACCCATTTTTTTGCCGGCAAATTCAGGTGCCGCCGGATCTCGCCGGCGCGTTCGTACAGCAGCGCGAAGTCGATCTGCGGCGCGTTCTTGAAGGCCAGGACGATGATGTTCGCATCGTGCACCTCGGGCAGCCAGACCACGGCGTCGAACACCTGCTGCATGGTCAGCAGGTTCTTGTCGTAGCTGTCGACGTGCCCGAACACGTTGGCGGTCATGATGCCATTTTCAGCGAGGCAGTCGTGGCAGCCCTGGTAGAACGCCAGTGAGTCGAGCGCCGGGCCGCGTGCCTCGTGGTCGTACAGGTCGACCTGCAGGGCGTCGACCTGGCCGTGGTTGACCGGGGCGAGCACGAAGTCGAGCGCGTTCATCTCGCGCACGTCCAGGCGCGCGTCGTTCTCGGGCAGCCCGAACAGCGCGCGGCAGATGGCGATCACGTTCGGGTTGAGCTCGGCCGCCGTCACGTGCGCGTCGGGAAAGCGCCGGTAGCAGAACTTGGTGAGCGCCGCGCTGCCCAGGCCCAGCTGCACGATGCGGCGCGGGTGCTGGATGAACAGCGTCCACATCATCATCATCTGGACGTATTCGAGCTCGATCGCATCCGGCTTGGACAGCCGCATCGCGCCCTGCACCCAGGAGGTGCCGAGGTGCAGGAAGCGCACGCCGTCGAACTCGTCGATGGTGGCGGGCGGATGGCCGGGCTGGGCGAAGCGGGGATCGATGCGGGCGTAAGAGGGTGGCATGGCGCAGGAACGGCAGTGAAAGCCGATCTTACCAGTAATCGCCAGGGTGGTCGGCCACGCCGGCCGCGAGTCCAGGCGGTGGGGAGCCGGCCACCCTACTCCACACCGTTCCGGCCGTATTCGCGAAAAGCCGGCCGTTCGGTGAGCCGGTCATAGTAGGCGGTCACGTTGCCCTAGGCCGGCTTGTCCATGGGGGTCATCATCCAGCGGTTCACGGCCAGGCCGAGCACGATGTCGGCCAGCGTGAAGTCGTCGCCCGAGGCATGGGCGCCGGTCTTGCCCAGTTGCGCGTCGAGGATGCCGATGTGACGGTTCCAGGCCGGCGATGCCGGCTTGTACCTGGGCCGCATCCCGGTGCGCCGGGCTGTTGCGCACCAGCGCCATGAAGGCGTAGCGCCAGGCGGTGTTCAGGTCGGTCGCCTGCCAGTCCATCCATTGCTCGACGCGGGCCCGCGCCTGGGCGCCGGCCGGGAGGAGCGGGCTGCCATGCTTCGTGCAGAGGTAGCGGCAGATCGTGTTCGATTCCCACAGCACGAAGCCGTCGTCCACCAGCACCGGCACCAGCGCGTTCGGATTGAGCGCCGCGTGCGTGGCGTTCCAGTCTTCGCGCTCGAACGGCAGCCCCAGCTCGGCGCAGGTCCACAACACCTTGCGCACATTGATGGAGGTAAGCTTGCCGATGACGATCATGTCGGGGTTCCCGGTTGCGCCGGCAGGGCCGGCAGGATCAGGGTGACGGCCAGTCCGCCGCCGTCGCGGTTGGCCAGGGTGATGCGCCCGCCATGGGCTTCGGCGATCTCGCGCGCCAGCGCCAGGCCCAGGCCGGTGCCGCTGCGCTTGGTCGAGTAGAAGGGCACCAGGGCATTGGTGAGCACCGCGTCGCTCATGCCGGTGCCGCGGTCGAGTACGTCGATGCGCAGGGCGTCCTGCATCCGCCGTACCTGCAGTTCCACGTCGCCGGGGGGCGAACCCGATTCGTGCGCGTTCTTGAGCAGGTTGAGCAGGGCCTGCTCCATCTGGGCCGCATCGATCCAGGCTGCCTCTTGCGGCAGTTCGCCCACCAGGCGGAACTGCACCTGGTTGGCGAGACGGCCGATGAAGGCATCCCAGCGGCAGGCTTCCAGGCGCGGCGTCGGCAGCTTGGCAAAGCGCGCATAGCCCAGGATGAAGGTTTCCAGGTGGCGGGTGCGCTCGCCGATGGTCTGCAGGATCTGCGGCAGGCGTTCGGTCTGGCCGCGCCGCACCAGTTCCGCGCCGGAGTGGGCGAGCGAGGCGAGCGGCGCCAGCGAATTGTTCAGCTCATGGCTGATCACGCGGATCACCTTTTTCCAGGTCTGCACTTCCTGGCGCCGCAGTTCGGTCGTGAGATGGCGCAGCAGCAGCAGTTCGTGGCGCCGGCCGTTGAGGGTGAAGCTGCTGCGCGCCAGGTGGTACACCTCTTCGCCCTCGCCCTCGCCGGCCGTGAACAGACCGTCGCCGCCGCGCGCCAGCGCTTCCTTCAAGGCGGGGGCGGCGCTGTCCAGCACCTCGCCCAGCTGGTGGCCTTCGAGCTTGCGTCCTTCGGACAGCAACTGGCGCGCGGCCAGGTTGGCGTAGACGATGGTGCCGCACCTGGTCCCCTCCCTGGCCGCGAAATCGGTCACCAGCAGCATGGCGACGGGGGTGTTCTGGACCATCGTGTCGAGCAGCAGTTCGCGCTGCACCAGGCCGAGGCGCTGCTCGCGCAGGACGTGACCGAGGTCGTTGTGCGCCGCGATCAGGTCGGCCAGCTCGTCGTTCTGCGGCCAGTGCAGGCTGAACGAAAAATCGCCGTCGCGGTAGCTCGCCACCGTGCCTTCCAGCGCGCGGAACAGCGACAGGATCGGCTGGATCTGCGAGCGGATGGTGATGATGGCGATCGGGACGATCGCCAGCAGGCAGCCGGCGAAGACGAGGATGGGGTGTTCAGGAAAAAAGTGGTCGAGCCCGAGGGCGACGAGCATGCCCAGCGCCAGCAGGGTGCCGACCAGCGCCGACCAGCGCGTGACCAGCGAGAGCCGGAACCCGCGCTTGTGCATCTTGCTCATGCAGGTCGGGCGATACCGAGCCGTTCCATGCGGCGGTAGAGGGCCTGGCGCGACAGGCCCAGCTCGGCGGACGCCTGCGCCACCACGCCGCCGGCGCGCGCCAGCGCCTGCACGATGGCCTCGCGGTCCGGCTCCGCATCCGGGCTGGGCGCCACCGTCACCGGCAGGCCGAGGTCAAGCGCTTTGATGACCTCTCCTTGCGCCAGCAGGCTGGCGCGCGCCATCACGTTCTTCAGTTCGCGCACGTTGCCGGGCCAGGTGTGGGCCAGCAACGCGCTTTCCGCCGACGGATGCAGGGTCTTCCCGCGCAGGAAGGACAGCGCCAGAGGCAGGATGTCGCCGGGCCGGGCCGCGAGCGGCGGCAGGCGCAGTTCGATCACGTTCAGGCGGTAGAACAGGTCTTCGCGGAAGGTGCCGGCGCGGATCATGGCGCCGAGGTCGGCGTTGGTGGCGCTGACCACGCGCACCTTCACCTGGCGCTCGCGGTTGGAGCCGAGCCGCTCGAAGCGGCCGGTTTCCAGCACGCGCAGCAGTTTCATCTGGCCGGCCAGCGGCAGGTTGCCGATCTCGTCCAGGAACAGGGTGCCGCCGTCGGCCGCCTCGAACTTGCCCTCGCGCGCTTTCGAGGCGCCGGTGTAGGCGCCGGCGTCCGCGCCGAACAGTTCGGCCTCGATCAGCTCGGAGGGCAGGGCGCCGCAGTTGAGCACCACGAAGGGGCCGTTGGCCACCTGCGAGTTGGCCTGGATGATCTCGGCGATGCGTTCCTTGCCGGTGCCGTTCGGGCCGGTGATGAGCACCGGCACGTCGGCGCGCGCCACCTGGCAGGCCAGGGTGAGCACGCGTTCGGTGGCCGGGTCCTGCCATACCAGGCCGCGCAGGTCGAAGTTCTGTTCCAGTTCGCGCTTGGCCTTGCGCTCGCGCTGCAGGCGCTGGTTCAGGGCGCGGTTGGCCTGGCCCAGTTCGATCAGGTTCGTCACCGTCGTGAGCAGGCGCTCGTCGTTCCACGGCTTGGACAGGTAGTCCGCGGCGCCGGCCTTGATCAGCTCCACCGCCGCGTCCAGGTGGGTCCAGGCGGTCAGCAGGATCACCGGCAGGTCGGGGTGGCGCTTGCGGATCTCGCGGAACAGCGCCACGCCTTCCTCGCCCGACGTGGTCTCAAGCGTGAAATTCATGTCCTGGATAACCAGGTCCACCGCCTCGCGCCCGAGGATCTCCAGCCCTTCGCTAGGGGAGGCCGCGCGCAGGGCGGCGATGTCGTGGAGGGAGAACAGGACCTCGAGCGCGATGGCGACCGCGGCGTTGTCGTCGATGATCAGTACAGTGGGCATGGCCGTTAGCATAGCATTGCTGTATGGACTCAGGACAGGGGCATCAGGTACTGCGGGTGGCGGTCGCCGGCGAGATGCTCGCCGCGCGCCACGCCGGGCCGTAGGCCGCCAGGATGCCGAGCGCCCAGAACACCACCGCGCCACCCACCAGGTAATGTGCCGGCAGGCGCGCCATCTCGAGCTTGGTCACCAGGAGGTGGTTCAGGCCCAGGCCGAACAGCACGCCGCCAAACACGCCGGCACTGGTGATCATGAAGTTTTCAAGGATGAAATAGCGCAGGATGTCGATCTTGCGCGCCCCCAGGGCGCGGCGCACGCCGATCTGCTTGCGGCGCTGGGTGACCCACAGGCTGGCCATGCCGACGATGCCCGAGCAGGTAATCAGGAGCAGCAGCACGCTCACCGTGATCAGCATCCACGACAGCGCGACGTCGGCGCGGTAGCGCTTCTTGCGGTCCTCCTCGACCGTCTTGGCTTCCAGGATCATCGGCGTGGCCGACGACTTGCGCAGCGCCTGCTCGGCTTCCTTCATCACGCGGTCGCGTTGGCCCGGTTCGGCGCGCACGGCGTACAGGGCGCCGGGGTTGCCGTACAGGCGCGCCGGGGTGATCGCGGACCACTCGCCGCGCTCGCCCACGTCCCCGTGGGCCGATTGCAGCCGCTCGACCACGCCGACGATCTGGGTGCCCTGGGCGCCCTCGCCGGTGCCGAAGTACAAGGTCTTGCCGATCGCGGAGCCGCCCGGCCACAGCTTGTCCGCCAGCGCCTTGGAGATGATGAGCTGCTTGGGCAGGTCGCGGTTCTCGTTCTCGTTGATGTCCACGAATTCCTGCGGCAGGAAGTCGCGGCCTTCGACCAGGCGCAGGCCGAAGGTCTGGACCAGCGAATCGCCCGAGATGTAGATCGAGGCCAGCGCGCTCTCGCGCTCCTGGCGCCGGTCGAGCGCGACGCTGTTGGTGCTGCCGCTGCCCGAGATCGGCATCTGCGACACGTTCGCTACCGACACGACGCCCGGCACCGCGCGCAGCACCTCGGCTTCGCGTTTCATGGTCGCCAGCATTTGCTCGGGGCCGTCGTTGTTCAGGTTGCGGACATTGAAATAAAAGGTGGCCGCTTCGTCGGACAGGCCGGACGGACGCGCGGCCACTTCGCGCCGCTCGTTCACGACATGCAGGGCGTTGGCCAGGATCGCCAGGCTCAGCGCGACCTGCAGCGCGACCAGGACCGGACCGGTCTTGTTGCGCATCAGCGCGGACAGGATGGGCTTGATTTCCATGATGGTCTCTCTCGTTCTTATTGCGATTTCAGCTGGATGGCCGGGGTCACCTGGCAGGCGCGCCAGGTCGGCAGCAGGCCGGCGACGATGGCCGCAAGGACGGACATCACAAAGGTCAGCAGCAGCATCTGCCAGTCCATGCGGGCGACCGCCGCCATGCCCTTGCTCTGCATGCCGATCAGCGCCAGCGCGCCGAAGGCCAGCACCAGGCCCAGCACGCCGCCGACCAGGCCGACCACGCCGGTCTCGACCAGGAACTGCTGGAAGACGTCGCGGCGCGAGGCGCCGAGGGCGCGGCGGATGCCGACCTCCGACGCGCGCACCGAGAACTTCGCCAGCAGCAGGCCGATCGTGTTCACCAGGCACAGGACCAGGAAGCCGAAGGCCAGCCAGGCCGACAGCTTGCTGTCGTTGCCGACGACTTTCATGTGCTCCATCCACTCCATCACGTCGTACAGCCTGGTCGGGGCGTTGCGCTTCAGGCGGCCCAGCTTGCGCTGCTCGCTCGCGTAGTTGTCGAGCCAGGACTGCAGCTCGGCGCGCTCGCTTGCCGAGCGGGTCTCGAACCAGAACTGGATCCAGGTGCATTCCGAGCTCAAGAGGTTGGCGAAGCCCGGGTCGCGGTTGGCGCTGCAGTTCATGCTGCCGTTGTGGCCCATCTCGTGGCGGATCGCGGTCGAGAACGGGATGAAGAATTCCTCGCTGTTGCCGAAGCGGCTGCCGCCGATCAGCCGGTAATAGCGCGGCAGCGGATTCCAGGTGTCGAGCACGCCCACCACGGTGTACGGGAACCCGCCGATCCTGATCTGCTTGCCGACCGGGTTGGCTTCGCCGAACAGTTTTTCGGACATGGCGCGGCCCAGCACCACCACGTCGGCGCCGCGCGCGTCGTCGGCTTCCAGCCACGGCTGGCCGTGCAGGAAGGGCACATTGAACATCGCGAAGAAGTCGCGGCTCGGCGCCAGGCCGGACGCGGTGAACGCGGGGATGTCGCTGCGCGGCGGCTCGACCGGCTGGTACACGCCGTACATGATGGTGCGGCGCTCGCCCTGGCCGCTCTTGAGGAAGTTGGCGGCGTCGATATAGCCCAGCTGGTCGTCGTTGGGGCCGTCGCTCGGGCTCCAGCCCTCGACCGGGCCGTTGTCCACGTGCGGCACGAACAGGCGGTCGCTCTTCTCGGGAATCGGGTCGCCCGACATCATGTGCAGGATGGTCAGCGTCGACACGCTGGCGGCCACGCCGATGGCCAGCGTCAGCACCATCAGCGCGGTCAGGGCCGGATTGCGGCGCAGGCTGCGCACGCCAAGCTTGAAGTAATAGGAGAACATGGGCGTCTTCCTCATGCGCTCACCGCGGCCCCGGCGGCCCCGGCAGTTTTTGCATCGACCAGCGTCGGGCCCTTGCGCACCAGGTCCGAGACCTGGCCGTCGATGATGTGCACGTTGCGGTGGGTGCGCACCGCCAGTTCCGGGTCGTGGGTCACCATCAGGATGGTGGTGCCGGCCGCGTTGATCTCTTCCAGCAGCTCCATGACGCCGCGCGCCATCTGCGTATCCAGGTTGCCGGTCGGTTCGTCGGCCAGCAGCAGTTTCGGGGAGCCGGCCAGCGCGCGCGCGATCGCCACGCGCTGCTGCTGGCCGCCGGACAGTTCGGCCGGGTAGTGCTTCATGCGCGAAGCCAGGCCGACCTTCGCCAGCGCATCCTCGATGCGCTCCTTGCGCTCGCGGGCGTTGAAGCCGCGGTAACGCAGCGGGACGTCGACGTTGTCGAACAGGTTCAGGTCGGGGATCAGGTTGAAGCCCTGGAAGATGAAGCCGAGCTTTTCGTTGCGCAGGCGCGAGCGGGCGCTGTCGTCCAGGCCTTTCACGTTGACGCCGTCGAGGATGTACTCGCCCGAAGTAAATTCTTCCAGCAGGCCGGCGATGTTCAGGAAGCTGGTCTTGCCCGAGCCGGACGGGCCGGTCACGGTGACGAACTCGCCCTGCTTGACGTCGATCTCGAAGCCGCGCAGCGCGTGGGTCTCGATCATGTGGGTGCGGTACACCTTGCTCAGGTTGGTCATGCGCAGCATGGGGTTCTCCTTTTGGTATTGGTTCTAGCGATTGATCGACACGCGCTGGGCGTTGTTGAAGGTATCGGTGCCGGCGACGACGACCTTGTCGCCCTGCTTCAGGCCCGACAGGATCTCGACGGCGGAAATGCTGGTGGCGCCCAGCTGGATCGGGGTGCGCACGGCGATCCCGTCCTGCACCACGTAGGCATGGCGTCCGCCCTCGCTCTCGACAAAAGGACCGCGCGGCAACATCAACACGTTCGGGCGTTCCTCGATCAAGAGGCGCGCCGTCACGCGCTGGCTCTGGCGCAGGCCCTTGGGCTGCTCGCCGTCGAAGCGCACGCGCGCCAGCACCTGGTTCCTGACGACTTCCGGCGACAGGGCAGACAGCTTGCCGGTGGCGGTTCCGCCCGGCAGGGTGATCTCGGCATTGAGCCCCAAGCCGATGTCGGCCACGTAGGTTTCCGGCACTTCGACCTCGACCTCGAGCTTGGACAGGTCGACCAGCGTCATCAGGGGAGCATTGGCGGCCACCACCATGCGGTTCTGGACGTTGAGGGTGCCGATGAAGCCGTCCACCGGGGCGCGCACGGTCAGCTCGTCGACACGGCGCTGGGCGTTGGCCATCGACAGGCGCTGGCGTTCCAGTTCGTTGACCTTGGTCTTGAGCGCCAGCTGCACGTCGTCGCCTTCGAGGTCGGCGGCCTGGGAAGCATGGCGCGCGCGGATCTCCGCCGAGTTCAGGGCGTCCTTGGCTTTCTGGTAGTCGATCTTGGCGATGATGCCTACTTGCGCCACGCTCTCGTAGCGCTCCAGCGTGCGCTGGGCGGACAGGCGGTCGATCTCGGCGGTGTCGGCTTCCTTCTTCGCCAGCAGCTTCTGCTTGCGGGCCAGGATCTGCTGGCGCGCCACCTCGGCTTTCAACTGCTCGTAGCTCGACACTTCGCGCTTGAGCGCATCGGTCAGGTCCGGCGACTCGAGCACGGCCAGCACGTCGCCCCTTTTCACGGTGTCGCCGGCCGCGACCTTCAGGTTGACGGTGGCCGGGGCGGTCGAATACAGGGTGGGGCTGACGGCGGCGACGATGCGGCCGTTCACGGAGGCATCGCGCACCAGGGTGCCGCGGCTGACTTCGGCGATGCGCAGGCGGCTTTCGCTGACCGAGTGCTCGCTGCTGGTCCAGGCGCCGAGCACGGCGAGCGTGACGGTCAGGAGGGCGGCGGCGCCGCCGACCCACATGGCGCGGCGCTTGAGCTTGTGGACGGGCGCCGGGGTGAGGACGGCGTCTTGTTGTGATGTATCGCGGATCATGATGTGTCCAGTAACGACGAATGCGGTCGTTAGTGCACGATCCGTGCCAGTTGGTATGCTGGTGCTAAATGCTTGATTTGCAAGGATGCGGACAGGCGGACAAGAGTGTCCGGACTGTCCGCCGGCGGTGTCCGTACGTACGCGGACACGGCCGTAGGCAGGGAGCCCGCTTGCCGGCTGCGGGATTCCCGATGCCGGTTTTTCGCTACGCAGTCGCGCGCAGGGTCCGCGCCGCCGCCACCATGTTTTCCAGTGCCGGCAGCACCTCGTCCCAGCTGCGCGTCTTCAGGCCGCAGTCCGGGTTGACCCACAGCTGCGCCGCCGGGATACGCGCCGCCGCCTTGCGCATCAGGTCGACGATCTGCTCGCGGCTGGGGATGTTGGGCGAATGGATGTCGTAGACGCCGGGGCCGATTCCGTTCGGATAGCGGAAGCCGTCGAAGGCGTCGAGCAGCGCCATGTTCGAGCGCGAGGTCTCGATGGTGATCACGTCGGCGTCCATGGCGGCGATCGCCTCCATGATGTCGTTGAATTCCGAATAGCACATGTGGGTATGAATCTGGGTGGCGTCGCGCACGCCGTTGGCGGCGATGCGAAAGGCTTCGACCGCCCAGCCGAGGTAATCGTCCCACTCCTTGCGGCGTAGCGGCAGGCCTTCGCGCAGCGCAGCCTCGTCGATCTGGATGATGCGCACGCCGGCGCGCTCCAGGTCCTGTACCTCGGCGCGGATCGCCAGCGCCAGCTGGCGGCAGGTAGCGGCGCGCGGCTGGTCGTCGCGGACAAAAGACCAGTTGAGCATCGTGACCGGGCCGGTCAGCATGCCCTTCATCGGCTTTTTTGTCAGCGACTGGGCATGGCGGGTCCACTCCACCGTGATCGGGCGCGGGCGGTGCACGTCGCCGTACAGGATCGGCGGCTTCACACAGCGCGAGCCGTAGGACTGCACCCAGCCGTTGGTGCTGAAGGCATACCCCTCGAGCTGCTCGCCGAAGTACTCGACCATGTCGTTGCGCTCGGCTTCGCCATGCACGAGCACGTCCAGCCCCAGCGCTTCCTGGACGTCCACGCAGTGCGCGATCTCGGCCTGCATGGCGGCGCGGTAGGCGTCGTCGTCGAGCTCCCCCAGCTTGTGGCGGCGCCGCGCCTGGCGGATGTGCGGGGTCTGCGGGAAGGAGCCGATGGTGGTGGTGGGATAGAGCGGCAGCGCCAGTACGGCGGCCTGTTCGGTGGCGCGCTGGGCATGGGCGCTGATGCGCTGGCCGAGCGCGGGTGTAATCGCGGCGACGGCCTGCGCTACCTGCGGATTGTGCACGCGCGTCGAGGCGCGGCGGCGGTCGACCGCGGCGGCGTTCGCGATCAAGGCTTCCTGCACGCCGACGCGGCCGTGGTCGAGCGCGGCCTGCAGCAGGCGCAGCTCGTCCAGCTTCTGCACGGCGAAGGCGAGCCAGGAGCGGACCTCGGGGTCCATGCCGGTCTCGAGTTCCAGGTCGACCGGCACGTGCAAGAGCGAGCAGGACGGCGCGATCCACAGGCGCTCCTGCAACTGGCGCTGCACCGGCTCCAGCCAGGCCAGGGTCGCATGCAGGTCGGTCTTCCAGATGTTGCGGCCGTCGACCACGCCGAGCGACAGGATTTTGTCGGGGCCCAGCAGGGCCATCGCCGGCTCGACCTCGTCGCGCGCGTTGATGGCGTCCAGGTGCAGGCCGCCGACCGGCAGGCCACAGGCGAGCGGCAGCTTGTCTTCCAGGCGGCCGAAGTAGGTGGCCAGCAGCAGCTTCGGGCCGTGGCCGGCGAGCGAGGCGTAGGCATCGGCATAGGCCTGGCGCCAGCACGCGTCGAGATCGGTGACCAACGCCGGTTCGTCGACCTGCACCCACTCGATTCCCTGCTGCGCCAGCCAGTCGAGCAGTTCGGCGTAGACCGGCAGCAGGGCGGGCAGCAGCGCCAGCCGGTCGCTGCCATCGGTGGACTTGCCGAGCCAGAGATAGGTGAGGGGACCGAGGATCACGGGCTTGGCGCGCACGCCGGCGTCAAGCGCCTCCTGCAGTTGCGTGCGCAGGTGCGTCGTATCGAGCGCGAAGCGGGTGGCGGCATTGAATTCGGGGACGATGTAGTGGTAGTTGGTATCGAACCACTTGGTCATTTCGCCAGCATGGGTGCAGCCGCAGTCGGCACGCGATGCGCGGCCGCGGGCAACGCGGAAGTAGGCCTCCAGTGCTTCGCCACCGTGGCCATGGGCGCGCTGCGGCACATTTCCCAGCAAGAAGCTCATATCGAGCACATGGTCGTAGAGCGAAAAGTCGCCGACGGGAACGAAGTCGAGCGTGGATTGCTGGGCCCAGTGCCGGGCACGCAGCCGGGCTGCCTGCGCCTGTAGTTCGGCGGGAGGGGCGTTCCCCTCCCAGTGCCGCTCGAGTGCGAATTTCAGCTCGCGGCGGGCGCCGATTCGGGGAAAACCGAGATTGTGCGTGATGGTCATGGTATGTGTCCTGTGATTGTTCGCAACCATGATAGGACGGACAACTCATGAATAAAATTGATATGATTTCATATATCGATCTATTTTATTCATGCATGAGTGAGCCCTATGCTCGAACGTATCCACCTGATGATCCTGCGTGAAGTCGAGCGCCGCGGATCCCTGACGGCCGCGGCCGACAGCCTGCACCTGACCCAGTCGGCGCTCAGCCACGCCATCCGCAAGCTCGAAGGACAGCTGGGCGTCGAGGTGTGGAAGCGCGAGGGCCGCAGCCTGCGCCCGACCCAGGCCGGTCTTTACCTGCTGGGCCTGGCCAATCGCCTGCTGCCCCAGCTCGAACATGCCGAGCGCCTGATGGCACAGTATGCCGAGGGCCAGCGCGGCACCCTGCGCATCGGGATGGAATGCGCTCCCTGCTATGCATGGTTGTTGAAGGTGGTTGCTCCGTATCTGGCAGCCTGGCCGGACGTCGACGTCGACGTCCGGCAGCGCTTCCAGTTCGGCGGCATCAAGGCGATCGAAGGGTGGGAGATCGACGTGCTGGTCACGCCCGACCCGCTGTTCAAGCCCGGGCTGCGTTTCGTGCCGGTATTCGACTACGAGCAGGTACTCGTGGTGGCCGGCAGCCACCCGCTGGCCGGACGCGGTCACGTCGAGCCTTGCGACCTGGTCGACGAAATCCTGGTCACCTATCCGGTCGACATCGACCGTCTCGACATCTATAACCAGTTCTTCCTGCCGGCCGGCTGCGCCCCGCGCCAGCGCAAGACCATCGAAACCACGGACATCCTGCTGCAGATGGTCGCCAGCGGTCGCGCGGTGGCAGCGCTACCGCGCTGGCTGGTCGAGGAATACGGCATGCGCATGCCGGTCGTGCCGGTACGCCTCGGCCCGAAGGGCATCCCGAAGCAGATCTTCCTCGGCAGGCGCGAAGACGACGGCGCAGTCGACTACCTGGACGCTTTCATCGAACTGGCCGCAGGCATTGGCGACAATGCTTGAGATGGCGCGCCGTCGGTCAGTTGCGCCTGAGCGGCTTGCCGCGCGCGATCACCTCGCGGCAATCGCCCCGCATCGTGGCGTCGTCGTAGTCGGTCCAGCCATAGCTGTCGACGTAGCGCTTGTGGCGCTCGAGCGCCGCGTTGACGAAGCTGCGCTCGAGCTGCTCGCCGGGATAGCGGATGTCCGCCATGTCGAGCAGGGTGTGGAACATGTTCTCGGTCGAGAGCCTGGCCTTGCGGTGGCGCAGCAGCTGTTCGACCTTGTCCGGGAAGCGTTCGCGGTAGGCGCTGGAATACCAGACGAAGGCGGGAATGTGGAATTCGTACTGCGTGTTGTGGCCATGGAAGGCGATCCTGCACGACTTGTCGTACAGGGTCTGGCCGTGGTCCGCCACGTACAGCAGCGACGCGGGCAGGCTCGACTCCTTCAATATCCCGATCACGTTCGCCAGGAACCAGTCGGTATACAGGATGGCGCTGTCGTAGCTGTTGTTGATCTGCGGCTCGATGCGGGTGTCGGTATAGTCGGGCTTGTCGAGCGCCTGCAGCGAAGGCTGCCAGCGGTCGAATTCCTCCGGGTACCGGTGGCCGTAGTTCCAGTGGCTGCCCAGCGTATGCAGCACGACCAGCACCTTTTGCGCCGGGTCTGCGATCGCGCGGCGCAGCGGCTCCAGTAGAACGGCATCGTGGCTGGACGCATCGGACACGCTGCCCAGGTTCAGGAACTGCACGTCGTCGGCTTCCTGCGCGAACACCGACACCGGCGTGTCGAACTTGCCGAACGAGACCTGGTTCGAGATCCAGAAGGTCTTGAAACCCGCTTCCCTGAACGCCGACAGGACCGATTTTTCGGAAAAGCCGTCCTTCAGGCTCTGCATCGCCGGTTTGCGCGAGATGATGACTGGCACCGACAGGCGCGTGGCCGACACCGGCGTGATCACGTCCTTCAGCATGACCAGGTTCTCTTCCTGTTCAAGCAGGGGATTGGTCTGGCGCGCGTAGCCGTTCAGGCTCCAGCGGTCGAAGCGCGAGGATTCGCCCAGCACCAGCACCACGACCTGCGGGCCGTGCCCGACACCGTCCTGCTTGTCCTCGCCGTCCTGGTAGGCGCCGAAGCGGAAGTCCGCGCTGCGCCGGTTCAGCTGCGCCAGGTAGACGCGCTCTTTATAGAAATCGATGCCGCGCGCGGCCAGGCCGAAGGGCCAGGAATGGGCAACGATGCCGGTGTCGAAAGGCAGCTTGGCCCAGCCGGGAAGGGGCGGCAAGCCCTGCGCCGGTGCGGCAGCGGCGCGCATCGGGGGCGGGGTACTTGCCTGCTGGGCGACGCCGAACTTCTGCCCGTAGGCCAGCACCGCCGCGGCAAGGCCGAGCGCTGCCAGCACCAGCCAGCGCGAGCGGTCGTTCCAGTCGAACTCGCGGGTGCGCCAGGCCACCGCCCAGGTCGAACCGAACCACAGCAGCATGGCCAGGAGCACGGCACCCAGCAGCCAGGCCTTCCCGCCCAGGAACTCCATCGCTTCGCTGGGGCTGGTCTCGGCAATGATGCCGAGGTGGTGCGTGGAGATGCCCTGCCCATAATAGGTGAGCAGGTAGAGCTCGGTCGGCAGCGCGAGGAAGGCCGGCAGCAGCGCCCAGTGGAACCAGGCCGGCCGCTTGCACAGCGCCCAGGCCGCGATCCAGGAAAACACGCCGGCGCCGAGCAACTGCCACGGGTCGCCCGGGGACACGCCCAGCGGTATGCCGGCGAAGGGCATGGCCGACAGTGCCGCGTAGGTCAGCAGCAGGTACAGGTTGGCGGGGCGCAGCAGCGGATGCGGCGGCAGGTGCGACAGGCGGGACATCGGGTTCGGCAGGCGGCGCAAAGGCAGGAAGTCGGCTATTATCCTGTCTTTATCGCCGGAAATGCTATGTTGCAGTCGCAATGACTCGTGCGCACTTGTAGCAGGCTTGCCACATCCCGGCGCGCCAAAACCGCCAATCACCCTGCGCCGGCCTGCCTGGCCAGCAAAGCGGTTGACCCTGTCCCCCATCGGGTCTATACTCGCGAGTTCTCGAATTTATTCTGCACACCGCCTACGCATTCGCAGCCGCTCCTTCGGTGAGTGGCTTTCGTCGCCTCCGCTGTCCAGTACGATCCGGGACTAGGTTTCAGTCCCCGGACCAGCGCACCATCGGTCCGGGTCATCAACGTAGTAACTTTGTTGGATTTTTGAACGATGCCAACCATCAATCAACTGATTCGCAAGCCGCGTGAAGCCGCGGTTGTGAAGAGCAAGTCGCCGGCACTGGAAAACTGCCCGCAAAAGCGTGGTGTCTGCACCCGTGTCTACACGACGACCCCGAAGAAGCCGAACTCGGCACTGCGTAAGGTCGCCAAAGTTCGCCTGACCAACGGTTTCGAAGTCATTTCGTACATCGGCGGTGAAGGCCACAACCTGCAAGAGCACAGCGTCGTCCTGATCCGCGGCGGCCGTGTGAAAGACTTGCCGGGTGTGCGTTACCACATGGTCCGCGGCGCACTGGATACCCAGGGCGTGAAAGACCGTAAGCAGGCTCGCTCGAAGTACGGTGCGAAGCGCGCTAAAGCAGGCGCCAAGAAGTAATTCTTCGACAGTCGTCCTGCGGACCCTGTCACATACAGGTCACATTAAAAAGTTAAGTTGAGCCGGCCGGAAGGCCGAGTAAGTGAAAGATCATGAGGGTCTTTCGCGAGTGTGGTTACCGCACTCAACTGAAGATAGGAAGGAATTGAAATGCCACGTCGTCGTGAAGTACCCAAGCGCGAGATCCTGCCGGATCCAAAATTCGGCAACACCGATGTCGCCAAGTTCGTCAACGTCCTGATGCTGTCCGGCAAGAAGTCGGTCGCTGAAAACATCATCTACGGTGCGTTTGAACATATCCAGCAAAAATCGGGCAAGGACCCGCTGGAAGTGTTCGCGGCCGCGATCAACAACTGCAAGCCGATGGTCGAGGTGAAATCCCGCCGCGTCGGCGGCGCCAACTACCAGGTGCCAGTGGAAGTTCGTCCGGTCCGTCGTATGGCGCTGTCCATGCGTTGGTTGCGCGAAGCCGCAAACAAGCGCAGCGAAAAATCCATGCCACAACGCCTGGGTGGTGAACTGATGGAAGCGGCTGAAATGCGCGGTGGCGCAATGAAGCGCCGTGACGAAGTGCACCGCATGGCAGAAGCGAACAAGGCGTTCTCGCACTTCCGCTTCTAAGCAAATGGCCAACCTCCCCCGGGAGTGCGGCCATGCAGTATCCGTTGTTCAGGCCGGGCGCGTTTTGATCTCAAAATGCCGTCCGGTTTTGTCCATTCAAAGATTTAGGAAAAATTATGGCACGCACTACCCCCATTGAGCGCTACCGCAATATCGGTATTTCCGCTCACATCGACGCCGGCAAGACGACGACCACCGAGCGCATCCTGTTCTACACGGGTGTGAACCACAAGCTGGGCGAAGTGCACGACGGCGCCGCCACCATGGACTGGATGGAGCAGGAACAGGAGCGTGGTATTACCATCACCTCGGCTGCGACCACCTGCTTCTGGAAGGGCATGGCCAGCAACTTCGAGCCGCACCGCTTCAACATCATCGATACCCCGGGCCACGTCGACTTCACCATCGAAGTGGAACGTTCGATGCGCGTGCTGGACGGCGCATGCATGGTCTACTGCGCAGTCGGTGGCGTGCAGCCGCAGTCGGAAACCGTGTGGCGTCAGGCTAACAAGTACAAGGTCCCGCGTCTGGCATTCGTCAACAAGATGGACCGTACCGGTGCGAACTTCTTCAAGGTGTACGAGCAGATGCGCGCTCGCCTGAAGGCCAACCCGATCCCGCTGCAAGTGCCAATCGGCGCCGAAGACAACTTCAAGGGCGTGGTCGACCTGGTCAAGATGAAGGCCATCCTGTGGGATGACGCATCGCAGGGCATGAAGTTCGAATACGTCGACGTGCCGGCCGAACTGCTCGACACCTGCAACGAGTGGCGCGAGAAGCTGGTCGAAACCGCCGCTGAAGCGTCGGAAGAGCTGATGAACAAGTACCTCGAAGAGGGCGAACTGTCGGAAGCCGAGATCAAGAAGGCGCTGCGCGCACGTACCATCGCCGGCGAGATCGTCCCGATGATGTGCGGCACCGCATTCAAGAACAAGGGCGTGCAGGCAATGCTGGACGCGGTCATCGAATACCTGCCGTCGCCAGTGGACATCCCGCCGGTCGCAGGTACCGACGAAGACGAGCAGCCGACCTCGCGCAAGGCCGACGACAGCGAGAAGTTCGCTGCGCTGGCATTCAAGATCATGACCGACCCGTTCGTCGGCCAGCTGATCTTCTTCCGCGTGTACTCGGGCGTCGTGAATTCGGGCGATACCGTCTACAACCCGATCAAGGGCAAGAAGGAACGCCTGGGTCGTATCCTGCAGATGCACGCCAACCAGCGTGAAGAGATCAAGGAAGTCCGCGCCGGCGACATCGCCGCTGCAGTCGGCCTGAAGGAAGCCACCACCGGCGAAACCCTGTGCGATCCGTCGGCACCGATCATCCTCGAAAAGATGGTGTTCCCGGAGCCGGTCATCCAGCAGGCAGTCGAGCCGAAGACCAAGGCCGACCAGGAAAAGATGGGCCTGGCACTGAACCGTCTGGCTCAGGAAGACCCGTCGTTCCGCGTGCGTACCGACGAAGAATCGGGCCAGACCATCATCGGTGGTATGGGCGAACTGCACCTGGAAATTATCGTTGACCGCATGAAGCGCGAATTCAACGTGGAAGCAACCGTCGGCAAGCCGCAGGTTGCCTACCGCGAAACCATCCGCAAGGCAGTCACCGACGTCGAAGGCAAGTTCGTCAAGCAGTCGGGCGGCCGCGGCCAGTACGGTCACGCTGTCCTGACCATCGAGCCGCAAGAGCCGGGCAAGGGCTTCGAGTTCGTCGACGCCATCAAGGGCGGTGTGGTTCCGCGCGAATACATCCCGGCAGTCGAAAAGGGTGTGCGCGAAACCCTGACCACCGGCGTGCTGGCTGGCTACCCGGTCGTTGACGTGAAAGTCACCCTGACCTTCGGTTCGTACCACGACGTCGACTCGAACGAAAACGCGTTCCGCATGGCGGGCTCGATGGCGTTCAAGGAAGGCTGCCGCAAGGCGAACCCGGTCATCCTCGAGCCGATGATGGCCGTGGAAGTGGAAACGCCGGAAGACTACGCCGGTTCCGTGATGGGCGACCTGTCGTCCCGCCGCGGTATGGTGCAGGGCATGGACGAAATTCCAGGCGGCGGCGGCAAGATCATCAAGGCCGAAGTCCCGCTGTCGGAAATGTTCGGTTACTCGACCTCGCTGCGTTCGGCAACCCAGGGCCGTGCGACCTACACGATGGAATTCAAGCACTATTCGGAAGCTCCGAAGCACGTGATCGACGCCATCGTCACCGCGAAAGCCAAGTAATAACAAACCGGGAACAGGTTCCGCTGTGGAGCCTGTTCCCAGACAAGCTAAAAACACAAATAAATCGTTTCTTTTAAAGGAAGATAGGAAATGGCAAAGGAAAAATTCGAACGGACCAAGCCGCACGTCAACGTCGGCACCATCGGTCACGTTGACCACGGCAAAACCACCCTGACGGCTGCAATCGCAACCGTTCTGTCGAAGAAGTTCGGC
>NZ_JBHLWP010000021.1:0-17670 GCF_042432755.1 Massilia consociata
AGACTCGAGATGATTTGCCAGGAAATGCAGGGTGTCGTCGAACATGGCGACGAAGGTTAACAGCGATGGGGAATGTTTACAACGACAAAATAAAAATGCCGTTCAGTCTTAACTGAACGGCATTACCGCACGCGGCGGGGTTTGCATGGAGCGGAAGGCTCAGTGGCCGCTTGCCCCTGCCGCACCAATACCGGTTTCCGACCGCACTTCCTGCGCTTCGAAACCGGCCTTGTCGATGGCGGAGCGCGGGCTCTTGTCGGTGATCGAGAACAACCAGATGCCGACGAAGCCGACCGTCATCGAGAACAGTGCCGGCGAGGCGTAGGGGAAGATCGCTTCGGCATTGCCCAGCACGTCCACCCAGACCGATTTCGACACGATGGTCAGGATGACCGCCGTGGCCAGGCCGAGGAAGCCGCCGATGGTGGCGCCGCGCGTGGTGCAGTTCTTCCACAGGACCGACATGAACAGCACCGGGAAGTTGGCCGAGGCCGCGATGGCGAAGGCCAGCGACACCATGAAGGCGACGTTCTGCCTTTCGAACGCGATCCCCAGCAGCACCGCGATGACGCCGAGTGCCGCGGTGGTGATGCGCGAGACCTTCAGTTCGCTCGCGCTGCTGACCTGGCCCTTCTTGATGACCGTGGCGTAGAGGTCGTGCGAGACCGCCGATGCGCCCGACAGGGTCAGGCCGGCCACCACCGCGAGGATGGTCGCGAAGGCCACCGCCGAGATGAAGCCGAGGAAGACGTCGCCGCCCACGGCCTTGGCCAGGTGCACTGCCGCCATGTTGTTACCGCCCAGCAGCTTGCCACCCGCGTCGAGGAAGCCCGGGTTGGTGCCGACCAGCACGATCGCGCCGAAGCCGATGATGAAGGTCAGGATGTAGAAGTAGCCGATCCAGGTGGTGGCCCACAGCACCGACTTGCGCGCTTCCTTGGCGCTCGGGACGGTGAAGAAGCGCATCAGGATGTGCGGCAGGCCGGCGGTGCCGAACATCAGCGCCATGCCGAAGGAGATGGCCGAGATCGGATCCTTGATGAAGGAACCCGGACCCATGATGGCGTCGCCCTTGGCGTGCACTTCGGTGGCGGTGGCGAACAGCTGTTCCGGGCTGAAGTTGTACTGCGCCAGCACCGCGAACGCCATGTACGAGGCGCCCGACAGCAGCAGCACGGCCTTGATGATCTGCACCCAGGTGGTCGCGGTCATGCCACCGAACAGCACGTACACCATCATCAGCACGCCGACGATCACCACGGCGATCCAGTATTCCAGGCCGAACAGCAGCTTGATGAGCTGGCCCGCGCCGACCATCTGCGCGATGAGGTAGAACAGGACCACGACCAGCGTGCCCGACGCCGCGAACATGCGGATCGGCTTCTGGGCGAAACGATAGGCGGCCACGTCGGCAAAGGTGAAGCGGCCCAGGTTGCGCAGGCGCTCGGCCATCAGGAAGGTAATGACCGGCCAGCCGACCAGGAAGCCGATCGCGTAGATCAGGCCGTCGAAGCCGTCGAGGAACACGGCCGCCGAAATGCCGAGGAAGGACGCGGCCGACATGAAGTCGCCGGCGATCGCCAGGCCGTTCTGGAAGCCGGTGATGCCGCCGCCGGCGGTATAGAAGTCGGATGCCGAACGGGTCTTGGCGGCGGCCCACTTCGTGATGTACAGGGTCGCGAGCACGAACACCGCGAACATGACGATCGCGGTCCAGTTGGTGGCCTGCTTCGTGGCCTGGCCGAGGTCGGGTGCGGCAACTGCGCTGCCTGCCGCTGCCAGGCCAGCCAATGCGCTCAGTGCGGCGAGCGCGGCCGGGGTGCGGAGTACGTTCTTCATGCCTGCACCTTCTTGCGGATCGCGTCGGTCAGCTCGTCGTACTGGCGGTTGGCGCGGCGCACGTAGATACCGGTGACCAGGATGGTGAAGAGGATGACGAACAGCCCCAGCGGAATGCCCCAGGTCATCACGCCTTCGCCGATGCGGGTGCCCATGAATTCCTTGTTGAATGCGACCAGCAGCGTGAAGCCGTAGTAGACGATCATCATCGCCCAGGTGAGGGTCCAGCCGAAACGCGAACGCGTCGTGACCAGCTTGCGGTAATTGGGGTCGCTCTTGACCCGGTGTACGACGTCTTGATCCACTTGTGTCTCCTGATGTTCTCGTATTGCCCCGGTGTTGTCCTCGAGGCTGGCACCCATCGTACGGGCGGCCGCTTACCGGATTCTTACGCACCCGCCAACAGTTCAGCCGCCCCCGTGTTTCAGGCTGAAACATGGCGCGCCAAATCGACTACACTTCAACCATGAGTCATTCCCCACGCCACCCCACCCGCAGCCCAGCGGAAGGCGACAAGCCGGTTATCTGGACCGTATCGGTCTCGCGCCTGTCCGACCTGTTCCGCGACATCACGCTCGAATACGACCACCTTGCTATGATCGAGCCGGTACACCTCGGGTTCGATGAAGCTGCACGACATCTGCGCGAGCGCATGGCGACCGAACGTTGCGACGTCGTGATCGCGGCCGGATCGAACGCGGCCTACCTCAAGGGACGCGTGGCGGTGCCGGTGGTCGTGGCCAAGGCCAGCGGCTTCGACGTCATGCAGGCGCTGGCGCGCGCCCGGCGCATGTCGCACCGGATCGGCGTCATCACCTACCAGGAACCGCTGCGCGAGCTGGCCGAGTTCGCGAGCACGTTCGGTATCGACATTGCCCAGCGCACCTATGTCACCGAGGAAGATGCGCGCGCCGGCATCAACGAACTGAAGGCGGCCGGCGTCGAGGTCATCGTCGGCGCCGGGCTGATCACGGACCTGGCCGAGGAAGCGGGCCTGGCCGCCGTGTTCCTGTACTCGGCGGCCTCGATCCGCCAGGCCTTCGACGATGCGCTGGAACTGGCGCGCCTGACGCACCTGGAGGCGAACCGCGGCCGCCGCCCCGCCGCCGCCGACACCCGGCGCGTGCGCCGCGGCCTGCACGACCTACGCGGCGAATCGGCCGCCATGGAGCGGCTGCGCCAGACCGTCGTCCTGTATGCGCGCTCGCCGGCCACGGTGCTGATCCAGGGCGAGACCGGCAGCGGCAAGGAACTGGTGGCGCAGGCCATCCACCGCGAGGGGCCGCACCGCGCCGCCTCCCGTCCCTTCGTGGCGGTGAACTGCGGCGCCATCGCCGAATCGCTGCTGGAATCCGAACTGTTCGGCCACGAGGAAGGCGCGTTCACGGGCGCGCGGCGCGGCGGCCACGCAGGCCTGTTCGAGGCCGCCGACGGCGGCACGCTGTTCCTCGACGAGATCGGCGAGATGCCGCTGCCCCTGCAGACCCGGCTGCTGCGGGTACTGGAGGAACGCGAAGTGATGCGTGTCGGCGGCACCCGCCCGGTGCCGATCGACGTGCGCGTGATCAGCGCCACGCACACCGACCTGGAAGCGCGCGTGCGCGACGGGCGTTTCCGCGCCGACCTCTTCTATCGGCTCGCGGTACTGCGCCTGCACCTGCCGCCGCTGCGCGAACGCCTGGCCGACATCGTGCCGCTGGCCGAGTGGTCGCTCAAGCATGCGCTGGCGGCGCTGGATGCGCGGCCGCACCCGAACCTGCATGCCGAGATCACGGCCTGCGCACCGCTGCTCCAGGCCTACGGCTGGCCCGGCAACGTGCGCGAACTGCGCAACCTGATGGAGCGGCTGGCGCTGTTCCTGGCGGCGGAACCGCTGCAGGCGCTGACGCCGAGTTTCCTGTTGTCGATTTCTCCCGAACTGGGCAAAGGAGCTGCAGCGCCGGCCGTGGTCGCATCGCCTGCTTCCGCCCCCTCGGCAACGGAAAGCCTCGCCGAGGTGCTTGCGCGTTTCGGAGGGCAGCGCGACGCTGCCGCGCGACATCTCGGCATCAGCCGGACCACGCTGTGGCGCCGCCTGAAGACCGAAAGCCCGTAGAGATCAACACCCCACCCGATTATCCTCGTATCATGTCTTTTTTTACATGGCCTGATGCCCATTCATCCTCTCAGCGCCAGCTCTTCCTATAGCGCCGCCCACGAAGCGGCGCACAGCCCGGGCCCTGCCCGGCCTTTCGGAGGCAATATGCAACATGCGTCGCAAGCTGCACTGTTTTCCCTGATTGGTGACACTCCGCTGATTGAAGTAACCCGGATCGACACCGGGCCCTGCCAGCTGTTCCTGAAACTCGAATCGCAGAACCCCGGCGGCTCCATCAAGGACCGCATCGGCCGCGCCATGATCGAGCAGGCCGAGCACGACGGACTTCTGGAGCCCGGCGGCACGGTCGTCGAAGCCACTGCCGGGAATACCGGCCTGGGCCTGGCGCTGGTCGCGCGCATCAAGGGCTACCGCGTGGTCCTGGTGGTGCCCGACAAGATGGCCGCCGAAAAGGTCCTGCACCTGAAGGCGCTGGGCGCCGAGATCCACCTGACGCGCTCCGACGTCGGCAAGGGCCACCCCGAGTACTACCAGGACTACGCGGCGCGCCTGGCCAGGCAGATCCCCGGCGCCTGGTTCGCCGACCAGTTCAACAACCCGGCCAACCCGCGCGCGCACGAGACCACCACCGGCCCCGAGATCTGGGACCAGTGCAACCACAAGGTCGATGCGATCGTGGTCGGCGTCGGCTCGTCCGGCACCCTCACCGGCCTGTCGCGCTACTTCCGCAAGACCCAACCCCTTCTCGAATTCGTCCTGGCCGATCCGCAGGGATCGATCCTGGCCGACTACGTCAACACCGGCGTGCTGCGCCAGGATGCCGGCTCGTGGGCGGTGGAAGGCATCGGCGAAGACTTCATCCCCGGCATCGCCGACCTGTCGCGCGTGAAGAAGGCCTATACCATCCCCGACGAGGAAAGTTTCAACACCGCGCGCCTGCTGCTGCAGCAGGAAGGCATCCTGGCCGGCTCCTCCACCGGCACGCTGCTTGCCGCCGCGCTGCGCTACTGCCGCGAACAGACGCGGCCCAAGCGCGTGGTCTCGTTCGTCTGCGACACCGGCACCCGCTATCTCACCAAGGTCTACAGCGACGGCTGGATGGTCGACCAGGGCCTGATCACGCGGCCGAAGACGGGCGACCTGCGCGACCTGATCGGGCGCCGCTACGACCACGGCGAGGTGGTGACCGTGGCGCCGACCGACACCCTGCTCACCGCCTTCAACCGCATGCGCAGCAGCGACCTGCAGCAACTGCCGGTGATCGACGGCGCGGGCCGCCTGGCCGGCCTGATCGACGAATCCGACCTGCTGCTGCACGTGACCGACGAAACGGGGCACTTCCAGGCGCCCGTATCCTCCACCATGACCCCGAACGTGCAGACCCTGCTGCCCACGGCCAGCATGGGCCACCTGCGCGAGATCCTCGACCGCGGGCTGACCGCCGTGATCCACGACGGCGAGCGCTTCTACGGCCTGATCACCCGCTACGACCTGCTCAACCACCTTCGTAGGACGCTCTCATGACCGAACAAGAGAAACACCTCGCGACCCGCGTGATCCACGGCGGCCAGGCGCCCGAGCCCGCCACCGGGGCCGTGATGCCGCCGATCTTCGCCACCTCGACCTTCCGCCAGGAGAGCCCGGGCGTGCACAAGGGCCTGGACTACGGCCGCTCGCACAACCCGACGCGCTGGGCGCTGGAGCGCTGCGTGGCCGACATCGAAAGCGGCAGCGCGGCCTTTGCCTTCGCATCCGGCCTGGCCGCGATCGCGGCCGTGCTGGAACTGCTGCCGGCGAACTCCCACATCGTGGCCGGCGACGACATGTACGGCGGCACCTTCCGCCTGTTCGAGCGTGTGCGCCGCAAGAGCGCCGGCCACACGTTCAGCTATGCCGACCTGACCGACCCGGACGCGCTGGCCCGGGCCTTGACGCCGGAAACGAAGCTGGTGTGGGTGGAGACGCCGACCAACCCGATGCTCAAGCTGGCCGACCTGGCGGCCATTGCGCAGCTGTGCCGCGCGCGCGGCATCGTCACGGTGTGCGACAACACCTTCGCCAGTCCGGTCAATCAGCGTCCACTGGAACTCGGCTTCGACATCGTGGTGCACTCGACCACCAAGTACATGAACGGGCACTCGGACGTGATCGGGGGCGTCGCCGTGGTCGGCAAGGAGGAACGGCACGCGGCGCTCGGCGAGCAGCTCGGCTTCATCCAGAACGCGGTGGGCGCCATCCAGGGCCCGTTCGACAGCTTCCTGGTGCTGCGCGGGATCAAGACCCTTGCCCTGCGGGTGGAGCGCAGCAGCGCCAACGCCCTGGCGCTGGCGCAGTGGCTGGAACGCGAGCCGAAGGTACGCAAGGTGTTCTACCCGGGCCTCGAATCGCACCCGCAGCATGCGCTGGCGCGGCGCCAGATGAGCGCCTTCGGGGGTATCGTGTCGATCGACCTGGCCACCGACCTGGCGGGGGCACGGCGCTTCCTGGAAACCTGCGAGGTCTTCACGCTGGCCGAAAGCCTGGGCGGCGTCGAAAGCCTGATCGAGCACCCGGCCCTGATGACGCACGCCAGCATCCCGGCCGAGCAGCGCGCCCAGCTGGGCATCGGCGACGGCCTGATCCGCCTGTCGGTCGGCATCGAGCACCTGGAAGACCAGCGCGAGGACCTGCGCCGGGCGCTCGCCGCGATCTGACCGGAACCGGCGACACGCTCGCCTGCGGGGCAGTTCAAGCCGTCAAGGCACGTGGTACGGCGGACGCCGCCCGCACCTTGAAGGTGCCCACCAGCTCCGACAGCTCGGCCGCCTGCTGGCGCATCGACGCCGCCGCCGCTGCCGCCTGTTCGACCATTGCGGCGTTCTGCTGCGTGGATTCGTCCATCTCGGCGATGGCCTGGCTGACCTGCGCGACGCCGCTGGCCTGCTCGGCGCTGGCGCCGTGGATGGCGTCGAGGATGCCGGCGACCTCGTGTACATGCCGCAGCACGGCGCGCATGGTGTCGCCGGCCGTGCCGGCGATGTCCGTGCCGGCCGCGATCTCCTCGCTCGACTCCTTGAGCAGCTTCTTGATCTCCTTTGCCGCCGTGGCCGAGTGCTGGGCCAGGCTGCGCACCTCGGCCGCCACCACCGCGAAACCGCGTCCTTCGCTGCCGGCGCGTGCCGCCTCCACGGCCGCGTTCAGCGCCAGGATGTTGGTCTGGAAGGCGATGCTGTCGATCATGCCGGTGATGTCGACGATCTTGTCGGCCGATGCCTTGATGGCGCCCATGCGCGCGACCACCTGCTCGACCGCCTGGGCGCTGCGGGTGGCGACATGCGATGCCGACTGGGCCAGCGCATTCGCCTCTTGCGCGCTGGCGTTGTTCTGGGCGATGGCGCCCGTCAGTTCTTCCATCGCGCCGACGGTCTGCCGCAGCGCAGTCGCCTGGCGTTCGGTCCGGCGCGACAGGTCGTGGTTGCCGTCCGCGATCTCGCCCGACACCGCATCGATCGCCCGGGCGCCCTGCAGCACCTGTGCCACGGTGGCCGACACGCCGTGCGTCATGCCGTTGAGTGCGTCGAACAGCCGGCCGATCTCATCGTGGCGCGCGTGGCGGATGACCGGGCGCAGGTCGCCGTGCGCCACCTGCTCGGCCAGCGCGACGGCCTGTTGCAGCGGACCGACGATGTTCCGGGTCAGCATCCAGGCCAGCGCGCCGCCGATGCCGAGCGCGCCAAGGCCGAGCACGAGCAGCAGCCCCTTGCCGAAGCGGGACGCCGATGCCGATTCCTCGGCCAGGCGGTGCGCCTCCGCCGTCTCGAAGGCCAGCAGGGCTTCGAGTGCATCGGTATGCGCCTTGTAAGCCTGCTCCCAGCTGCCTGCCACCAATTCCTCGACGCGGCCGGTCTGGCCGAACTCCTTGGCCTGGAACAGCTCGGCCTGGATCTTCGCCAGCGCCGCCTTGTGCTGGCCCGCCGCCGCGATCAGGGCCGCTTCCTGCCCGGTGTGCGGCAGCCCGGCCAGCTTCGCTTCGAGTTCGGCGGCGTTCTTCTTGCCGGTTGCGAGCTGGGCCAGGAAGTAATCCGCCAGTTCCACGCTGTCGCTGCGGGCGATCGAAACCGTGCGCGAACCGTTGAGGCGCTCGACGCCCAGCAGGTCCGACGCCAGCTGCTGCTTGGCCAGCTTGTCGTAGACGAGGTCGTTGGTGAGGGCGTCGGTGGCCTGCATGCGCCACAGCGCCACGGCCGAAATGAGGAGGATCAGGAAGGAAACGGCACCGAAGGAGCCAAGGATCTTGGTGCCGGTCTGGAGTTTTGCGAGGGGCATTGCAAGTATCGGAGTGGGTTGAATACTTGCATTCTAGAAATTGAATATGACTGGGCGATGAAATTTCATGACACCGCCATGATGCGATTGTCACGTAGGGTGGCCTGCTTCGTCGACCACCCTACGAGCGCCGGCTACTGCGCCGGACGCGTCAGGGCCGGAATCGCCGCTGGCTTCCATGGCTTGATCGGCTGCTCCTTCATCTTCGTCTCCAGCAGTTCGATCGCCTTTTCGAGCTGGCGGTCGCGGCCGAGGAAGGTCTCGTGCGGCAGGTTGTCGACCTCGACGTCCGGCGCCACGCCCACGCCTTCGATCAGCCATTCGCCGTCGGCGGCGAACTGGCCGAACTCCGCCACGCGGGCCATGCCGTTATCGAGCAGGCCGTTGCCGTCGCTGAGCCAGACGCCGGCGCCGGCCGTGCGCTTGCCGACTAGCGGGCCGAGCTTCAGGGCCTTCACGCCGGCGGCGAAGGTTTCGCCGTCCGAGTAGGTCAGCTCGTCCATCAGCACCACCAGGTGGCCGCGGAAGGTGTTCTGCATGTTCGACTGCGGCATGTTGCCGTTGGCGCTCCAGAACGCCCACGAACGGCGCAGCAGCTTCTCGATGATCCAGCTGTCGATGTTGCCGCCGTTATTGCGGCGCACGTCGATGATCAGGCCTTCCTTGTTGATGTTGGCGTAGAAGTCGCGCGCGAAGGCATTGATGTCGCGTGCCACCATCGCGCGCAGGTGCAGGTAGCCGATCTTGCCCTTCGAGGCCTGGTCGACCTGCTGCGCCCTGCCCTGCTCCCAGTCCGCATAGCGCAGGCTGGCGTGGCGCGCCATCGAGACCGGCGTCACGATCACTGCGCGCGGCCTGCTTCCCGCCTTGGCATCCGCGCTCTTCACGTGCAGCAGCACCTGCTTGTCGGCCTGGTCGAGCAGCAGGTCGGCGATGTCGCGCGCTTCCACCAGCGACTTGCCGTTGACGGCCGTGATGATGTCGCCTTCCTTCACGCCCACGTCCGGCGCGGCCAGGGGCCCGCGCTCGGACGGCAGCTCCGGTTCGCTCTTGTACACGCGGTCGACGCGGAAGCCCTCCGGGGTGCGCGACAGCACGGCCCCGAGGCTCGAGGGCACGCCTTCGCTGGCGGCGCGGCGCAGGTCGCCCGGGCGGATCTGCGAGTGCAGCGCCCCGAGTTCGCCCACCATCATGCCCAGCACGTCGTCCAGTTCGGCGCGGTCGGTCACGCGCTCGACCAGCGGCGCATAGCGGGTGCGCACGGCGGCCCAGTCCACGCCGCGCATGTTGGCGTCGTACAGGAAGTCGCGGTGCATGCGCCAGGCGTCGTTGAACATCTGCTTCCATTCCAGGCGCGGATTGCTGCTCACGGCCCAGTCGTCGACCTTCACGCGTGCCTTGCTCAGGTCGGCGGGCGCCTTGGCGCCGGCGGCGACGATCAGCATCTCGCCCGGGCCGCTGGCGCTGAAGGTGCGGTAGAAGACGTGCTTGCGGTCGGTGCTCAGGCCGAACTCGCGGACGTTGTTCACGAAGGTTTCCGGCTGCGGGCTGCTGCGCGAAATTTCCAGCGTCTTGAGCGCGCCGCTGCGGCCGTTGTCCGATTCGAGGATGTACAGGCGCTTCTCGTCGATGGCGAGCGCGCGGTAGTTGCCCGGTGCGATCGGCACTTCGTACAGGCGCTCGCGCAGGCCGGCATAGTCGATGGCCGGAGTCGGCGCCTTGGCTTTCTGGTCGGCGGCGGCTGCGCTGGCGGCGGTCGCGGCTGCGGCCGCGGCCACGGCAGCCGTCTTGTCCGCCTCTTCCTTGCCCGGCGTCGTCACCGCCGCCCTGGCCGCGGCCTCGGGCGACTTTTCCTCGGGCTTGGTCAGCTCGTCTTCCGGCTTGAAGGGGAAGCGCACACCCGGCTGCAGCGCCAGCGCGAACACGCCGACGCGGCGATCGAACACCGGTCCCATGTTGCGGTCGCCCCATGGGCCGGCATTGCCCACGTTGAAGTGGCGCGACGACAGGAAGTACAGCCACTTCCCGTCCGGCGAGAACACCGGCGAGTTGGCCGTATAGCGGTCGGTGGTCACGAAAGCCTTCGTCTTCGAGGCCAGGTTGTACATGCCGATCTGGTTACGCTGCTCGCTGCTGCCGACCCGGACAAAGGCCAGGTTACGGCTGTCCGGCGACCACACCACCTGGTCGGGGCGGTCGGCGCCGACCTGCATGGCGTCGTCGATGATCACGTTGGTCCTGGCGGCCAGGTCGAGCAGCCAGGTGCGGCCCTTCTTGTCGGTATGGGCCAGCCACCTGCCGTCCGGGGACGGATACAGGCCCGATCGGTGGCTGGCGCCGTCGATCGTGAGGCGCTCGCCCTTGCCCGAGCCGTCTGCCGCATAGCGCCAGATCTCGTTCTCGCCGGTGGTGTCCACGAAGGCATATACCCACTTGTCGTCGTGGCTGAAGACGGCCCCGCGGGCGCGGGCGCCTTCCGGCACGGCGATCTCGACACGGCGCTGGGTAGCGGTGCCGGCGATGGTCACCTTGCCGCGCGCGGTCAGCACGATGCGCTCGGCCTTGTTGGCCACCTCGATGCTGGTGAGCGCATCGAGCGGCGAGCGCACGCGGCGCGTGCGCTGCTGGTCGAAGTCGGAGACCAGGCTGGCCTTGAGCAGCGTATCGCTGCCGCTGGCGATGTCGAACACGCGCAGGTCGGCGCCGAGCTGGTAGGCGATGCGGCCATCCCCCAGCGAGGCGGTGCGCACGTCCCATTCCTTGTGCCGGGTGTGGACCTTGCGGTCGCTGCCGTCCGGGCGCGACGACCAGATGTTGTCGGCGCCATCGGCATCGCTGATGAAGTAGATGCGGCCGTTCCACCACATGGCGCGCCGGTTGTTGGACGTGTCGCCCTTGAACAGCGGCGTCGCTTCGGCTTTGCCGCCGAGGTCGAAGCGCCACAACTGGGCATGGGCGCCGCCCCGGTAAGCCTTGACGTTATCGTTGGTCATCGACAGGCCCATGCGCGTGAAGAACACGGTGCGGCCGTCGTCGCTGAGCGCGGCGTCGTTGGCGTCGGCCAGCGGCAGCACACGGCGCGTCATTTTCACGGGGTCGAGGGCGGCGACGATACGGTGTTTCGACGGTCCCACCGAATTTTCGGTACTCACCAGCACCTCGCCCTGCGCGGTCCAACCCAGCACGGTCACGCCGCCGTTCTCGAACGTGATGCGCTTGGGCAGGCCGCCCTCGATCGGCATCACATAGGCTTCCTGCGCGCCCTCGTATGATCCCGCGAAGGCGACGTACTTCCCGTCGTGCGAGATCGCGGCATGCGTTTCCGAAGACGGGTGCGTGGTCAGGCGGGTGGCCTTGCCGCCGCCCAGCGTGGTGCGCCACAGGTCGCCTTCGGCGGTGAAGACGATGGTGTCGCCGCGGACGGCGGGGAAGCGGAAGTAAGGATCGGCGGCGGCGGCCTGGCTCCCGATAAGGGCCAGCGACAGGGCGAGGATGGTGCGGGACACGGGCATGTTCGTTGTGGCAGAGGTTACTCAAGAGGAAGAGTTTGCCACACGTGTACTGCCGTGGGAGGTGCATACGTGCAAAAAAAACCGCGCTTGACGCGCGGTTTTTGCTGAGTGACCGAGGTTTACTCGATCTCGACCGTCTCGGCCGGAGCCGGTGGCGGCAGTGCGTCCCCTTCCGGGAACTCGAGGATGACGTCGTCCTTCTCGTTCAGGTCCACCGTCACGCGTCCGCCGTTGACCAGGCGGCCGAACAGCAGCTCGTCGGCCAGCGCCTTGCGGATCATGTCCTGGATCAGGCGCGACATCGGACGGGCGCCCATCAGCGGGTCGAAGCCCTTCTTGGCGAGGAACTTGCGCAGTTTCTCGCTGAAGACCGCTTCCACCTTCTTCTCGTGCAGCTGCTCTTCCAGCTGCATCAGGAACTTGTCCACGACGCGCAGGATGATGTCCTCGTCCAGCGCGCGGAAGCTGATGATCGCGTCCAGGCGGTTGCGGAACTCCGGCGTGAACATGCGCTTGATGTCGGCCATCTCGTCGCCCTGCGCACGTGCATCCACGAAGCCCACCGAACGCTTGGTCAGGCTCTCGGCGCCCGCGTTCGTGGTCATGATGATGATCACGTTGCGGAAGTCGGCCTTGCGCCCGTTGTTGTCGGTCAGCGTGCCGTGGTCCATCACCTGCAGCAGGATGTTGAAAATGTCCGGGTGGGCTTTTTCAATCTCGTCCAGGAGCAGCACCGCGTGCGGCTTCTTGGTGATGGCCTCGGTCAGCAGGCCGCCCTGGTCGAAGCCGACGTAGCCCGGCGGCGCACCGATCAGGCGCGACACCGCGTGGCGCTCCATGTATTCCGACATGTCGAAGCGCACCAGCTCGATACCCAGGATAAAGGCCAGCTGCTTGGCGACCTCGGTCTTGCCGACACCGGTCGGACCGGAGAACAGGAACGAGCCGATCGGCTTGTCGGTCTTGCCCAGGCCGGCCCTGGCCATCTTGATGGCCGATGCCAGCGCATCGATGGCAGGATCCTGGCCGAACACCACGTTGCGCAGGTCGCGGTCGATGGTCTGCAGCTTGCTGCGGTCGTCCTGGTTGACGGTCTGCGGAGGGATCCGCGCGATCTTCGCGATGATGTCCTCGATCTCGGTCTTGCCGATGGTCTTCTTCTGCTTCGACTTCGGCAGGATGCGCTGTGCCGCGCCCGCTTCGTCGATCACGTCGATGGCCTTGTCCGGCAGGTGACGGTCATTGATGAAGCGTGCCGCCAGCTCGGCCGCCGTGGACAGCGCCGATGCCGAATACTTCACGCCGTGGTGCTCTTCGAAGCGCGACTTCAGGCCGCGCAGGATCGCCACGGTCTGCTCGACCGACGGTTCGTTCACGTCCACCTTCTGGAAGCGGCGCGAGAGCGCGTGATCCTTCTCGAACACGCCGCGGAATTCCGTGAACGTGGTCGCGCCGATGCACTTGAGCTGGCCGTTGGCCAGGGCCGGCTTGAGCAGGTTCGACGCGTCGAGCGTGCCGCCCGACGCGGAACCGGCACCGATGATCGTGTGGATCTCGTCGATGAACAGGATGCCGTTCGGCGTGTCCTTGAGCTGCTTGAGCACTGCCTTCAGGCGCTGCTCGAAGTCGCCGCGGTACTTGGTGCCGGCCAGCAGCGCGCCCATGTCGAGCGAATACACGACGGCGTTCTGCAGGATCTCGGGCACGTCTTCCTGGACGATGCGCCATGCCAGGCCTTCCGCGATGGCGGTCTTGCCGACACCGGCCTCGCCCACCAGCAGCGGGTTGTTCTTGCGGCGGCGGCACAGGATCTGGATCACGCGGTCGACTTCTTCCTCGCGGCCGATCAAAGGATCGATCTTGCCGTCGGCAGCCGACTTGTTCAGGTTCTGGGTGAACTGGTCGAGCGGGCTTTCCTTGGCCTGGCCCTCGACCTGCGCCTCTTCCACGCCTTCCGACGCCTTGCTGGTGTCGAGCTGCTGGTCCTTGCGCACGCCGTGCGAGATGAAATTGACCACGTCGAGACGGGTCACGCCCTGCTGGTGCAGGTAGTACACCGCGTGCGAGTCCTTCTCGCCGAAGATCGCCACCAGCACGTTGGCGCCGGTCACTTCCTTCTTGCCGTTCGAGGCCGACTGCACGTGCATGATCGCACGCTGGATCACGCGCTGGAAGCCGAGCGTCGGCTGGGTGTCGACCTCGCCCGTGCCCGGGACGGTCGGGGTGTTATCACCGATAAAATTAGTCAAGGTCTTGCGCAGGTCTTCGATATTGACCGCGCACGCACGCAGGACTTCGGCGGCTGATGGGTTGTCGAGCAGGGCCAGCAGCAGGTGCTCCACGGTGATGAACTCGTGGCGCGCCTGGCGCGCTTCGACAAAGGCCATGTGTAGGGATACTTCAAGTTCCTGCGCAATCATACTTCCTCCATCACGCATTGCAGGGGGTGCCCTGCCTTACGCGCATGCGTTAAGACAAACTCCACTTTGGTACACGCTATATCTTTGGAAAACACCCCGCACACGCCCTTCCCGTGCCGATGCACGGACAGCATGATCTGGGTCGCCGTTTCGCGATCCTTGTTGAAATACTCCTGAATGATCGCCACCACGAATTCCATTGGCGTGTAGTCGTCGTTCAGCAACGCCACCTGGTATAACGGTGGCGGTTTTACGGTCTGCCGCTCCAGCAGCTGTTCAGTGTCATGCTTCGTAGCCATGGGCGTATTCTAAAGCTTTCAAAATCGGTGCCAAGCGTAAACATCAGCTCGTTTTCATGTGCTTTCCATCTTACGCGTTTTCCGTTGAATGCGCAGATGGCGATCCAATTGACGAAATCAAGAGCCGCGTTACCTCTACTGTGACCCAGCCGTGAAAAATTTGGCAACGATAGCGCAAAAGCGCTTGACTTACGTGGTTATTCCACCAACAATGCAGTCATCGACATCGTACTTATGTACTTGTTGATAAGAAGTGAGCAGGCTGAGGAGGGGGCAAGAAGCTTCTTGCTTTTATGGCTCGTGTGATTTGTTTATATTTGAAAGTTCTTTTATGGCAACTGGTACTGTTAAGTGGTTCAATGATTCCAAAGGCTTTGGCTTCATCACTCCTGATGACGGCGGCGAGGATCTGTTCGCACACTTCTCCGCGATCAATATGAACGGTTTTAAGACCCTCAAAGAAGGTCAAAAAGTCCAATTCGAAGTCACGCAGGGCCCGAAAGGCAAGCAAGCTTCCAACATCCAGGGCATGTAATCGTTCCCCTCCCGGAAGCAAAGACCCCGCTGCGGCGGGGTTTTTTTCGCCCCTGGCCGCCCCCTGCCTTTCACCGCCGCCCCGGACTGCTTCTCCTGTCGCTTCTATATTAACGCTTACTGGTTGCGCGCGTAGGCCAGTTGAGCGGCAAACGTGCGCGCGTCCGCGAGCAGCGCGTCAAGGCGTTCGGTGCTGACCGAGTCGGCGCGCGCCAGGCGCTGGCCTTCCTGCCAGTCGGCCAGTACCTCGTCGAAGCGCCGGACCAGTGCCGCGCCGGATTCGGCCAGCGCCGGCGCGACCTCCCCCTGCAGCGCGCGCAGTTCGCCGGGCGACGCCCAGCGGTGGAAGCTGTAGATGAAACGTCCGATCCTGTCGAAGTCTGCCGCCGATGTCATCGCCCTCTCCAGAAAACAGGAAGCCCCGCCTCGAGCGAGGCGGGGCTTCATGATAACCGGATCGCCGAATCCGCTATTTACATCTGCTCGATCATGACTTCGCCGAAGCCCGAGCACGAGACCTGGGTGGCGCCTTCCATCAGGCGCGCGAAGTCGTAGGTGACCTTTTTCGAGGTGATCGCCTTTTCCATCGAGCTGATGATGAGGTCGGCCGCTTCGATCCACCCCATATGGCGGAGCATCATCTCTGCCGAAAGGATGAGCGAGCCAGGGTTCACGTAATCCTTGCCGGCGTATTTCGGCGCGGTGCCGTGGGTGGCTTCGAACATCGCCACCGAATCCGACATGTTGGCCCCCGGCGCGATGCCGATGCCGCCCACCTGGGCCGCCAGCGCGTCCGAGACGTAGTCGCCGTTCAGGTTCAGGGTGGCGATGACGCTGTACTCGGCCGGACGCAGCAGGATCTGCTGCAGGAAGGCGTCGGCGATCGAATCCTTGATCGTGATCTCGCGGCCGCTCTTCGGGTTCTTGAACTTGCACCATGGGCCGCCGTCGATCAGCTCGGCGCCGAATTCCTTCTGCGCCAGCGCGTAGCCCCAGTCACGGAAGCCGCCTTCCGTATACTTCATGATGTTGCCCTTGTGGACCAGGGTCACCGAAGGCTTGTCGTTGTCGATCGCGTACTGGATCGCCTTGCGCACCAGGCGCTCGGTGCCTTCGCGCGAGACCGGCTTCACGCCCAGGCCCGAAGTTTCCGGGAAGCGGATCTTCTTGACGCCCATCTCTTCGGTCAGGAACTTGATGACTTTCTTGACCTCCGCCGAGCCTTCGGCCCATTCGATGCCGGCGTAGATGTCTTCCGAGTTCTCGCGGAAGATCACCATGTCGGTCTTTTCGGGCTGTTTCAGCGGCGAGGGCACGCCGGCGAAATAGCGCACCGGGCGCAGGCAGACATACAGATCGAGCTCCTGGCGCAGCGCCACGTTGAGCGAGCGGATGCCGCCGCCGACCGGCGTGGTCAGCGGGCCCTTGATCGATACCACGTAGTCCTTCAGCACGTCCAGGGTTTCCGAGGGCAGCCATACGTCCGGGCCGTAGACATTGGTCGACTTCTCGCCGGCGTAGATTTCCATCCAGCTGATCTTGCGGCTGCCGCCGTAGGCCCTGGCCACGGCCGCGTCCACGACCCTGATCATGACCGGCGTGATATCGACGCCGGTGCCGTCACCCTCGATGTACGGAATGACCGGATTGTCCGGCACACTCAGCGAGAAGTCGGCGTTGACGGTGATTCTCTGGCCGTCGGCCGGGACCTTGATATGTTGGTACATCGTGCTCTCCCATGTGGTCGCGTGGCAGGCCCCGCCTCGGCGTCGGCCTGGGCCCGCATTTCATCTACAATGTGGAATACGGCTGCAAGTCTTGTATAAGACACCTTCGTCGCATCTTGCATTATGCACCAGTATTTTCCGAGGCGCTACGCAGCACCTTTTATGTACCCATTCGCCATCCATGCCTCTGATCCTCTTCAATAAACCGTTCCAGGTCCTGTGCCAGTTCTCTGGACAGGACGGCCGCGAGACGCTGGCCGATTACCTGGACATCCCCAACATCTATCCTGCCGGGCGGCTGGACGCCGACAGCGAAGGCCTGATGCTGCTCACCGACGACGGCAAGCTGCAGCACAAGATCGCGCACCCGGACCACAAGGAAGCCAAGACCTACCTGGTGCAGGTGGACGGCGTGGCCGACGCGGCCGCATTGGCGCGGCTGCAGGCGCCGCTCGACCTGGGCGACTTCGTCACCAAGCCGTGCCGCGCGGTGCGCATCGCCGAGCCCGAATGGCTGTGGCCGCGCAACCCGCCGATCCGCGCGCGGCAGGACAAGCCGACCAGCTGGATCGCGATCACGCTGGAGGAAGGCAAGAACCGGCAGGTGCGCCGCATGACGGCGGCGGTGGGATTGCCGACCTTGCGGCTAGTGCGCTCGAGCATCGGGCCGTTTTCGCTGGCGACGCATCCCTTGATGCCGGGGGAGTTCGTTGAGGTACCGGCGGGGGCGCTCCGCTGACCGGGTCACCTGTCCTAGAGCAGCCCCGCCTTCTTTCGTCAGCCCGCTCCTTTGGCACGTCATCCCGGCGCAGGCCCTAACCTAGCCCCACATCTTTGCAAGTCTCCAACCCTGCATCACTCCGTTGAACCGCTGGAGGCCGTGCAGCATGGTAATAGGGCCAGCCTTGGTTTCGCTAGGGCTGCCCTTCCAGCCAC
>NZ_JBHLWP010000022.1:0-193348 GCF_042432755.1 Massilia consociata
AGGGCAGCCCTAGCGAAACCAAGGCTGGCCCTATTACCATGCTGCACGGCCTCCAGCGGTTCAACGGAGTGATGCAGGGTTGGAGACTTGCAAAGATGTGGGGCTAGGTTAGGGCCTTCGCCGGGACGACGTTGTTTCAGTTTTTCTCCGATCGGGCTTCAGCGGTATTTGTCAAGCTGACCGTAGAACCGTCGTTCCGGCGCACGCCGCAACGCACCCGCCCTGGTCCGGCAGCCTCGCCTCACACCCCGCCGCCTCGTCCCACCTGCATGCCCTCCGGCTGTGGAACGGGTGTTGTAATTGGAAATAATTGCATACCGTCCAGTAAAAATCAAAAGACCCCCTCCGCTGCACGCTTATCGTCAAAGCCGTCCACCACGAAGGAGTCGCAATGAGCCATATCCTCCACCGCAACCTGCGCCAGGTGCCGCCGATCGCGGTATCCAGCGACGGCATCCGCATTCGCGACAAGGCCGGCCGGATCTACATCGACGCCTGCGGCGGCGCCGCCGTCTCCTCGCTCGGCCACGGACACCCGGACGTGGTCGCCGCCATGCACCGCCAGATCGACCGCTGCGCCTATGCCCATACCGCCTTCTTCACCACCGACGCGGCCGAGGAGCTGGCCGACCGCCTGGTTGCGGGCGCGCCGCAGGAGCTCACAGGCGTCTATCTGGTCTCGGGCGGCTCGGAAGCGATGGAGGCCGCGCTCAAGCTGGCGCGCCAGTACTGGGTGGAGGCCGGCGAGCCGCAGCGCACGCTGTTCGTCGCGCGGCGCCAGAGCTACCACGGCAACACGCTGGGCGCGCTGGCGGTGGGCGGCAACGAGCCGCGCCGCAAGGACTTCGCGCCGCTGCTGATGAACACGGTGCGCGTTGGGGCCTGCTACGAATACCGCGGCCGCGCCGCGCACCAGAGCACGGATGACTACACCGCCGGGCTGCTCGATGAGCTGGAAACCCAGATCCTCAGGGCCGGACCGGACAACATCATCGCCTTCTGCGCCGAGCCGGTGGTGGGCGCGACGGGCGGTGCCATTCCGCCGACGCCGGGGTACTTCCAGGGCGTGCGCGACATCTGCGACCGCTACCGCATCCTGTTCATCGCCGACGAGGTAATGTGCGGGATGGGCCGCACCGGCACCATGTACGCGATCGAGCAGGAGGGAGTGGCGCCGGACATCATCGCCGTGGGCAAGGGCCTGGGCGCCGGCTACCAGCCGATCGGCGCGGTGCTGGCGCACCAGACCATCGCCGACTGCCTGAAGGGCGGCAGCGGCGTGTTCCAGCATGGGCACACCTATATCGGCCACCCGGTGGCCGCCGCGGCGGCGCTGGCAGTGCAGAAGGTGATCGAGCGCGACGACCTGCTGGCACGCGTGCGCAGCCGCGGCGCGACGCTACGGCGCATGCTGGGCGACGTGTTCGGGACGCACGAGCACGTCGGCGACATCCGCGGCCGCGGGATGTTCATGGCGCTGGAGTTCGTGCAGGACCGCGCCACCAAGGCGCCGTTCGCGCCGGAGCGCAGGCTGCACGCGGCGGTCAAGGCCAAGGCCATGGAGAACGGGCTGATGGTGTATGCGGCCGGCGGAACGATCGATGGCCAGGTCGGCGACCACGTGCTGCTGGCGCCGCCGTTCATTGCGACGGCGGCGGATCTGTCGGAGATCGTGTCGCGGCTGGCGGACGCGGTGGAGGCGGCGCTCAGGCAGTAGCGCCGCCGTGTAATCGTAGGGTGGGCGGCTCCACCCGGTAGGGCGCTCAGTCGGTGTCAGGTGCGCCGGCCACGCGTTCAAATCCCGGCCGAACAGATCGAGCGGTCATTCATGTCGTCGTTGAACGCGCGGACGGCATCCGCAGCCCGATCATTCGCATGGCAGGGTGGAGCCGTCCACCCTACGCCACCACCTTCCTGAGCCACTTCGAGATGTCCTGCACCTCTTCCAGGCACAGCGTGTGCTGCATCATGTACTCGTGCCACTCGACCTGGTAGCCCAGCGACACCAGCACGTCCTTCGACTCGCGCGCCCGTGCGAAGGGCACCACGTTGTCGTGCGTGCCGTGGGCCATGAAGATCGGGGTGTCCAGGCTTTCTTCGGTGCGCTCGCTTGCGACGGACGTGGCCAGCGGCAGGTAGCCCGACAGGCACAGCATGCCGGCCAGCTTCTCCGGATGGCGCATGCCGGTCTGCAGCGTCATGGCGCAGCCCTGCGAGAAGCCGGCCAGGATGATGCGCGAGGCGGGGATGCCGCGCGCCTTCTCGCGTGCGATCAGCGCTTCCACGTCGCGCTGCGAGGCGCGCAGGCCGCCTTCGTCCTCGCGGCGGGTCAGTTCGGCGCCGGTGATGTCGTACCAGGCGCGCATGACGTAGCCGCCGTTGATCGTTACCGGCATCGTCTTCGCATGCGGGAACACGAAGCGGATGCCCGGCAGGCCCTTCAAGTCCAGCTCGTTCACGAGCGGCACGAAGTCGTTGCCGTCGGCGCCCAGGCCGTGCAGCCAGATGACCGCCACGGTGGGATTCGGCGCGGTTTCGATTTCGATATTTTGCAACAGCTCCATGGGATTCCTTTGCGATGTTCTCGGTGTGCGATGAGCGCGATCAGGCGGCAGGAGGACGCAGCGTCGACTTCGGGCGGAAGGTCTTGCTCACGAGAGGATCGGTTTCGATGTAGGGGCCGCCGATCAGGTCGATGCAGTAGGGGACCGCGGCGAAGATGCCGCCGACGACGGTGTTGCCGGCGTCGTCCTTCAGGCCTTCGAGGGTTTCCTTGATCGACTTCGGCTGGCCCGGCAGGTTCATGATGAGGGCCGCATGGTCCGCAGTTTCGCGAATGACAGCGGTCTGGCGCGACAGGATCGCGGTGGGCACGAAGCGCAGGCTGATCTGGCGCATCTGCTCGCCGAAGCCAGGCATCTCCCTGGTGCCCACGGCCAGCGTCGCCTCGGGCGTCACGTCGCGCCGCGCCGGGCCGGTGCCGCCGGTGGTCAGGACCAGGTGGCAGCCGGCATGGTCGACCAGCTCGACCAGGGTGCGCTCGATCTCGGCGCGCTCGTCCGGGATCAGCCGGGTCTCGACCCGGAACGGCGTGGTGATGGCCTGCGCCAGCCACGCGTTCAGGGCCGGGATGCCCTTGTCTTCGTACACGCCGCCGCTGGCGCGGTCGGAGACCGACACCAGGCCAATGATCAGCTCATGGTGAGCCGGTTCGGAATCACGCGTCGTCGGACTCGTCATCGCCGGCTTCCTCGTCGTCGCCGGCATCCGCCGGCTTCGATTTCTTGCCCAGGTCCTTCAGGATCTGGAAGATCTCGCGGTAGGCTTTCGGCGGCTTGTTCTCCGCCTGCTCCTTGCGCGCATTGCGGATCAGGGTGCGCAGGTGCTGCGCGTCCAGTTCCGGGTTCTCTTCGAGCAGCTGGGTCAGGGCCTTGTCGTCGGCCAGGAGCTTCTCGCGGCGGCGCTCCAGTGCGTGCAGGGCGGCGGTTTCCGCCTTCGATGCGCCCTTCCAGCCCTCGATGGTGCGCCGGATGACGTCGACTTCCTCTTCGCCCAGGGTGCGCATCTTCTTGCCCACGAACTGCAGGGCGCGGCGGCGGCCTTCGTGGTTGGTGATGGTCTGGCACGCGAGGATGGCTTCCTTCACGTCCTCCGGCATTTCCACGCGCTTGACGCGGTCGCGCGGCGCCTCGACCAGCTGTTCGCCGAGCTTCTGCAACTCGTTCGACTGGCGCTTGAGTTCAGACTTGGATGGACGGTCGTATTCTTGGTCGAACTCGTTGGACTGGAAGCCCACGGAGCCGCGGTTTGGATTAGGCATAATTTTTAAATTGATTCCGATTGATCCGGCGTTGTTTCAATTGCGCTGGGCCGATCAGTGAAAACTGTAAACGGCTGCTATGATAACTGTTTTAGGGCTCGCTACGAAAAACACGACATGAACGACACCGCTCCGACTTCCGCGCCTACCGCCGTGTTCACCCACACCCAGGACCAGCTGAAACAGCTCGCCCGCGACGTATTGGCCTTCGCGAAAGAGCAGGGTGCCACCGACGCCTCGGTCGAGATCAGCGAAGGCAGCGGCCTGTCGGTTTCTGTGCGTAAAGGCAAGATCGAGACCATCGAACAGAACAAGGACAAGGGCATCGGCGTCACCGTCTACTACGGCCAGCGCCGCGGCAACGCCAACACCTCCGACTTCTCCGCCAAGTCCCTGAAGGATACCGTGGAAGCGGCCTGGAACATCGCCCGCTTCACCGCCGAAGACGACTGCGCCGGCCTGCCGGACGCCGAACTGCTGGAAACGAACCCGCGCAACCTGCGCCTGTTCTATCCCTGGCAGATTTCGACCGAGGAAGCCGTCGAGATCGCCCAGCGTTGCGAGAACGCGGCCTTCGAGGTCGATCCGCGCGTGACCAACAGCGAAGGCGCCAGCGTCTACGTGCAGCAATCGCATTTTGTCGGCGCCAATTCGCGCGGCTTCATCGGCGGCTACCCGTTCTCGCGCCACACGATTTCCGTGGCCCCCATCGCCGGCAAGGGCAGCAAGATGCAGCGCGACGACTGGTACACCTCGTCGCGCGACCCGTCCAGGCTGGCCAGGCCGGAAGCCGTGGGCCGCTACGCCGCCGAGCGCGCGCTGGCGCGCCTGAACGCGCGCAAGCTCGACACCCGCACCTGCCCGGTGCTGTTCGAGGCCCCGCTGGCCGCCGGCCTGCTCGGCGCCTTCGTGCAGGCGGTCTCGGGCGGCGCACTGTACCGCAAGTCCAGCTTCCTGCTCGATACGCTCGGCAAGCAGATCTTCCCCGACCACATCACCATCGTCGAAGACCCGCACCTGATCGGCGCGGTCGGCTCCGCTCCTTTCGATGAGGAAGGCGTGCGCACCGTGCGCCGCAAGGTGGTCGACAATGGCGTCCTGCAGGGCTATTTCCTGTCTTCGTACTCGGCGCGCAAGCTGGGCATGCAGACCACCGGCAATGCCGGCGGCTCGCACAACCTCGACCTGGTGTCGAGCCAGACGAAACGCGCCGACGACTTCGAAGGCATGCTGCGCAAGATGGGCACCGGCCTGCTGGTCACCGAGCTGATGGGCCAGGGCGTCAACTACGTCACCGGCGACTATTCGCGCGGCGCCTCCGGCTACTGGGTCGAGAACGGCGTCATCCAGTACCCGGTCGAGGAAATCACCATCGCCGGCAACATGCGCGAGATGTTCCAGCAGATCGTGGCCATCGGCGGCGATGTCCTCACCCGCGGCAACAAGTCGACCGGCTCGATCCTGATCGAGAAAATGGTCGTGGCAGGCAGCTAAGAAGAACATGAGCGGAGGCACAACATGAGCAAGTTCGTACGCATCGACAAGGACAGCGCTAGCCAGAAGGCCGTGCTCGGCAGCCAGAAGACCGTGCTGCTCAACCTCGACCTGGTCGCCACGGTCGAGCTGTCGCAGGCATCGGACCTGCTCAGCTCCGGCAACGACAGCCGCAAGGTCTATGTCGCTTTCCTGGCGCCGGACAAGACCACCATCGCGACCCTCCCCTTCGACAGCGCGGAGGACGCCAACGCGTGGGTGCATACCCACCTGGGCGTCGAACTCTGATCACCTGGCTGCCGGCCGCCTGACCTGTCCGCAGGCGCCCGCTGCCGTCACCCTCCCCACGGCGTGAACGGAATGCCGTTGGCGATCAGTTCCGCCACGCCCTCACGGTTTTCGGTGCTGTCGCTCATGTGGGCCAGCACGTTGGCCACATCGGCCCTCCCGGTGTCGAGGATATCGAGCCAGTAGGCGTAGCCGGCCGGGTCCGGATCGCGGTGCAGCACGTTCTTGTACATTCGCATCAGGACTTCGGCATTGGTCGGCGCCGTCCCGTACAGGTCGGCGAACTCCTTCGAGGCGGCAAAGCCGCGGGCGACGTCGAACAGCGATTCGCCCCCGTCCATCACCGACAGCCAGTAACCCATGCCGGCCAGGTCCGGTGCGCGGTCGAAGGCGGCGCGGTAGACGCGGAAGGCCTGGCCGGCCACGCCGTCGATGTCGAGCGCCATGGCGCCGTCGGCGAAGGCGATGCGCTCGATGCCGGACAGGGTGTCGGTGCCGTCGCCGCCGGCGCCACGCTTGTCCACCACCCGGAAGCCGTCGGCCGTGCGCGTGACCGTGTAGTTGGCGGCGGCGCCGGCGTAGCGGGCGCTGTCGATGCCGGCCCCGCCGATCAGGATGTCGTTGCCGGCGCCGCCGACCAGCACGTCGTTGCCGTCGCCGCCGTCGAGCAGGTCGTTGCCGCTGCCGCCGCTGAGCACTTCGTTGCCCGCGCTGCCGATCCGGGTGACCGGCGGCTCGGTGGCGACGGGAGGCGGGGCCGGCGGCGGTGGAGGTGGGGCAGGCGGCGGCGGAGGTGGCGGAGGCGGCGGAGGCGGAGGCGGCGCAACGACGCCGTACTGGACATTTTCGACGATGTTCTCGGCCGTGATGTCACCCACCCTGACGCCCTTGAGCGCCATGACGGTGGTGAAGGTGCCGGCGCCGGACGTGCCGTCGGCATCCATTTCCAGGACCGCGTCCGCGCCGGACTGGACGAAGCGCAGGTAGCCTTTCGCGAACGGATCCGGGATCGTCTTCAGATCGATGCCGAGCCTGGACAGTGCGATCTTGTCGCCTGCCGCTCCCGCCTGGAAATCCGTTACCGTATAGGCGTGGCCACGCGCTTCGAAGATGTCGCTTCCGGTACCGCCGGTGACGTTGAATATGATGCTTGGTTTGTTAAAAGGATTTTTGTTAATCCGAAACACGTCATGGCCGGCACCGCCCAGCAGGTTGGCACGCACCACCCAATCCCCGAGCCTGTCCCAGACGAAGTTGAGCACGTCGTCGCCGGCGCCGCCGTCCATGGTCAGCTCATCGAAGACGGCGGAAGTGGGCACCGTACCGGAAAAGACCACCAGGACGTCGTTGCCGTCCCCGCCGCGCAGGATGCCTCTACCCGAGCCTTGCAGGTAGTCGTTGCCGGCGCCGCCCAGCAAGGTGTCGCCGCCGTTCTCGTCGTACAACTCGTCGTCGCCGTCGCCGCCGTCGAGGATGTCCTTGCCGAAGTGGCCGTCGAGTATGTCGTTGCCGGCGCCGCCCCGGATGATATCGTCGAGCCAGCCGCCGGTATAGGTGTCGTTGCCCGCGGTTCCCTCCCAGGTGACGCCCTCCTTGCTGCCATCGGGCCGCAGGCCGTGGGCCATGTTGTCGGCCGTCAGGGTGTTCTTGTCCAGGTTCTTGAGCGTGACCAGGTCCTGTTGCGGCATCGGTCCCGCGCCATCGGCGTCGATCGCGATGACGGTATCGGCGCCGCGCTGTTCCACCCGGTAGTGCCCGCTGGCGAAAGGCGAGGCGTCCAGCCGGGGAAATCCGTGGAGATCGAAGATGTCGAGCAGGTCCCCGCCCGGCCCGGCCTGGAAATCCAGGATGGTCAGCATCGATGCGGGCGCGAAGCTGTTGATCACATAGGTATCGCTGCCGGCGCCACCTTCTGCGATCACGTTGAGCGCCGGACTCGGCGTCACGTGGATGCGGTCGTTGCCGTTGCCGCCATGCAAGGTGACCGTGCCCCCTGGCTTGACGTAGTGTCCCAGCCGGACTTCCAGCAGGTCGTCGCCGTCGCCGCCGTCGAGCAGGTCGCCAAGACCTCCCGCATGGAGCGCGTCATTGCCATCGCCACCGAGCAGCACGCTGTTCCCGGCGCTGCCGGTATGCAGCACATCGTTGCCGGCGCCGCCTTCCATCCGGTTGCTGCCATGCAGATCGAACAGGAAGTCGTCGCCGTCGCCGCCCGACAGCAGGTCGTCGCCTTCGCCGCCGTCCAACCGGTCGTTCCCGCCGTCGCCATACAGCTTGTCGTTGCCGCCGCCGCCGTGCAGGACGTCGTCGCCCGCGCCGCCGTGCAACTCGTCCGGCAGGACGCCGCCCTGCATGGTATCCGCCTCCGCCGATCCGGTGCGCACCCAGCCTGTCGGCGATCCATCGGGACGCGCGCCCTCGCTGAAGTTCTCGTTCGACAGCGCCGCGACCGAGGTATTGCGCAGCACGACCGTGTCGATCCAGGTCTCAGGACCGCCGGCCCCGTCCCGGTCGCGCTGCAGCACGGCATCGGCACCGCGCTGGACCAGGCGCAGCCGGTCGGAAGCGGCGAACGGGTTGCTGTCGCCGGTCAGGCCCGGCGCCATGGTGAAGACATTGAGCACGTCGCCGCCGGCCCCGGCCTGGAAGTCCAGGATGGTCAGCAAGGGAAGGTGGGGTGCGTGGTACTCGAAGCGGTAGGTGTCCCGTCCGGCGCCGCCGGTGACGTCGACCGGGCGCAGGGCGCTGTCCGCGCCTTGCAGGCTGATGCTGTCGTCGCCGTCGCCGCCGTTGATGGACAGCGCCGGCAGGCCGGCGCTGCCGGGGGCCGCCTTGACCGAGATGGTGTCGTTGCCGCTGCCGCCTTCGATGCGGTCCAGGGTGATCGACGCGATGATGGTGTCGTTCCCGGCGCCGCCGTCGATGCTGCCCGCGCCGGACAGATCGGTCAGCCTGTCGTCGCCATCGCCGCCGTCGATATCGTCGTCGCCCTTGCCGCCGTCGATGATATCGTCGCCGCCCAGGCCGGTGATGACATCGTCGAACTCGGTGCCGACCAGGTAATCAGGCTCGGCCGTGCCGGTAATGATCCTGCCGACACTGCTGCCGTGCGGATCGTAGTTGTTGCCGATGTTTGCGCTGGTCAGCGACGACAGCGCAACGCCGGTCAGGGTGGCGACAAGGCGGAACTGGTGGCTGCTTCCGGACGCGCCGTCGGCGTCGGCAAAGAGCAGGGTGTCGGCGCCCGCCTGTTCCATTTTCAGGTAGCCGGCCGTGCCGAACGGATTGCCGCCGAGGTTGGCCGGCAGGAAGCCGCGCAGGTCGAGCTGGTCGCCGTCGGCGGCGCTGAAGTCGGCGATACGCAGGCTGCCATCCATCCGCTCCAGCTGGAAGGTGTCGGCGCCGCTGCCGCCGCGCGCGGTGACGGTCGTCGCGGCGTTCGACACCGAGATGTTCAGCCGGTCATTGCCGGCGCCGCCGTCGAGGACGACGGCATGGGCATGCGTTCCCGTGGCGTTCACGCTCAAGGTATCGTTGCCTTCGCCGCCAAGCAGGGTGTCGTCGCCGTTCCCGCCGTATAGCCGGTCGTTTCCGCTGCCGCCGTCGAGCAGGTTGGTGCCGGTGCCGCCCACGACCAGCTCGTCATGGCCTTCCCCGCCTTCGAGGATGTTGCGCTCACCCGGATGGGCAAAGTCATGGAGCACGTCGTCACCCATGCCGCCGATCAGCCGGTCGCTCCCCTTGCCGCCACGCAGGAAGTCGTTGCCGTCGGAGCCGATGAGCAGGTCGTCGCCGTCTTCGCCTTCCAGGAAGTCGTTACCGCCGAGGCCGTCGATGGTGTCGTCGAGGTCAGTGCCATGCAGTCTGTCGGCCTCGGCGGTGCCGGTGATCGTCGCTCCCTTGGTCCAGACCGACGGGACAATGCCGCCCACAAAGTTTGCAACACCGAGCTCGCGGGCCTCGACGCCGCTGAGGCGCAGGATCGTCTGGTATGCGGCGTTGTCGCCGGGCAGCCTACGCTCGAACAAGGTGTCGGCCCCGTCGGCGTACAGGCGCAGGATGCCGTCCGTGAACGGATTGCCGGCATAACCTGCGGGCAGCAGCAGGCTGGCGTCGATCAAGTCTCCGCCCGCGCCGGCGGTGAAATCGGTCACGCGCACCTGAACGCCTGCGCCCGGCTGTGTTGCGCGGCTGTCCAGGACATAGGTGTCGACGCCGTCCCGGCCCGTCAGTTCCAGCCGTGCCGTCGTCTGGTCCGTGAATCGGATGATCAGCTTGTCGTCGCCGCTGCCGCCGTCGGCCACGGCAAGCCGGCCAGCGGGGCCGGCGAGCGTGATATCGAGGGTGTCGTTGCCGTCGCCGCCGAGGAAATCGACGGTGCCGTATCCGACCAGGAGATCGTCCCCGCTGCCGCCACTCAGGAGGCCGGTCGAGTCGATCCCGGCCACCAGCCTGTCGTTGCCGTCGTCGCCGAAGAGGCTGTCATTGCCCCCCATCCCGTCGAGAATGTCGTCGCCGGCGCCGCCGACGAGCAGATCGTCGCCGAGGCCGCCGCGCAGTTCGTCGTTGCCGGGGCCACCGTAGAGCATGTCGTCGCCCTCGCCCCCGTCGAGAAAATCGTTTCCGTCAGATAAATCCCCACCCCTCAGGATGTCGTTGCCGGCATAACCGTACAGGCGGTCGTCGCCGCCACCCCCATCGAGCGCGTCCTCCAGGTGACTTCCGTGCATGGTCTCGGCAGCGTCGGTGCCGGTCCATCCGACGGCAACAGGACTGAGCCCGATGCTGAAGTCGACGACGAGGTCGGGGGAATTGTCGCTGACGGCGCTGTTTCCGGCGTTGTCCAGGATCGCGCCGCCACCGAAGGTGACCCGGTAGCTCGTCATGTACTGCAGTGCCTTGGGCGGCGTGAACGTCACCGAATTGCCGGACACCATGATGTGCTGGCTGCCTTCGACGACGGAGGCATACAGGACGTCGCCCGATTGCGTCCTCAGCATCACGAGGCCTGTACCGAGCCGGACCGGTTCGTTGAAGGTGAAGACGAGCTGGTTGTCGGTGATCGGACCGTTCCACAGCGGCGCGTCGATCAGGATGGGGGCTTGGGTATCCGCAGTGGCGGACGATGCGCCGGATTGCGCGCCAAGTTGGAGGAGCTTGCCCGGGAAGGCGGGGAGGTCAGCGCTGTTCATGTTAAGTAGACAAAACTTTATGAGCCGCAACTATCACGTACTCATGAATTCCTGTCTACTTGTACTTACAACGCATAAGCAGGTATGCGGCTTGTACGCAACGGCATGCGGGTTCAGCCGGCCTGCTCCAGGCGGCTGAGCCGCTGGCCGAAGATGCCCCAGGTGCGCGTTTCGCCATCGACCGTGGCCTTCAAGGCCCAGCCGGTGCCGATCTTCTCGACCGTCACTTCGGTCTCGATCTCCCTGGCGACTTTTTCGGCCCAGGATTGGGCCGCGCCGCGGCCCTTGAACAGCTCCTGGCCTTCATACACGACGGTGGCGTCGAACACGGGGGCGGAAAATACGGTCATGGTGGTCTCGTCGGGTGGATGACTGCCAGGCGGCTGCGCAGGCTGCGCGCCACCCGGCACGTGCTTATTTGCCGGCTGCTTCGCGCAGTGCGCGCACGTGGTTCAGCACCGGCTGCAGCACCGCCGCGCCCAGGCGCGCGCTGCGGGCGCCGTCCCAGCCCACCTGCGGGTCCGGGTCGTTGGCGTTGTCCTTGAACGGCAGTTCCAGGGTCAGGGACAGGCAGCCGAAGGCATGGGTGATGTGCGACGAGCCCATGGTGAGCGTTTCGTCGGTGAACGGCGTCTGGCCGTAGCCGTGCACGTCCTGGAAGTCCGGGCTGGCGATCTTGAAGTCCTCGATGAAGCGCTGCTGCTGTTGCGCCTGTTCGTCGGTCCAGGTCGGGAGCGATTCGCTGCCGGCCACGAACACGTAGGGCAGGCCCTCGTCGCCGTGCACGTCGAGGCACATGTCCACGCCGGTTTCGTGCATCTTCTTCAGGACCAGGAACACTTCCGGGCTGCGCTCCATCGAGGGGTTCATCCACTCGCGGTTCAGGTTGGCGCCGGCCGCGTTGGTGCGCAGGTTGCCGCGCACCGAGCCGTCCGGGTTCATGTTCGGCACCACGTAAAACACCGATTCCTTCAGGAGCTGGCGGCCGAACGGATGCGCCGGGTCGAGCAGGGCGTCGAGCATGCCTTCCACGAACCACTCGGCCATCGTCTCGCCCGGGTGCTGGCGTGCGATCACCCAGACCTTCTTCTTCTCCGGCGACGGCTCGCCGATGACCAGCATGTTCAGGTCGCGGCCGTCGACGGTCGAACCCAGGTCGAGCATGCGCACGTTCTCCGACATCTGGGCGCGGTCCAGCAGCTCCAGGTGGCGCTCCCACGAGTACGGCTCGAAGTAGGCGTAGTAGACGCTGTCCATGCCCGGGGTGTGCTCGATCGTCATCACCTGGCCGTCGTACGAGGTCGGCACGCGGAACCAGTTCACACGGTCATAGCTGGCCATCGCCTGGTAGCCTTCCCAGCCCTTCGGGTAGGCGGCCTGGCCGGCGTTGAGGAAGCGGATCGTGCACGGTTCGCCTTGCGCGCCCTGCAGGCGGAAGTAGAACCACTGGACGATGTCGGCGTGCGAGTCCTTGCGGATGTTCAGGTCGATGGCGTTCGCGCTCGTGGCGTTCACGACCTCGATGGCGCCAGCGTCGAACTGGCTGCTGATCTTGATAGACATGGTGTGTCCTGTCGAAGGGTGTTGACTAAAACGCTGATGATACCGCAACGGCGCGGTGGTCAATCAAGCAAGCCGCCGAAGCGCTCGTAGAACACGCGGTCGGCTTGCGGGGTCGCCTCGTCTTCCTTGCGCAGCATGGCCATGATGTGTTCTTCGGCCTGGGCCTGGGTCAGGCGGTAGATATCCTTCGCCAGTTCGTAGGCATCCGTGCCCGGCCACGGCGTGGGCAGCAGCGCCAGCGGCAGCATCGGGTCGTGCAGTTGCACCCGGCGGTAGGCATGGATCAGCAGGGTGCGGAGGGCGAAGGCGTCCTGCGGGCCGATCTGCGCGCTCTTGTCCAGCAGGGCCCGTACCGGCGTGAACGTGGCGATGAACTGGCGGTAGCTGCCGATGACGCCGGACAGATCCCAGCCGTCGCCTACCAGTTCGGGCAGCGGGCGCGAGCCCGTGCCCGGCCACTCGGCCATCTCGCAGGCGAACACCTTGCCGGCGGCGCCGGCACGCGCCAGGATCTCGCGCAGCGTGTCGCGGTCCGGCGCCGGGTGTGCCATCACGCCGGTGGCCAGCATCGTAAAACCTTCCCATTCCAGTTCCTTGCGCAGCAGCGCGCGCAGGTCGCCGTCGATGCTGCCGTTGGGCGCGAGCACGACCATCCAGCGGCCGTCCCAGTCCAGTCCCGGCGGCGAATAAATGCGGCGGTTGGCGCGCTCGAAGCGCGGCAGCGCCTTCGGCGCCAGGGCATAGCGGCTGCGCCGTCCCTCGCGGCTGGCGATCAACCAGCCTTCCTGGACCAGGCGGAACACGCTGGTGCGCACCAGCCGGTCGCTCACGCCGAGCGGCGCCAGCAATTCGATCATGCTGCCCAGCCAGAAGGCGCCGCCGTGCGGGGCGATGGCGTCGCCGCAGACGGTCATCACCAGCGATTTGTGGCGCGGCGGATCAATGGTCAGGAAGTGGTCGATCCACTCGCCGCTGGTGCGTTGTGTCATGTTGGCTCAGTCGCAATATGATTCAAAATTTTGATGTACATCCGATTTTTTGTATCGTATTATGGATCGAGTAGGTTTGCAACGGAGACCAGACATGTACGCACAGATGGTGGAGACCGGACTCAAGAAAGTCCGTACCGAGGAAGACATGAGCCTTGATGAGGCGGCGTTCCAGGCGCGCATCGACGCCGGCATCAAGATCGAGCCGAAGGACTGGATGCCCGAGGCCTACCGCAAGACCCTGATCCGCCAGATCTCGCAGCACGCGCATTCCGAGATCGTCGGCCAGTTGCCGGAAGGGAACTGGGTCACGCGCGCGCCCACGCTCAAGCGCAAGTCGGTGCTGCTGGCCAAGATCCAGGACGAGGCCGGCCATGGCCTGTACCTGTACAGCGCCGCCGAGACGCTGGGCGTGTCGCGCGACGAGCTGCTGCAGGCGCTGCACTCGGGCAAGGCGAAATACTCGAGCATCTTCAACTACCCGACCCTGAGCTGGGCCGACATGGGCGCCATCGGCTGGCTGGTGGACGGCTCGGCCATCATCAACCAGATCCCGCTGTGCCGCTGCTCGTACGGCCCGTACGCGCGCGCCATGATCCGCGTCTGCAAGGAAGAGTCCTTCCACGCGCGCCAGGGCTACGACATCATGATGAGCCTGGCCCGCGGCACGCCCGAGCAGAAGGCCATGGCGCAGGATGCGCTGAACCGCTGGTGGTGGCCGTCCCTGATGATGTTCGGCCCGTCGGATGCCGAATCGGTCAACAGCGCGCAGTCCACGGCCTGGCGCATCAAGCTGTTCTCGAACGACGAGCTGCGCCAGCGCATGGTCGACCAGACCGTGCCGCAGGCCGAATACCTGGGCCTGACGATTCCCGACCCCGACCTCAAGTGGAACGAAGAACGCGGCCACTACGACTTCGGCGAAATCGACTGGAGCGAGTTCCACAACGTCCTGAAGGGCAACGGCCCCTGCAACCGCGAGCGCCTGCGCACCCGCGTCAAGGCCTATGAAGATGGCGCATGGTTCCGCGACGCGCTGGTTGCCCACGCCGAGAAGCAGGCCGCCCGTAAAGCAGTCGCTTGATTTGACGGGGCCGCCTTTGTAGGGTGGGCGGGTCCTCCCGCCCACGCGTCCAACCAGCCCCCGCATGACCGCATAAAAGAATACGGAGATAACGAATGAGCAAAGAGTGGCCCCTGTGGGAAGTCTTCATCCGCAGCCAGCACGGCCTGGCCCACAAGCACGTGGGCAGCCTGCACGCGCCCGACGCCGAGATGGCGATCAATAACGCGCGCGACGTCTACACCCGCCGCAACGAAGGCGTCAGCATCTGGGTCGTGCGCGCCCAGGATATCGTGGCCAGCAGCCCGAGCGACAAGGAAGCGCTGTTCGAGCCGGCCAACAGCAAGGTGTACCGCCACCCGACCTTCTTCCCGATGCCGGAAGAAGTCAAGAACCTGTGACGCAGCCGGAGATGAATGCCGTGGACGCTAACACCGCGAAAATCGACTACCTGCTGCGCCAGGGCGACAACGCCCTGGTCCTGTCGCAGCAGCTGTGCCAGCTGTGCGGCAAGGGCCCGGCGCTGGAAGAAGACATGGCGCTGTCGAACGTCGCGCTCGACCTGCTGGGCCAGACCCGCATGTGGCTCACCTACGCCGGCGAGCTGGAAGGCAAGGGCCGCGACGAAGACCGCCTGGCCTTCCACCGCGACGCGCACGACTACCGCAACTGCCTGCTGGTCGAGCAGCCGAACGGCAGTTATGCCGACGTCATGGTGCGCCAGTTCCTGTTCGATACCTGGCACTACTTCCTGATGGACGGCCTGACCAAATCAAACGACCCGCGCATCGCCGAGATCGCGCAGAAGTCGATCAAGGAAGTCACCTACCACCTGCGCCGCTCCGGCGACCTGGTGGTGCGCCTGGGCGACGGCACGGAAACGAGCCACGCGAAGATGCAGACCGCACTGGACGAGCTGTGGATGTACAGCGGCGAGATGTTCCTCTACGACGAGATCGACAACGCCATGGTGGAGCAGGGCGTGGCCCCGGCTGTCGAACCGCTGCGCAAGAACTTCCTCGACCACCTGGCCGATGTGCTGAACGAAGCCACCCTCACCATGCCGCCAGTGGACGCCTGGATGCAGCGCGGCGGCAAGCAGGGGCGGCACACCGAGCGCCTCGGCTACATCCTGGCCGAAATGCAGTTCCTGCAGCGCGCCTATCCGGGAGCGCAGTGGTAATGAACGCATTGGGTGTCAGCCTGGAGCAGGTCTGGGACTGGCTCGGCGAAGTCGCCGACCCGGAGATTCCGGTCATCTCGGTGGTCGATCTCGGCATCGTGCGCGACGTCGTGTTTGAAGACGACACCTGCGTGGTGACGATCACGCCAACCTACTCCGGCTGCCCGGCGATGCAGGTGATCGCGGACGCGGTAAAGGAAGCACTGGGGGCGAAAGGCCTGGAAAACGTGCGCATCGTCAGCCGCCTGTCGCCCGCCTGGACGACGGACTGGATGAGCGAGGCCGGCAAGGCCGCCCTGAAGGGCTACGGCATTGCGCCACCAGTGCAGCAGGCGATCGACATCAGCGGCCTGCACGCCGGCATCCGCCGCCGCGCCGCGCCGGAAGTCGCCTGCCCCAACTGCGGCTCGCCGCACACCCAGCTGACCAGCGAGTTCGGTTCGACGCCGTGCAAGGCGCTGTACAAGTGCCTCGACTGCCGCGAGCCTTTCGATTACTTCAAGTGCCACTGAGAGCACAACGAGACCGATGAGCAAATTCTATCCACTGACCGTGGCCAAGGTGAAGCACGAAACCCGCGACGCCATTGCCGTGACCTTCGACGTGCCGCCCGACTTGAGGCCGCAATTCGCCTACCAGCAGGGCCAGCACCTGACCCTGCGCGCGATGATCGACGGCGAGGACGTGCGCCGTTCGTACTCCATCTGTTCGGCGGTGCAGGACGACGTGCTGCGCGTGGCGATCAAGCGCACCCAAGGGGGGCTGTTCTCGACCTGGGCCAACGAGCACCTGAAACCCGGCGCCACGCTCGAGGTGATGCCGCCGATGGGACACTTCAACGTGCTGCTCGATCCCGACAGCGAGCGCCACTACCTGGCTTTTGCTGCCGGCAGCGGGATCACGCCGATCCTGTCGATCGTGAAGACGACCCTGAAGGCCGAGCCGAAAAGCCGCTTCACCATCGTGTACGGCAACCGCGCCTCGTCGAGCGTGATCTTCCGCGACGAGCTGACCGATCTCAAGGACACCTACATGGACCGGCTCAAGCTGGTGTATGTGATGAGCCGCGAGCAGCAGGACATCGAACTGTTCAACGGCCGCATCACCGAAGAAAAGTGCGGCCACTTCCTGCGTCACTGGATCGACATCAAGGACATCGACGTCGCCTTCATCTGCGGCCCGGAAGACATGATGCACGGCGTCTCGCGCGCGCTGCAGCAGGCCGGGCTGGCCAAGGAAAAAATCCGCATCGAGCTGTTCGCGGCCAGCATCCCCAAGCACGAGCACAAGCCGCGCAAGGTCGAAGCAGGCCAGCAGCACCAGACCGAAGTCACCGTGATCATGGACGGCAACGCGGCCAGCTTCACGATGGACAAGGACAAGGAATCCATCCTCGATGCGGGCCTGCGCGCCGGCATCGACATGCGCTACTCGTGCAAGGGCGGCGTGTGCTCGACCTGCCGCTGCAAGGTGCTCGACGGGCAGGTGGAGATGGACGTGAACTATGCGCTCGAAGACTACGAAGTGGCGCGCGGGTTCGTGCTCAGCTGCCAGAGTTTCCCGATCACCGACAAGGTGGTGGTGGACTTCGATATCGCTGAGTAAGCGCAAGCATAGCGGTATAGCCTGATTGCACCGTTAGCCTAAAGACCGTCGTTCCGGCGCAGGCCGGAACCCAATTTGACGTTTGTGGCATACCACCGGAATTGGATCCCGGCCTTCGCCGGGATGACGACTCAGGGGTAACAAAGGAATATGGGTTCCAGACTGTCGTGATGCGACCGTCGGAACCAGAGGACAACAATAAAAATTGGAGACCCCATGACCTACGAATCCATCCAGTTCAAGATCGACAGCGGCATCGCCCTCCTGACCCTGAACCGCCCCGACCGCCTGAACAGCTTCACCCAGGCCATGCACCTCGAAGTGCGTGACGCCCTGGACAAGCTGCAGGCCGACAAATCCGTGCGCGTGCTGGTCCTCACCGGCGCCGGCCGCGGCTTCTGCGCCGGCCAGGACTTGTCCGACCGCGCCGTCGAACCCGGCGCCCCGGGCGTGGACCTCGGCGAATCGGTCGAGAAGTTCTACGCCCCGCTGGTCCTGACGCTCAAATCGCTCCCCATGCCGGTCATCTGCGCGGTGAACGGCGTGGCCGCAGGCGCCGGCGCCAACCTGGCGCTGGCATGCGACATCGTGCTGGCCGCGAAATCGGCCAGCTTCATCGAAGCCTTCTGCAAGCTGGGCCTGATCCCCGACACCGGCGGCACCTGGCACCTGCCGCGCCTGATCGGCCACGCGCGCGCCACGGGCCTGGCCATGCTGGGCGACAAGCTGAGCGCCGAGAAGGCCGAGCAATGGGGCCTGATCTGGGCCTGCGTGCCGGACGAAGCCCTGATGGACCAGGCCATGGCCATGGCCGAGCACTTCGCCGCCGCCCCCACGAAGGGCCTGGCCTTCACCAAGAAGGCGTTGCAGGCCAGCTGGGCCAACACGCTGCCGGAACAGCTCAAGCTGGAGGCCGGGATGATGCGCGAACTGGGCTACAGCCACGACTACCGCGAAGGCGTCGCCGCCTTCATCTCCAAGCGCCCGGCGCACTTCAAGGGAGAGTAAGCATGCAGGCACTTCCCGACCCACTCCCCAAGGGCAACATCGTCGCCGTCGTCGGCAGCGGCGCCATGGGTTCCGGTATCGCGCAGGTAGCCGCCAGCGCCGGCCACCAGGTGCTGCTGTTCGACACCCGTCCGGACGCGGCCGACAAGGCCATCCTGGAGATCGGCAAGACCTACGCCAAGCTGGTCGAGAAGGGGCGCATGGCCGCGCTTGACGCCGACCAGGCGCGCGCGCGACTACAACGCATCGGCACGCTGCAGGAAGCGTCCGCGGCTGCGCTGGTCGTGGAGGCCATCGTCGAGAACCTGGACGCCAAGCGCGCGCTGTTCCTTGAGCTGGAAGGCGTGGTCGGCGACGACTGCATCCTCGCCACCAACACCTCGTCGATCTCGGTCACCGCGATCGCCGCACCGCTGCGCCGTCCGGAGCGCCTGGTAGGCATGCATTTCTTTAACCCGGTGCCGCTGATGGCGCTGGTCGAAGTCATCAGTGGCATCGCCACCGACAAGGCCGTGGCGGACACCGTGTACGCCACCGCGGAAAGCTGGCGCAAGAACCCGGTGCACGCGAAGTCGACGCCCGGCTTCATCGTCAACCGCGTCGCCCGTCCATACTACGCGGAAAGCCTGCGCCTGCTGCTGGAACAGGCCGGCGACCCGGCGACGATCGACGCCGTGCTGCGCGACTGCGGGGGGTTTCGCATGGGCCCGTTCGAGCTGATGGACCTGATCGGCCACGACGTCAACTTCTCGGTCACGAACTCGGTGTATGACGCCTACTTCGGCGACCCGCGCTTCACGCCCTCGATCCTGCAGCAGGAACTGGTCAACGCCGGCTTCCTGGGCCGCAAGACGGGCCGCGGCTTTTACCGTTATGGCGAGGGTGTCGAGAAACCTGCCGTGCAGACCGAAGCACCGCAAGCGAAGCCGGAATCGGTCTCGATCGTCGGCAACGAGTCCGACGCGATCGCAGCGCTGGCCGCGCGCCTCGCCGCTGCCGGTTATGCGCTGCCGCGCGAGGAGACCCTGGACGCTGCGCCCGGCTTCGTATGCAACGGCGCCGCGGTCTATCTCACCGATGGCCGCAGCGCCACCGAGCGTGCCGCCGAGAGCTGGCATGACGACACCGTCGTCTACGACCTGCTGCTGGATGCCTCCGGCGCCACCCGCATCGCGCTGGCCCGCGCCGACCAGTGCAGCGACGCCGCCTACCATGCCGTGGTCGGGATGTTCCAGGCCGCCGGCTTTGCCGTCACCCGCCTCGACGACGTGCCCGGCATGGCCGTGATGCGCACCGTCGCCATGCTGGCCAACGAAGCGGCCGACGCCGTCAACCAGGGCGTGTGCAGCGCCCGCGCCGTCGACATCGCGATGCAAAAAGGAGTGAATTACCCGCGCGGCCCGCTCGCCTGGGCAGACAGCGTCGGACTCGAGCACATCGTCGCCGTCCTGTCGAATCTTGCCGCCACCTATGGCGAAGACCGCTACCGCGTGTCGCCGCTGCTGCGCCGGAAGATCGCTGCCAATCCGCACGGAGCGACCTTCCATGCTTCGTGACCCACAGGCGCTGGCTATACTCGCCGGCAAGACCATGTACGAGCGCGACCCGGCCAGCCAGGCCCTGGGCATGCTGCTTGACGAGATCCGCCCCGGCTATGCGCGCATGTCGATGCGCATACGGGGCGACATGCTCAACGGGCACGCCACCTGCCACGGCGGCTATATCTTCATGCTGGCCGATAGCGCCTTCGCTTTTGCCTGCAACTCGCACAACTTCAATACCGTGGGCGCCGGCTGCACCATCGACTACCTGGCGCCGGGCTTCGAGGGCGACGTGCTGGTGGCCGAGGCGGTGGAGCAGGCCTTGCAAGGTAAAACCGGCGTTTACGACATCACCGTGACCAACCAGGACGGGCGCAAGGTGGCGCTGTTCCGCGGGAAGTCGCACCGCGTCAGCGGTTTGGTGGCCGAGGTCGGGGAGTAAAAGCTTTTTGCAAGACGACGAGGAGGTCGAGATGGTCCAACGCGCATTTTCTTCCGCCCCTGCTGCGCAGGAGCTGGAGCCGATCGAACGCGCCAGCCGCGACGAACTGCAGGCCCTGCAGCTCGAGCGCCTGAAATGGTCGCTGCGCCACGCCTACGAGAACGTGCCGCACTACCGCGCCGCCTTCGACGCCGCCGGCGTGCACCCTGGCGACCTCAAGTCGCTCGGCGACCTGGCGAAGTTCCCGTTCACCGACAAGAAGACCCTGCGCGACAACTACCCCTTCGGCCTGTTCGCGGTGCCGCGCGAGAGGGTAGCGCGCATCCACGCCTCGAGCGGCACCACCGGCAAGGCGACCGTGGTCGGCTACACCCAGCGCGACATCGACACCTGGGCCGGCGTGGTCGCGCGCTCGATCCGCGCGGCGGGCGGGCGTGGCGGCGACATGGTGCACGTCGCCTATGGCTACGGCCTGTTCACGGGCGGCCTCGGTGCGCACTACGGCGCCGAACGGCTCGGCTGCACGGTGATCCCGATGTCGGGCGGGCAGACCGAGAAGCAGGTGCAGCTGATCGAGGACTTCAAGCCCGCGATCATCATGGTCACGCCCTCGTACATGTTGAACATCATCGAGGAGTACACGCGCCAGGGGCTGGACCCGGCAAAGTCCTCGCTCAAGGTCGGCATCTTCGGCGCCGAGCCATGGACCGACGCCATGCGCCGCGAAATCGAAACCCGCGCCGGCATCGACGCGGTCGATATCTATGGTCTCTCGGAAGTGATGGGCCCTGGCGTGGCCAGCGAGTGCATCGAGAGCAAGGATGGCCCGGTCATCTGGGAAGACCATTTTTATCCCGAGATCATCGACCCCGACACCGGGGCGGTCGTACCCGACGGGGAAGAGGGCGAGCTGGTGTTCACTTCGCTCACCAAGGAAGCGCTGCCGATCATCCGTTACCGCACGCGCGACCTCACGCGCCTGTTGCCGCCGACATCGCGTTCGATGCGCCGCATGGGGGGCATCACGGGACGCTCGGACGACATGCTCATCATCCGCGGCGTCAATGTATTCCCGAGCCAGATCGAAGAGATCATCCTGAACATGCCGGCGCTGGCGCCGCAGTACCAACTGGTGGTGGCGCGCGACGGCCACCTCGACACCCTGGAAGTGCTGGGCGAACTGCGTGACGGCGCCTTGTCGCCGAACGACGTGGACCTGCTCTGCCGCGAACTGCAACACTGCATCAAGACCCATGTGGGCGTGACCACGCGCGTGTGCTTGATGCCGCCCGGCGGCATCGAACGCACGCTGACCGGCAAGGCCCGGCGCGTGGTGGACAAGCGCCCCAGGAACTGAACCGAATACCAAGGAGACAACATGACTGACGCATTCATCTGCGACGCCATCCGCACCCCCTTTGGCCGCTACGGCGGCGCGCTCTCGACGGTGCGCGCCGACGACCTGGGCGCGCTGCCGATCGCCGCCCTCATCAATCGCAACAAGGATGTCGACTGGGCTGCCGTCGACGACCTGTTCTACGGTTGCGCCAACCAGGCGGGCGAGGACAACCGCAACGTCGGCCGCATGGCCGCGCTGTTGGCCGGGCTGCCGCAGGAGGTGCCGGCGAATACCATCAACCGCCTGTGCGGCTCGGGCATGGATGCCGTCGGCACCGCCGCGCGCGCCATCCGCGCCGGCGAAGCGAACCTGATCATTGCCGGCGGCGTCGAAAGCATGACCCGCGCGCCCTTCGTGATGGGCAAGGCCGACAGCGCCTTCTCGCGCGCGGCCAAGATCGAGGACACCACCCTTGGCTGGCGCTTCGTCAATCCGCTCATGAAGGCGAAGTACGGCATCGACTCGATGCCGGAAACCGCCGAGAACGTGGCGGTGGAGTTCAATATCAACCGCGCGGACCAGGATGCCTTTGCGCTGCGCAGCCAGCAGCGCTGGGCCCGTGCCAATGCGGAGGGCTTCTTCAAGGACGAGATCGTGCCGGTCACGCTGCACTCCAAAAAGGGCGAGTCGCGCGTGTTCGACACCGACGAGCAGCCGCGCCCGGATACCAGCATCGACGCGCTGGCAAAACTGAAGGGCGTGGTGATGCCCGACGGGACGGTCAGCGCCGGCAATGCATCGAGCCTGAACGACGGCGCCTGCGCGCTGCTGCTGGCATCCGGCGACGCCGCGTCGCGTTTCGGCCTCACGCCGCGCGCCCGCGTGGTCGGCATGGCCACCGCCGGCCTGGCGCCGCGCATCATGGGCTTCGGCCCGGCGCCGGCCGTGAAGAAGCTGCTGGCGCAGACCGGGCTGACGCTGGCCCAGATGGACGTCATCGAACTGAACGAAGCCTTCGCCGCCCAGGGCCTGGCCGTGATGCGCGACCTCGGCTTGCCGGACGACGCGGCGCACGTGAACCCGAACGGCGGCGCGATCGCGCTCGGCCACCCGCTCGGTGCTTCGGGCGCACGCCTGGTGACCACGGCCGTCAATCAGCTGCATCGCACCAAGGGGCGCTACGCGCTGTGCACGATGTGCATCGGCGTGGGCCAGGGCATCGCGATCATCGTCGAGCGGGTGTAAGCATGGTCAAGGTGTACGAGATCGACGGCGTGCGACCGGTGGTGCATCCCACAGCCTACGTGCATCCGAGCGCTGTCCTGATCGGCGACGTGATCGTCGGCCCGCGCTGCTACATCGGCCCGCTGGCCTCGATGCGCGGCGACTTCGGGCGCCTGATCCTGGAAGAGGGCGCCAACCTGCAGGACACCTGCGTGATGCACGGCTTCCCGGGCGAGGATACGGTGGTCGAAGTCGATGGCCACATCGGCCATGGCGCGGTGCTGCACGGCTGCCGCATCAAGCGCAATGCGATGGTGGGCATGAATGCGGTCGTGATGGACAAGGCGGTGGTGGGCGAGGAGTCGATCGTGGCCGCGATGAGTTTCGTGAAGGCGGGGATGATCATCCCGCCGCGCAGCATGGTGATGGGCACGCCCGCAAAGGTCATGCGCGAGCTCACCGATGACGACGTGAAGTGGAAGAGTTTCGGGACGCGCCAGTACCACGAGCTGAACCTGCGCTCGCTGCAGACGATGCGAGAAGTCGAGGCGTTGACGGAAGTGGAGCCGGGCCGGAGGGGCATCGAGTTCGACCCCGAGGGCAGGCACAAGCCGAAAGCCTGATTGCACCGCCGGCCCCGTCGTTCCCGCGCAGGCGGGAACCCAATGTTGTGTGAGTAGTGTCGGCTTGCGCAGACGGCTGCGAAGCGAACCTGGATCCCAGCCTGCGCGGAATGACGCTGGTTAACCGTGGCGGATATGAATTAGGTCGGCAATACCTGAAGAGATAACTGACTGGAGACAAAAACATGGGCAACATCGCCACCTTGCAAAGCCTGATCGCCGGCCGCTGGCACGGCCTCGAGGCACACATGCCGCTGCACAGCGCGCTGAACAACGAACTGATCTTCCACACCCACCTTGAACCGATCGATTTCGACGAGGCCGTCACCTATGCCCGCAAGACCGGCGTGCCCCAGCTGATGGCGCTGGATTTCCAGAAGCGCGCCCAGCGCCTGAAGGCGCTGGCCCTGTACCTCATGGAGCGCAAGGAAGAGCTGTACGAGATCTCGCACCTGACCGGCGCCACCCGTCCGGACAGCTGGGTCGACGTCGAAGGCGGCATCGGCACCCTGTTCGCCTACGCCAGCATGGGCTCGCGCGAGCTGCCGTCCTCGAACGTGCTGCACGAAGGCCCGGCAATTAGCCTGGGCAAGCGCGGCGGCTTCGCCGGTACCCACATCCTGGTGCCGCGCGGCGGCCTGGCGGTGCACATCAATGCCTTCAACTTCCCGATCTGGGGCATGCTGGAAAAATTCGCGCCGAGCTTCCTGGCCGCGATGCCCTGCATCGTCAAGCCGGCTACCGCCACCAGCTACCTGACCCACGCGACAGTGAAAATGATGATGGAGTCCGGCCTGCTGCCGGAAGGCGCGCTGCAGCTCGTCATCGGCTCCACCGGCGACCTGCTCGACCGCCTGGGCGGTTTCGACGCCGTGACCTTCACCGGCTCGGCCGACACCGCCGCCAAGCTGAAGGCCAACCAGAACCTGATCCGCCAGTCCGTCCCGTTCACGGCCGAAGCCGACTCGCTCAACTGCGCGATCCTGGCGCCGGACGTGACCCCCGACGATCCGGAGTTCGACCTGTTCGTCAAGGAAGTGGCGCGCGAGATGACCGGCAAGGCCGGCCAGAAGTGCACGGCCATCCGCCGCGTCATCGTGCCCGAGCAGCACGCCGATGCCGTAGGCAGCCGCCTGCGCGAGCGCCTGGCGAAGATCACCGTCGGCAACCCGAAGGTCGAGGGCGTGCGCATGGGTGCGCTGGCTTCGATGGACCAGCACCGCGACGTCTCCGAGCGCGTCGAAATGCTCGCGCGCGGCAACGAGGTCTTGTATAGCGCCCGCGACGGCTTCAACCCGGTGGGCGATGGCTGCGCCAACGGCGCCTTCTTCGCCCCGACCCTGCTGCTGTGCCGCAACGCATTGAATAACGACGCCGTGCACGACATCGAGGCTTTCGGCCCGGTCTCTACCCTGATGACCTACCGCGACATCGACGAAGCCCTGATTCTCGCCGCGCGCGGCAAGGGCAGCCTGGTGACGACGCTGGTGACCAGGGACCCGGCGATCGCCGCCCACGCGGTACCGATCGCGGCCGCCTCGCATGGGCGCGTGCACATCCTCGAGCGCGAATCGGCGGTGGACTCCACCGGCCACGGCTCGCCGCTGCCGCAGCTCAAGCACGGCGGCCCGGGCCGCGCCGGCGGCGGTGAGGAGCTGGGCGGCATCCGGGCGGTGAAACACTTCCTGCAGCGCGCCGCGGTGCAGGGTTCGCCGACCATGCTGGGCGCCGTCACCGGCGAGTACGTGCGCGGCGGCGCAGTGAAGGAAACGGAAGTGCACCCGTTCCGCCGCTGGTTCGAGGACCTGGAGGTAGGCCATTCGCTGCTGACCCACCGCCGCACCGTGAGCGAGGCGGACATCGTCAACTTCGGCGGCGTCTCGGGTGACTACTTCTACATGCACTTCGACGAGATCGCGGCCAAGGACACCCAGTTCGGCAAGCGCATCGCCCACGGATACTTCGTGCTGTCGGCGGCGGCGGGCCTGTTCGTGTCGCCGGCGCCGGGCCCGGTGCTGGCCAACTACGGCCTGGACAACCTGCGCTTCGTGGCGCCGGTGGCGATCGGCGACACCATCCGCGCCCGCCTGACCTGCAAGCGCAAGGTCGACCGCAACCGCACGGACGAACAGGGGCGCGGCCAGGGCGTGGTGGCGTGGGACGTGCAGGTGACGAATCAACACGACGAACTGGTGGCGAGTTACGATATCCTGACGCTGGTGCAAAAACGCGGCTAGAACCTGGCGATAGCTAACGATAACGCGTGCGTGGATGGCACCGCCGCCCACGATCAACCGAGGAGACCGAAGGCATGGCGAGACTGGACCTGAGCAGTATTCCCGTACTGAAAGGCACGGGCTACCCCGAGCAGTTCGCCGAGCTGGTGGACGGACGCACCAGGCAGGCACTCGGCGACGCCGGCGGCCTGGCCCAGTTCGGCGTCAACCTGGTCGAGCTGCAGCCGGGCGCGGCCTCGTCGCAGCGTCACTGGCACTCGCACGAGGACGAGTTCGTGATGATCGTGTCCGGGGAACTGGTGCTGGTGACCGACGAAGGCGAGACCATCATGCGCGCCGGGGACTGCGCGGCTTTCCCGGCGGGAAAGCCGAACGGCCACCATCTCGTCAACCGCAGCTGGGGGCAGGGAGTGTTCCTGTGCGTCGGCTCGCGCGTCAAGGAAGACGTGGCGAGCTATCCCGACATCGACCTGCGCTATGACGGCGCGACGGATACCTATACGCACAAGGACGGCACGCCGTATCCACCGCGCGCGCCGCACGGCTGAGCAAACCGGCCTGTATCAGCTCAGTTCAGCTTCCTCGCATAGCGGCTGCGGATGTGCTGGCTCACGAAGGTGGACAAGCCGCGTCCCTCGCGCGCCAGTTCCTGCATTCTGGCAATGTTCTCGGCCCCGGCGCTGCGCTCGGTGTACAGATAACGGTCGCCTCCGGTGAACTGGATGGTGATCGAGTCCTTGTCGATGTCGTAGGCGACCACACCGGATTCGCCGCTCGTGTTGCGGTAGCGGTGCATGTGCATCTCCATGGCTTACGTCGATACCATCCATGTGGGCATGGTCCTTGTCAGTACAAGGCGCCATGCGGATCCGGCGTTCAATGACCGATCTTGCGCTGCACCTTCAGCAGCCCGCTTTCCGTCCGCACGGCAACCAGATCCGCATAGTCCGGCACCGGGGCCGAACGCGTCTCCACGGGATGCGTGTGGGTGGCGGTGACGACGATGCTGTCCATGCCGGCTGCCTCGGCGGCCGCCAGCCCGATCGGCGTGTCCTCGAATACCAGGCAATCCTGCGGCGCCACGCCCAGTTTTTTCGCGCCCAGCAGGAACGGGTCCGGCGCCGGCTTGCCGTGCTTGACGTCTTCGGCCGACACCAGCAGGGGCGGCAGGGGCAGGCCGGCGGCGGCGATGCGCGCCGTGGCAAGCGGGCGCGAGGCCGAGGTGACGATCGCCCAGCGGTCCGTCGGCAGGCTGGCCAGGAAACGCCCCACGCCGGCGATTTCCTCGATGTCGGCCACGTCCTCGATCTCGGCCAGCGCAATGCCCAGCGCCTCGGCCACCGGATCCACGCCGGGCAGGCCCAGCTTACGGATGGTGTCCTCGGTGCGCTTGCCGTGGACGGTGGGCACGAACGTCACCGGGTCGAGCCCGTGGCGCAATGCCCACGCGCTCCAGACCCGCTCGGCGGACTTGATCGAAGTGAGGATGGTGCCGTCCATGTCGAACAGGAAGGCGGCATATTCACGCGCGGGCAGGACGTTAGGGTTGGTCGGCGTCACGGATGGGTTCTCGTTATCGGTTGAGCAAGGCCCGCTGAAGCGGGCAGGGCGCCCAGCATAGCGCAAACGGCGCAAGCCTTTCGCCCGCCAGACCGGCCAATCATGCCCTTGCTTGAAAAACCATGGGAGTGAGCATTCCGGAATAACAAACGGCAACCCAGGTGGGTTGCCGTTGGGCTGGATGGCAGCCGGGCCGGATCAGCGGACGCGGCGGCGTGCAGCCAGCAGGCCTGCGAGGGCCAGGCCGAACAGCGCTGCCGATGCCGGTTCCGGCACGTCGCTGGCTTCTTGCTGTTTCAGCGACAGCGTGCCCAGGAGGCGCGCGTCCGAGTCGCCGTTGGTGCCGCCGAACGTGAACTGCAGGGTATCGCCGGCATTGACGTTGGCGAAGGTGTAGGTGCCCGCATAGCCAAAGCCGCCCGAAGGCGCGCTGCAGCAATTTGCAGGGCCGGCATTGACGAGCGAATCGGTGCTGCCCATCGAGGACGACGCGTTCAGGAATGCGGTAACCATGAAGTAGGCGTGGAAGCCGCTATAGGTCCAGTCGAAACTGTAGTCGCCGGCTTTGTCGGCAATGGCCGTCGCGCTCCAGCTCTGCGTCGAGTACACGTCCGGTCCGGCAAGTGCGTAGGTCAGGTCGGCTCCGGCTGCGGTCTGGGTTGCCGCGGTGGTGCCCGGCCCGGTGATGTTCCAGGTGAGCACGCCGGCGTTGGCGGCGGGAGCGAAAGCGAATGCGATGGCTACGGCGAGCGCAACGGCTGGGGTGTTGGATACGAGTTGTTTGAACATGATGGCTCCAGTTGTTGTTGTACGTAGGAATCCCTGCAGTTCGTGCATAAATGCAATTACCATGCCAAAAGGAAATAAATACGTATATTCAACAACTTGCCGAAAAGCTTACTATTCACCTTCCTTGAAGTGTAAATATTTTCGACACAAGGGCTGGCAGACGGGAGCCGGTTTTGCCGGCCGCGCGTTCGGCCGGTATGGAAGCAAACCTTGCGTTTACTTGTGCCGGGTGTGAACGCGTGGACGGCAGCGCCGTCCACCCTGCATTACGCCAGTTGCTGGCGCACGCGCGCGATCGCCTTGCGCACCTGATTCGGCGCCGTGCCGCCCACGTGGTCGCGCGCCGCCACCGAGCCTTCCAGCGTGAGCACGGCAAACACGTCCTGTTCGATCAGCGGAGAGAACGCGCGCAGCTGTTCCAGCGACATCTCCGACAGGTCGCAGCCGGCCACGTCGCAGGCGCGCACCGCGTGCGCCACGGCTTCGTGCGCGTCGCGGAAGGGCAGGCCCTTCTTGACCAGGTAATCGGCCAGGTCGGTCGCCGTCGCATAGCCCTGCAGGGCGGCGGCGCGCATGTTCTCTGCCTTGACCGTGATGCCGCCGGCCATGTCGGCGAAGATGCGCAGGGTGTCGGTGACGGTGTCGATGGTGTCGAACAGCGGTTCCTTGTCTTCCTGGTTGTCCTTGTTGTAGGCCAACGGCTGGCCTTTCATCAGCGTCAGGAGGCCGTTCAGGTGGCCATAGACGCGGCCAGTCTTGCCGCGCGCCAGTTCCGGCACGTCCGGGTTCTTCTTTTGCGGCATGATCGACGAGCCCGTGCAGAAGCGGTCGGCGATGTCGATGAAGCCGATGCGCGGGCTGATCCACATCACCAGCTCTTCCGAGAAGCGCGAGACGTGCATCATGATCAGCGAGGCGGCGGCGGTGAATTCGATGGCGAAGTCGCGGTCCGACACGGCGTCGAGCGAGTTGTGGCACACGTCCTCGAAGCCCAGGGTTTTCGCCACGCGCAGGCGGTCGATCGGGAAGGTGGTGCCGGCCAGGGCGGCCGCGCCCAGCGGCAGGCGGTTCACGCGGCGGCGCGCGTCCTGCATGCGTTCAAGGTCGCGACCGAACATCTCGACGTAGGCCAGCATGTGGTGGCCAAAGGTGATCGGCTGGGCGACCTGCAGGTGGGTAAAGCCCGGCATGATGGTGTCGGCATGGCGCTCGGCCAGGTCCGTCAGGGCACTGCGCAGGCTGTTCAAGAGGCCGACGATGTCGTCGATGGCCGCACGCACGTACAGGCGGATGTCGGTAGCCACCTGGTCGTTGCGCGAGCGGCCGGTATGCAGGCGCTTGCCGGCGTCGCCGACCAGTTCGGTCAGGCGCTTCTCGATGTTCAGGTGCACGTCTTCCAGGTCCAGCAGCCACTCGAAGGTGCCGGCCTCGATCTCGCCCTTGATCTGTGCCATGCCGCGCTCGATCTCCGCACGGTCCTGCTCGCTGATGATGCCTTGCGCGGCCAGCATCTCGGCGTGGGCGAGCGAGCCCTGGATGTCGAACGGCGCCAGGCGCTTGTCGAAGAATACGGAGGCGGTATAGCGCTTGACGAGGTCGGAGACGGGTTCGGAGAAGCGCGCCGACCAGGCTTCGGCTTTCTTGGAGAATTGTTCGGTCATGGTGGGATCCCTGTTGGTATCCCACGATTATAACTGGCATGTGTATGACCGAGTCGGGCCCGAAAGACCGGCACTGCCGCTGCCGAGCCTTGCCTGCACAATGGCCGCGCTGCTAGCCGGGCCCGTGTATGGACGCCCGGCGGCTATCGGAAGCGGGCGTCCAATTGCGCGTTAGGCACCATGCAAACGGCGCTAGAATTGGTTTTTTTGCCAGATCCACGGTTCCCATGATTACCAACGATTCCAGCTTCCAGGTCAGTACCGACCAATCGCGGCTCGATGTCCCGATGATCTACCGCTTCCTGAGCGAACAATCCACCTGGGCCGTCGGCATTTCGCGTCCTGTCGTCGAGCGCGCCATCGAGAATTCGCTGTGCTTCGGCGGCTATCTCGACGGCCGCCAGATCGCCTTCGCACGGGTCATCACCGACTATGCCACCTTCGCCAACATGGTCGATGTGTTCGTCGTGCCGGAGTACCGCGGCCACGGCTACGGCAAGCAGATGATCGGCGTCGTGCTGCGCCATCCCAGCCTGCAAAAGCTGCGCCGTTTCACCGTGAATACGAACAACGCGCACAGCCTGTTCGAACGCTTCGAATTCACCCCGCTCCAGCAGCCGGAAGCCTGGATGGAGCGATACTTTCCGAACATATATTTGTCCTGAGCATACTCAACACGGCGACGCCCTTCTCGAATCAGGCTTACGATAGTCTGAACCGAGAGGAAGCCGCATGTTCCAGGTCGTCGCCCATGTTGTCGTCCAGGTTGCCGCGAAGCTTGCCACGAAGCTCGCCACGAAACTGATCGTGCGTGCATTGCTCGGTGTCGCCATCCTGGGCAGCCATCCGCTCGGCGCCGCGGAAGCCGTGCAGCCGAAGGGCTCGCTCGTCATCATCGGTGGTGCCTTGCGCGGCGATAACGCGGCCGTATGGGAACGCATGGTCCAGCTCGCGGGCGGCAAGGGCGCCCGCATCGCCGTGTTCGCTTCCGCTTCCGCCAATCCCGAAAAAGCGGGCAAATTCCTCGTAGAACGATTCAACCAGTACGGCGCCAGGGCATTCTTCGTGCCGGTCGCCGTGCGCCTGAGCGGCACCGACTACCGGGCGGCGGCCGACGATCCCGCCCTGGCCGCCAGCGTGCGCACCGCCGGCGGGGTCTTCTTCGCGGGCGGCGACCAGGGCCGCATCACGCGCGCGCTGCGCCGTGCGGACGGCAGCAACACCCGCATGCTCGACGCGCTGTGGGACATGTACCGGCGCGGCGGCGTCATCGCCGGCTCCAGCGCCGGCGCCGCCATCATGAGCAGCACCATGTTCGGCCATCCCAAGCCGGTCCATGCCACCCTCAAGCTCGGCCTCGACGACGGCAAGGAAATCACGCCCGGCCTGGGCTTCATCGGCGACGACGTCTTCATCGACCAGCACCTGCTGGTGCGCGGGCGTTTCGCGCGCATGGTGCCGGCCATGCTCAAGAAGGGCTACAAGATCGGCCTCGGCATCGACGAGAACACCGCGATGGTGGTCGGCCCCGACCGCGACGTGGAGGTGATCGGTTATCGCGGCGCGCTGCTGGTCGATTTGTCGCGGGCGGTGCCGCAGGATGGCCTGCAGGGGGGGCCACTGAGCGTCAGCAACGTGCGCCTGAGCTACCTGGACAACGGCGACCGCTTCAACCTCGCCACGCGGGTGTTCACGCCGTCGCAGGACAAGATCGACAACAAGGTCGACCCGGGCAAGCCGTATTACCGGGAGCCGATCTTCTCGGCCGATATCCTCGGCAACAGCACGGTGGTCGACCTGATGGCCAAGCTGATCGACAGCGACCAGCTTGACGCCATCGGCCTCTCGCTCGGCAGCCCGCACGGCGCCCAGCCCGACCTCGGCTTCGAATTCAAGCTCACGCGCACGGACGACAGCGTCGGCTACATGTCCTCGCTCACCGAGTTCTATTCGGTCTACAACATGCGGCTTGACGTGCGGCCGATCGTCGTGCCGCGGCCGCTGTACCAGTACCGGCAGGCCGGGTCCCTGGCGGTGTCGTCCGCAGGTTCCGGGTCCGGCGACAGCAAGGCGGACGCCGCCAGGTGATGGTCGAACTGGCATCCTTCCCGCAGTAGAATGGACGACCTTTCCCTTTCGAGGACCGTCCATGCTCCGTCTTTTCCTTCGCTTCCTGATTGCCGTGCTGGCGCTGGGCCCTGCAAGCACGATGGCCCAGCCGGCCCAGCCGGCCACTGTCCGGGTCGACTACACCCACAGCGGCAACGCACTGCAAGACCAGTACGCCCTCGAACGCGTCGTCATCGAGCCGCTGCCCTGGCCCGGCAGCACGGCGCGTAACCTCGACGACACGAACCGCGGCCACAACCGTGTCGAGGTGGTCGATGCGAAGACCGGCGACCTGTTGTATTCGCGCGGCTTCTCGACCATTTTCGGGGAGTGGCGCACCACCGACGAAGCGAACAAGATCAGCCGCAGCTTCCAGGAATCGGTGCGCTTCCCGAAGCCGGACCGCCCGGTGCGCGTGCGCATCCTCCAGCGCGACGAGCGCAACCAGTTCTCGGTCGCATGGAGCGTCGAGGTCGATACCGATGCGCAGGAGGTGGTGAAGAAGCAGCCGGCACTGCCAGTGAAACCGATCCCGATCCATGTCAGCGGCCCGTCGCCCGACAAGGTCGACCTGCTGGTCATGGGCGACGGCTACACCGCGGCCGAGATGAACAAATTTGAAGCGGATGCGCGGCGCCTGACGCAGCACCTGTTCACGGTGTCGCCGTTCCGCGAGCGCGCCAGGGATTTCAATGTGTGGGCGCTGGCCGTGCCGACGGAAGAATCGGGCATCAGCCGCCCTTCGGAAGGCACGCACCGTGCGTCGCCGCTGGGCACGCGCTACGACATTTTCGACAGCGAGCGCTACGTGCTCACGCTCGACAACCGCGCGCTGCGCGACATCGCCCAGCACGCGCCCTACGAGTTCATCGAAATCCTGGTCAACAACGAGACCTACGGCGGCGGCGGCATCTTCGGCCAGTTCAGCACCGCGGCGGCCGGCAACGCGTGGGCCAACTACCTGTTCGTGCACGAATTCGGCCACCACTTCGCCGGCCTGGCCGACGAGTACTACACCTCGCCGGTCGCCTACGCGGCCGCCAGCACGCGCATGGAGCCGTGGGAGCCGAACGTCACCGCACTGCGCGATCCGGCCAACATCAAGTGGAAGCGCCACGTGAAGGCCGGCACGCCGCTGCCGACCCCGTGGCCGAAGGCGCAATACGAAGCAGCGTCGCGTGCCTACCAGAAAAAGCGCGCCGACTTGCGTGCGGCCAAGCGTCCGGAAAGCGAGATGAATGCCTTGTTCCACGAGGACCTGAAAGCGACCAATGCGCTGTTTGCCGGCAAGCCTGGTCGGCCACTGCCGCATCGCCACGACGTGGGCGCATTCGAAGGCGCGAACTATGAAGCCAGCGGTTACTTCCGGCCGACGATGCAGTGCCTGATGTTCGACCGCAGCGAGGCGTTCTGCCCGGTCTGCCAGGACGGGATTGCCGACATCATCGACCTCTACGCCGGGCCTGCCCGGCAGTAAAGTTTGCTTACAACTCCGATCTGCCTAAGTGGCGTGGCTAACAGACCCGGCGAGTGGGGAGTCCGTATTCTGGACTCGTAGTCAGACAACAACTATTACGCAGATATCGCTGGATATGCGCTGGACTGCGTGACCACCACCGGAAAGGAAACACCATGAACAAGCTGATCGCCACCCTCATCGCCGGCCTGCTGGCTACTGCCGCCAACGCCCAGACCACCGCCACTCCAGCCGCCACCAAGGCCGTCGTGAAAGCGGAAGCCGAAGCCGAGAAGGACATCGCCAAGGCGGAAGAGAAGGAAGCCAAGGTCGCGGCCAAGGCCGACGAGCGAGTGCGCGAGGCCGTGGCCGACGCCAACGAAAAGCGGTCAAAGGCGCATGCCAAGGCCGTCGAGGCCCATAACGATGCGGTAGAAAAAGTCGCCAAGGCCGATCCGGAAGACCGCGCCAAGGTGGCTGCCAAGGCCCAGGAAAAACTGGCCGATGTGAACCTGAAGACCGACCGCAAGATGATCAAGGCCGACGAGAAGCTGCTGAAAACCCAGGTCGATGCGGCTGCAGACAAGGCGACCGCTGCGGCGAAGACCGAGGCCGTGCGGGCCGAGGCGATGGCCGAGGTGCATCAGGCGGCGGCGAAGAAGTAAGCTGCGAAGAAGTAAGCTGTATTGTGTGAATGAAGAACGCCGGCTTGCCGCCGGCGTTTTGTTTGTTGCTGACCTTATTGGTGCGTGTGCAAAATTGGGTTCCGGCGCAGGCCGGAACCCAAGTTCGGTGCGCACCCACAAGCGCTTGCGTGCACCAGGTACAAAAAACGCCGGCATCGAACCGGCGTTCTTTATCGCACAACAAGGCCCGTTCAGTCCGTCGACCGCATCGCCAGGTCCTGCGCCTTGAGCTTGGCCGACAGCGGCTTGCCCTTGCGCGCCCGCTTGCCGAAGTGCGGCTCCAGGCCGGACGCGAACAGCTCCACCGTGCGCGGCTTCGAGCCGGCCCAGGTGCCGATGACGTTCACGCCCTTCTGGCTGATCGGTTGCGCCGCCAGCAGGGTTTCCTTCGGTTCCAGTTCCATGAGCGTCACACCGCGCCCGCCATTGGTCAGCACCTTCATCTCGTCGATGCCGAACACCAGCACGCGGCCCTTCTCGGACAGGCAGGCCACCGCGCCGGCATTGTCGAGCACGATGCGCGGCGGCAGCGGCACGGCGCCGTCGTCCAGCGTGATGAAGGACTTGCCGCCCTTCAGGCGGCTGACCATGTCGCCGGCCTTGGCGACGAAGCCGAAGCCGTTCGAGGCGGCCAGCAGCAGGCGCGTTTCCGGATTGCCCGCGAAGTAGTGCAGGATACGGACGCCGCCCGACAGGTCGACCAGGGTCGTGATCGGCACGCCGTCGCCGCGCGCTCCCGGCAGCGCCGCCACCGGCACCGAATACACCTTGCCGTTGCTGCCGATGCCCAGCAGGGTGTCGACGGTGCGGCATTCGAAAGCCTTGTACAGCGAGTCGCCGGCCTTGAAGGTGAACTGCGCCGGGTCGTGGCCAATGCCGGTGCGCGCGCGCACCCAGCCTTTTTCCGAGACGATCACCGTCACCGGCTCGTCGATGATCTTCTGCTCGGCCACGGCGCGCTGCGCCTCTTCGATCAGGGTGCGGCGCTCGTCGCCGTACTGCTTGGCGTCCGATTCGATCTCGCGGATGATCAGGCGCTTCATCGACGACGGATTTTCCAGGATGTCCTCGAGCTTTTCCTTTTCCGAGCGCAGCTCGGCCAGCTCCTGCTGGATCTTGATCGCTTCCAGGCGCGCCAGCTGGCGCAGGCGGATCTCGAGGATGTCCTCGGCCTGGCGCTCCGACAGGCGGAAGCGCTCGATCAGGGCCGCCTTCGGCTCGTCCGAATTGCGGATGATCGAGATCACCTCGTCGATGTTCAGCAGGACGGTCTCGCGGCCTTCCAGGATGTGGATGCGGTCGTTGACCTTGCCCAGCCTGAACTCGGTACGGCGGCGGATGGTGACGAAGCGGAAGTCGATCCATTCCTGCAGGATCTCCAGCAGGCCCTTCTGGCGCGGGCGGCCGTCGCCGCCGATCATCACCAGGTTCATCGGGCTCGAGGTCTCCAGCGAGGTGTGCGCCAGCAGCATGAGCATGAATTCGGTCTGGTCCTGGTTCTTCGACTTCGGTTCGAACACCAGGCGCACCGCCGCTTCGCGGCCCGACTCGTCGCGCACGGTGTCGAGCGCGCCGAGGATGGTCTGCTTGAGCGCCAGCTGCTCGGGCAGCAGCGTCTTCTTGCCCATCTTGACCTTCGGGTTGGTCAGTTCCTCGATCTCTTCGAGCACGCGCTGCGCCGAGGTACCCGGCGGCAGTTCGGTCACGACCGCCTGCCACTGGCCGCGCGCCAGCTCCTCGATCTTCCAGCGCGCACGCACCTTCAGCGAGCCGCGGCCGCTGGCGTACATGTCGGCGATCTGCGAGGCCGGGGTGATGATCTGGCCGCCGCCAGGGAAGTCCGGGCCGGTGACGTAGGTCATCAGCTCGGCATGGGTGATCTTCGGGTTGCGGATCAGGCTGACTGCCGCCTGCGCCACTTCGCGCAGGTTGTGCGAGGGGATTTCGGTGGCCATGCCGACCGCGATGCCGGAGGCGCCGTTGAGCAGCACCATCGGCAGGCGCGCCGGCAGCTGGCGTGGTTCAAGGGTCGAGCCGTCGTAGTTCGGCACGAAGTCCACCGTGCCCATGTCGATCTCGTCGAGCAGCAGGCGCGACACCGGCGTCAGGCGCGCTTCGGTGTAGCGCATCGCCGCAGCGCCGTCGCCGTCGCGCGAGCCGAAGTTGCCCTGGCCGTCGATCAGCGGGTAGCGCAGCGAGAAATCCTGGGCCATGCGCACCAGCGCGTCGTACACCGACTGGTCGCCGTGCGGGTGCAGTTTACCGAGCACATCGCCGACCACGGTGGCGGATTTGCGCGGCTTGGCGGTGTGGCCCAGCCCCAGTTCGTGCATCGAGAACAGGATGCGGCGCTGGACCGGCTTCTGGCCGTCCGAGACGTCCGGCAGGGCGCGGCCCTTGACCACCGAGACGGCATAGTCGAGGTAGGCGCGCTCGGCGAAGGTGGAGAGGGTGAGCGTCTCGACGTCGTCGGAGGGCTCGTGTTGTTGTTCGAAGAGGCTTGCTTGCGTCGTCATGATTGTTTGTTCGTTCTTGGGCGGGGCTGGTAGCGGCGCTAGCAAAAATTGGGCTCCCGCCTGCGCGGGAGCGACGGTTTTTCAGCCACTGGCCTCAAGACCGTCATTCCCGCGCAGGCGGGAATCCAAGTTTGCAAGCGGACCACTACCTCATCAGATATCCGCCTCAGTTTCATTGCCGTGCTCTTCCAGCCACGCCCGACGGGCGGCGGCTTCGCCTTTACCCATCAGCATGTTGAAGCGCGATGCCGACTCGGCCAGGTTGTACTGGCCCAAGGCCACCGGCAGCAGGCGGCGGGTGTCCGGGTTCATGGTGGTTTCCCACAGCTGTTCGGCGTTCATCTCGCCCAGGCCCTTGAAGCGCGAGATGCTCCAGCTGCCTTCCTTCAGGCCTTCTTTTTTCAGCTTGTCCTCGATCGCCAGCAGTTCGCCGTCGTCCAGGGCGTACAGCTTCTGGATCGGCTTCTTGCCGCGTGCCGGCACGTCCACGCGGTACAGCGGCGGGCGCGCGATGCACACGTGGCCGTTGCGGAACAGGGCAGGGAAGTGCTTGAAGAACAACGTGAGCAGCAGCACCTGGATGTGCGAGCCGTCCACGTCCGCATCGGACAGGATGCAGATCTTCCCGTAGCGCAGGCCGGTCAGGTCCGGGTTGTCGTCCACGCCGTGCGGGTCGACGCCGATCGCCACCGCGATGTCGTGGATCTCGTTGTTGGCGAACAGGCGGTCGCGGTCGGTCTCCCAGGAATTCAGGACCTTGCCGCGCAGCGGCAGGATGGCCTGGAACTCCTTGTCGCGGCCCATCTTGGCCGAGCCGCCCGCCGAGTCGCCCTCGACCAGGAACAGTTCGTTGCGCGTGATGTCGGTCGATTCGCAGTCGGTCAGCTTGCCCGGCAACACGGCCACGCCCGAGGATTTCTTCTTCTCGACCTTTTGCAGCGAACGCAGGCGGGATTGCGCCTGCTTGATGACGAGTTCGGCCAGCTTCTTGCCGTATTCGACGTGCTGGTTCAGCCACAGTTCGAGCGGCGGACGGGTGAAGGTCGAGACCAGCTTGACCGCGTCGCGCGAATTCAGGCGCTCCTTGGTCTGGCCCTGGAACTGCGGGTCGAGCACCTTGGCCGACAGCACGAACGAGACGCGTGCGAACACGTCTTCGGGCAGCAGCTTGACGCCCTTGGGCAGCAGCGAGTGCATCTCCACGAAGCTTTTCACGGCGCCGAACAGGCCGTCGCGCAGGCCGGATTCATGCGTGCCGCCGCTGACGGTCGGGATCAGGTTGACGTAGGATTCGCGCACCACCGAGCCTTCCTCGGTCCAGGCCACCACCCAGGCCGCGCCTTCGCCCTCGGCGAAGCCTTCGTCGCCGGCTGCCGCATACTGCGCGCCTTCGAACAGGGGAATCACGGTCTGGCCGTTCGAGCTCTGGGCCAGCGCTTCGGTGAGGTAACCGCGCAGGCCTTCGTCGTAGCGCCAGGTCTGGACGTCGCCGGTCTTGGCGTTGGTGAGCGTGACGGTCACGCCCGGCAGCAGCACCGCCTTCGAGCGCAGCAGGCGCTGCATCTCGCTCAGGGGAATGTTCGGTGAATCGAAATATTTGCCATCGGGCCAGGCGGTGACGCGGGTACCGTTCTTCTTCCCGCCACGCTCGGCAGGGCGCGAGCTCAGCGGCTCCACGACCTCGCCGGCTTCGAAGGCCAGTTGGTGCACGCCGTTGCCGTTCTCGTCCTTGCGCCAGACGGTGATTTCCAGGCGCGTGGACAAGGCATTCGTCACCGAGACGCCGACGCCGTGCAGGCCGCCCGAGAACGCATAGGCGCCGCCCGAGCCCTTGTCGAACTTGCCGCCCGCGTGCAGGCGGGTGAATACGATCTCGACGGTCGGCACGTTTTCTTCCGGATGCAGTCCAACCGGAATACCGCGGCCGTCGTCCTCGACCGTGACCGAGCCGTCCGTATTCAGCGTCACGGCAATGTTCTTGCAGTGTCCGCCCAACGCCTCGTCCGAGGCGTTGTCGATTACTTCCTGGATGATGTGCAGCGGATTTTCGGTCCGGGTGTACATGCCCGGACGCTGTTTCACGGGCTCGAGTCCCTTGAGGACGCGGATGGATGATTCGCTGTAGTCGGATGCGGGTTTCTTGGTCGCCATGCTGAAGTTCTTAAATTTAATGCTTGCGCATTCTATCTTGTCGGACGGAAAAGAATTGATCTTTTCGAGATCTCAAACGTGCTTGTTTGTCCGCACCGTTGTGCTAGATTAAAACGATGTGGCTCGGAAGATGCCAAAGGAAAGGCTGGAAAAGCGATGCACGCCACCAGATATCCCTACACCGTCCGCCTGGTCGGATTCGCGCCTGCTGAATGCGCCCGGCTGGAGAGCCTGCTGGCGCAAGCCCCACGCACGGGGCCGTCGTATTTTTGCCTGCACGACGACAGCTTGCAAGAGCCCGACCTCTACCTGGCCAATGGCGACAACCCTGCCGCGCTGGCGCGGCTGTCCTGCCTGCCGCCCGGCAGCCTGCAACCGATCCTGCTCATCGGCGGCGGTGGCGGCGACGCCGGCAGCCGGCGCGCCCTGCCGCGGTCCGTCGACCCGGCCCGGCTCTACAGTACCCTGGCCGAGCTGCTCGACAACCATGTGCAGGCACTGGCGGCACTGGCCGCGCGCGGCGAGCACTGCCTGCCGGAGCGGCGACGAAGGCCGAGGCTGGGGCCCGATACCGAAGCCCCGGCCCATTACCAGCGGATGCGCCAGGGACCGCCCGACGGCGCAGTGCTCATCATCGACAAGGGCGGCGTCTTCCGCGACCACGTGGCGCGCGTGGTCGGCAACAAGCTCGGTACCACGTTCGACAACTGCGTCGGCAACTGCGGCCGGCCGGTCGAATGGACCGACAGCAGCCGCGCCGCCGTGCGCCTGTGCGATGAAACCCCCGTCTCGCTCGTCATGATCAACACCTGTGCCCCCGGCATCGAGCCCTACAGCCTGAGCAGCGCCATCAAGTCGCAGGATGGGGCGGGGCGCACCGCCGTGCTGTTCCTTGTCGGGCAATCGTTCAAGTACGACAGCCTGCGGGCACGCGACGCCGGTGTACGCGGCCTGCTCGACAAACCGGTGGCCGACCGCCACCTGGTCGCCACTTTCCAGAAGTTGCTGGCCCTGCCGGCCTGAAAACTACTGTAATTGCATACAGTATTAACTGAAAATGGAAATCCTGCAAGCTGCCGTTCCGGCCATGCCACGCCGCTGCGTTGTCTCGAAAGCACACGCCGCCATGGATCTTGCCGGCCAAACGATGGAATTTTTGTAACAAATTCAAATCGTGCGCGGCCGTAGCAAGGCTATATTGATGGTCATGGCGGAAGACGAACGAAACCCACCCGAAGAAACGCCCGGTCCCCCGATCGAAAAGCGTCCCGACTCGCCCGTACGGATCCCTGACAGGCGTGCGACGCGCGGGCCATCCCTGCGGGGCATACCCCGCTACCAGCGCGACGGCGATACGCCGCTGGCGTTGGCGGGACGGGTCCTGAGCTCGCGCTGGCGTGCACTGCGCGAGCGTTTCAACCGCGATTTCATGCACCGGACGCTCCATATCGGCGTATCGGCACGCATCTTCCATCCGGAGCCAGGCTCGAAAGGCCTGCTCAGCAAGAATCTCCAGTACCTCGAAGAATCGATTGCCCAGTGGGTGATGTCGCGCGATGTGCTGGTCTTCATGATCCCGACCGTGAACACGAACGGGCTGCTTCACCCCAGCAACATCACCCTGCGTCACTACGCGCGCCACCTCGACGGGCTGGTGCTGCAGGGCGGGGCGGACGTGGCGCCGCAGACCTATTCCGAAGTCCCGACCCGCCCCGAATGGAGCGGCGACCGGGCGCGCGACGTGTATGAACTTGAACTGCTGCACGAATTCGTCGATGCCGGCAAGCCGGTGCTGGGCGTGTGCCGCGGCTGCCAGCTGATCAACGTCGCCTTCGGCGGTACGCTCTACCAGGATGTCGTCACCAACCTGCCGGAGGCGATGGCCCACGTGCACGACATCTACGACGCGCACCGCCACGCCATCCGCTTCCCGGCCGGGTCTTCGCTCGGCAAGATGTTTGCGGGTGTCGAGCGGCCGATCGTCAATTCGATTCACCACCAGGCGGTCAAGGAGCTGGGGCGCGACATCCGCGTCGAGGCCTATTCCGACCCTGACGGCATCGTCGAGGCGATCCGCTACGAGCGGGCCGACTTCGTCATGGGCCTGCAGTGGCACCCCGAGTTCCACCGCGCCGGCGGCACCGAACTGCTCGACTGCACGCCGGTGCTCGACGAATTCCTGCGCGCCGCGCGCGAAACCCGGCTCTGAGCCGGGCTTCGTTTCTGCCGAAAACGCTTGCGTTCGCCCGTCTACGGGATAATAATGGAATGAGAATCATTCTCGTTTGATTTCCAGGGCAACCGTTGAGGAGAGGCGTGCATGAACATTCCCTTTGCAGACCCGGCACTGCCGGCGCCAGCGCCGGGGCAGGGCCGGCAGGACGTGCTGCTGGTGGCGTCGCTGCTGCACCTGATGTCGCATTACACCGCGCGTGGCGATGGCGAACAGCCCTGCGTGAAGCTGGCTTCGGTGATCGAGCGCCACCTGTGCGCGCTGGCGCGCCTGCCGGAGATCGACCCGGTGCTGCGGGCCACCTGCGACCAGCTGGCCGAGCGCTGGGCCGCTCTGGTGGACCAGCGGCTGCCAGCACCACTGCCGGTGAAGCAGCCGCTGCTGGCCAGGTTCATGAAAGGACAGTGGGGTGGGAAGGCGGCGTAACAAGCGGTGGCGTGGCAGCTTCCGAATCGCAGCCTGTCGAGACGTAGATTGGACCACCTGCGCAAAACCTGGGCACCGGCCTTCGCCGGTGCCCAGGTTTTGCGGCAGCATTCCATCCAGACCACGTCACGGCGGCGACCACCGCATCCGCCTGTCCCCCCTGAAACGCTGGATCGCCGCATTCACCATTCCCTCGACGCTGCCGTCGCGTTCGAAATAGCCGCGCAGCTGCGCCGCATCGCTTCCCCCGCGCGCCGCCGCGGCCAGGTGCTCCAGTGCCTCGACGCTGCCCAGCGCCTGCGCATGCGGCATCATCATTTCCAGCGTCGCCAGGATGTCGTCGCGCAGCGGCACGTTCTCGTAGGTCTTCGGATGCGTGATCGACCCCTCCAGCCCGAAGCGGCAGGCCTGGAAGCGGTTGTAGTTGTAGACGAGGTAATCGTCCTCGACGGGTGGAGCTTCCGCGCGCGTGAGCAGGTGGCGGCACAAGGCCTGCAGGTAGGCTGCGATCGCCGCGGCGCGCTCCACGGTCAGCGGCGTGTCGCACACGCGCAGCTCGATGGTGCCGTATTCCGGCTTGGGCCGCAGGTCCCAGTAAAAATCCTTCATGCTCTTGATGATGTTGGTGCGCTCCATCTTGGCGAAGTACACGTCGGTGAACTCCCGCCAGGTGAGGACGAAGGGCGCGCGCCCGCTCATCGGGAAGGCGAACACGGAATTCAGGCGTGCCGAGTCGAAGCCGCTGTCGTGCCCCTGCACGAAAGGGGACGAGGCCGACAGTGCGATGAAGTGCGGCAGGTAGCGGTTCAGCGCATGCAGCAGGTAGAGCGCATCGTCGCCGTTGGCGCAGCCGATGTGTACGTGCTGCCCGAACACCGTGAACTGCTTGGCCAGGTAGCCGTACAGCTGCGACAGGTATTCGTAGCGCGGCTTGGCGGAGATCTTCTGCTCCGACCAGTGCTGGAACGGATGCGTGCCGCCGCCCGCGATGCCGACGTTGAGCACGTCGCCGGCCGCAACCAGGGTGTCGCGGATCTCGAGCAGCTGCGCCAGCAGCGGTCCGTACGACGAGTGCACGCTCGAGTTAATCTCGATCATGCTCTCGGTGATCTCGGGCGTCACGTTTCCGGGGAAGGGCTTGCGCTTCAGGAGGTGCAGCAGGTCGGGCGCCGCCGCCGTCAGGTTGAAGTCGGACAGGCTGACCAGCTGCAGTTCCAGCTCGACCCCGAAGGTGAGCGGCTGGGACGAAGTAAAGGCTTCAAGTGGCATGGGGATGCTCCGGCGCCTCGGTTGCGGATTCGGTTGCCGATTCACGTGCCCACACGAGTGCGCGCTGGATGATGACCGGACCGAAGACCTCCAGCAGCATCGTCACCGCCGCCATCGCGCGCAGCTCCTCGACCACGTGCACGCCGGCATGGCGCGCATGCTCGATCAGGAGGATGACGAACACGGACAGCGGCGCCAGGCCGATCCCCGTCAGCGCACCCTTGCGCCACGAGACGCCGGACAGGTGCGCGAAGGCGGTCACGCCGAGCAGCTTGGTCACGAGCCGCACCAGCACCACGCTGACGGCCAGTGCGCTGCCCACGGCGATCTGCTCCCAGTTGAGCGTGGACGCAGCGTAGACGAACAGCAGCACCGTCAGCAGTTCGCCGAGCGCGCCGAAGTTGCGCTGCGCCTGGCTGAACGCGAGGCGGCGGTGGCGCGCGGTCAGGCCGAAGGCCAGCGCCGCCACATAGGGCGAGAGCGCTCCCGCATCGCAGATCGCCACCAGCAGCACCACGGCCAGCGCAAAGGCGACGGTGGCATCCTGGCGCGGGTGGCCGATCGCGCGCAGCAGGGCCGGCACCGCCACGCCGAAGACGGCGCCGACGAGCGCGGAACCGGCCAGCATCACGAGGCTCTGCCAGATCGCGTCGGCGACGTCGTCGTAGGTATGGAAGATCCAGAAGCCGATGACGGCATTGAACGCGAACACCGCCAGCACGCAGTTCAGCGCCGTCAGGTGCAGCACGCGCTCGGTTACCTGCCCCGAGCTGCGCTGCTCGTTGATGATGCGCACCACGGTGGCGGGCGAGGTGCCCATCGAGAGCGCGGCCATCATCAGCGCGACCAGCTGCGTGGTGCCGAAGGCGATGGCGACCAGGTACACCGCCACGAAGGTCAGCAGGGCTTCAGCCAGGCCCGCCGCGCCGATCCAGGGATTGATGCGCAGCCAGCGCAGGTTGATGCGGTAGCCGAGCTCGAACAGGATGAGGCCGAAGGCGATGTCGGCCAGCAGGGCGACCGGTCCGGCGTCGGGCAGCGGCAGCACGCCGGCCTGCGAATACGCCAGGGCGAAGCCGACCAGTCCGTAGAAGCTGATGCGGGGCAGGCCGGTCCAGCGCTGCCCGAATTCGCCGGCCAGCCAGGCAATGGCGAGCGCGAGCGGCCACGCAAGGCTGGTCAGGATGGGCAGCAAATCCGGCATCGGCTTCCTCTCGTAGGGTGGACGGCTATGCCGTCCGCGCGTTCAAATCACCACCACACTGTGGACACGCATGCCTCCGTTGGACGCGCGGCCGGCGGAGCCGGCCACCATAGGCGTGGTCTTTTTGCCAATTCTACAAGAGGGTAGCGTGCGCACGTTTGAGCCGCCCGCCCCATGTCGCTGTAGGAGCGCGCCTATTTCGAGAGCAGACGCATGGCCCGCTCCAGCCCGTCGAGGGTGATCGGAAACATACGGTGATTCATGATCTGCTTGATGACGGCGATCGACTGGCGGTACTGCCACAGGTTTTCCGGCTCCGGATTGAGCCAGGCGAACTTGGGAAACGTACTGGTGAAGCGCGCCAGCCAGGCGGCGCCGGCTTCCTCGTTGTTGTACTCGACCGAGCCGCCCGGCGCCAGCACCTCGTAGGGGCTCATGGTGGCGTCGCCCACGAAGATGACGCGGGTGTCGGGCGGGTAGGTGCGCAGCACGTCCCAGGTCGGGAAGCGCTCGCTGTGGCGGCGCCGGTTGTTCTTCCACAGGTAGTCGTAGACGCAGTTGTGGAAGTAATAGAACTCCATGTTCTTGAATTCGCTTTTCGCCGCCGAGAACAGTTCCTCGACCCGCTCGATATGGTCGTCCATGCTGCCGCCGACGTCGAGCAGCATCACCACCTTGATGCGGTTCTTGCGCTCGGGCTGCATGCGGATGTCGAGGTAGCCGGCGTTGCTGGCGGTGGCGCGGATGGTGTCGTCCAGCGCCAGTTCCTCGGCAGCGCCGGTGCGCGCGAAGCGGCGCAGGCGGCGCAGCGCCACCTTGATGTTGCGGGTGCCGAGTTCGCGCTCGTCGTCGTAGTCGCGGTAGCTGCGCTGCTCCCACACTTTCACGGCCGTGCGGTTGCGGCTTTGTCCGCCGATGCGGATGCCTTCCGGGTTGGTGCCGCCGTTCCCGAAGGGAGACGTGCCGCCGGTGCCGATCCATTTGTTGCCGCCTTCGTGCCGCCCTTTCTGTTCCTTCAACAGTTCTTCCAGCCGCTGCTGCAGCTTGTCGTAGCCGAGCTTTTCCAGCGCCGCCTTCTGCTCCGGCGTGAGTTCGCGCTCGAAGCGTTTCAGCAGCCAGTCGAGCGGAATGTCGGCCTTCTCGTCGAACACCGCGTTCACGCCGTGGAAATAGGCGCCGAAGGCGCGGTCGAACTTGTCGAAGTGGGCCTCGTCCTTCACCAGGGTCAGGCGCGCGAGGTAATAGAACTCGTCGAGCGAGGGCAGGATCACCTGGCGCTGCATCGCCTCCAGCAAGGTCAGGAATTCCTTGATCGTGACCGGGACTTTCGCGTCGCGCAGCGTATAGAAGAAATCGATCAACATAGGATTAGCTGCAGGCCTGGCCCCGCGCGTGCCGCTCCAGCCGGTCGTGCAGGCTGCGCTTGATGGCGGGCCACTCGCTGCGCAGGATGCTGTACATGACGGTATCGCGCGGCGTGCCGTCGCGGCGCACGGTGTGATGGCGGATGGTGCCGTCCTTCCTGGCGCCCAGGCGCTCGATGGCGGCCTGCGAGGCGAGGTTCTCGCCGTCGGTGCGCAGGCCCACCACCGCGCAGCCGAGCGTGTCGAAGGCGTGCGAGAGCAGGAGCAGCTTGCAGCTGGTATTCACGTGGGTGCGCTGCGCCCGTTTCGCATACCAGGTGTAGCCGATCTCCACCCGGTCCGCTGCCGGGACGATGTCGTGGTAGCTGGTGGTGCCCAGCAGGGTACGGCTCGATGCGTCGATGACGGCGAAGGCGACGCGGTCGCGCGTGTCGAGCGCGGCGCCGATGTACTGGCCGGCGTTGTACGGCTCCGGCACGCTGGTCACGCGCAGGTTCCACAGCTCGCCGTCCATCGCGGCCGCGCGCAGGCCGTCCTCGTGGTGCGGCGCCAGCGGTTCCAGGCGCAGCCCGTTGAACTCGAGCGTGGCAGGCAGCACCTTGATCATCGGTTCATCCTGGACATGGTGACGAGGCGCTCGAACAGGTGCACGTCCTGTTCGTTCTTGAGCAGCGCGCCGTGCAGCGGCGGCACGATGGCACGGCTATCCTGGCTGCGCAGTGCTTCGGCCGGGATGTCCTCGGCCAGCAGCAGTTTCAACCAATCCAGGAATTCCGAGGTCGACGGCTTCTTCTTGATGCCGGCGACGTCGCGCAGCTCGTAGAAGCTCTGCAGCGCAGCGGCCAGCAGGTCCTGCTTCAGGGTCGGGAAGTGCACCTTGACGATGTCGGCCATCGTGTCCCGGTCCGGGAACTTGATGTAATGGAAGAAGCAGCGGCGCAGGAAAGCGTCCGGCAGTTCCTTCTCGTTGTTCGAGGTGATGATCACCAGCGGGCGGTGCCTGGCCACCACCATCTCGCGCGTCTCGTAGACGTAGAACTCCATGCGGTCGAGTTCGCGCAGCAGGTCGTTCGGGAATTCGATGTCGGCCTTGTCGATCTCGTCGATGAGCAGCACGACGGGTTCCGGCGCCGTGAAGGCCTGCCACAGCACGCCCTTGACGATGTAGTTGTGGATGTCGCGCACGCGCTCGTCGCCCAGCTGCGAATCGCGCAGGCGCGACACCGCGTCGTACTCGTACAGGCCCTGCTGCGCCTTGGTGGTGGACTTCACGTGCCACTGCAGCAGCGGCATGTCCAGGGCGGCTGCCACTTCTTCGGCCAGCATGGTCTTGCCGGTGCCCGGTTCGCCCTTGATCAGGAGCGGACGGCCGAGCGTCAACGCGGCGTTGACGGCCAGTTTCAGGTCGGCGGTGGCGACGTAGTTGTCGCTGCCTTCGAAGCGGTGGGGAGCGTGCATGGGCGGCGTGTAAATGGTGAAGAAATGGCGTCGAGTATATGCCAGAATGACCGTGCTGGAGGCTGCGCGCGTTTGTAGACTGGTGTCAACTCTTCAGATAGAATCGACAGGTTGGTAGACCATTTGCTAACTTTTTGTGCGTTTGCGGTATTCGAATTACAACTAACGAGCCACACCCATGAAAAAATCCTTAGCACTACTGGTACTGGCCGCGTTCGCCGGTACCGCGGCCGCGGCGGAAGTTGTCGGCAATCCCAAGGCGGCACCCAGCAAGATCGAAATGTGCATCGGCTGCCACGGCATCCCGGGCTACAAGGCGGCATTCCCCGAGGTCTACCAGGTACCGAAGATCGGCGGCCAGTCCGCCAAGTACATCGAAGCGGCGCTGCATGCCTATAAGAAGGGCGACCGCAAGCATCCGTCGATGCGCGGCATCGCCGCCAGCCTGAGCGACCAGGACATCGCCGACGTCGCCGCGTACTACGCGCAGCAGACTCCCGCCAACGCCAAGCGCTAAGGACAGACCATGAAGAACCTGATCTCCGCGCTCGTGTTCGGCGCCTTCTGCTGCAGTGTCTCCACCGCCGTTGCCGCCGCCGACGTGGCCAAGGGCGAAGCGCTGGCCAAGAAGTACAACTGCGCCTCCTGCCACGGCGCCGACTACAACAAGCCGATCGACCCGAGCTACCCGAAGCTGGCCGGCCAGCACGCCGACTACCTGGCCCAGTCGCTGCGCGCCTACAAGCGCGGCGCCGGCGCCAACGGCCGCGTCAACCCGATCATGGCCGGCCAGGTGCAGCCGCTGTCGAACCAGGACATGGCCGACATCGCCGCTTACCTGGCAAGCCTGCCGACGCAGCTGGTCGTCAGCAAGTAAGCGACAAACAACACGCAACCGGCCTGGGGCTGGTAAACTGCGATCCCCCCCGTCCGGGCAACCGGCGGGGGATTTTGTTTTTAGTGCTGTGCCGTCGTCAAGCGGTGCAAGCACGCGCAGCGGCTGCGCACAGGATTTGGATTTTCGCCTGCGCGGGAATGACGTGCAAAAGGAGCGGGCCGCCAGCCAAGCTCTCCGGCCACTACCCTTGATATGTCGTTCCGGCGAAGGCCGGAACCCAATTCCATCGCGCCGCCACCCGCTTTGGCGTGCACCATGAAGGTGCCATCGCCCCCTGTTGTCGATTGTTTATCCGGAAACTCATGTCGTCCTTCTCGCCCACCCACCTCAAGACCAACCTGCTCAGCGGCCTGACCGTCGCCCTCGCGCTCGTGCCCGAGGCCATCGCCTTCGCCCTGGTGGCGCAGGTCTCGCCGCTCACCGGCCTGTATGCCGCGGTGCTGGTGTCCTTCATTACGTCGGCCTTCGGCGGCCGTCCGGGCATGATCTCGGCCGCGGCCGGGTCGCTGGCGGTGGTGATGGTGGCGCTGGTGGTGCAGCACGGGGCGCAGTACCTGTTCGCGGCCGTGGTGCTGATGGGCGTGCTGCAGCTGCTGTTCGCCGCCGCGCGGCTCGGCAAGTTCATCCGCATGGTGCCGCACCCGGTGATGCTCGGTTTCGTCAACGGACTCGCGCTGGTGATCTTCGTGGCGCAGTTCGGCCACTTCAAGACGCCGGATCCGGATGGCAGCATGCAATGGATGGCGGGCGCCGAACTGGTGACGATGCTGGCCATCGTGGCGGCGACGCTGGCGGTCATCTACGTCACGCCGCGCTTCACGAAGGCCGTCCCCTCGACCCTGGTCGGCATCCTGCTGGCCACTGCCGGCTGCGCCCTGTTCGGCATCGAGACCAAGACCGTGGGCGACCTCGGCTCGATCGCCGGCGGCCTGCCGTCGTTTGCGGTGCCCGAAGTGCCGTGGAACCTGGAGACGCTGCGCATCGTCTTCCCGTATGCGCTGGTGCTGGCCGGCGTCGGCCTGATCGAGTCGCTGCTGACCCTGACGCTGATCGACGAGATCACCGATACGCGCGGCCAGCCGAACCGCGAATGCCTGGCGCTGGGCGCCTCCAACGTGGTCACCGGCTTTTTCGGCGGCATGGGCGGCTGCGCGCTGATCGGCCAGAGCATGATCAACGTGAACAGCGGCGGCACCGGGCGCCTGTCGGGCATCGTGGCCTCCCTGGCCCTGCTGTCGTTCATCCTGGTGGGCTCGCAGTGGATCGAGCAGATCCCGCTGGCGGCGCTGATCGGCGTGATGTTCTTCGTCTGCGAAAAGACCTTCGAGTGGGGCACCTTCCGCCTGTTCGGCAAGGTGCCGCGCGCCGATGCCCTGGTGATCGTGCTGGTGGCCGGCCTCACGCTGGCCTTCGACCTGGCGGTGGCGGTGCTGGCCGGGGTGATCGTCTCGGCCCTGGTGTTCGCCTGGCAGCATGCCAGGCAGATCCGCGTCGCCACCGGCGTGGACGGACAGGGCTGGAAGGTCTACGACCTGGAAGGCACGCTGTTCTTCGCCTCGGTGAGCGGTTTCCAATCCCTTTTCACGCCGAAGCAGGACCCGCAGGACGTGGTGATCGAGTTCCGCCGCGCGCGCGTGGCCGACCACTCGGCGATCCAGGCGATCGACGCGCTGGCCGAGCGCTACCGCGCGCTGGGCAAGCGCCTGCACCTGCGCCACCTCAGCCCCGACTGCCGCGAGGTGCTGGAGAAGGCGAAGGACATGATCGAGGTGAACCTGCTGGAAGACCCGCGCTACCGGGTGGCGGACGACAAACTGGGTTGAAGCGGTAAAACGATACAAAAAATGCGGCATGTGCCGCATTTTTGTATCACTTCCTGGCGCTGCGCGGTCAGCGCGCCGCGCGTCGCCGCACGCAGTCGATATACGCCTCGGTATCCGGCGGCACGCCGTTGCGCTGCGAGGTCCAGATCATCTCGCCGAGGCATTCCATGATCTCGTGGTGGGCGTCATGCTCGCCGCGCCTGGCCACCAGCGCATCGTGCGCGGCCTTGATGCCGCGCGGCTGGTCGATCGACACCTGCTCGGCGATCGACAGGTGCATCGACAGGTGCAGGAAGGGGTTCGGCTTGCCGCCTTCGACCGAATAGTCGCGCGCGATCGCCGCTTCGACGTCCTCGAGCTCTTCAAGGTATTCCGGGTGCTGGACGATCCAGTCGGCCGCGATGGCGTCCATCGGGGTCAGGATCTCGCCGTTGCGCTGCTTGCGCAGGGCTTCGCAGAAAAAGCGGCGCACGTCGTGGGAAGACGGTGTGAACATGGCTGGGGAAGGTAGAGAATGCAGTAAGAAAACGCGGTAGAAGCGGCGGTAGAAGCGGCAGGAACCCGGCATTGTAGCGCGTCGGGGCGCCGTGCGCTTTCAGGCGCTGCGCCCGGCACCGTCCGCTACCCGGGCAAGCCATCGGTATTGTTGCTGTTGCATGCTTGGACGGCAAGCTGTCCGCGGACGGCGGCAGGACGGCGGAAGCAGGGCAAAAGGAAGCGTCCGGCAATCCAGGATGGATGCCGGTGCAGGCGGAAGAAAATCGGGATGGAAAAGCCTGGCTGCCTCATCCCGAGTATTGCGGCCTTACTTGTCCGGCGCCAGCAGCAGCGATTCCGGTGCGCCCGAGGCCGTCGTGGCCACGGCCGCAGTGGCTGCCGCCGTCAGCGCGGACGGCTGCTGGGCCGGCTTACCGCCGCCCTGCGCGCGCCCGTGCGGCTGGCGCAGGTAGCGGGCGCTGTGGCGGCGCTCGCCGTGCCCGCCGTTGCCGCCCTTGGCCGGCCAGGTGATGAAGCGCGACAGCTCCTGCAGCGCGCGCTGGTAGACATCGCGCTTGAACTCGATGACCACGTCCAGCGGCACCCAGTAGTCGTGCCAGCGCCAGGCATCGAACTCGGGATGGTCGGTCAGGCGCAGGTTGACGTCGTTGTCGCGCGCGATCATGCGCAACAGGAACCAGATCTGCTTCTGGCCGCGGTAGTGCCCGCGGATCTCGCGCTTGATGAAGTGATCGGGCACTTCATAGCGCAGCCAGTCGCGGGTGCGGCCCACGATCTTGACGTGCTCCTGGCGCAAGCCGATTTCTTCCTCGAGCTCGCGGTACATCGCCTGTTCCGGCGTCTCGCCGTATTTGATACCCCCTTGCGGAAACTGCCACGAGTGCTCGCGCACCCGCTTGCCCCACCACACCTCGTTGTTAGCGTTCAGCAGGATGATGCCGACGTTGGGGCGGAACCCTTCACGATCGAGCATAAGTGCACCTCGAAACTTTCTGCCGGCCGTACGATCCTTGTATTTTTATCCACAGTGCCGTGCTTACCCGCCTTGCATGCAAGCTGCCGGCGAAGCGGGTGCTGCGTGTTCCGGACCCATTTGTAGAAAGATTGGACGCATCAGCCAGCTAATCCTTTAAAATTAGGTCGATTATAACTCTCTCTTTTTAAAAAGAATTCACGGATATGCGCGCCTCACGATTTTTTATTTCAACTCTTAAAGAAGCGCCTTCCGACGCGGAAATCGTCAGCCACCAGTTGATGATGCGCGCCGGGATGATCAAGCGCCTCGGCTCGGGCATCTACACCTACATGCCGACCGGCCTGCGCGTCATCCGCAAGGTGGAGAACATCATCCGCGAAGAGATGAACCGTGCCGGCGCGATCGAACTCCTGATGCCGCTCGTGCAGCCGGCCGAACTGTGGCAGGAGACCGGCCGCTGGGACAAGATGGGCCCGGAATTGATGCGCGTCAAGGACCGCCATGGCCGCGAGTTCGCCATCCAGCCAACCTCGGAAGAAGTCGTCACCGACGTCGTGCGCAGCGAACTCAAGTCGTACCGCCAGCTGCCGATCAACTTCTATCACATCCAGACCAAGTTCCGCGACGAGCGCCGCCCGCGCTTCGGCCTGATGCGCGGCCGCGAATTCACGATGAAGGACGCCTATTCCTTCGACCGCGACGTCGAAGGCATGCAGAAGTCGTACGCGACCATGTTCGACGCCTACACCAGGATCTTCACCCGCTTCGGTTTGAAGTTCCGCGCGGTGGCGGCCGACAACGGCGCCATCGGCGGCACCGGTTCGCATGAATTCCACGTCATCGCCAGCACCGGCGAGGACGCGCTGGTGTACTGCCCGGACTCCGACTACGCGGCCAACATCGAAGCGGCCGAAGCGCTGGCCACCGGCGAGCGCGGCGCGGCCACGCAGCAGCTGGCCAAGACCTCGACCCCGGGCAAGACCAAGTGCGAGGCCGTCGCCGAATTGTTGAACATTCCGCTGCAGCACCACGTCAAGAGCATTGCCCTGACCGTCGAGAACGAAGGCAAGAAGCGCTACTTCCTGCTGCTGCTGCGCGCCGACCACGAGCTCAACGAGATCAAGGTGAGCAAGGTAGCGGGCCTGAAGGAGTTCCGCTTCTCGACCGAAGCCGAAATCGTGGAAGCCTACGGCACCGTGCCGGGTTACCTGGGCCCGATCGGTACCAAGCTGCCGGTCACCGTGGTTGCCGACCGCACCGTCGCCAACATGGCCGATTTCGTCTGCGGCGCCAACGAGCTTGATTATCACTACACCGGCGCCAACTGGGGCCGCGATTGCGCCGAGCCGATCGTTGCCGACCTGCGCAACGTGGTCGAAGGCGACGCCTCGCCGGACGGCAAGGGTGTGCTGGCGATCGAGCGCGGCATCGAGGTGGGCCACGTGTTCCAGCTCGGCACCGCATACTCGGAAGCGATGGGCGCCACCTTCCTCGACGAAGCCGGCAAGCCGGCCCCGCTGCAGATGGGCTGCTACGGCATCGGCGTGACCCGCATCCTGGGCGCGGCCATCGAGCAGAACTACGACGACAAGGGCATCATCTGGCCGGACGCCATCGCGCCGTTCGAGCTGGCGCTGTGTCCGATGGGCCTGGATCGCAGCGAGATGGTCAAGGAACAAACCGAGAAGCTGTACGCCGAGCTGCTGGCCGCTGGTGTCGACGTGATCGTCGACGACCGCGGCCTGCGTCCGGGCGCGATGTTTGCCGACTGGGAGCTGATCGGCGTGCCGCACCGCGTCGTGATCGGCGAGCGCGGCCTCAAGGAAGGCAACCTGGAATACCAGGGCCGTCGCGACGAAGCCGCTACCAGCGTGCCGGTCGGCGACATGGTCGCCTTCATCAAGGGCAAGCTGGGCAAGTGAACCTGGCTGTGCTGATTTCCTGGGCCGCGAGTGCGCTGCTCGCCGCCGGCTTGCTGTTCGGTGCGCTGTTCAGTGGGCCGGCGCATGCGGGCAACCAGAAGGAAGAGGCGCTGGCCGACTCGGTCCGCCTCGCCCTGGCCAACGCCATCAACGACAGCCGGCCGCCGAAGCCGGTGCTGCGCGACGAGGCGGCGCGCGCCCGTTACCAGGCCTGGTTCGAGGAGATGTCGCGCCGCCTGGCCAAGCGCATCCCCGACGAACTGTCGCGCACCGAGTTCCTCGAATCGGTGTGGTACGAATCGGCCCGCGCCGGGCTCGACCCGGGCCTGGTGCTGGGGCTGATCCAGGTGGAATCGGCCTATCGCAAGTACGCGATCTCGATCGCCGGCGCGCGCGGCTACATGCAGGTGATGCCGTTCTGGACCAAGGTGATCGGCGACAGCGACCGCCGCAAGCTGTTCCACATGCAGACCAACCTGCGCTACGGCTGCTCGATCCTGCGCATGTACATCGACATGGAGAAGGGCAACCTCTACCTGGCACTGGGCCGCTACAACGGCAGCCGCGGCAAGCCGAAGTATCCCAACGCCGTGCTGGCGGCGTGGAAGAAGTGGGAATTCAAGCCCGCCACGTAATTGCGCCAACAATCCCGCAACATATGGATCTGCCATATGCACTTGGCAAGGTGTAGACTTCCCGCTTTCCGAACGTAGAGGTCCCCATGCGATTGTCCACCCTCGCCAGCGCCGCAGTCCTGCTCGCGCTGGCCGGCTGTGCGGCCGTGCCGCCCGCCACCCAGCCCCTCGCGGCGCAGCAGGCTCCGGTCGAGCAGCGCGCGAAAAACGTGATCTTCTTCCTCGGCGACGGCATGGGCCTCAACACCCTGACCGCCGCGCGCATCTTCCACGCCGGCGAAGAAGGCCAGCTCACCATCGACCGCCTGCCCGAATCGGCCTTCGTGAAGACCTTCTCGAACGACGCGATGGTCACCGACAGCGCCGCCTCGATGGCCGCCTACATGACCGGCGTAAAGCACAACAACGGCGTGGTCTCGATGTCGGCCGGCACGCGTTCGGTCTCACCGGGCAAGGACGCCAACGGCAACAACCTGGTCGACCGCTGCACGGACGGCGGCGAGAACGGTTCGCCCGCGACCACGCTGCTGGAACTGGCCAAGCGGCGCGGCATGGCGACGGGCGTGGTGACCAACACCAGCGTCACCGACGCCACCCCGGCCTCGACCTACGGCCATGCCTGCCACCGCAAACTGGAGACCGATCTCGCCGCCGCGCTGGTGCCGGGCGGCGCCGGTTTCAACGCGGCGCTCGGGCCGCGCGGCATCGACGTCATGTTCGGCGGCGGCGCCCAGTTCTTCACGCCGTACACGCGCGGCGGCAAGCGCGCCGATGGCCGCGACCTGCTGGCGGAACTGCAGGCGCAGGGCTTCCGCGTGGCCCGGGATGCGGCCGGCTTCAATGCGCTGGCGCCGGGGGCGCAGGGCCCGGCCATTGGCCTGTTCGCGCCCAACCACATGGACTACGACGCCGTGCGCAACCCGGCGCAGCAGCCCAGCCTGACCGAGATGACGCGCAAGGCCATCGACCTGCTGGCGCCGCACGCGGGTAGCCAGGGCAAGGGCTTCTTCCTGGTCGTCGAGGGAGGCCTGATCGACCACGCGCTGCACGCCACGCTCGGAAAACGCGCACTGCAGGAAACCGTGTCCTACAACGACGCCATGCAGGCGGCGCTCGACAAGATGGAAGCGCTCGACCCGGGCCTGAAGAATACCCTGGTCGTCGCCACCGCCGACCATGACCATACGCTGCTCCTGAACGGCTACACCGTCCGCACCGGCAAGACCACGCCGACCAACCCGGGCGTGCTGGGCCTGGTGCGCAACGCCGACGGCAGCCCCAAGCTGGACAAGGAAGGCCGTCCGTTCACGATCATCGGCTTCGGCACCGGCGAGAACCGCACCAACGGCAGCCGTGCATCGAAGCCGGCACTCACCGACGAGATCGTGACGCGCGACGACTACCACCAGGAAGCCGTGGTGCGTACGCGCACCGGCGCCGAGACGCACGGCGGCACCGACGTCTACCTCGGCGCCGCCGGCGCCGGCTCGGAACTGTTCCGCGGGACCATCGACAACACCCGCGTCTTCAGCCTGATCAAGACCGCAGCCGGCCTGTGAGCCTTTAGGAGACCACATGAAACAAGCATTTCTGAAACGCCGGCTCCCGATGCTGCTGGCCGCCTGTGCGTTCAGCACGTCCGCCATGGCCGCCCCGCAGGCCAAGAACATCATCTTCTTCCTCGGCGACGGCATGGGCCCGACCACCATCACCGCCGCGCGCATCTTCAAGCACGGCGAGGATGGCCTGCTGAACTTCGAGCGGCTCGAGCGCACCGCGCGCATCAAGACCTATTCGAACGATTTCCAGACCACCGACAGCGCGCCCTCGATGGGCGCCTACATGACGGGCGTGAAGATCAACCAGGACGGCATCTCGATGAAGGACGCGCGCGCCATCGACCCCGAACGCGACGCACGCGGCAACCGCACGATCGACAAGTGCGGCGGGAACAACGGCCTGGTGGTCCCGACCATCCTCGAACTGGCCAAGGCGCGCGGCAAGGCCGTGGGGGCGGTGACGACCACCGAGCTGACCCACGCCACGCCGGCCTCGACCTTCTCGCACGTATGCCACCGCGACGCGGCCTACACCATCGCGCGCCAGATCGTGCCGGGCGGCGAGGGCTACAACAAGGCGCTGGGCGACGGCGTCGATGTCCTGATGGGCGGCGGGCGCCACCACTTCACGCCCTGGGACAAGACCGCCAACCCGAAGGGCCGTGCCGACGGGCGCGACCTGATGTCCGAATTCGCCGCCCAGGGCTATGCGGTCGGGAACACCCGTGCCGACATGATGTCGGCGCGCCCGGGCCGCAAGTTCGTCGGCATCTTCAGCAAGGACGACCACCTGGATTATTCGCTGGCGCGCCGTCCGGAACAGCCGACCCTGACCGAAATGGCGCTGAAGGCGATCGAACTGCTGTCGAAGGACCCGGACGGCTTCTTCCTGATGGTCGAAGGCGGCAAGATCGACCACGCGCTGCACGACACCAACGCCAAGAACGCGCTGGCCGACACGGTGGCCTTCGATGAAGCGATCCAGGCCGCGATCGACCGCATGCGCACGATCGATCCGGGGCTGGAAAACACCCTGATCGTCGTCACGGCGGACCACGACCACACCATGGTGCTGAACGGCTATCCGAAGCGCGGCAGCAAGGTGCTCGACATCGTGCACGACTATGCCACCGGCGAGCCGAAGAAGGACGCCGACGGCAAGACCTTCACGGCGCTCGTATTCGGCAACGGCAAGGTGCGTCCGGACGTGCGGGCCGACGTGGACAGCGCCACGGCGCAGGGCGACCGCTACCAGCAGGAGGCGGGCGTGCGTACGGTGTACGAGTCGCACGGCGGCGGGGACGTGAAGCTGTATGCGACGGGCGCAGGTTCGGCGCCGTTCAAGGGGACGATGGAGAATACGCAGGTATTCCACCTGATGAAGGCGGCGGCGGGGTTGTGACCGAGTTTGTGATCCCCCGCGAAGGCGGGGGATCCAGGTTGCCGGATACTCGCCCGGCACCCCAAAAACAAAAAGCCCCGGCATCCCGGGGCTTTCCGCATGTAAGGCTACTGGACAGCCGGCCAGCGCTTACTTCAGGTGGTCCGAAATCAGCTTGGTCATTTCGAACATCGAGACCTGCGCCTTGCCACCGAAGACGGCTTTCAGCTTGTCGTCGGCGTTGATCATGCGGCGGTTCTCGGCGTCCTGCAGGTTTTCTTTCTTGATGTAGTCCCAGACCTTCTTGGTGACTTCGGTGCGTGGCAGCGGCTTGTTGCCGACCACTGCTGCCAGTTCGCCCGACGGGGTCATCTCTTTCATGAAAGCGGCATTCGGCTTGCGTGCTGCAGCCGGTTTGGCGGCGGGTTTCGCTGCTGCTTTTGCTGGCGCTGCTTTTTTTGCTGCAGGCTTGGCCGCCGCAGCCGGCTTGGCAGCGGCTTTCTTGGCTGGCGCTGCGGTGGATTTTTTGGCTGTTGCCATCTTCGAGCCTCCTAAAACGATCACAGGGAAAGTTGCGTTATTGACGCACCGGCTTATATTGGTGGCCTTTTACTGTTCGTGCAAGTCTTTTTCGAAATTTTTTCATTCTTATAAGCCCCGAAATGCGAGCTACCGCACACTACGGATGCTTCCAATGAAAAAAGCGGGCGCACGGGCGTAAAAAAACCGCGCAAGACCAGTGCCCGCGCGGTTTTTTCGCCGAAGCGCAAGCGCCCGGCGCATCGATCAGCGCAGTCCCGGCATCATGCCTTTCATCCCGCGCATCATCTTCATCAGGCCACCGCCTTTGAGCTTTTTCATCATGGTCTGCATCTGCTCGAACTGGTTCAGCATGCGGTTCACTTCCTGCACCTGCACGCCGGCGCCGGCCGCGATGCGGCGCTTGCGGTTGGCCTTGATCAGTTCGGGCTTGGCGCGCTCGCCAGGGGTCATCGAGTCGATGATGCCGACCATGCGGCGCACCTGCTTCTCGGCCTGGTCCATGTTGGCGCCGGCCGCGGCCTGCTGGAACTGCGCCGGCAGCTTGTCGAGCAGGCCCGACATGCCGCCCATCTTCTTCATTTGCGTGAGTTGCGCCTTGAAGTCGTTCATGTCGAACTTGCCGCCGCCCTTGATCTTGTTGGCCAGCTCGGTTGCGGCCTCGGCGTCCACGCCCTTGCGCGCCTCTTCCACCAGCGCCAGGATGTCGCCCATGCCCAGCACGCGGTTGGCCATGCGCGTCGGATCGAAGGCTTCCAGGCCGTCCAGCTTCTCGGACACGCCGGCGAACTTGATCGGCTTGCCGGTCACATGGCGCACCGACAGGGCCGCGCCGCCGCGCGAGTCGCCATCGAGCTTGGTCAAGACCACGCCGGTCAGCGGCAGGGCGTCGTTGAAGGCCTTGGCGGTGTTGATCGCATCCTGGCCGAGCATGGCGTCGACCACGAACAGGGTCTCGACCGGCTTGACGGCGGCGTGCACCGCGGCGATCTCCTGCATCATGGCTTCGTCGATGCCGAGGCGGCCGGCGGTGTCGATGATCAGGACGTCGTGGTAGTGCTTCTTGGCCCAGTCCAGCGCATTCTTCGCGATGTCGACCGGCTTGTCCGACGCGGATGAAGGGAAGAAGTCGGCGCCGACCTGCTTGGTGACGGACTCCAGCTGCGCGATCGCGGCAGGGCGGTAGACGTCGGCCGAAACGGTCAGGACCTTCTTTTTCTTCTGCTCCTTGAGGTACTTGGCCAGCTTGCCGGTGGTGGTGGTTTTACCCACACCCTGCAGGCCCGCCATCAGGATGATCGCCGGCGGCTGCTGGGCGAAGGACAGCTGGGTGGCGTCCGGGCCGAGGTCGGCCCCCATCAGGGCGGCCAGCTCGCGCTGCACCACCCCGACCAGGGCCTGGCCCGGGCTGAGCGAGCCGATCACTTCTTCGCCCAGTGCCTTTTCCTTCACTTTGGCGATGAATTCGCGCACCGCAGGCAGCGCCACGTCGGCTTCGAGCAGGGCCATGCGCACTTCGCGCAGCATTTCGGCGGTATTCGCCTCGGTAAGGCGCGCCTCGCCGCGCATGGTCTTGACGACCTTGGCGAGGCGTTGGGTCAGGTTATCTAGCATGTCTGCGTCTTCGGAAAAACTTCAGGAAAATGGATGCTGCAGCCCGGTCGATGGCGCCAGGGCTGCGGAGGAAACCAGCATTTTACCTTAGTGCGGCCGCGCCGAACCGCCGTGACTGCCACACTGTTGCAAGTCGTCGGTCAGCCTGCGGCTGGCTTGGTCCCCGGGCGTCACCTTGCGCCAGCGCAAGCTGCAGGACGAGCTGTTGCGCATCTGGTCCGAGCTCAGGAAGACCATCCTGTTCCTCACCCACAGCATCGAGGAGGCGGTCTGCCTGGCCGGCCGTATCGTCGTGATGACCTAGCGGCCGGCACGCTCAAGCGCGAGCTGGCGATGCTGGTGATGGAGGAGCAGCAACGGCAGCATACGGATGAATCGAGGATGGCGGCGGATCGACGGCCTGGCCAGCCATTCGCCCTCCAATAGTCCTTGCTGGCCTTACTGGCAAAGGAGGGCTGCCACCACCATTTCCCGATGGTGTAGACTCTTATTATGCAGAACTCCCTCTTCCTCGCCGCGGCCCTGCTGTACGCGGTGTGCGCCCTGCTGCCGTCGCACCGGGGCGCCGTCATTTCCGGCGTCACCGCCGTGGCCTGGGCGGTGCATGGCGCCGCGCTCGCGCTCGACGTCGTCACGCCGGGCCGGCTGCGGGTCGGCTTCGCCATCATGCTCTCGAGCGCGCTGTGGGTCTCGGTGGCTGCGTACTGGCTCGAGAACCGCAACTTCGCGCTCGACGGCATGCGCCGCCTCGTGATGCCGTTCGCCTTCGTGGCGAGCCTGCTGCCCGCCATCTTCCCGGGCAGCCTGTTGCCCGTGCAGGGACAGTCGGCTGCCTTCGGCTGGCATGTCGCGGTGGCCGTGCTGGCCTACAGCACCCTGACCATCGCCGCCTTCCACGCGGTGCTGATGGCGCTGCAGGAAACGCGGCTGCATGGGCGCGCCACCGCCGGCGGCGGCTGGCTCGGCAACGCGCTCGACCAGCTGCCGGCGCTGCTGACCATGGAAAAACTGCTGTTTCGCGTGATCTGGATCGGCTTCATCCTGCTCAGCCTCACCGTGCTGTCGGGGATCGTGTTCTCCGAACAGCTGTTCGGCCGCGCGCTGCCCCTCGACCACAAGAGCGTGTTCGCGCTGCTGTCGTGGCTGCTGTTCGCCGCGCTGCTGGCCGGGCGCCGCTGGCAGGGCTGGCGCGGCAAGACCGCGCTGCGTTTCACGCTGGCCGGCTTCGCCACGCTGGCGCTGGCCTATGTCGGCAGCCGCTTCGTGCTCGAAGTCGTCCTGAACAGGGGAGTGGCATGATGCGCATCCTGTTCTGGATCGCCCTCATCATCCTGGTGGGGTTTGCCGTGCGCGCCAAGCTGCGCAAGCTGGTCGCGCGCCACGAAGCGTCGCTGCGCGAGCAGATGCACGAGCAGCAGGGCCAGCAGCCTGGCCGGCAGGCGCCGAAGGAAATCGAAACCATGACGCAGTGCGCGCACTGCGGCGTGTACTTCCCGGCCTCCGAAGCGGTGCACGCCGACGGCCACGACTACTGCTCGCCGGGCCACGTGCGCCTGCCGCCGCGGTAAACGGCCGATGCTGCGGCCGAAGCTGCTCCCGCCGGCGCTGTCCCGCCAGGCGCGCGCGACCCTGTGGCGCTCGCTCCAGACCTTCACCATCACCCGCATCGTCATCGCGCTGGTGCTGTTGCTGTACCTGGGTGTGAACATCACCGAAGGCGGCGTGCGCGCCGACACCTACCATGCCGGCACCTGCCTGTTCTACCTGGCGGCGGCGCTGGTGTTTGCCGCCCTCGGCACCCGGTGGAAGCGCCGCTTCCTGGCGCAGCTGGCGTGCCAGGTCGCGCTCGACCTGGCCGTGATTTCGCTGCTCTACCTGGCCGCCGGCGGCATGCGCAGCGGACTGGCGATCCTGTACCTGTTCCCGCTGGCAGGCGCCGCGATCCTGGCGCCCCTGACGCTGGCGCTGTTCTCGAGCGCGCTCGCCACGCTGTTCCTGCTCGCCGAAAGCACCTGGCAGGTGTTCATGCTCGACCGCCAGCCGCCGCTGATGCAGGCAGGCCTGTACGGCGCCGCCTTCTTCGCCGGCGTGCTGCTGGTGAACCGGCTTGCCGCGCGCCTGATCAAGCAGGAGGAACTGGCGGCGCAGCGCGGTACCGACCTGCGCATCCAGCAGCTGATCAACGGGATCGTCATCGCCGACGTGGGCGACGGCATCCTGGTCGTGGGCGATGATGGCGTGGTGTTTACCGGCAACCCGGCGGCGCGGCGCATGCTCGGCTTCGACGGCGAAGTGGCGGGTTTTCGCCTTGGCGAGGCGCCCGGCATGGAACCGGTGGCCCAGGCCTTCGGCGCCTGGCTGCGGGCGCCGGTGGAAGAAGCGGCCTTCGTCACCGTCAAGCCCTACCACGAGAGCGCGGGCCTGCTGCGCGGCCGGCGCGACGAGCCGGTGCACCTGAAGCTGCGCTTCGCGCGGGTCGATACCGCGGGCGTGGGGGACGGGCGCAGCGTCGTGTTCATGCAGGACGTGAGCGCCATCGAAAACCAGGCGCAGCAGCTCAAGCTGGCGTCGATGGGGCGCCTCACCGCCAGCATCGCGCACGAGGTGCGCAACCCGCTGTCGGCGATCGGCCACGCCACCGCGCTGCTGGCCGAGGACCTGCACGGCCCGGCCGAGGTGCGGCTGCTGAAGATCATCGGCGACAACGTCACGCGCGTGAACCGCATGGTCGAGGACATCCTGCAGCTGTCGCGCAAGGTGCAGCTGAACGGCGAACCCTTGCTGCTGGCGGCTTTCCTGGCCGAGCTGAAGCTCGAATTCTGCGAAACCCACGGCCTGGCCGGTGATATAGTCCATATAGGCGATGCCGGCGCCAGCGCGGTGCGCTTCGACCCGCTGCACCTGCACGAAGTGCTGCTCAACCTGCTGGGCAACGCGATCCGCTACGCCAGCAGGGAACCGGCCAGCATCCGCATCTTCCCCGCGCGCGACGCCGCCGGGCGCATCGAGCTGCACGTGCAGGACGACGGCCCGGGCATCACGCCGGAAGTGCGCGCGCACCTGTTCGAGCCGTTCTACACGACTTCGAGCAAGGGCACCGGCCTGGGCCTGTACCTGGCGCGCGAGCTGTGCCTGAACAACGATGCGAAGCTCGATTACGAATACCGCTTCGACGCCCCCACACCGGGACCGCGCAAGGCGAGCGGGCGCTTCGTCATCAGCTTCGCGCAACCGGCCCAGGATGGCTGCCCTATATAGACGAATGGTGAAGGAACCATGACCGCACCCCGCATCCTCGTGGTCGACGACGAAGCCGACCTGCGCGAACTGCTCGAGATCACCCTGCTCAAGATGGGGCTCGACGTCGACAGCGCGGCCACGTTGCGCCAGGCGCGCGGCCTGGTCGAGGAGCACGACTACGCGCTGATCCTGACCGACATGCGCCTGCCCGACGGACTGGGGCTGGAGCTGGTGCGTGAAGTCAACGCCTCGCCCCGCCACAAGGCGACACCGATCGCCGTCATCACCGCCTACGGCAGCGCCGAGAACGCGGTGGTCGCGCTCAAGGCCGGCGCCTTCGACTACATCTCCAAGCCGGTGGCGCTCGATGCGCTGCGCGTGATGGTGCGCTCGGCCCTGAAGCTGCTCGATGCCCCGGCGGCGCGCCAGGACGGCAGCATGCCGGGCTCGCGCATGATCGGCGACTCGCCCGCGATGCAGTCGCTGCGCGCCCAGATCGGGCGCCTGGCCCGCTCCAACGCGCCGATTTCCATCACCGGCGAATCGGGCAGCGGCAAGGAGCTCGCCGCGCGCGAGATCCACGCCCGAAGTTCGCGCGCGGGCAAGCCTTTCGTGGCGGTGAACTGCGGCGCCATCCCCGAGACGCTGATGGAAGCCGAGTTCTTCGGCTACCGCAAGGGCGCCTTCACCGGTGCGGCCGAGGAGCGCGAGGGCTTCTTCCAGGCGGCCAACGGCGGCACCCTGATGCTCGACGAGGTGGCCGACCTGCCGCTGCCGATGCAGGTCAAGCTGCTGCGCGCGATCCAGGAGCGGCGCGTGCGCAAGATCGGCGCCACCAATGAGGAACCGGTGGACGTGCGCATCATCAGCGCCACCCACCAGGACCTGGCGAAGTGCGTCGAGCAGGGCCGGTTCAGGCAGGACCTGTTCTACCGGCTGAATGTGATCGAGCTGTCGCTGCCGCCGCTGCGAGAGCGCCTGGACGACCTGGCGCCGCTGGTGGACGCGATCCTGGCGCGCCTGGCCGGGCCGGGGCAGGCCGCGCTCGGGCCGGGCGTGCTCGACGCGCTGCGCGCGTATTCCTTCCCTGGGAATATCCGCGAGCTGGAGAACGTGCTGGAGCGCGCGCTCGCGTTCGCGAACGACGGCGTGATCGAAGTCGGAGACCTGTCGCTGAAGGCGGCGCGCCCGGGCGAAGCCGCTGCGCGTGAGCCGGAAGCGGCCGTGGCGCCGGTCCAGGCACCTGCGCCTGCGGCCGAAGCGGCGCAGTCCCCTGTACCGGCGCCCGCGCAGGCGGCAGCGCGTCCCGGCATGCTCGGGCCGGACGAGCTGCCCAGCAACCTGCCGGAATACCTGATCCAGGTCGAGCGGGACATCATCGGGCGCGCCTTGCAGCAGACCCAGTTCAACCGCACGCAGGCGGCGGCGCTGCTCGGGATCAGCGTGCGGCAGTTGCGCTACCAGATGCAGAAGCTCGAGATCAGCGCGCCGGATGATACCGCCTGATCGTATCTCTACCTTCCACCGTCGCTCGTGCCTTCATGTTGTCTTTTCGCCAGTGCAAAATCTACAAGTAGCATGCACCGCGCATCGCACTGATGAAGCTTTATGCAGCGCTGCCGAGCAAGTTGGCGCTTACTCACCGGAATTTCCGCGTCGTTTGGCTGAACCCCGCTTGTCAAGCCCGTCCGCTAAAAAAAACAGAAAAAATTGAGAAGTTATTCACTTGCCGTGACTTGGGTCAGGCACTACAATTAGTCTCATCTCAACGTCGAACACTAGATATAGTGGTAGTGGTCTTAAGGCAACTAGCTCGATGAGGCTTAAGACCCGACGTGAAGCTTGCTCTGCAAGCCACTGATTCAACAGCGATTTTCTACCCTGCGTATCTGGTTGCCAGCAAGGCTTTCCGGCTGGCGGGGTATCGCTTTGCCCTAATTACGGCAGGACCGGCTGCCAATCCTGGAGGCTCCATGCAAACAGCACAAGACATTTCGATCAATCCGCACGTCACCCCAGGAGCGTCGGCCAATGCCACGCCCGCAGAGATCGTCGCACGTGGTGACTACCGGGTCATCCGCCGTAACGGCGCCGTCGTGGCCTTCGAGCCGCACAAGATCTCGGTCGCCATGACCAAGGCCTTCCTCGCCGTCGCCGGCGGGCAGGGCGCGGCGTCGGCGCGCATCCGCGAACTGGTGGAACAGCTGACCGGCAACGTCGTGGCCGCGCTGGTGCGCCGCCAGCCGAACGGCGGCACCTTCCACATCGAAGACGTGCAGGACCAGGTCGAACTGTCGCTGATGCGCTCGGGCGAGCATGACGTCGCGCGCGAATACGTGCTGTACCGCGCCAAGCGCATGGAAGAGCGCAAGGCCGCCAAGGCAGCCGCTGGTGGCACCCCGGTCGCCGCGCCGCAGATCCACGTGGTCGACGGCGGCCAGCGCCGCCCGCTGGACATCAACGACGTCCACGCCCTCGTGAACGCCGCCTGCTCGGGCCTGGAAAAGCACGTCGACGCCGACGCCATCGTCGCCGAGACCCTCAAGAACCTGTACGACGGCGTGCCGGTCGAGGAACTGCACAAGTCGGCCATCCTGGCCGCCCGCGCCCTGATGGAAAAAGACCCGGCCTACAGCCAGGTCACCGCGCGCATCCTGCTGCACACCATCCGCAAGGAAGTCTTCGGCAAGGAAGTGCCGCAGGCCGCCGCCGCCGCCGAATACATCACCTATTTCCCGCAGTACGTCGCCAAGGGCATCCAGAACGAACTGCTGGACGAGGCGCTGGGCACCTACGACCTCGAGCGCCTGGCCAAGGCCATCAATGCCGACCGCGACCTGCAGTTCGGCTACATCGGCCTGCAGACCCTGTACGACCGCTACTTCCTGCACGTGCGCGAAACCCGCATCGAGATGCCGCAGGCCTTCTACATGCGCGTCGCGATGGGCCTGGCCCTGCGCGAAGCCGACCGCGAAGCGCGCGCCATCGAGTTCTACAACCTGCTGTCGTCGTTCGATTTCATGAGCTCGACCCCGACCCTGTTCAACTCGGGCACCCGTCGCTCGCAGCTGTCGTCATGCTACCTGACCACCGTCGGCGACGACCTGGAAGGCATCTACGACGCCATCAAGGAAAACGCGCTGCTGTCGAAGTTCGCAGGCGGCCTGGGCAACGACTGGACCCCGGTCCGTGCGCTGGGCTCGCGCATCAAGGGCACCAACGGCAAGTCGCAGGGCGTGGTGCCGTTCCTGAAGGTGGTGAACGACACCGCCGTGGCGGTGAACCAGGGCGGCAAGCGCAAGGGCGCGGTCTGCGCCTACCTGGAAACCTGGCACATGGACATCGAGGAGTTCCTCGACCTGCGCAAGAACACTGGCGACGACCGCCGCCGCACCCACGACATGAACACCGCGAACTGGATTCCGGACCTGTTCATGAAGCGCGTGATGGAGAAGGGCCATTGGAGCCTGTTCTCGCCGAGCGAAACCCCGGACCTGCACGACAAGGTCGGCAAGGCCTTCGAAGAAGCGTACGTCGCCTACGAAGCCAAGGCCGCGCGCGGCGAAATGACCGTGTACAAGAAGGTCGAAGCGCTCGACCTGTGGCGCAAGATGCTGTCGATGCTGTTCGAGACCGGCCACCCGTGGATCACCTTCAAGGATCCGTGCAACATCCGCTCGCCGCAGCAGCACATCGGCGTGGTGCACTCGTCGAACCTGTGCACCGAGATCACGCTGAACACCAGCGCCGACGAGATCGCCGTCTGCAACCTGGGCTCGGTGAACCTGCCGCAGCACATGAAGGGCGACGGGCTGGACCACGTCAAGCTGCAGAAGACCATCCGCACCGCGATGCGCATGCTGGACAACGTCATCGACATCAACTACTACGCCGTGGACAAGGCGCGCAACTCGAACCTGCGCCACCGCCCGGTGGGCATGGGCATCATGGGCCACCAGGACTGCCTGCACATGATGCGCGTGCCGTTCGCCTCGGATAAAGCCGTGGAATTCGCCGACCGCTCGATGGAAGCCGTCTGCTACTACGCCTACCTGGCATCGACCGAGCTGGCCGAGGAGCGTGGCCGCTACGAGACCTACGAAGGTTCGCTGTGGGACCGCGGCATCCTGCCGCAGGACTCGATCAAGCTGCTGGCGGAAGAACGCGGCGGCTACCTGGAGCAGGACACCAGCGAATCGATGGACTGGACCGTGGTGCGCGAGCGCATCAAGCAGTTCGGCATGCGTAACTCGAACTGCGTGGCGATCGCCCCGACCGCGACGATCTCGAACATCATCGGCGTGTCGGCCTGCATCGAGCCGACCTTCCAGAACCTGTACGTGAAGTCGAACCTGTCGGGCGAATTCACCGAGATTAACTCGTACCTGGTGCGCGACCTGAAGGCACGCGACCTGTGGGACGAAGTCATGATCGCCGACCTGAAGTACTTCGACGGTTCGCTCTCCAAGATCGACCGCGTGCCGCAAGACCTGCGCGACATCTACGCCACCGCGTTCGAAGTCGAGCCGAAGTGGCTGGTCGAGCAGGCATCGCGCCGCCAGAAGTGGATCGACCAGGCCCAGTCGCTGAACATCTACATGGCCGGCGCCTCGGGCAAGAAGCTGGACGAGACGTATAAACTGGCATGGCTGCGCGGCCTGAAGACCACCTACTACCTGCGCACCATCGCCGCGACGCACATGGAGAAGTCGACCACCCGCACCGGCGCCCTGAACGCGGTGCCGGTCTCGGGCGGCCTGTCGGCCGGCCACGCCGCGCCTGCCGCGGCAGCCCCGGCAGCCGCAGCGCCGGCAGCAGCGGATGTGGTGGAAGGCGCCGCCTGCTACCTGCGTCCGGGCGACGCCGGCTTCGACGAGTGCGAAGCCTGCCAGTAAGCCAGTAAAAAAGGGGCGAGCACACTACCAAGTGTCCTTGCCCCGCTATCCGTAAAACCGTCATTCCCGCGAAGGCGGGAATCCAAGTTCGCAGCGCATCGCTGAGGCTGGAGTCCACCCATGACTGACGACCACCCTGAATATTACGGCCCCATCGAACGAGGAGGCCACCGAAAGAAGGAACACACCATGCTCTCCTGGGACGACGAACCAAGCACCGCACCAGCCCCCCGCGCACCGCAAGCCGCCGGCGAAGCCGCACCCGCCGCCGAAGTCGCCAAGCGCGTCAACGCCGACGACAAGCGCATCATCAACGGCCAGACCGACGTGAACCAACTGGTGCCGTTCAAGTACAAGTGGGCATGGGACAAGTACCTGGCCGGCTGCGCCAACCACTGGATGCCGCAGGAAGTGAACATGCAGCGCGACATCGAGCTGTGGAAGAGCCCGAACGGCCTGACCGAAGACGAGCGCCGCATCGTCAAGCGCAACCTCGGCTTCTTCGTTACCGCCGACTCGCTGGCCGCCAACAACATCGTGCTGGGCACCTACCGCCACATCACCGCGCCGGAATGCCGCCAGTACCTGCTGCGCCAAGCTTTCGAAGAGGCGATCCACACCCACGCCTACCAGTACATCGTCGAGTCGCTCGGCCTAGACGAGAAGGAAATCTTCAACGCCTACAACGAGATCGCGTCGATCCACGACAAGGACCAGTTCCTGATCCCGTTCATCAACGTCCTGACCGACCCTGAGTTCAAGACCGGCACCCTGGAAACCGACCAGCAGCTGCTGAAGTCGATCATCGTGTTCGCCTGCCTGATGGAAGGCCTGTTCTTCTACGTCGGCTTCACCCAGATCCTGGCGCTGGGCCGCCAGAACAAGATGACCGGCGCCGCCGAGCAGTACCAGTACATCCTGCGCGACGAGTCGATGCACGTGAACTTCGGCATCGACCTGATCAACACGATCAAGATGGAAAACCCGCAGCTGTGGACCCCGGCCTTCCGCGAAGAGCTGAAGACCCTGTTCCTGCAGGCCGTCGACCTCGAATACCGCTACGCCGAAGACACCATGCCGCGCGGCGTGCTGGGCCTGAACGCCCCGATGTTCAAGGGCTACCTGCGCTTCATCGCCAACCGCCGTGCCGTGCAGATCGGCCTGGACCCGCTGTTCCCGAACGAAGAGAACCCGTTCCCGTGGATGAGCGAGATGATCGACCTGAAGAAGGAGCGTAACTTCTTCGAGACGCGCGTGACCGAGTATCAGACTGGTGGTGCGCTGAGCTGGGATTAATAGCCGGTTTAATCGAGCTTGGATGTAAGAATGCCCGCTATTTCGCGGGCATTTCTATTTTAATGTCGAACAACTAGCCCAAAGCAGGCTGCACGCCAGAAAGTCTGGGCATCTTGCGCACCGCCAATCTATCCCGGTCCGTCCGGAGCCAGAATGGTCGTTCAATCCATCATCGTGGAGAACGCCAATGGCATCCGACGCATACCTGCAAATCGAGGGCATCAAGGGCGAGTCGGCCGACGCCGGCCACCAGGGCTGGATCGAGCTGACCTCGGTTCACTGGGGCGTGACCCAGCCCACGGTCGCCAACAAGTCCAGCAGCGGCCACACGTCCGGTCACTGCGAACACCGCACCCTGTCGCTTTCCAAGCTCGCCGACATCGCCTCGCCGCTGCTGATGCAGCACTGCTCGATGGGCAAGACGATCCCGAGGGCCAAGATCGAATTCATGCGCGCCGATGGCGACGGTAAACCGGTCAAGTACTACCAGGTCGAACTGGAGAACGTGATGGTGTCCCATATGGACCAGGCGATGTCCGGCGGCGGCCTGGTCCAGGACGAAATCGGCCTGTGCTTCTCCAAGGTGAAGTGGTCGTACACGCAGCAGAAGATCGGCGGCGGCACCTGCGGCAGTACCACCGGCGGCTGGGATCTGGCCGGCAACAAGCGCTGCGCATGAGGGCTAAGCCATGGCCATTCCAATACAACCGAAGGACCAGCGCGGCTACTTCATGCTGCCCCAAGCGCCCGAGGGCGCGGGCTACTACGTGTATGGCAACAAGGGTGGCGTGCCCGGTACGGGCCACCTGGCACAGTACGCTCATCCCAACATGCTCAGCTTCATTTTCCAGATTGAGCGAGAGTGGCAAACCATGTGTGACAGGAAGTTCGGGATCGGGAACATCAGCATCGACGGTGGCGAACCGTACGACAAACACAAAACGCACCAGCTGGGTATCGAGATGGACTGCCGCCCGGTGCGCAAAGACTATGTGACGGGCCAGGGCGCGCGCTGCAACTACAGGGAGAAGGTGTACGACCAGGAGGCCACGATCAAGCTGATTGGTCTGTTCCTAAATCACCCGTGGACGAGGATCGTCTTTTTCAATGACGAAGTGGTGCAAAAAGCGCTGGGTCCAGCACGTGTGAAGACCGTCATTAACCATGACGATCACTTCCACGTCGAGCTCAAGCCGAGGTTCGCATTATGAGCGCGCGCCGAGTGTTCATTGTCGCGGCCCTTGCTCTGTACTCGCTGGCCCAGGCCGCCGACCAGCCGGAAGCTTGGGACGGTCGTCCGAAACCGCTGAAAGGTGACTACCAGGTGTACGGCGGGAACCTGGGCGACATGGTGCCACCAACGAAGAAGGACCAGAAGGTGGCGTTCATGTTCAAGGGGTCGCTCGCGAAGGGCCTATTCGACCAGATCGGACCAGACGCAAAGGACGCTTGTAGCGGTGCTGCGGATTACCGCGAGCGGAACAGAGGCGACCTGTCCTGCACCTACACCAAGAAAGAGGGATATTCTTGCTATCTTGGACTAGACGTAACTACCGGCAAGAGCACCAACGGTTCGACCTGTTAGTCCTTTTTTTCGGGCAGCTGAGGCAAGTCAAACAGCGGGATGGTCGGCCAGGCGGTCCGCGCGTGAAGCGCTGGCCTTTGCACGACGACCACCTGCACGTTGGACTATGGGAGGGACGATGAACGCATGCCTGATATGTCTCGCCGCCGCATTGGTGCTCCCTTCAGCCAGTGCGGCCGACTCGCAGCCTCCGAAGGACCCGGGGGCGCGGTATCTTGCCACGCCGCTCAAGGGCGACTACTACATGTACGGCGGCAGCCTGGGCGATTCCGTGCCGCCGACGGCGAAAGACCGGAAAGTGTCGCTGATGTTTACCGGTCCTCTTGCAAAGGAGCTTTTCGACCAGATAGGGCCAGACAGGAAGGACGCCTGCGGGGCCGGCCCGGACCACCGGACGCGCCTCAGGGGCCATCTTTCCTGTATCTGGGAGAAGCGCAGCACGTACTCCGGGTATTCGTGTTATTTCGGCCTCGACGTACCGACCGGGAAGAGCACCTACGGGTCGATCTGTTAGGTCAAGAAGCATGATGACCATTTTCACGTAGCCTTGGTAGGCTAACTAGGCGCACACTGATGTTGCTGGCTCTTGTTACGATTTGCCAGCAGTCGCCGGCTGTCAGCCTGGGGAATGGCCTCAAGCCAGGCCCCGCATCCCCGCAATCAGGGCCAGCAGCGCCGGCGCCGTCACCGGCTTGACGAAATGGTGGTCGAAGCCCGCCGCGATGGCACGTTGCCGGTCCTGTTCCTGCCCGTAGCCCGTGAGGGCGACCAAGAGCGCGTTGGCCGTCGCCGCCTGCGCCCGCAGCCGGCGCGCCAGTTCGTTCCCGTCCATTTCGGGCAGGCCGATATCGAGGATGCAGACCTCGGGCCGTGCATCGCGCGCGCGTTCGAGCGCGCGCACCGGGCTGTCCTCGATCATGACTTCGTGCCCCGCCGTTTCCAGGACCATGCCCAGCATCTGGGCCGCGTCGGCGTTGTCGTCCACTACCAATATGCGCCGTCCCGCCCGCGGCGCCGGTGCTGGCGGCGCGTCCTCCCGGGGCGGCGCCGCGGGCGTCTGCCCGGCGGCGCGCGGCAGGGTCACGACGAACCGGCTGCCGTTGCCTGGCCCCTCGCTATGGCAGGCGACGTTGCCGCCGTGCAGTTCCACCAGGCTCCGCACCAGGGCCAGGCCGATGCCCAGGCCGCCCTGCGAGCGGTCGGGGCTGCGCTTGGCCTGGGTGAACAGGTCGAAGATGTGCTCCTGCAGTTCTGGCGCGATGCCGATACCGTTGTCGGCCACTTCCAGCAGCACCTGGCCGTCGGTGGCCGTCATGGCCATGTGGATGCGTCCGCCGGCGGGGGTGTACTTGGCTGCGTTGTTGAGCAGGTTCGTCAGGACCTGCACCAGTCGCTTGTGGTCGCCCAGCACCTGGGTCGGTTCCGGGGCCAGTTCCAGCACCAGGCGGTGGCGCTTGGCCTCCAGCAGGGGGCGCGACTGCTCGATGGCGTCGGTGACCACCTGCTTGATGTCGAGCCGGGTCTGATCCAGTTCCACCAGGCCGCGCGTGACCCGCGACACGTCCAGCAGGTCGTCCACCAATCCCGTCATGTGCCGCACCTGGCGCGAGATGACCTGGCTGGTGCGCTTGAGCATGGTGGGATTCAGGTTGGCCGTCTCCAGCAGGTCGGCGGCGGCGCGGATCGGCGCCATCGGGTTACGCAGTTCATGCGCCAGCATCGCCAGGAACTCGTCCTTGCGGCGGTCGGCTTCGCGCAGGGCTTCCTCGGCGCGCTTGCGCTTGGTGATGTCGATGCACACCGCGAGGATGCTGCCGCCCGCGTGTTCGCCGGCGACGCGGATCAGGCTCACCGTGTTGTTGACCCAGACGACGCTGCCGTCCGGGCGCACATAGCGCTTTTCGATCTCGAAGGGCTCGCCGGTGGCGATGGTCCGTTGGAACAGCGGCGCATTCGGGACCAGGTCGTCCGGATGGGTAATGTCATGCATGCGCGTCGCGAGCAGTTCTTCGCGCGTGCGTCCGACGATCTGGCAATAGCGGTCGTTGATCTGCAGGATCCGGCCGGTCAGGTCCGTCTCGCAGATGCCGGCCGCGGTCTGGCCGAACAGCGACTGCAGGTGGGCTTCGCTCCTGCGCAGCGCGGTCTCGGTGCGCCGGCGCGCGGTCAGGTCGACGAAGGTGCACACGGCGCCCTGCAGCTGGCCGTCCTGCCAGACCGGCCGTGCGCGGTATTCGACCGGGAAGGCGGAGCCGTCCAGCCGGAAGAACACCTCGTCCTCCACCAGCGCCGGTTCGCCGTACTGGGCCGCGCGGTAGATCGGGCAGTCCTCGACGCAGTAGTGCGATCCGTCGGGGTGCGCGTGGTGGATGATGCCGTGGAGCTTGCGGCCGACCGCTTCTTCTTCGCTCTGGAACCCGAGCATGGTCAGGAAGGCGGTGTTGCACATGATGGTGACGCCATCGCGGTCGACCGAATAGAAGCCTTCATCCGCGCAGTTGATCAACAGGCGCAGGTAGTCGTGGTTGGCGCGGATCCGCTCCTCGGCCTCGCGCAGTTCGATCGCGATGCGGCTGCGCTCGATCGATTCCCAGCACCGGTTCGCCACCGCCGCCAGCAGCCTGATTTCAACTTCCTGCCACTGCCGCGGCGTGGCCTGGTGCAGCGCCATGCCGGCCACCCATTTGTCGCCCTTGATGACGGGAACGGAGATGACGGCCCGCAGTCCCGTGTCGCGGTAGGCCTGCAGCACGTCCCGGACGCGCTCGTCGGATTCGGCGTCCTCCACGACGTAGGGCAGGCCGAGCCGGTTCAGCCGCGTGAATTCGGCGCCGAAGGCGTCCAGCGCATAGCGGCCGACGATGCTGGGAACGCCGTTGGTATAGTTGCCGGTCAGCGTAAAGCTGCCGAGTTCCTCGCTCACATACGCGTAGGCGCAGCGGTCCACGCCGAGATGCTGGCCGAGCAGGCGCGCGGCCGTGCTGGCGATCTGCTCGGGATCGATGAGCAGCCGGATCGCGTCGTCGAGCCTGGTGATGAAGCGGTAGCGATCGAGCTCGTCGAGCAGCGAGGTTTCCTGGTCCGCCCCATGTGGCGGTATGTGTGTTTGCATGCGTATGGATTCGGTCATGTCCGGCGCCTTGTGCCAGCGGGCCAGGTTTTCCCGATTATATCTAGGCCGCATGCACGCCTGCGCCGGATTGGCATGCACGGGTAACACATACTGCCGAGTTCGCCTATCATGGCGGATTGTCATCCATCCGCTTCACCAGGAGAATCCCTTGCAAGCCAAGTCCCTGTCGTTGCATGCCGCGCTGCTCGCCGGCCTCGCCGCACTGTCCGTTTCCCACGCTGCGGCGCAGCCGGCCGCCGGCCGCACCGTTTTCCAGAACAACTGCGCCAGCTGCCACAGCGCCGATCCGAACCTGTCGCCGCTGGCCGGCCCCGGCCTGTACCGCGTCCTCGGCCGCAAGGCGGCCGCCGTCCCCGGCTATAACTATTCGCAGGCCCTGAACAAGGCCGGCGCCGCCGGCAAGACCTGGACCCGCGAGGAACTGGACCTGTTCCTGGCCGACCCCGCGAAGAACGTGCCGGGCACCACGATGCCGGTCGGTATCTCGGACAAGAAGGCGCGCGCGGCGCTGATCGACTACCTCGCCAGCCTGCAGGGCGCCGCGGCCGCGGCAGGCCCGGCGGCAGGGGCGGCAACTGCAGCGGCAGCGGCAAGCCTCGACCGCAGCGGCAGCTGGGAAGACAACCAGCCCGGCAAGATCCACCACATCAAGGTGACCGACATGCCGCCGCCGTTCGCCACGAGCAGCGCCGGCAACGGCCCGCGCGTCGAGGCCCGTCCGAACGGTTCCATGCCGGTCGTCCCGCAAGGCTTCACCGTGAACGTGTATGCCACGGATGCCGACAAGCCGCGCGTGGCGCTGCGCGCGCCGAACGGCGACGTCTTCCTGGCCGCCACGGCGAAGGGCGAGATCAAGGTGCTGCGCTCGAAGAACGGCGACAGGGCCGACACCGCCGAGGTGTTCGCCACCGGCTTGAGCCGTCCCTACGGCATGGCCTTCTGGCCATCCGGCGCGAACCCGCAGTACCTGTACGTCGCCAACGTCAATTCGGTCGTGCGCATCCCTTACCGCAACGGCGACCTGAAGGCGCGCAGCGCGCCTGAAACCGTGGTGGCGCACCTGTCCGACACCAGCGGCGGCCACACCACCCGCACGCTGGCGTTTTCGAACGACGACAAGACCATGCTGCTGTCGATCGGCTCGGCCACCAACGTCGCCACCGAGATCGGCCCCAAGCCGCCCGAGCCGCTGGCGCAATGGGAAGCCAGGCATGGCGTCGGCGCCGCCTGGGGCGTGGAGACCGACCGCGCCACGGTCATGGCCTTCGACCCGGACGGCGGCAAGCGCCGCACCTATGCCACCGGCCTGCGCAACTGCGTCGGCATGCTGGTCTATCCGGGTACGGGCGACGTGATGTGCACGGTGAACGAGCGCGACGCGCTGGGCGACAACCTGCCGCCGGACTACCTGACGCGTGTAAAACAGGGCGGCTTCTACGGCTGGCCGTGGTACTACATCGGCGACCATGAAGACCCGCGCCTGAAGGGCCAGCGCCCCGACCTGAAGGGCAAGTCCATCGTGCCGGACGTGCTGATCCAGTCGCATTCGGCGCCGCTCGGCATGGCCGTGTACCACGCGCCGAAGGGTGCGCGCAACGCCTTCCCGAAGGAGTACGAAGGGGAGGTGTTCGTGGCGCTGCACGGCTCCTGGAACCGCGGCGTGCGCACCGGCTACAAGGTGGTGCGCGTGTTCATGAAGGACGGCGTGCCGACCGGGCAGTACCAGGACTTCATGTCGGGCATGGTGCTGAGCGACCGCGACGTCTGGGGCCGCCCGGCCGCCGTGGAGGTGGCGCAGGACGGCGCGCTGCTGGTGGTGGACGACGCCGGCGGCGTGCTGTGGCGCATCGCGCCACAGCGCTGACGCATCCCTGGCGCTGCCACGCAGGACCCGCCGCATGGCGGGTTTTTTCTTGCCCGGGGCAAGGGTTGGTGCTTGACCCGAGTCATCATTCGAGGGGGCCTTGTGCACTAACGTAAGCGGACGATTGACGACGGGGAGCGGCGATGAATGTCAGGGATGCGATGGCGCGCACGGTGGAGTGGGAGTTCAGCCAGTCAAACTATGCCGCCGTGCTGGAAGACGTGCCGCCGACGCTGTTCCGGTACTGGGCCGAGGTCTCGCAGGGCGAGTTTCCCGGTATTCCCCGCGACGCATCCTTCTTTGCCCAGTCGGTCGAGGGCTTGATGATGTTCTTCGACTGCGTGTCGGCTGCCGGCCGCCAGCCTTGCGGGCTGCCTTCGCGCGCGGCCGATTCGGTATGGCACGCGTGGATGCGCATGGATGCGCCCAACCTCGAACGCTTCTGCATCCGCCATTTCGGCCGGTCCATCCCGCATGTCGAGAAAACCCACATGCGCGGCCATATGCGCATGGCGCTGTCGGTCTGCCTGGTGCAGGCGCGCCGCCGCGCATCGAAACCGGTGGCCGGACCGAACCTGCCGCGGCTGTTCCTGCTCGATGGCCAACTGGGCATGCCGCGCGGCTTCGGTTACCGGATCATCGGTTCCCTTGTCGCCTGGTCGGTCCTGGACGAATTCGGCAATTCCGACGACCATGTGTCCTTCCCGGACAACATGACACCACGTGGGCTGTTGCAGGCCGGCCTGGTCAGCAAGGCCGAATACGACGAGGGCATCCGCCTCGGGGGGCGGGGCGATCTGCGTCTTGCGGGCGCCGGCAACGGGGCGCCGGATACTGCCGACGGCGACGCCGGGGGAGGCGACGGCGCGGCCCCCTGCAGCGGCGGCAGTGCCTGTGGCGGCGGTTGCGGCGGAGGCGGTTGCGGCAGCTGACCGGCCCGCAGGCAAGGCGGCGGGTGCCGCCGCGCTCCACGTCATTCTTCCACCGTCTACCATCCGCCACCCGGCACAGGCCAGGACATGGCCTGTGCCACCCGCCGGCAGCGTGGGCAGCCATGCGGTCACGGTGAACGCCAGCGATGGCGTGCTGATCGCAAATACCTCTGTCGTCATCACGGCCGCCAACCTGCCGGCTCCTTCACACTCGGTCAGCCCGCTCGCCCCGGTCATGCACGCGTGCGCCATGTGCCGAACGGTGCGATCAAACAGCCGGACAGTAGCCAGGCATACCGGCCAAACTCTCGGCGGGTTGGTACCGGTGGCCCTACGGGATCGTGCGCCGTCCCCTCGCGGCGCTGCTTTGGCAGGAAGCGGGTTTCTGAAAGGCCGTAATATCTGCTGTAACTATCTGGCGCCTGGAACAGGGGATTCAGGCATCGAAATCGCAAATACCTGCCGGCCGCCGGAACCGCATGCGATGTGGCCGATTAGGTGAATGGGAGAGAATGCGCAAGCGCAGGCAAGGAGTGCGAAAAGACGATTTGGTTCATGGCGCTCGGGTTGCGCCCTCACAAAGTTTTCGTGTACTTTACGTGTTTGAATTTGTCAAAACGTGAACATGTGATATTGTCGCGTCCATCCGGGCAGCAATCGATCGAATAATAGGACACTGATTCAATCAATGCACGTAAGCGAAGCGAAAAGAACAAGCCGCACTGCCTGACCGTGTTCAGGCAAGGCGGCTTTTTCTTTTCGCGCCCGCGAGGGTAGCGATGTGAAATCACGTTGAGTCGGTTGCCTGTCGACGTTGGCTGAAGCGCTGCAATTGTGAGGAGTTGCAGCAGTTCAGCCGGTGCCGGATTCATTGGCCATAACCGATCCCGTTTAGGCCGATGAATAATCCGCCCGCCAATCATGGCCGGACGGATTTCAAACTTGAGCGTATTTCATCGCAGATGAAGGAGAACTAGAATGGCAACCGCTAAGAAACCAGCAGCAAAGGCAGCAGCAAAAAGCGCGCCTTCGTCCGTGACGAAGGCCGCCAAGCCGGCAGCAAAGGCCGCCGCCGAGAAACCGGCAACCAAGGCCGCCGCGACCAAGACGGCCGCAACCAAGGCCACCGCGACCAAGGCAGCCGCCAAGCCGGCAGCGAAGGCAGCAGCCAAGCCTGCAGCGAAGGCAGCAGCCAAGCCTGCAGCAAAGAAAGCTGCCGCAACCAAGACCACCGCTACCAAGTCAGCGGCCAAGCCAGCAGCAAAGAAAGCGGCTGCAAAACCGGCAGCAAAATCGGCAGCAAAGCCTGCAGCAAAATCGGCAGCAAAGCCTGCAGCGAAATCGGCTGCAAAGCCTGCAGCGAAATCGGCTGCAAAGCCTGCAGCGAAATCGGCTGCAAAACCTGCAGCAAAGAAAGCCGCCGCCAAGCCGGCAGCGAAATCTGCGGCGAAACCGGCCGCCAAACCGGCAGCAAAGAAAGCCGCCGCCAAGCCGGCTGCCAAACCGGCCGCAAAGAAAGCTGCCGCAAAAGCAACTGCTAAGCCGGTCGCCAAATCGGCGGCAAAGCCCGCAGCAAAGCCGGCAGCCAAGAAAGCCGCCGCCAAGCCGGCAGCTAAACCTGCAGCGAAGAAAGCTGCAGCCAAGCCGGCAGCTAAATCGGCAGCTAAATCGGCAGCCAAGCCCGCAGCAAAACCGGCAGCAAAGAAAGCTGCTGCCAAACCTGCCGCTAAAACGGCCGCCGTAAAACCGGCGGCCAAATCGGCAGCTAAATCGGCAGCCAAGCCGGCAGCCAAGCCGGCAGCCAAAAAATCCGCCGCAAAACCGGTAGCAAGCAAAGCCGCCGCCAAGCCGGCAGCAAAGAAAGCGACCGCAACCAAAACCGCGGCAACTAAAACCACGGCCGCAAAGCCTGCCGCTAAAAACGCTGCTGCAAGCAAAGCTGCTGCGCCTGCCGCCAAAAAAGCCGCTGCGCCTGCTGCCAAAAAAGCCGCTGCTCCGGCGAAAGCCGCCGCTACCAAAGCTGCTCCAGCCAAGGCCGCCGCTACCAAAGCCGCTGCTCCGGCCAAGGCCGCCGCTACCAAAGCCGCTGCTCCGGCCAAAGCCGCCGCTACCAAAACCGCCGCTCCGGCCAAGGCCACCGCTACCAAAACCGCTGCCAAGCCGGCCGCGAAGGCAGAGGCCAAGCCGGAAGTGAAGGCGGAAGCCAAGCCGGAAGCCAAGGCAGAAGCCAAGCCGGAAGTGAAGGCGGAAGCCAAGGCAGAAGCCAAGCCGGAAGCGAAGGCCGACGCGAAAGCCGACACCAAGGCCGAAGCCAAGCCTGCCGCCAAGAAGGCCGTAGCCAAGAAGCCTGCTGCCAAGCAGGCAGCAGCGCCGGCCGAGCAGTCGAAGGAATCGAAGGACGCGTCGGCAGCTGCGCCGGCAGCGCCGGCTCCTGCGGCAAAGACCACGCTGTCGCCGGCTGCCGCATGGCCGTTCCCGACCAGCAGCCGTCCGTGATTCCGGCTCGATAGCGAGTCTTGCCTGGATCAGGCAAAATACCGCTGTGTGATCGTTCACACGGCGGTTTTTTTTTGAGGAGCCTACGTGCTGTCAATTCTCCAGTTTATCGTCGATACCGCTGCTGCCTTGCTCGGAGCGCTGCTCCTGCTGCGCTTCTGGATGCAGGCCACGCGTGTGCGTCCGCCCCAGCAGATCGGGCAGTTCACCTTCACCCTGACCGACTGGCTGGTGCTGCCGCTGCGGCGCCTGGTGCCGGGCATGGGAGGCTACGATTGGGCGAGCCTGATTGGCGCTTTCCTGGTGGTGCTGCTGGCCAGTTCACTGATGCTGCTCGGCGGTGCAGATGGGGCAACGGTGCTGCTCGGGGCGCTGTTCCGCTTCCTGAACTGGATCCTGTACGGCTTCATGGCGCTCTTGATCATCGATGCGATCTTCAGCTGGGTCAATCCCCATGCGCCGCTTGCGCCTTTCGTCCATGCGCTGAACACGCCGATCCTGCGGCCGATCCGGCGCGTGGTGCCGCCGATTGGCGGGATCGATTTATCGGTGCTGGTGGCGCTGGTGCTGATCCAGATTATCCAGTTCGTGTTGAGACAGGTGTTTTTCGGTTGAGGATACAAGCGCGTTTTTATGGCGTGCAAAGTAAAATGGGTCCCGCTCGGGACCCATTTTTTATCTGTCGTATTAACGTGCGCGATTAACGAAAGCGGTATCCAAACGCCGCCTCGAACTTCTGCTCGACCTCTTCCGGCGTGAACGTGTGGTTCTGTCCACCGATGCTGCCGATCTTGATGGCGCCGAGGATGCTGGCAATACGGCCGGTGGTCGGCCAGTCGTATCCGTTGGTGATCCCGAACAGCAGGCCGGCGCGGTAGGCGTCGCCGCAGCCGGTCGGATCGACAATGTTCTCCGCCTGCACCGCCGGAATGCAATAGTGCTCGCCGCCGGCGTAGATGTCCGAACCTTCGCCGCCGCGCGTCACGACCAGCGCCTCCAGGCGCGAGGCGATGTCCGCCTGGCTCAGGCCGGTGCGGTCCATCACCACTTCGAATTCATAATCGTTGCAAGCCAGGTAGCTTGCCTGGTCGATGAAACGGACCAGCTCCTCGCCCGAGAACATCGGCAGCTGCTGGCCCGGATCGAACATGAACGGAATCTTCAGTTCGGCGCAGTCGGCGGCATGCTTGATCATGCCGTCGCGGCCGTCCGGCGAGATGATCGCCACCCGCAGCTCGCCCTGGTCGCCCACGTTGTTCTCGTGCGAGTACTGCATCGCGCCCGGGTGGAAGGCGTTGATCTGGTTGTTGTCCTGGTCCGCGGTGACGAAGCACTGCGCGGTGTAGGCATCGGCAATCGTGCGGATGGCGCGGGTGGAGATGCCCTGTTTCGCCATGCGCTCGAGGTAGTCGCCGCCGTCCTGGCCGATCGTGCCCATCACCAGCGGTTCGCCGCCCAGCAGCTTGAGGTTGTAGGCGATGTTCACCGAGCAGCCGCCGTACTCGAGGCGCATGGTCGGCACCAGGAAGGAGACGTTCACGCGGTGCAGCTGGTCGGCCAGCAGGGTGTCGGCGAAACGGCCGTGGTATTGCATGATCTTGTCGAATGCGATCGATCCGCAGATCAGGGCGGTCTTGGTCATGGAGGAAGCCTCAGGGAGATTAGGGATAAAAGACCGCGATATGGTAGCCGGACGGCGACGGCTCCTCGACGCGGAAATGCAGTTTGATCGGTTGTTCGGCGCGCGCGGCAATGCCTGCCTGCAGCAGCGGGCCGGCCGGCAAGTAGTCGCGCGGGCCGAAGACGCGCCGCACCAGCGGCTTGTCGTCCGGATCGGACAGGGTCAGCTCCAGGCTCGGCCAGGCCTGCACCGAGTCGCCCTGGTTGCGCAGCAGCGTGGTGAAGGTGTAGGCGTTGCCGCCTAAATTGGCCAGTTCGCCGGTCTCGATGACCAGCTGCTCGATCTGGGTCGGCAGTTCGACGCGGCAGCCGAGCACCGCGCACACGGTGACCAGCGCCGGCTTCATGTGCGGATTGCGTGCCGCCAGTGTGTTGCGGAACGTATAAACGATCTGCGCGGCCAGGACGAGCAGCAGCAGCAGGCTGCCCAGGACCATGGCGATGCGCACGGCCTTGCCCGAGCGTTCGCGCTGGCGACCGCGCCGGACGAATTCCGGCTCGTCGGATTCGGGCACGCGCAGCTTGGGCGGCTCGATCCTGGTCGGCGTGAGCTTGGAGCGGCGCGCGGCGCGCGCCTCCGCAGCGCGTGTGCGCGGTGTCTTGGGCGCCACCGGCGGCGCGCTCGGCGGCGCCGGCATCGTCACGGTGGCGGGGCCGGATTCGCGCAGCAGCAACGGCGGGACGGATGCGGCCGCCGCCCGGGTGCGCGCCGCCGGGGCGGGCGCGGGTTCGCCGTACGCATGCCCGTCGTCGGGGGGCCGCGCCGCGACCAGCGCTTCGTCCACCGGCAGGTCGGATAAAGAGGGGGAGGGCGCATTCACCGCCCTGCGTGCCGGCTCCCCCGCGGCGATCGGCGCAGGGGCGGGTACCGGCTCCGGTTCCGGTAGGGGCTCAGGCTCAGGCAGTGGTTCCGGCTCGGGCAGGGGCTCGGGTTCGGGTTGCGGTAGCGGCTCCGGTTCCGGCACCGGTTCAGGCGCCGGTTCGGACTCCGGGACCAGATCAGGCTCGGGTCCGCTTCGTGCCTTCACGGGCATGTCGTCCGCGCGCGCGGGGCCGGCGGGTGCGTCATCGACGCCGCCGGCCAGCTTCGGGATGATTCCTAGTGGGGAAAAGGTGCGGTCGAATTCGAGGGTATAGATCGGTTCCTCGTCCATCTGCTCCACGTCGGCGGCAGCGGCAGGCGCCCGGGACGTATCCTGCACATCGGGCGCCGGGGCCGGTGCAGACGCTGCGGGAGCAGCGGAAGCAGCGGAAGCAGAGGGCGGCGTGGCGGACGACAGCGCAGAAGGCGAAGCGGAAGGTGAAGCAGGAGGTGAAGCAGATGCGGCGGCCAGGTCGACCAGCGCCGCGTTACCGTCGAAGATTTGCTGGCAGGAGCCGCAACGCACGATGCCCCCACGCAGCTTGAGCTGGTCCGCGGCGACGCGGAACAGCGTGCCGCAGTGGGGGCATTGGGTGGCGAGCGCCATGCCTGGGTTGTCCCTTAGCCGTTGGTGGCGGAGCGCGGCGCGGGTGCGGTGTCCTGGCCGAGCGTCCCGTGAAGGGCGACCCAGCCGTCCTGCTCGGCCCAGACGCCCAGCTTGATGAAAGGTGCGTAGGCGGCGGCCACTTCCTCGGCCTGGCGCGCGAGCACGCCCGAGAGGATCAGGCTACCGCCCGGCGCCACGCGGCCGGACAGCATCGGCGCCATCAGCTTCAATGGGCTCGACAGGATGTTGGCCACGACGATGTCGAACTGGCCCTTGGCGTGGCGCTCGTTCGGCGCAACGGCAAAGGCGTCCGGCAGGTAGTAGTCGATGCTGACATTGTTGCGCTCGGCGTTGCTGCGTGCCGATTCGATCGCCTGCGGGTCGATGTCGACGCCGGCGACGTCTTGCGCCCCGAGCTTCTTGGCCACCATCGCCAGGATGCCCGAACCGCAGCCGTAGTCCAGCACCGACTTGCCCGGCGCCGGGTGCGCTTCCAGCCATTCCATGCACAGGCGGGTGGTCGGATGGCTGCCGGTGCCGAAGGCCAGGCCCGGATCGAGCTCGAGGATGAGACCATTCGGGTCCGGTGCTTCGTGCCAGCTCGGCACGACCCAGATGTTCTTGCCGATGTGGATGGGCTCGAACTGCGACTGCGTCAGGCGCACCCAGTCGGCGTCGGCCACCGCACGGGTGGTGAACGAGGGGACGACGGGCAGCTGGATGGCGTTGGCGGCTTCCTGCACGATCGCGAACTGGTCGGCGTCGATGTCGGTGAGCGCAACCACGCGCGAATGGTCCCACGCCGCTTCGGTGGGTTCCATGCCCGGTTCGCCGAACAGCGGCTTTTCCGCGTCCGTGCCTTCGTCGGCGTCTTCGACCGAGACCGACAAGGCGCCCGCTTCCATCAGGGCGTCCGACAGGGCCTCGGCGTGTTCACGCGCTACTTCGATGACGACTTCGGTCCAGCTCATAGATCAGCCTTAAGGTCCGCTACCTTGGTTTCCGATTTGGCGCCGATGCCCGTTTCCTTCGGCAGGTCTGGCTTGGAAGCCAGCTTGTGCTCCAGGTAGTGGATGTTGGTGCCGCCCTCGATGAAGCGGGCGTCGACCATCAGCTCACGGTGCAGCGGGATATTGGTGAGGATACCTTCAACCACCATTTCCGAGAGCGCGATTTGCATGCGGCGAATGGCCTGCTCGCGTGTCGCACCGTAAGAAATTACCTTGCCAATCATCGAGTCGTAATGAGGTGGAACATAATATCCCGCATACGAGTGCGAATCGACACGGATGCCGGGACCGCCCGGCGGGTGCCAGCCGGTGATGCGGCCCGGGGAAGGGGTGAACTTGAACGGGTCTTCGGCATTGATGCGGCACTCGATCGCGTGGCCCGACAGCATGATGTCACGCTGGCGGAAGCGCAGCTTCTCGCCGCAGGCGATGCGGATCTGTTCCTGCACGATGTCGATCCCGGTGATCATCTCGGTGACCGGGTGTTCCACCTGCACGCGGGTGTTCATCTCGATGAAGTAGAACTCGCCGTTCTCGTACAGGAATTCGAAGGTGCCGGCGCCGCGGTAGCCGATCTTGCGGCAGGCTTCGGCACAGCGGTCGCCGATCTTCTCGATCAGCTTGCGCGGGATGCCCGGCGCCGGTGCTTCTTCGATGACTTTCTGGTGGCGGCGCTGCATCGAGCAGTCGCGCTCGCCCAGCCAGACGGCGTTCTTGTGCTCGTCGGCCAGCACCTGGATCTCCACGTGGCGCGGATTTTCCAGGAATTTCTCCATGTAGACTTCCGGGTTGCCGAAGGCGGTGCCCGCTTCGGTCTTGGTCATCTGCACGGCGCCCAGCAGCGCGGCTTCGGTATGCACCACGCGCATGCCGCGGCCGCCGCCGCCGCCGGCGGCCTTGATGATGACCGGGTAGCCGATGCGGCGCGCGGTCTGGATGATCTCTTTCGGGTCGTCCGACAGGGCGCCGTCCGAACCCGGCACGCAGGGCACGCCGGCCTTGATCATCGCCTGCTTGGCCGAGACCTTGTCGCCCATCAGGCGGATCGAGTCGGAACGCGGGCCGATGAAGACGAAGCCCGATTTCTCGACGCGTTCGGCGAAGTCGGCGTTCTCCGACAGGAAGCCGTAGCCCGGGTGGATCGCCTCGGCGTCCGTCACTTCGGCGGCGCTGATAATCGCCGGCATGTTCAGGTAGCTGAGCGCCGATTGGGCCGGGCCGATGCAGACGGATTCGTCCGCCAGCTTCACGTACTTGGCGTCCTTGTCCGCCTCGGAGTGAACGACAACCGTCTTGATGCCCAGTTCGCGGCACGCGCGCTGGATACGCAGCGCGATTTCACCACGGTTGGCGATGAGGATTTTTTCAAACATGGTAGGTTCGGTGTTTCAGTGAAAACCGGCGCATCAGTCTGGTGAGAAAGCGCGCCGGACACGACATGAATGGGCTGGCGGCAGGACGCCGCCGGGGCCGGACAGACTTGGTTCGTCCAACACACCCCAGGGCACGGTGCACCGTCGAAGACAGTATGCCGGTATGGCGAGACGATGCAGCGCCGCCATGGGGGACGTCAGCGATCTTAGCCGATCACGAACAGCGGCTGGCCGAATTCGACCGGTTGGCCGTTTTCCACGAGGATCTTGGTGACCGTGCCGGCGACGTCGGCATCGATCTCGTTCAGGAGCTTCATCGCTTCGATGATGCACAGGGTATCGCCCTGCTTGATGCTCTGGCCGACTTCGACGAAGGCCGCCGCGCCCGGGGCCGACGAGCGGTAGAAGGTGCCGACCATCGGCGACTTGACGACGTGGCCGGTCGGCTCGGCGGCAGCGGCCGGCGCGGCGGCCGGGGCTGCGGCGGGGGCCGGTGCGGCGGCCTGGACGGCCGGCGCGGCATATTGTTGCACGCCTTGCGGCGGCATCACCACCATTTGATTCTGCGGGATTGCGGACGACTTGACGATGCGGACCTTGCTTTCGCCTTCGGTCACTTCAAGTTCAGCGATGTCCGATTCGGCGACCAGGTCGATCAAGGTCTTGAGTTTTCTGAGATCCATGTGAAACCCCTTGGTGTTTTATTCGTTTTAGAGAGCGGGCGTCGCGTCGGTGGTGGCCGCGTCGCCGCTGATACATGAAGTTGACGTAGATTAACGCTATTTAAGCGCAAAGTCGATGGCAAACCGATATCCGTCAGGCCCTAGTCCGCAGATCACGCCTTGCGCGATCGCTGCCAGGAGCGAGTGGTGCCGGAAGGACTCGCGGGCATGCACATTCGAAATATGCACCTCCACGAATGGGATTGCCACCGCAGCAAGCGCATCGCGCAAGGCTACGCTGGTATGGGTCAGGCCGCCCGGGTTGATGACGATCGCATCCACGCCTTCGCCGCGCGCGGCATGGATACGGTCGATCAAGGCTCCTTCATGGTTGCTCTGGAAGCAGTCGAGGCTTGCGCCCGCCGATTGCGCCTGTGCCTTTGCTGCCTGTTCGATGTCGGCCAGCGTCGTCGCGCCGTACACCGCAGGCTCCCGGGTCCCCAGTAGATTGAGGTTGGGGCCATTAAGCAGCAGTAGCTTTTTCGCCATGTTGAAGAGTCTGAACGCCCGAAAGGAAGGCATTGTGCCGCCAAGCTTGGCTATTGGCAAGCAGTAAAATTGCCAGTTGATGAAGGCATGTTCGACGCAATTCGGAAAAGAACGGTCGTTCGCTAGACCGGTTTTGGTAGGGTGTACGGCTTTGCCGTACGCGCGTTCAAATTCCGGTGATTTTGCCTGTTCGTCTATTCCATTGCTGGCTGAACGCGCGGTCGGCAGAGCCGACCGCCCTACGAGCCAACACAATTACAGCTTCGCGAGGTCCGCCCGCAGTTCGTCGAACTTCAATTTTCCCAGGTAAGTCTTGCGCACCTGCCCATCGGCGCCGATCAGGACGGTATACGGCAGCCCGCCGGCGCTATTGCCGAATTCCCGCGACAGCTCGGTACCGCCCATGCCGGCCACGTAGAGTGGATACGAAATCTTCAGCTTGGCCGCAAATTCGCTCATGTTCGAGGGCGAATCGATGCCGATGCCGATCACATTGAAGGTCTTGCCGCCGTCGTTGCCCGCCAGTTCCGACAGTTCCGGCATCTCCTGCACGCAGGGCGCGCACCAGGTTGCCCAGAAATTGACCACCAGCGGCTTGCCACGCCACTTGGCCAGCGATTGCGGCGTGCCCTGCAGGTCGTTGAGCGACTGGCCGAACAGGTTGTCGACCGCGGTGTGCGGCTTGCCGCCGGTCGGCGCAATCGCGGTGGTAATGGGAGGCGGGTCTTTCTTGTTGACGGCGACCAGTGCGCCCATGATGCCGAACATCGCGGCGACCACCGCATAGGCTGCTACGTGTTTCTTGTTCATTCGTCCTGTTCCAAAGTCTCGTCGTTCGCCATCAGCGCGCGCAGTCCAGCTGTGTCGACCCGCTGCAGGCGGCCATCGCCGCGCGGTTTCAAGGCACCGCGCAGGTCATGAAAATCATACAACTCGGCATGAATTCTTTCCTTATGCCACATGAAGCTCACCGTTTCAACCGCTTCGTGCCGCCCGCCCTTGAAGTGGGGCGTTTCGGAGATCTCGATATTGACGTTGCGGTTGAGGAGGTAGATCTCGACTTCCTTGGCGCTGTCGGCAAACAGCTGCAAGTGGATGTCGTCGTGCTCGCCCGCCGTGCCGTTGAGGACGGCGCCGGTGAGGTAGGGGCGGAAATCGGCGAGCTGGTCCATCACCTGGAGTGCGGTCTCGCGCATCGCGTTCAGGCGCGCGGCCTGGCCGGGGCCGCCGAACAGGGACTGGTATTTACGGACCTCGTCCTCGATCTGGAAATTGTCGGGCATCAGGTTGGGCGCCGGCCGGTCTACCCCGAGCACCTGGCGGGCGGCCTTGCGGCGCGCGGTGTCGTAGTCGGCGCCATCCTGGGCGATCAGGCGCGCCGCGTTTGCAGCGATTTCGGCGCGCAATTGGAGTACGTCTAGATTTTGTGTCGGCATGATGGCTGAATCATACTCTTGAACGGAAAATGACAGCGGGTCGGGTAAAATCGCGCTTTCGGACTTTTCAGCGCTGCTATTTCTCCCTCGACCATGCACATTCACATTCTTGGTATTTGTGGCACCTTCATGGGTGGCCTCGCGGTCCTGGCCAAGGAAGCCGGCCACCGCGTCACCGGTTGCGACGCCAACGTCTATCCCCCGATGAGCACCCAGCTGGAAGCCCAGGGAATCGAGCTGATCCAGGGTTACGGGCCGGAGCAGGTTTCGCTCGAGCCGGACCTGTATGTGATTGGCAATGTCATGACGCGCGGAAATCCGCTGATCGAGGAAATCCTGAACCGCGGCCTGCCTTACGTGTCGGGTCCGCAGTGGATCGGCGAGCACATCCTGCGCGAGAAATGGGTGCTGGCCGTTGCCGGCACGCACGGCAAGACCACCACCACCTCGATGCTGGCCTGGATCCTGGAAGACGCGGGCTATGCGCCGGGCTTCCTGATCGGCGGGGTGCCGATGAACTTCGGCGTCTCGGCGCGCCTGCATGGCGACAAGCCTTCCGAATTCTTCGTCATCGAGGCGGACGAATACGACACCGCTTTCTTCGACAAGCGCAGCAAGTTCGTGCATTACCACGCCAAGACCGCGGTGCTGAACAACCTGGAATACGACCACGCCGACATCTTCCCGGACATCGGCGCCATCGAGACCCAGTTCCACCACCTGGTGCGTACCGTGCCGGGCGTGGGACGCCTGGTCGTGAACGGTGACGAAGCCTCGCTCGCGCGCGTGCTCAAACGCGGCTGCTGGAGCGAGAAGGAGACCTTCGGCGCGGCCGAGGGCGTGAACTGGAGCCTGGTCGAACATCCGGGCGGCTCCAGCTTCGACGTGCTGTTCAACGGCGACCTGCAGGGCACCGTGCAGTGGGACCTGACCGGCAAGCACAACCGCTCGAATGCGATGGCCGCGATTGCCGCCGCGCGCCACGTGGGCGTGCCGACCTCGCAGGCGATCGCCGCGCTGTCGCGCTTCCAGAGCGTCAAGCGCCGCATGGAAGTGCGCGGCACCGTGAACGGCATTACCGTGTATGACGATTTCGCCCACCACCCGACCGCGATCGCCACCACCGTGGGCGGCCTGCGCCAGAAGATCGGCGCAGTCGGATCGACGGCAGGGCGCATCCTGGCCGTGCTCGAACCGCGCTCGAACACCATGAAGCTGGGCGCCATGAAGGACGCGCTGCCGGGCAGCCTGAAGGACGCCGACCTGGTGTTCGGCTTCGGCAGCCAGCAGGCGCTGGGCTGGTCGCTGGCCGACGCGCTCAAGCCGCTGGGCGCCATCGCCCACAGCTTCGACCAGCTCGACTATATGGTGCAGGCCATCGTGCAGGCGGCGCAGCCGGGCGACCACATCCTCGTGATGAGCAACGGCGGCTTCGGCGGCGTGCACCAGAAACTGCTGGACGCGCTGGCGCCATGACCGCAAACGGGTACGTCCTCTATTTGCACGGATTCCGCTCGTCGCCGAAGTCGTTCAAGGCACGGGTGGTGCAGAAAGCCCTGACGGACGCCGGCCGCGCGAACACGCTGATCTGCCCGCAACTGCCCGCTTCGCCGAAAGAGGCGATGGCGCTGGCCCTGCTGCTGGCCGAACGCTACGCGCCCGACAATCTGTCGATCATCGGTTCCTCCCTGGGCGGCTTCTACGCCACCTGGCTGGCCGAGCGCCTCGGCGTGCGCGCCGTGCTGCTCAACCCGTCCGTCGATCCCCTGAAGAACCTGGAACACCACGTCGGCGTCACCACCGCATGGCACTCGAGCGAGCCGTTCGAGTTCCGCCGCGAGTACATCGACGAGCTGGCCGAGCTGCGCGTGGAAACCATCACGCGGCCGGAGCGCTACTTCCTGCTGGCTGCGACCGGCGACGAAGTGCTCGACTACCGCGACATGGTGCGCCATTACGCGGGCGCGAAGCAGCACGTGATCGAGGGCAGCGACCATGCGATTTCGGAATTCCCGCAGTACGTGGACGAGGTGCTCGCCTTCTGCGCCGGACGGACGGGCGTGGCCCAGTGAGCGTGTGGTGACCCGGCAATCGCTGCGACAGGCGGCATGGCAGCCGCATGCCGGGGCCGTGCGTGCGCCCGCCCGGATGCGCGACTGGCTCACGACCGAGGGCTCGCTGACGGCGCGCCTGACGGCCAGCAGCGGGAGCTTTCGCGTGCGCCGGCTGCACCAGCGCGCCGCCACCTGCCTGGCGGACGAGGCGCGCGCGATCGGGCTGGCGCGTCCGGGGCGCGTGTGGGAACGCGAGGTGCTGCTGGTGTGCGACGGCAAGCCGGTGGTGTTCGGCCACACCGTGGTGCCCACCAGCTGCACGGCCGCCGACTGGCCGCTGTTTTCGGCGCTGGGCGAGCGTTCGCTCGGCACCACGCTCTTCTACGATCCGCTGGTGCGCCGGGGCCAGCTGGAATACGCGCGCATCCGCGCGGGCCATCCGCTGATGGAGCGCGTGCGCGCGTCCCTCGGCGGGGCAGACGAAACACTTTATTATGCGCGGCGCTGCGTCTACCGTCGCCGTCAAGGCCTGCTCATGGTCACCGAGGTATTCTTGCCTGCGGTGCTAGCCCTGACGCCAGGCCAAACACAACAGAACACGAAATAAGATGAACGTATTTTTTGAAGAGTCGGGCGACTTCAAGGTCGGCACGGTACTGTCGCAGGCCGGCGAGGCCTACCAGGTCGAGCTGGCCAGCGGCAAGCGCACCAAGGTCAAGTCGAAAGACGTGCTGATCCAGTTCGAGAAGCCGGAACCGGAAGCGCTGCTGGCCGCCGCAAAAGACATCGCCGCCGAAGTCGACCTCGACTTCCTGTGGGAAGTCGCGGGCCAGGAAGAATTCGGTTTCGCCGAGCTGGGGGCCGAATACTTCGGCCACGCGCCGCTGCCGTTCGAGGCCGCCGGCCTGGTGCTGGCGCTGCACGCTGCGCCGATCTACTTCCACAAGAAGGGACGCGGGCGTTACAAGGCGGCACCGGAACAGACCCTGAAGGCGGCGCTGGCCGGCATCGAAAAGAAGAAGCAGCAGGCCATCGTGCAGGCCGGCTACGTCGAGGAGCTCAAGGCCGGCAAGCTCCCGGGCTCGATGCAGCCGATCGTGCAGCAGCTGCTGTTCAAGCCCGACAAGAACACCATCGAATACAAGGCGCTGGAAGCGGCCGCCAACGCGCTGCAGACCACGGCGCCGCGCCTGATGCTCACTGCCGGCGGGCTGTCCTCGCCGAAGGAGCTGCACATGGCGCGCTTCCTGTTCGAGCACTTCCCGCGCGGCGCCGGCTTCCCGCAAGTGGAGGTGCCGAAGGCACCTGGCGACCTGCCGCTGGCCGACGTCGCCGCCTTCTCGATCGACGACGTCACCACGACCGAGATCGACGACGCCTTCTCGGTGGTGAAACAGGATGACGGCAAGGTGCGCGTGGGTATCCACATCGCGGCGCCGGGCCTGGGCATCCGCCCGGACGATGCGATCGACAAGATCGCGCGCGCCCGCATGTCCACCGTTTATATGCCGGGTGACAAGATCACCATGCTGCCGGACGAGATCGTGGATGCGTTCACGCTTGCCGAAGGCAATGACTGCCCGGCGCTGTCGCTGTACGCGGTGCTCGACCCCCAGGACTGGACCGTGGTCTCGACCACTACCCGTGCCGAACGCGTGCCGATCAAGAGCAACCTGCGCCTCAACGACCTCGATGCCGTCGTGACCGAAGAGGCGCTGGCGGGCGGCGCCGGCGAAGGTACGGCCGACTACCCGCACAAGGAAGAGCTGGGCCTGCTGTGGCAGTGGGCGCTGCAGCTGGAAGCGGGCCGCATGAAAAAGCGCGAAGCCTTCGGCCTGAAACCGGAACAGGCCAACCGCGTGGACTTCAACTTCTACGTCGAGGACGACGTGGTGACCATCGTGCGCCGCAAGCGCGGCGCGCCGCTCGACAAGATCGTGGCCGAGCTGATGATCTTCGCGAACAGCACCTGGGGCAAGCTGCTGCACGACTCGGGCGTGCCGGGCATCTATCGCTCGCAGGGCCCGGGGGCGGGCGGCTGGAACGCCAAGATCCAGGTGCGGATGGTGACGCACGCGGCGCCGCACCAGGGCCTGGGCGTGGACCAGTACGCGTGGAGCACCTCGCCGCTGCGCCGCTATACCGACCTGGTGAACCAGTGGCAGATCCTGGCCGCTGCCTCGCACGGCGTGACCGCGCCGCTGGTGGCCCCGTTCAAGCACCGCGACGCGACGCTGTTCTCGATCGTCTCGGCCTTCGATGCCGCGTACTCGGCCTATAACGACTTCCAGCAGAACATGGAACGCTACTGGTGCCTGCGCTGGCTGGGCCAGGAAAACGTCAGGCAGGCCGACGCCGTGGTGCTGAAGGACGAAATCGTGCGCCTGGTGGACATCCCGCTGGTGGTGCGCCTGGCCGGCATGCCGCAAGTGGCGCGCGGCGCGCAGGTGAAACTCGACATCGTGCGCTGGGACGAGGTCGACCTGTCGCTGGAGGCGCGCCTGCTCGAGGTGGCGGCGACTGCGCCGGACGCGGCGCTCGAACTCGAGGAAGAGGAAGAAGGCGATACCGGGGAGGCCACGCTGGCCGAGGTGGTGGAGGCGGAGGGTGTCGTTGCCGCGGTCACCACCGAAGAAGGCGTCCAGGTTCCCGCGAACGCGGGGACGGCGTGAGCTGAACGCTGAACTGGGTTCCCGCCTGCGCGGGAACGACGGCTTTCAGGTATCCGGTGCATGAAAAGATTTGTAGCCGGCACTGCATGCACGTCATCCTGGCGCGGGCCGGGATCCAGTTTCCACGCCGAGGTCGTCGCGCCCGACTGTTGCGCCTGCACCGCCAGCACCCCCACGCTCCTCGTTGCAGGGTAGAATGATTAGTCCCTGATCCAACAGCCCGTCCGGGCGAGCGCAGCGCGTGAAGTATTTGCAAAAGAACCAATCCTTGATGATTGCCCTCGGCGTGTCCGTGGCGGCGCATGCGGCGCTGCTGGCGGTGCGCTTTGCGGCGCCGGAGGCGTTCCGGCACCGGCCGGCCGACCCCGGCCTGGAAGTCATCCTGGTCAATGCCAAGCATGCGAACGCGCCAAACAAGGCCGATGCGCTGGCCCAGGCGAACCTCGACGGCGGCGGCACCCTCGACGCCGGCCGCGCCCGCTCACCGCTGCCCGACCTGCGCAAGATCGAGGATGGCGAAAGCATCAAGGCCCTGCAGCGCCGCATCGCCGACCTCGAACAGCAACAGCAGAACGTCCTGACCCGCGTGCAGACGTCCGCCTTCGCCGCGCCGCCGAAAACGGAACAGGACAAGCCCGACCCCACCCGCACCGGGAGCGACGCCCTGGACACCAGCCGCGCCATCTCGCGCGCCGCGGCCGAAGTCATCGAGCGCATCGAGGACCAGAACAAGCGCCCCAAACGCACCCAGATCACGCCCAGCACGCGCCAGGTCGGCTACGCGCTGTACTACAAGGAGATGCAGAAACGCATCGAGGAAGTCGGCACGCTCAACTTCCCGCAGCACAACGGCAAGAAGCTCTACGGCGAGCTGGTGGTCTACATCCCCGTGTTCCAGGACGGGACCCTCTACATGAAGGACGGCGGTCCGCGCGTCGAACAGAGCTCGGGCAACCCCGCGCTCGACCAGGCGGCGCTGCAGGTCGTGCGCCGCGCCGCGCCTTTCGGCGCCTTCCCGGCCAACATGCGCACGCAAGGCAAGGACGACCTGTGGGAAGTCATCACGCGCTTCCGTTTCACCCGCGAGGAAAAAATGCAGACCGAACTGCGCGGAGGGCAGGGATGACCGACAAATACTGCGTCATCGGCCATCCGGTCGCCCATAGCAAGTCGCCCGAGATCCACGCCGCCTATGCCGCGCAGACCGGCCAGGACATTCGTTACGAACGCTGCCTGGCGCCGCTCGACGGTTTCGCGGAGACGGTGCAGCGCCTGGTCGCCGAAGGCTACCGCGGCGCCAACGTCACCGTGCCGTTCAAGCTGGAAGCCGCGCGCCTGGCGACGCGGCTGAACGAACGCGCGCGCGCGGCCGGCGCCGTCAACACGCTGGTGTTCGCGCACGGCGAGATCGTCGGCGACAACACCGACGGCCCCGGCCTGATGGCCGACATCACTCGTAACGCGGGCGTGCCGATCCGCGGCAGGCGCGTGCTGCTGCTCGGCGCCGGCGGCGCGGCGCGCGGTGCGCTGCTGCCCTTCGTGCAGGAGGCGCCGCGCGAGATCGTCATCGCCAACCGCACGGTGCCCACCGCCGAAGCGCTGGTGCACGATTTCGCCCAGGTCGCCGGCCGCCACGGCGTCCGGCTCGGCGCCGCCGGTTTCGACACCGTCGACGGCAGCTTCGATATCGTCGTCAATGCGACCTCGAGCAGCCTGGCGGGCGACCTGCCGCCGGTCCCGCCGGGGATCTTCGGCCCTGGCGCGCTGGCGCTGGACATGATGTACGGAAATCAACCGACCGTGTTCATGGATTTCGCGGCACGCCACGGCGCCGCCGTGCGCGACGGCCTGGGCATGCTGGTGGAGCAGGCGGCCGAAGCCTTCGCCATCTGGCGCGGCGTGCGTCCCGACACGGCGCAGGTGCTGCGCGCGATGCGGCCATGAGCACAAGCACGATAAGAATGGGTAAGACGAAAGCCGCCGGGCCGCGCAAGGCCGGGGCAGGCAAGCGTGGGCCGGGCACGGCGCGCCGCTGGCTCAAGTGGCTCATCCTCGGCCCGCTCCTGCTGGTGCTGCTGGTGCAGCTGTACTTCTTCATCATGGTCTGCTGGTACGCGGTGTTCAATCCGTCCTCGACCAGCTTCATGCGCCAGCAACTGGCGGCGCTGCAGGAAAAGAACCCGAACGCGAAGCTCAAGCACGAGTGGGTGGACTACGAGCGCATCTCGGTCAACCTGAAGCGCGCCGTGGTGGCATCGGAAGACGCGCGCTTCAACCAGCACGACGGCGTCGACTGGGCAGCGATCGAGCGTGCCTACGAGAAAAACAACCGCCGCAGCAAGGTGGTCGGCGGCGGCTCCACCATCACCCAGCAACTGGCCAAGAACCTGTTCCTGTCCGGCTCGCGCAGCTACCTGCGCAAGGGCCAGGAAATGATCATCGCCTTCATGCTCGAGACGGTGATGAGCAAGCGGCGCATCCTCGAACTGTACCTGAACGTGGTCGAATTCGGCCGCGGCGTGTTCGGCGCCGAAGCGGCGGCGCGCCACTACTACCGCATCCCGGCGGCGAACCTGAATGCGCAGCAGGCAGCGCGCCTGGCGGTGATGCTGCCGAATCCGCGCTACTACGACAAGCACCGGTCGACCAGCTACCTCGTGCGCCGCACCAACGCCATCCTGCGCCAGATGCGCTTTGCCGAGCTGCCGTAAGCCGCTCCACTTGGCGGCCCGGTGGGATTTGGTGAGCCATGCGCGCGGGTGCCTGTGCCACAATCAGGGCCACCTCAACCGTTGAACGACTGCCATGAGCGACACCACCGCACCGGTATTGCTGGAGTTGACCCTGCCTGCCACCATCGACCTTTCCTCCGGCTCCGTCAGCATTCCCGTCAGCGTGCGCGCGCAGGACGAACCCGGCGGCAGCGGCGTCAACATCGTGACGGTGGAGTTCGAAGAGCGTTTCTGGGGCTTCAACAGGAATACCAATTTTCTTCGGTTCGACCGCTGGAGCAGCGACAATTTTCACGATGACACGCCTACATTCGCCGCCGGCACCTTGCAGGTGAGCAATCTGACCCAGCCCGGCAGCTACGACGTTGCCCGGGTCATGGTCACGGACATGGCCGGCAACCGCACGGCCTACGATACCGCCCAGCTGCAGGCAGCCGGCATTCGCACCTCGATCACGGTGACAGGCGGCATCCAGGACACCACGGCCCCCACCCTGGTCAGCCTGAACCTGCCGTCAAGCGTCGACCTGAGCACCGGTTTTTCCCAGTTCATCTACCCGACGGGAACTGCGCGCGACACCGGCGGGGCCGGCGTGTACGCGGTGTGGGTCGCGTTCGACAAGCCGCTGATCCTCGACAGCGGGCCTTCCGACGGGCTGTACCTTTCGCCATTGGGGCGGGTCGAGGACAACAGCGATTCCTACTTCAGGGCGATGCCGGCGCTGTCGGCCAAGACCCCCGCGGGCATCTACAAGGTCACGGGCGTGCTGGTGACCGACTACCTGAACAACGCCTACAACTATTCACCCGCGCAGTTGCAGGCCATGGGCATCAATACCGCGATCACGATCACGGGCAGCACCACGGCACCCCCACCGCCGGTCCTGCCGACGGCGGCCTTGTCGCTGTCGATGGTCGAGCAGGGCGCGGTCCTGACGGTCACCCCGGAGAGCTGGGGCTCGGCAGCGGTGACGAATTTCGGCCTGGCGCTTCGTTACAACGGCAATAGCGACCGGATCGCCGGCGTTACCCTGACCGGCGGCGCCACCGGCGAGATCAGTGTCGTCCGGGACAACGACATTGTGACGATCACAGGCAAGAACATCACCGGGGCCGGCGCCGGGACGGGCATTGCCGTGACCATGAGCCCGGAAGAAGACAATGCGCCGACGTCGTTCGGGTTTATGGGGTTCACGATCAACGGCATCGAGCACCGGCACACGGGCGCGGAGCCGTCGGTCGACTACCACCGCGGTTCCGACGCGGCCGACCGCATCGACTATGCCGTCCTGCCCGACCTCGTGGACGGCAGGGGTGGCCTCGATACCCTGCGCGTGCATGGACAGCGCAGCGACTACCAGATCGCGAAATCCGGTAACGGCGCCGTGCTGACTCCCCTCTACAAGACCGGCACACAGCTAATGAACGTCGAGCGCATCGAATTCGACAATGGCGGCTTGGCGCTCGATACCGATGGTGCGGCAGGCCAGCTCTATCGCCTCTACCAGGCCGCCTTCGACCGCGTACCCGACCTGGTCGGCATCGGCTACTGGCTCGCACGCATGGACGCAGGTGTCTCGTTGGCGCAAGTCGCCGAGGCTTTCGTCGCCAGCGAGGAGTTCGGCGACCTGGTTCCCTCCGGTGCGGGCGCCCAGGACTTCGTCACGGCCATGTACGACAATGTGCTGCACCGGGAGCCCGACCCGACCGGACTGGCGTTCTGGATCGACTCGCTCGGGCGTGGCCTGAGCCGGGCCGAGGTGCTGGTGTATTTCAGCGAAAGCCCGGAAAACGTGGCCCAGGTGGTTGGCGTGATCCAGAACGGCATCGATTTCCTGCCCTGGGCATGAGAAGCGCTTGATCTGCTGCCTGCGCCGCCGGGCGCCCGGCCTGTGCTGGAAACGGTGCCGGGCGACCTGCCTGGGGGCGATGGCCGCGGTGACGAAATTGTCGTTACGGGGTGGCAGCGCCGGGGGGCTGTCGGGTACACTTGCGTCAGTTTCGAATCCCGGCCGAGAAAAAGCGCATGATTAACGTATTTGTCCTACAAAATGGCCGACTGAACCAGGTCAGTGTCGACTTGCGCGAAGACCTGGCGAACGTAACGCCGGTCTGGGTCGACCTGACCGATCCCACCGACGAAGAACGCACCCTGGTCAAGACGGCCTACGGCGTGACGCTGCCGGGCGAGGACGAAGTGCAGGACATCGAAGCGTCGGCCCGTTATTACGAAGCCGAGAACGGCGACCTGCACCTGCGCACCGACTTCCTGCTCGAAGAGGAAGACGGCCCGTCGCGCGTGGTGACGGTCGCGTTCATCCTGTCGGGGAAGATCCTGTTCTCGGTGCACGTGTGCGACCTGCCGGTGTTCCGGCTGGTGCGGCTGCGCGCGCGCTCGCGTCCCGGCTCGATCGAAGACTACATGGACGTGCTGCTCGACCTGTACGCGACCGACGCCGAGTATTCGGCAGACGCGCTCGAGGGCATCTACGAGGCGCTGGAAGAAGTCTCGACGCGCGTGCTGCAGAAAGAATTCACCGACCAGGACGCGGCCGCCGCGCTGAATGCGATTGCACACGAGGAAGACTTGAACGGCCGCATCCGCCGCAACATGATGGACACGCGCCGCGCGGTCAGCTTCCTGATGCGGGGGCGGCTGCTCAATGCCGACCAGTTCGAGGAGGCGCGCCAGATCCTGCGCGACATCGAATCGCTGGACGGCCACACCTCGTTCCTGTTCGACAAGGTGAACTTCCTGATGGATGCGACCGTCGGTTTCATCAACATCAACCAGAACAAGATCATCAAGATCTTCTCGGTGGCCTCGGTGGCTTTCCTGCCGCCGACCTTAATCGCGAGCATCTACGGCATGAACTTCGAGGTGTTCCCCGAACTGAAATGGGATTTCGGCTACCCGTTCGCCCTGGGGCTGATGGTCGCGGCCATCGCGGCGCCGCTGCTGTATTTCCACCGCCGGGGCTGGTTGCGCTGATTGAAAGAATATTTCAAATAAGAACGGCTGGTGAAATTTAATTTCACCAGCCGTTTTCGTAGGTGGTCGGCTGTGCGCCTGGTTAACCGATCCTCTTGAACACGCGGCGCGCCGCTTCGATGGTCTCGTCGATCACCGCGTCGGTGTGCTGGCCCGAGACGAAGCCCGCCTCGAACATCGCCGGCGCAAAGTACACGCCCTCGTCGAGCATGCCGTGGAAGAAGCGGTTGAAGCGCTCCTTGTCGCCTGCCATCATCTGGCCGTAGGTCGACGGCACGTTGTTCGAAAAATAGAAACCGAACATGCCGCCCACCGCGTCGCCGCAGAACGGGATGTCCGCTTCCCGGGCAGCGTCGCTCAAGCCCTGCACCAGGCGTTGCGCCGCTGCACCGAGGCGCTCGTAGAAGCCCGGCTCCTGCACCAGCTTGAGGGTCGTCATGCCGGCCGCCACCGCCACCGGGTTGCCCGACAGCGTGCCGGCCTGGTACACCGGGCCGATCGGCGCCATCTTCTGCATCAGCTCGGCGCGGCCGCCGAAGGCCGCCACCGGCAGGCCGCCGCCGATCACCTTGCCCAGCGCGGTGAGGTCGGGCGTGATGCCGTACATTTCCTGGGCGCCGCCCAGGCCCACGCGGAAGCCGCACATCACCTCGTCGAAGATCAGCACGGCGCCGTGCTCGGTGCAGAGTTCGCGCATGCGCTGCAGGAATTCCGGCGTGGCGCGGATCAGGTTCATGTTGCCGGCCACCGGCTCCACGATCACGCAGGCGATGGTGTCGCCCATCGATTCGAAGGCGTCTTCCAGCTGCGGGATGTTGTTGTAGTCGAGGACCAGGGTGTGCTTGACGAAGTCCTCCGGCACGCCGCTTGATGTCGGGTTGCCGAAGGTGAGCAGGCCGGAGCCGGCCTTGACCAGCAGCGAATCGGCGTGGCCGTGGTAGCAGCCCTCGAACTTGACGATCTTGTCGCGTCCGGTGGCGCCGCGCGCCAGGCGCAGCGCGCTCATGGTCGCTTCGGTGCCCGACGAGACCAGGCGCACCTGCTCGATCGACGGCACCAGGCGGCAGATCTCTTCGGCGATCTCGATCTCGCCCTGGGTCGGCGCGCCGAACGAGAGGCCGTTGGCGGCCGCGTCCTGCACCGCCTTGACGACCTGCGGATGGGCGTGGCCGACGATGGCGGGGCCCCAGGAACCGATGTAGTCGATGTAGCGCTTGCCGTCCGCGTCCCAGAAGTAGGGGCCTTCGGCGCGGGTGATGAAGCGCGGCGTGCCGCCCACCGAGCGGAAGGCGCGCACCGGCGAATTGACGCCGCCCGGCGTCGATTGCTGGGCGCGGGCAAACAGGAGGTCGTTCTTCGAGGTGGTCTGGTCAGTGCTCATGGTGGTGCGGGCTTATCCGGCCCGGTAGAATTTGTTGGGAATGAACTTGCCCATGCCGATGCGCTGGGCGTGTTCGAGTGCGCCGGTCGTGTAGTCCTGGGCCGCGAACAGGGCCTGCGGCGCCTCCATGCCGCGCGCCATCAGGGCGGTGAAGGCGGCCGAATAGGTATTGCCGGCGCCGACGAACGGTCCCGGCAGGTGCTGCCATTCGACCCGGGCAATGATGCCGTCGGCGCCGAACAGCGTGTTCGAGCAGGCGCCCTTGTCGTCGCGGGTGCCGGTGACGAGCACGTACTGGCAGCCGGCATTGGTCAGTTCGGCAACGTCCTCGAGCAGCGCGCCGTCGGCATGGTCCTCGCCGTGTTCGCCGACCTCGCGCCAGGTCTCGGCCATGCGGCCCAGCTCCGACTGCGACAGCATCAGCACCGTGGTCTGCGGCGCGAGGATCGAACGGATCGCCGACAGCATTTCTTCGTCGGCCAGGCCGGAATCGGGCAGGGCGGTGAGGAAGGGGTCGAGGATCAGGGGCGCGTCCGGGTAGTCGGACACGATTTCGGCGATCGCCGCCAGCTGCAGCACGTTGGCGACGGCACCGACCTTGAAGGCGGCCACCGGCATGTCCTCGAGCAGGACGCGCGCCTGGTCGGCCATCCAGTCGCTGTCGACTTCATGCAGGTTCTCCACCTTGGCGCTGTCCGCGACCAGCAGGCCGGCGACGACCGACAGCCCGTGGCATCCGTGCGCGGCGAACGCGGCGAGGTCGGCCTGCACGCCCAGCGCGCCGACCGGGTCGGACACGCCAAAGGTCAGGATGAGGGGTAACGGTTGGTTTTGCACGACGCCTAGATTAAGATACCTGATTCTCCATTATATTAGATTGAAGGAACAAAACTGTGAGTACTGATTCGACGGCCCCTTTCCAGACCTGGATGTGCCTGATCTGCGGCTGGGTTTATGACGAGGCTGCCGGCGCGCCGGACGATGGCATCGCGCCAGGCACCCGCTGGGCCGATGTCCCGATGAACTGGACCTGCCCCGAGTGCGGCGCCCGCAAGGACGATTTCGAGATGACCGCGATCTGAGATCGGGCGCATTCGTCGGGTCAAAAAAGTGACGCGGCTTGATGTCACATAGTTGACGCACTGCAACACTCCGCGCACAAGGGGGAAACCCTGTGCTATCGTGGCGCTTCAATGCTGAAGTGAAACGAAAATGACGACATCGCCGCAAACCGCCGGCCTGACCATCATGGTGATCGACGACAGCAGCACGATCCGCCGTTCAGCCGAAATCTTCCTGACCCAGGCGGGTTACCAGGTGGTGCTGGCCGACGATGGTTTCGACGCGCTCGCCAAGATCAACGACCACCATCCCGCGCTGGTGTTCTGCGACATCCTGATGCCGCGCCTGGACGGCTACCAGACTTGTGCATTGATCAAGAAGAGCGCGCGCTTCCACGCGACGCCCGTCCTGATGCTCTCGTCCAAGGATGGCCTGTTCGACCGCGCGCGCGGCGCGATGGTCGGCGCCTCGGCCTACCTGACCAAACCCTTTTCCAAGGACAGCCTGCTGGCGGCCGTGCGCGAGCACACCGCCGCCAGATCCTGACCCGCTACCTCACCGACTCCGGAGCCCAACGTGGCCATACAAAAAGTCCTGATCGTCGACGACTCCCCGACCGAGCGCTTCTACCTCACCGACATCCTGGTGCGGCACGGCTATGCCGTCACCGTCGCCGTCAACGGCGAGGAGGCGATCGACAAGATCCGCGCCGAACGCCCGCACCTGATCCTGATGGACGTGGTCATGCCGGGCGCGAACGGCTTCCAGGTGACGCGCTCGATCGCGCGCGACCCGGAACTGGCGGCGATCCCCATCATCATCTGCAGCAGCAAGAGCCAGGAAACCGACCGCATCTGGGGCATGCGCCAGGGCGCCAGGGAATACCTGGTCAAGCCGGTCGACCCGGCGCTGCTGCTGGCCAGCATCGCGTCGATCGACGACAAGGCTGTGCAGGCCGCCGCAGCATGACCGCGGGCCCGGCACGGCTCGACCCCGCCACGCGCCGCACCCGCCTGCGCGAATACCAGGAACAGCTCCTCGAGCGCATGCAGGCCGCCAGGAACGGCAGCGGCGCGCCGATCCAGCAGCTGGGGCTGCAGGTGGGCGGCACCCGCTACCTGCTCGACCTGGTCGAGGCCGGCGAGATCGTCGCGCCGGTGCCGCTGGCGCGCGTGCCGCTGACCGTGCCCTGGTACCTGGGCCTGGCCAATGTGCGCGGCACCCTGGTGGGCGTGATCGACCTGGCGCGCTACCTCGGCCGGGACGGCCCGCCCGCGCCTGGCGCCAGCGCGCGCCTCGTCACCTTTTCGCCCTCGCTCGGCTTCAATTGCGCCCTGCTGGCCGAGCGCGTGTATGGGCTGCGCCAGGCCAGCGCCATGCAGCGCGAGGGCGAGGCCCTGGTCGATGCCGAGGGCAATTCCTGGACGCCGCTCTCGCTGGCGGCGCTGGTGCGGGAAGAGCGCTTCCTGCACGTCGGACTGCCGGCCGGCGCACAGGGGCACGCACACGTACAAGCAGCGACGCACGCAGCATCACACGCAAACCACGGATAAGCTGGAGCCGGAATGGGTATCGCCTCGAAACTCGCCATGAACGTATTCTCGAAGGACAGCGCGGACGTCGACACCGCGCTGGCCTCGCCCGACACCCAGTTCGGTCCGGGCATGCTGCCGCAGCAGCCGTCGAACGACGGGGCGCCCCATGGCTCGGCCGAGGCCGCCGCACGCCGGCTCGGCAATACCCGCCCGCGCAAGCCGCTGGCGGCGCCGCCGGAAGAGGGCGACGAGCTGCGCCTGCCGCTGATCGGCCACCTGTCGCTGTCGCGCCAGCTGCGCCTGCTGCTGGTAGCCTTCGCGATCGGCATCCTGCTCACCGTGCTGGCGATGTGGCAAAGCGCCGCGCGCACCAACGTCGCCTCGACCCAGAGCCAGGTCGCCAGCGATGCGCTGATGCATTCGCAGCGCGTCGCGAAGGCCGCGCCGAACGCCCTGCGCGGCGACGCCACGGCGTTCAAGGAACTCGACGAAAGCCGCGCCGAACTCGGGCGCGAACTGGCGCTGCTGGCGCGCGGCGGCCAGGCGGGCGGCCTGGCGCTGCCGGCCGCTTCGGGCGAGATCAGTGCCCTGCTGGCGAAAGCGCGTTCGGCCTGGTCGGCTTCGAACGCCGCGGCCACCACCATCGTCGGAAACAAACGCCACCTGGCCGGGTTCGGCGCCAGCGTGACCAGGCTCGAGGTGCTCGTGCCCGAGCTCCAGGACGTCGCCGGCAAGCTGCTCGCGGCCAGGACGCAGCGCGGCGGTGCGCGCGAGGTGGCCGCTCTCGAGCGCCTGGTTGCGCTCACCGAACGCCTGTCGGTGTCGAGCCATGCCGCCACGGCCCCTGGCGCCGCGCACCGCGACGCCGCCAGGACCATCGTGCGCGACAGCGCCGAACTGGGCGCCCTGCTGGACGGCCTGGTCGAAGGCAGCGCCACCCTCGGCCTGGCGCCGTTGCCGGACGCCGGCCTGCGCGACCGGCTGGCCGCTGCCCGCACCGCCTACCAGGCCTGGCAGGAAGGCGTGGCCGCCTTCTCGAGCAACCTCCACCATTTCGCCGCCGCCCACGCCGCCGAGCAGGTCATCGCGCGCGACAACGAGGGCTTGCGCGCGACGCTGGCGCGCGTGCAGCTCGAATACCGCGCCAACCTGGGCCGCAACGGCGCCTGGTTCTGGCTGCTTGTCGGCGCCTCGATCTTCACGCTGGCAGTGGGCGGCAGCATCAGCCGCGTCATGCTGCAGGATTCGCGCAACCGTACCCGCGGCGCCGATGCGCGCCGCCGCGAAGCCGAGGCGATGCGCCAGCTGGCCCAGGCCAAGGAAGAAGAGGCCAAGGCCACCAACGACCAGAACCAGGCGGCGATCCTGCGCCTGATGAACGAACTGCAGGAAGTGGCGGACGGCGACCTGACCGTGCACGCCACCGTGTCGGAAGATATCACCGGGGCGATTGCCGACTCGGTCAACTACACGGTCGAGGAGCTGCGCGGACTCGTCCTGCGGGTGATCAAGACCACCGAGCAGGTGACGCGCGCGTCCGGCGGCGCCCAGGCGGTGTCGACCGAGCTGCTGGGCGCGGCCGAGCAGCAGTCGCGCCAGATCAAGGAAGCCTCGTCCACCGTGCTGCACATGGCGGCGCAGATCGCGGACGTGTCGCGTTCCGCCACCGAGTCGGCCGACGTGGCGCGCCAGTCGGTGGCCGCGGCCGAGCAGGGCGCGCTGGCGGTGCAGAACGCGATCGCCGGCATGAACGAGATCCGCGAACAGATCCAGGAAACCTCGAAGCGCATCAAGCGCCTGGGCGAATCCTCGCAGGAGATCGGCGAGATCACCGACCTGATCTCCGACATCACCGAGCAGACCAACGTGCTGGCGCTGAACGCCGCGATCCAGGCGGCCTCGGCCGGCGAAGCGGGACGCGGCTTCTCGGTGGTGGCCGAGGAAGTGCAGCGGCTGGCGGAGCGCTCGGCCGAATCGGCCAAGCAGATCGGCGCGCTGGTGCGCACCATCCAGGCCGATACCCACGACGCCGTCGCGGCGATGGAAAAATCGACCCAGGGCGTGGTCGAGGGCGCGCGCCTGTCGGACGCGGCCGGCGCGGCACTCATCGACATCTCGCGCGTGTCGAACCGCCTGGCGGAGCTGATCCAGGGCATCTCGGCCGCGGCCGAGGAGCAGGCGCATTCGGCCAACGGCGTGGCCCACAACATGCAGCACATCCTGTCCGTCACCGAGCACACCCAGGGCGGCACGCGCCAGACGGCGCAGTCGATCCGCGAGCTGGCGCTGCTGGCGCAGGAGCTGAAAGATTCCGTGTCGCGCTTCCGCGTGGCCGCCTGAGGACCCCATGAACGCTTCTTCCTCCTTCGATACCGGCCCGCTGTCGTGGGTGATCGGCGAGATCCGCGACGCGCTCGCACGCTCGGGCAGCGCGCTGCGCGACGCGGCCGGCCGCAGTCCTGAAGCGCAGCCGACGCTGCTGCTGCACGCCAAGACCCACCTGCACCAGGCGCATGGCGCCCTGCAGATGGTGGACGTCGAAGGCGTGGAGGTGCTGGGCACGGCAGCCGAAACCCTGATCGACCGCTTCAAGGATGGACAGCTGCCTTGCACGCCGGAGGCGGTGAAGACCGTGCAGGAAGCCTACCAGGCCATCGTCGAATACCTGGACGAACTGCTCAGGGGCAGTTCGCAGCAGCCGGCGCGCCTGTTCCCCTATTACCGCGACCTGCAGCAACTGCTGGGCGTGGAGCGCATCCATCCGTCCGACCTGCTGCCGGCCGACCTCGGCAAGGCGGTCGAGCTGCCGGGACCGGGAACCGCCGAAGTCCCCGACGTCGCGGCCTGCCGTGCGCGCTTCGAACGGTCGTTGCTGCCTTACCTGAAGAGCGGCGGCCCGGAGCACGCCGCCGGCATGCGCGACGCCCTGGCGCCGATCGCGGCCAGCCAGCTCGAGCCGCGCCCGCGCCTGTTCTGGCGCGCCATGCACGCCTTTGCCGGCGTGGTGGCCGACGGCCAGGTCGACGCGGACCTGTACGTGAAGCAGCTGCTCGGCCAGGTCAACCTGCAGCTGCGCCGCCTGGCGCAGGGGCAGGGCGGCACGCCGGACGCGATGCTGCGCGATGCGCTGTTCTTCGTGGCGGCCGCAGCCCAGCCTGGGCCGGATGCGCAAACCCTGCGCCAGGCCTGCGGCCTGGACGGCCTGGTGCCGCACGACTACGCGGCGCGCCGCTACGGACACATCGACCAGGCCACGCTGCAGGAAGCGCGCGAGGCGCTGGCCCGCACCAAGCAGGACTGGGACCGCATCGCCACCGGAGGCGACGCCGGGGTCAGGGACGATTTCAGCGACGCGCTGTCGCGCCTGGCCGGCGCCAGCGAAAAGCTGGGCGCGCCCGCGCTGGCCCAGCTGATGCGCGAACTGGGCCGCGCCGCGACGGACGCCATGCAGGCCGGCCGCAGCGACGAGGTCAAGCTGGAGATGGCGACCGCCATGCTGTTCGTCGAGAACGGCCTGGACCAGCTGCGCCAGCTGCCGGACGACTTCGCCGAGAACGCCGAAGCCGTCGGCGCGCGCCTGCTGGCGCTGGCGGCCGGCGAGACCCCGCCCGACGCGCCGCACTGGCAGGGCGAGCTGGCGCGCCAGATCCAGCAGGGCCAGACCGTGGCCGTGCTGGCGGGCGAGATCAAGACCGGATTGCGCCAGGTCGAGAAGCTGCTGGACGAGTATTACGACGATCCGGGCAAGCGCGAGGCGCTGGCGCAGGCCGCACCGGTCCTGCACCAGCTGCAGGGCGCGCTGGCCATCCTCGACCAGGAGCAGGCCGTGCTGGCGGCGCGCCATGTCGCGGCCGAAGTGCGCGCACTGGAAACGGGCGACGGCGACCTCGCGGCCCAGTCGGCCGCGCTGCACAACATCGCCCAGAACATCGGCGCGCTCGGTTTCTTCACCGACCTGCTGGCGCAGGACAGCGCGGCGGCGCAGGGCCGCTTCACCTTCGACCGGGACAAGCGCCTGCTGCGCGAGCTGCCGTTCGAGTTCGTCGAGGCCGCGCCGGCGCCCGAGCCCGTACCCGAACCGGCGCAGGAGCAGCCCGCGGCGCCGGCACAGGAAACGACGCTCGAGTCCGAGCTGCTCGGGATCTTCATCCTCGAAGCCCGCGAAGTGCTGGACGTCGTGGCCGGGACCCTGCCGCAGGCGCACGGCCGGCCGGCTGACCAGGAGGCCCTGACCCTGCTGCGCCGCTCCTTCCACACCCTCAAGGGCAGCAGCCGCATGGTGAGCCTGGAGCGCTTCGCGGAGGCGGCCGCCGCCATCGAAAAGACCATGAACCTGTGGCTGGCCGAGGGGCGCAGCGCCACGCCCGCGCTGCTGGCGCTGCTCGCGCAGGCGCATGCGGAACTGTCGGACTGGGTGGCCGAGCTGGCGGCCGGCGGCACCTCGGCACGCACCGGCGAGGCCCTGGTGGCGGCCGCGGCGCGCGTGCAGGAAGGCGGCGACGCCGTGACCGGCGAGGCAGCCGCTGCGCCGGCGCCGGACACCAAACGCATCGGCGACCTGGAGATTCCGCTCGGCCTGTACACCATCTACCTCGACGAGGCCGAGACGCTGGTGCAGCAGCTGGCGCAGGATGTCGACGCGTGGCGCGCCGAACCGGAACGCCGCGCCGCCCCGGAATCGCTGAAGGCCGCGCATACCCTGGCCGGCACCTCGTCCACGGTCGGCTACACCGCGCTGCACGATGTCGCCCATGCACTGGAACTGGTGCTGGAAAAGCTCGCCGCACCCGGGCCGGAACTGGACGACAGCGCACGCGGCCTGCTGGACGCGGCCCTGTCGCGCGTGCGCACGATGTTGCAGGTGTTCGCCCTCGGCGAACTCGCCCCGGCCCAGCCGGACCTCGTCGCCCAGCTCGGCGCGCTGCTCGAACGCCTGGCGAGCCAGCAGGCGGCGAACCTGTACGGGGAAGTCGACCCGGTGCTGGCGCAGGAGCTCGATGCACTGTTCGCCGCTGCCTACCGGGAGTTGCTGGTGGCGCCGCCGTTCGAGTACGTCGGGGACACCGCCGGAGCCGGGGAGGCGCCGGCCGTGCCGGAAGCCGCCGGGCAGAAAAGCGCCGCCAGCGAGATCGACGACCTGTTCGACGCCTTCCTCGACGATCCCTTCGCCGCGCCGGAACTGGTCCAGGCGGCGCCTGCGGAACAGGAACCGGCCTTCGTCCCGGTCACGCCGGATGAAGCGGTGCTGCTCGATGCCGTGCAGGCGCCCGGGCCTGTTCCGGAAACGGCCTCCGAACCGGTCCCCGTGCCTGCTCCCGACAGCGTACCGGCCACGCCGGCGCCGGCCGACAGCGTGCTGGCCGCCGGCGCCGTGTTCGGCGACGAACTCGACCCGGACCTGTTGCCCGTGTTCCTCGAGGAGGGCGCCGACCTGTTCCCGCAGATCGGCAACGGCCTGCGCCAGTGGCAGCAGAACCCCGGCGACCATGCGATCGCGCAGGGCCTGCAGCGCGCGCTGCACACGGTGAAAGGCAGCGCCCGCATGGCCGGCGCGATGCGCCTCGGCCAGCACGTGCACGAGATGGAAACCCAGATCGAGAACATGGTGCATGCCGGGACGAACGCTGTTGCGCCCGGCGCGGCAGCCTTCGACGAACTGCTGGCCAACCATGACCAGGCCTTGCTGCTGTTCGAACAGCTCCAGCAGCCATCCGCGCCGGCGCCGGACGCAGCCGCTGGCGCCTCTGCTGCTGCCGCGGCGCCGGCCGAACAGCCGGGCGCGCGGGCGCCGCTGGTGCGCGTGCGCGCCGACCTGCTCGACCGGGTCGTCAACCAGGCCGGGGAGGTGTCGATCACGCGTTCGCGCCTGGAAAACCAGGTGGGTTCGCTCAAGAGCGCGCTGTCCGATTTCTCCGAAAACCTCGACCGCCTGCGCCGCCAGATGCGCGAGATCGAGATGCAGGCCGAGTCGCAGATCGCCTCGCGCTTGTCGATCGCGGGCGAGCGCGAGTTCGACCCGCTCGAATTCGACCGCTTCACGCGCCTGCAGGAACTGACGCGCATGATGGCCGAGAGCGTGAACGACGTGGAGGCCTTCCACGAAGGACTGTCGCGTACGGTGGACAGCGCGGCCGAAGACCTGGCCGCCCAGTCGCGCATGACGCGCGACCTGCAGCGCGACCTGATGCGGGTGCGCATGGTGCCCTTTGCGAACCTGTCCGAACGCCTGTTCCGCGTGGCGCGCCGGACGGCCAAGGAGACCGACAAGCGCGTCAACCTCGACATCCGCGGCGGCGCGGTCGAGATCGACCGCAGCGTGCTGGAGCAGATGGCCGCGCCGTTCGAGCACCTGCTGCGCAATGCGATCGTGCACGGCATCGAGCCGCGCGCGCAGCGTACCGCGGCCGGCAAGCCGGAGACCGGCGAGATCCTGGTGCAGGTGAGCCAGCACGGCAACGAGGTGGCGATCGTGATCGGCGACGACGGCGCCGGGCTCGACCTCGGGCGCATCCGCGCCAAGGCGCGTGCCATGGGCCTGGTCGGGACGGATGAGATCGTGTCCGACCAGGAGGCGGCCGAGCTGATCTTCGAGCCGGGCTTCTCGACGGCCGACGCGCTGACCGAGCTGGCCGGGCGCGGGGTGGGCATGGACGTGGTCCGCTCCGAGGCCCGGGCGCTCGGCGGGCGCGTGGCGGTGAGCACCGAGCCGGGCCAGGGTACGCGGATCGCGATCCACCTGCCCTTGAGCCTGGCCGTGGCGCAGGTGGTGCTGGTGTCGGGCGCCGGACGCACCTGGGCGCTGCCGTCGACGCTGGTCGAGCAGGTGATGCAGGTGCGCGATACCGACCTGGACGCGGCGCAGGCGCTCGGTTCGATCCCGGTGGGCGGCCAGCCGCACCCGCTGCACGCGCTCGCGGCCTTGCTGGGCGAGCACGCCGCGGCGGGCCAGGGCGCTGCCGCCGCGCAGCGCCTGCATCCGGTGCTGGTGGTGCAGGGCGCCGGCGGCCGCATCGCGCTGTGTGTGGACGACGTGCTGGGCAACCGCGAGGTGGTGGTCAAGCCCATCGGGCCGCAGCTGGCGCGCGTGCCGGGCATTGCCGGGGCAACGGTGCTGGGCACCGGCGAGATCGTGCTGATCCTCGACCCGGTGGCGCTGGCGCAGCAGCCTGCCGCGCGCGTTCCGGACGGCGCAGCCGAGCGCGCGCCGGCCGCGCGCGCGCCGACCATCATGGTGGTGGACGATTCGATCACCGTGCGCCGCGTCACCCAGCGCCTGCTGGAGCGCGAAGGCTACGCGGTGATGCTGGCCAAGGATGGGGTCGACGCGCTGGAGCAGATCGGGCAGGCCGGGCAGGCCGGGCATATGCGGCCGGACCTGATGCTGGTCGATATCGAGATGCCGCGCATGGACGGCTTCGACCTGACGCGCCAGATCCGCAGCGACGAGGCGACGGAGTCGATCCCGATCATCATGATCACGTCGCGCACGGCGGACAAGCACCGCAATGTGGCGCTGGGGCTGGGAGTCAACGCTTACTTCGGCAAGCCGTACCAGGAAGAGGTGTTGCTGGCGGCGATCGGGAGTTTGCTCGACAAGGGCTGATGGCTGCGGTGCGGGATTGGATTCGCACCTTTGCAACCGCCATCCTTGCTCAGCCGACCACTACACCGACGTCGTCCCCGCGCAGGCGGGGGCTCAAGTTCATTGGGTTAGCCGTCCCCCTTCTTGAGCGCAGCGAACCGCTCCAGCGTGCGCTTGCGCGCCTCATCGTGGTCCACCACCGGCAACGGATAATCCCGCCCCAGCACGACGCCCTTGCGCGCCAGCTCGTCCCTCGGGACCAGCCACGGCGCATGAATCTCCTTCGCACCGAGTCCTGCCAGGGCCGGCACCCATGCGCGAATGAACTGCCCTTGCGCATCGAAGCGCTGCGACTGCGACACCGGGTTGAAAATCCGGAACCACGGCTGGGCATCGCAGCCGGTGGAGGCCGCCCACTGCCAGCCGCCGTTGTTCGACGCCAGGTCGTAGTCGTTCAGCTTCAGCGCGAAATAGCGCTCGCCGCGGCGCCAGTCGATGCCGAGGTCCTTGGTGAGAAAGCTCGCCGTGATCATGCGCAGCCGGTTGTGCATGAAGCCCGTCCGGTTCAACTGCGCCATCGCCGCGTCGACCAGCGGATAGCCGGTCCGTCCTGCGCACCAGGCCGCGAACCGTTCCTCGGCTTGCGCGCCGCTGTCCCACGCCAGCGCGTCGAAGGCCGGCTTGAACGATTGCGTCGTCACCTGCGGATTGCGCGCCAGGATCATCGAATAGAAATCGCGCCAGATGAGTTCCGACAGCCACACCGAGGCGCCGCTGCCGCCGGCGCCGCTGAGCGCCATCTGCTGCGCCGTGCGCACCAGGTGGCGGATCGAGGTGGTCCCGAAGCGCAGGTGCACCGACAGGCGCGAAGTGCCGTCCCCGGACGGAAAGTCACGCGCCCGGCCATAGTCCGCCACGCGCGCGACGAAGCGTTCGAACAGCGCTTCGGCGCCTTCCATCCCGGCCGGCAGCGGCGGTTCGCCCGGCTCGAAGCCGAGCTCATCGAGCGGGGGCAGGGCAGGCGGCCCGGGTGGCGGCGCAAAGGCCTGCGCGTACTGGTCGACCGGCCAGGTGGCCAGCGTTTCCGGCTTCGCGGCCAGGCGCTTGAGCCAGGCGTTCTTGTACGGCGTGAACACCGAGAACGGCCCCCCGGCCAGCGTCAGCACCTCGTCCTGCTCGAAAACGACGTGGTCCTTCAGGCTCAGTAGTTTCCGTCCGTCCGCTTCGAGCCGTTCGTTCACCCGTGCGTCACGTTTGACCGCGTCGGGTTCATAATCGGCACATACACACACCGCGTCCACGCCGAGTTCGGCGGCCAGCGCGGGGATCACTTCAAGAGGGCGGCCTTGCCGCACGATCAGGTAGCCGCCGAGCCGGCGCAGTTCGGCATCGAGACTGGCCAGGCTGGCGTGGATGAAGCGTACACGCCGGTCGTCGCGCGGCAGCGCAGCGAGGATGTCGCAGTCATACACGAAGACGCAGTAGACGCGATTGGACGAAGTCAATGCCTGGTGCAGCGCCGCATGGTCGAATGCGCGCAGGTCACGACGGAACCAGACCAAAGAGTTGCTCATATTCATCATCGTGTGCAGGGTCAAGACGGCGGCCGATTGTACTGGGTAGGATTCTTCCTAAGCAGCAGCCGTTCATCCTGAGGCGGGACATTCGCGGGACGGGACGGCCCGTGCGAGGATGCTGAACCGGGGCGCGTCACGGCGTTCCATGGCCCCGGAGCCAATTCAGTGTAAACTATCGAAAAGCGTAAAGTTGTTTAGTGGACACTTCACGGTCGCTTACGGCGTCCCCCATCAGAGTGAGCCCATGTGAGAGCAAGCGTATGAAAAAAAGTAAAGTTGGCAAAACTCTACCGATGCCCGGCATGCCGCCGGAGCACGACGACACGCTCGCGAAGGCCGGGCCCGCTCCTTCGGGACTGAACCTCGCCAACCATTTCCTGATCGCGATGCCGTCGATCCAGGACCCGATCTTCGGCGGCACCGTGGTCTACGTCTGCGAGCACAACGAAAAGGGCGTGCTCGGCGTGGTCATCAACAAGCCGACCGACATGACGATGGAAGTCCTGTTCGACCGCATCGACCTCAAGCTCGCCGAAGGCCTGCGCGCTTCCGTGGTCGACGAACCGATCATGTTCGGCGGCCCGGTCCAGGACGACCGCGGCTTCGTGCTGCATTCGCCTGGCGGACGCTTCTCGTCCTCGCTCACGGTCACCGACGACGTCGCCTTCACCACCTCGATCGACGTGCTCGAGGCCGTCGCCAGCGGTTCCGGCCCGGCCCGCATGCTGGTGTCGATCGGCTACGCCGGCTGGAGCCCGGGCCAGCTCGAGGAAGAAATCTCGCGCAACGGCTGGCTCACGGTGGGCGCCGACCCGCGCGTGCTGTTCGACCTGCCGATCGAGGAACGCTATACCGCCGCCATCAAACTGCTGGGAATTGATCCGCTCATGCTTGCCACAGAAGCCGGCCATGCGTAGTGGCATCTCGAATAACCTACTGCGCGTCGCATTCGCGGCCTGCGATGCTCCGCTACGGCGGACCGGCCGTACGTCTGTACGGCTGCGCTTCTCGACCATGACTGCTTCCGCTCGCTACGGTTCTTCGAGATGCTTTAACGATGGTTGATATTGTTTTTGGATTTGACTTCGGGGTCAAGCGCATCGGTATTGCCATGGGCAACACCCTGACGGGGCAGGCGCAGCCGTTGACGGTCATCCGGGCCGTCGACAACGCCACCCGTTTCCAGGTCATTGGCGACCTGATCACGCAATGGAAGCCGGCGCGCCTCGTCGTGGGCGAGCCGCGCCATCCCGACGGCGCCGAGCACGACATGACGCTGCGCAGCCGGCGTTTCGCCAACCAGCTCCACGGCCGCTTCAACCTGCCCGTCGAACTCGTCGACGAGCGCTATTCCTCCGCCGTCATCCCGCAAAAGCGCGGCGAGATCATCGACGCCAAGGCGGCCGCCATCATTTTGCAACAATACTTTGATGCTCATTGACTCTCATGCCAACATCTAACACCGCTACCGCCGATTTCGACGCGGAAGCGCTCTACCGCGAACTGCTCGCCCAGGTCCGCGCGGGCCTGGACGGCGTGCAGGACGCCGCCATCGTCGGCATCCATTCCGGCGGCGCCTGGCTGGCCGAGCGGCTGGCGCGCGACCTCGACCTCACCGGCCGCCTGGGTTCGATCGACGTCTCGTTCTACCGCGACGACTATGCCAAGAAGGGCCTGCACCCGGACGTGAAGCCGACCCATATCCGCTTCCCGGTGGATGGCGCGACGGTCGTGCTGGTGGACGACGTGCTGCAGACCGGCCGCACCGTGCGTGCGGCCATCAACGTGCTGTTCGATTACGGCCGCCCGGCCTGCATCCGCCTGGCGGCGCTGGCCGACCGCGGCGGGCGCGAACTGCCGGTGGCGGCCGATTATGTCGGCGTCCACGCCACCACCCTGGCCCCGCACCAGTCGCTGTGCCTGCAGCGCGACGAGGCCGGCCAGCTCACGCTGACCATCGAAGAAGATCCGTCCGAATCCGCTGCTTCCCACTGACCATGCCGAAACTGTTTGATAACCCGCAACTGAACAAGAACGGCGAGCTGCAGCACCTGCTCAGCATCGAGGGCCTGCCCAAGTCGATCATCAACCACATCCTCGACACCGCCTCGAGCTTCGTGAGCATTTCCGACCGCGAGGTCAAGAAGGTGCCGCTGATGCGCGGCAAGAGCGTGTTCAACCTGTTCTTCGAGAACAGCACCCGCACCCGCACCACCTTCGAGATCGCCTCCAAGCGCCTGTCGGCCGACGTCATCAACCTGAACATCCAGGCCTCGTCGGCCAGCAAGGGCGAATCGCTGCTCGACACCATCGACAACCTGTCGGCCATGCATGCCGACATGTTCGTGGTGCGCCATGCGCAATCCGGCGCGCCCTACCTGATCGCCAAGCACCTGGTCGAGACGAACCAGTCGCACGTGCACGTCGTGAACGCCGGCGACGGCCGCCACGCGCACCCGACCCAGGGCCTGCTCGACATGTACACGATCCGCCACTACAAGCAGGATTTCACCAACCTGCGCGTGGCCATCGTCGGCGACATCCTGCACAGCCGCGTGGCCCGTTCCGACATCCATGCCTTGACCACGCTGGGCGTGCCCGAAGTGCGCGCCATCGGCCCGCACACCCTGCTGCCGGGCGGCCTGGAACAGATGGGCGTGCGCACCTTCACGAACATGGACGAGGGCCTGAAGGACGTCGACGTGATCATCATGCTGCGCCTGCAGAACGAACGCATGAGCGGCGCGCTGCTGCCGTCCGCGCAGGAATACTTCAAGAGCTACGGCCTGACGCCCGAGCGCCTGGCGCTGGCCAAGCCGGACGCGATCGTGATGCACCCGGGCCCGATGAACCGCGGCGTCGAGATCGACTCGGCGGTGGCGGACGGCAGCCAGGCGGTGATCCTGCCGCAGGTGACCTTCGGGATCGCGGTACGGATGGCAGTGATGAGCATTTTGGCAGGAACCCACGGATGAAACACCATATCAAGAACGGCCGGGTGATCGACCCGGCGAACGGCATCGACGCCATCCAGGACCTCTTCATCGCCGATGGCGTCATCGCCGCCGTCGGCACGGCGCTGGAAGGCTTCACGGCCGACCGGACCATCGACGCCACCGGCCTGGTGGTCGCGCCGGGCCTGGTGGACCTGTCGGCGCGCCTGCGCGAGCCGGGCTACGAGTACAAGGCAACGCTGGAATCCGAAATGCAGGCGGCCATGCAGGGCGGCGTGACGACGCTCGTCTGCCCGCCGGACACCGACCCGGTGCTGGACGAGCCGGGCCTGGTGGAGATGCTCAAGCACCGCGCGCGCATCCTGAACCAGGCCAATGTGCACCCGCTGGGCGCGCTGACCATGGGGCTGAAAGGCAAATCATTAACGGAGATGGCCGAGCTGACCGAAGCCGGCTGCATCGGCTTCTCGCAGGCCGAGGAACCGGTCCTGGACACCACCGTGCTGCTGCGTGCCATGCAGTACGCCAAGACCTTCGGCTACACCGTATGGCTGCGTCCGCAGGACCCCCATATCGGCCGCGGCGGCGTGGCCCACAGCGGCCCGCTGGCCTCGCGCCTGGGCCTGTCCGGCGTGCCGGTCATGTCGGAAACCATCGCGCTGCACACGATCTTCGAACTGATGCGGGCCACGGGCGCGCGCGTGCACCTGTGCCGCATGTCGTCAAGCGCCGGGCTGGCGCTCGTGGCCGCAGCCAAGAAGGAAGGCCTCCTGGTGACGTGCGACGTCGGCGCGCACCACCTGCACATGACGGACGCCGACATCGGCTTCTTCGATTCCAACGCGCGCCTGACGCCGCCGCTGCGCAGCCAGCGCGACCGCGACGCCATTCGCGCCGGCCTGCTGGACGGCACGATCGATGCGGTCTGCTCGGACCACACGCCGGTGGACGAAGACGAGAAATTGCTGCCCTTCGGCGAAGCCTCGCCCGGCGCGACCGGCCTGGAACTGCTGCTGGCGCTGATGCTGAAGTGGACCGAGGACCAGCACGGCGCCGACGTGCTGCCGCAGGCCATCGCCAAAGTCACCTCGGATGCGGCGCGCATCGCCGGCCTGGAGGCGGGAACGCTCACGGTCGGCCGCGCGGCCGACGTGGTGCTGTTCGATCCGGATGCACGCTGGAAGGTCGAGCGCAAGGCGCTGGCCAGCCAGGGCAAGCACACGCCTTTCCTGGGCTACGAACTGGCCGGCCAGGTCCGCGCCACGATCGTGCGCGGGCGCGTGGCCTACCAGCGCTGAGCAGGGTGGGCGAAACCGGATACAACCCGGCCGCCCGCCTTCTTCCCGGCCTCGTGAACATCCGGCTTGCCCTGCGCCTTGCGCGCGTCATGGTCCACCTGGTGGCGGGCCTGGCGACGTGCGCGCTCGTCTTTCCGCTCGCCTCGACCGGCCTGAAGGAGCGGCTGACGCGGCGCTGGTCGCGCAAGCTGCTCGCGATGTGCCGCGTGACGGTCGAGCAGAGTCCCGGCGCGCCGGTGCTGGAACACGCGCTCATCGTGGCCAACCATGTGTCCTGGCTCGATATCTTCGTCATCAACGCACTGCATCCGTGCCGCTTCGTGGCCAAGGCCGAGATCCGCGCCTGGCCGGTGCTCGGCTGGCTGGCCGCCAGCGCCGGCACGGTGTTCATTGCGCGCGGCAACCGGCGCGAACTGCGCCACATCTTCAAGGGCCTCGTCACGGTGTTGCAGCAGGGCGAGCGTGTCGCTTTCTTCCCGGAAGGAACCACGTCGCGCCAGGGCGAGGTGCTGCCGTTCCATGCCAACCTGTTCGAGGCGGCCATCGATGCGAAAGTGCCGGTGCAGCCCTACGCGCTGTCGTATGTGGATGCGGGCGGCGCCTATCACCCCTCGATCGACTACGTGGAGGACACGACCTTCGTCGACAGCATGTTCGCCATCCTCGAAGGCCCGCCGGTACGGGCGCGGCTGGAGCCCCTGCAGCCCATCGACGGCGCCGGCGCGCATCGCCGCGAACTGGCGGAAGCGGCGCACGATGCCGTCGCCGGCGCCCTGCGCCGCTAGCGTCCTCCTGTGATTCGCAAAACGAATCACAGGGCCATAAATCATATATTGGACAACTCACAGCAGACGCGGCACGCTGGTGCTTTCTATCGTCAGCCGTTCGAGGAGACCACATGCCCACCTACCGTTCCCGCACCACCACCCAAGGCCGCAACATGGCGGGCGCGCGTGCCCTGTGGCGCGCCACCGGCATGAAGGATGGCGACTTCGACAAGCCGATCATCGCGGTGGTGAACTCGTTCACCCAGTTCGTGCCGGGCCACGTGCACCTGAAGGACCTGGGGCAGCTGGTCGCGCGCGAGATCGAGGCTTCCGGCGGCGTGGCCAAGGAATTCAACACCATCGCCGTGGACGACGGCATCGCCATGGGCCACGGCGGCATGCTGTATTCGCTGCCTTCGCGCGACCTGATCGCCGACTCGGTCGAGTACATGGTCAATGCCCACTGCGCCGATGCGATGGTCTGCATCTCGAACTGCGACAAGATCACCCCCGGCATGCTGATGGCCGCGATGCGCCTGAACATCCCGGTCGTGTTCGTCTCGGGCGGCCCGATGGAAGCGGGCAAGGTGGTCAAGGTCGTCAACAACGATCGCAAGGTCATCAAGCTGGACCTGGTGGATGCGATGATCAAGGCCGGCGACACCAGCGTCTCGGATGCCGACGTGGCGGAGATCGAGCGCTCGGCCTGCCCGACCTGCGGCTCGTGCTCGGGCATGTTCACCGCGAATTCGATGAACTGCCTGACCGAGGCGCTGGGCCTGTCCCTGCCGGGCAACGGGACGATTGTCGCCACCCATGCCGATCGCAAGGAGCTGTTCCTGCGCGCCGGCCGCCTGATCGTCGAGCTGGCCAAGCGCCACTACGAAGGGGACGATTATTCGGTGCTGCCGCGCTCGATCGCCACCAAGGCCGCGTTCGAGAACGCGATGGCGCTCGACGTGTCGATGGGCGGCTCGACCAATACCGTGCTGCACCTGCTGGCGGCGGCGCACGAGGCCGGCGTGGAATTCGCCATGGCCGACATCGACCGCATCTCGCGCAAGGTGCCCTGCCTGTGCAAGGTGGCCCCCATGACGGACAAGTACCACATCGAGGACGTGCACCGCGCCGGCGGCATCATCGCGATCCTGGGCGAGCTGGCGCGCGCCGGCCTGCTCGATACCTCCTTGCCGACGGTACACAGCGCGACGATGGGAGAGGCGATCGAGAAATACGACATCAAGCGCAGCGACGACCAGGCGGTACACGCACTGTTCCGCGCGGCGCCGGGTGGGGTGCCGACCCAGGTCGCGTTCTCCCAGTCCGAGCGCTACGAGGACAATGATCTCGACCGCAGCCTCGGGTGCATCCGCGACCGCGCCCACGCGTATTCGCAGGACGGCGGCCTGGCGGTCCTGTACGGGAACATCGCCGAGAAGGGCTGCATCGTGAAGACCGCCGGCGTGGACGAGAGCATCCTGGTCTTCTCCGGCAAGGCGCGTGTGTTCGAAAGCCAGGACGCCGCAGTCGAGGGCATCCTGGGAGATACCGTGCACGCCGGCGACGTCGTCATCATCCGCTACGAGGGCCCGAAGGGCGGCCCCGGCATGCAGGAGATGCTGTACCCGACCTCGTACATCAAGTCGAAAGGCCTGGGCAAGGCCTGCGCGCTGTTCACGGACGGGCGCTTCTCGGGCGGGTCGTCGGGCCTGGTGATCGGCCACGCATCGCCGGAAGCGGCCGAAGGCGGCGCCATCGGGCTGGTGGAAGAGGGCGACCTGATCGACATCGACATCCCGGCGCGCACCATCAACCTGCGCGTCACTCCTGAAGAGCTGGCGCAGCGCCGCGCGGCAATGGAAGCACGCGGCAGCGCGGCGTGGCAGCCGGTCAATCGCGAGCGCTACGTGTCGCAGGCCTTGCAGGCATATGCGGCCCTCACCACGTCGGCGGACCGCGGCGCGGTGCGCGACCTGTCGCAACTGAAGCGCTGAACCGTAGGGTGGTCGGCTCTGCCGACCACCCTACGAAACCCGTGCGCGGCGCAATCACGACTTCTTGCCGCCATGCTCCCGGTACTCCGGGCAATCCACCTGCAGCAGCGAGCGGTCGTCCAGGCACACCGCCGTCAGCTTGCCACCCCACACGCAGCCGCTGTCCAGGCCCACCAGGTTCGGCCGCAGCACCAGTCCCAGCGCCGACCAGTGCCCGAACACCACCGTCACGCCGGCGGTGCGCCGTTGCGGCAGGTCGAACCATGGCACCAGCCCCGAACCTTCCGGCCCGCGTTCGCTTTCCTTGTGCAGGAAGTCCATGCTGCCGTCGGGTGCGCACAGGCGCATGCGGGTGAGGGCGTTGACGATGCAGCGCAGCCGGGCCATGCCGGCCAGGCTGTCGTCCCAGCGGTTCGGCTCGTTGCCGTACATCGCGCCCAGGAAGTCGATCCAGCCCTCGCCGCGCAGGGCCGTCTCGACTTCGTGCGCCAGCGTCATCGTTTGCGCCGCATCCCATTCCGGTGCGACGCCCGCATGCACCAGCAGGTGGGCATCGACGAACATCGCCAGCGGGCGGTGGCGCAGCCATTGGATCAGTTCGTCGCGGTCGGGCGCGGCCAGGATCTCGTCGAGCGTGTCGGAGCGGCTGGTGCGTTGCGCGCCGACGGCGACGGCCACCAGGTGCAGGTCGTGGTTGCCGAGCAGGGCTTCGATGCGGCCGGGATGCGCTTCGTTCAAGGCTTTCATGCGCCGCAGCGCGCCCAGCGAATCGGGACCGCGGTTGATCAGGTCACCGACGAACAGGATGCGCGGTTGCGCCTGTCCGTGCTGCCGCGCGTCCTCGAGGATGCGGTCGATCAGGAGCAGGGCTTCGTGAGCGCAGCCCTGCAGGTCGCCGATGGCGTAAGTTCTCATGTTCTTCTTCTGCGCGCCGCTTGCGCGCCGCGTGGCATCGTATTTTGATTCAGGAGCGGGGCGGCGCCGTAATGCGCGAACCCTGCATGCTTTTGCGGATACTAAATGATTTCGCTCCCAGGCGCAGCCGATAACACCTTACCGCCGGCGAGGCGGCGCGCAACGCATAGATGCGCATGTCGCCGCGCATACTGATTTGACCCAATCTAAGCGCGCGCCACGGAAGTCATTTGAAGCCCGGGCGGCTGAGCCATTCCGGTACAATGGGCTTTATCATCTCATTGATAAAAAGGCAGCTCGAAAAACCGTCGCGTGCGGCAGCAGTCGTGGTCGGAAAGCGCCAGCGTACTTGGAGTACGCTGGGCACCACATCCCGGGCAGCCTCGTCGCGAATGCAAGGCGCAGCAGCTTGTCGAGGTGCCCATAAGCGCGTCCAACAAAACCTTCAGGGCAAGGGATGCGGCGATCCGACGCATCGGTCAAGACAGTACTTTTGTACGGCAAAGACGATGCAACGCGGCCATAGGGGTTTTTGTCAGGGGCGCTAAGAGTGCCGTGGCATTTCCGCGGAACCGCAGGCGGAATCGGTCCACCTAATTGCACCGAAAGAATAATAATGTTCTCCTTTTTCGTCAGTTTCGTTTCCTGCGCGCTCTTGACTCTGCTAGTCATTAAGTATGCGAAGCGCAAAGGTACGGCGCTCGACAATGATTATGGCGGCGTGCAGAAGTTCCATTCCCATCTGGTCGCGCGCATTGGCGGTGTGCCGATCTATCTTGCGGCCCTGATTGCCGCTGCCATTTCCACATTGCGTGAACCGGTGCTCGGCCCATGGTTCGCTTCCCTGCTCGGGTGCGGATGCATTGCGATGGCCGGCGGGATCGTCGAAGACTATACGGGCCGGGTGTCGCCCGCGCGCCGCCTGCTGCTCACGATGATCGCGGCGCTGCTCGCGTACTACCTGCTCGGCGCAAAGCTCGTGCGCCTCGATACGCCGTGGGGCGTGCTGCCCTTGCAGGTGGAGTGGATCGTGCTGCCGCTGACGGTGCTCGCCGTCGCAGGGATCGCCAATGCGGTCAACATCATCGACGGATTCAACGGCCTGGCGAGCGTGGTCAGCATCTGCATGCTGATGTCGCTGGCCTATGTCGCGCTGCAGGTCGGCGACATGCCGGTGCTGGTGACTTCGCTGGTGGTGGCCGGCGCCGCCGCCGGATTCCTGATCTGGAACTATCCGGCGGGCCTGATTTTCCTCGGCGACGGCGGCGCCTACTTCATCGGATTCATGCTCGGCGAACTGGCGCTGCTGCTGGTGATGCGCAATCCCGGCGTGTCCACCTGGTATGCCGCGCTGCTGTTGATCTATCCCGCTTTCGAAACGATATTCTCGGCGTACCGGCGCATGTTCGTGCGCGGTAAATCGCCGGCGCTGCCGGATGGTATTCACCTGCACAGTTTGATATTCCGGCGTATCGTGCAATGGACCGTGGGCCCGCGGGAAGCGCGCGCACTGATGAAACGGAACGCGCGCACCTCGCCTTATTTATGGTTGTTTTCGCTGATGGCGGTGATACCCGCTACCGTGTTCTGGAAAAATACAGGTGTGCTCATCTTCTTCAGTTTGTTGTTTATAATCAGTTACCTGTGGTTATATGCGCGTATTGTTCGATTTAAGTCACCGCGCTGGCTTTTTTTGCACAGGAAAGACTGGAAATAAGTTATTAATGTAGTATATTGCGACATTTTGGTGAGTTTTCGCCGTGCCGTATCAACCTTAACTATCGAGGGAACGAAGATGGATCTGTCTAATATGTCCGTAGGCGATTTGCGCAACCTGCAGGAGCAAATCAAGCAGGAGATGAAACAGCGCGAAGCACAGGAAGTGCAAAAAGCGCGCGAGCAAATCCTGGCGATCGCTCAGAGCGTTGGCGTTCCTCTGAAAGACCTGCTGGCAACCGGCGGCCGCAATGCCTCGTCCAAGGGCAATTCGACCAAAGGCAATACCGTCGCCGTGCGTTATCGCCACCCTGACAATGCATCGCAGCAGTGGACCGGCCGTGGCCGCCAGCCGAAGTGGGTCAAGGAATGGGTCGAAGGCGGCAAGTCGCTCGACAAGCTGCGCGTCTAAGCTTTCGCCGGTCCCCACCGGCCTTGCCGGCGCATCAGTCATAGCGTCCCGCAAGCGGTCCGCCCGATTCCCCAAGGGCGCCGCTTGCCGCTACAATAGCGGTCATTTGTCATTCCACCAATTTTTGGCGTCGACGTCCACCGTCACCGGCTTGACGAGCCTGCCCACGCCCCAGCTTTCCAAGGAAACCATGGTTGCTCTTTCGAAAACGATCTTCAAGGCCTATGACATTCGCGGCGTCATCGACAAGACGCTGGACGAAGGGATTGCGCGCCACATCGGCCGCGCATTCGGCGCCGCGGCGCTGGCGAAGGGCGAGCGCAAGGTCGTGATCGGCCGCGACGGCCGCCTGTCGGGCCCCGGGCTGGCCGCGGCCCTGGCCGAAGGACTGCGCGACGCCGGCGTCGACGTGGTGGACCTGGGCATGGTCGCTACCCCGATGGTGTACTTCGCCACCAATGTGCTCGACACCCGTTCGGGCATCATGGTCACGGGCAGCCACAACCCGCCGGACTACAACGGCTTCAAGATGGTCATGGCGGGCGAGGCGATCTACGGCGACGCCATCCTGGGCCTGCACGACAGCATCGCCGCTTACGATGGTGCGATCGCCGAGCAGCGCGGCGCCTACGGCACCCATGACATCCGTGCTGCCTACCTCGAGCGCATCATTGGCGACGTCAAGGTTGCGCGTCCGATCAAGATCGCGGTCGACTGCGGCAACGGCGTGGCCGGCGCCTTTGCCCCCGATCTGTTCCGTGGCATGGGTTGCGAGGTGGTCGAACTGTTCTGCGAGGTGGACGGCCACTTCCCGAACCACCACCCTGACCCGGCGCACCCGGAAAACCTGCAGGACCTCATCAAGGCGCTGCAGGACACCGACGCCGAGATCGGCCTGGCCTTCGACGGCGACGGCGACCGCCTCGGCATCGTCACCAAGGATGGCCAGATCATCTTCCCGGACCGCCAGATGATGCTGTTTGCCAGCGACGTCCTGTCGCGCAACCCGGGCGCCGAGATCCTGTACGACGTCAAGTGCACCCGCCACCTCGCCCCCTGGATCGAGAAAGCCGGCGGACGCCCCCTGATGTGGAAGACCGGCCACTCGCTGGTCAAGGCCAAGCTCAAGGAAACCGGCGCCCCGCTGGGCGGCGAGATGAGCGGCCACATCTTCTTCAAGGACCGCTGGTACGGCTTCGACGACGGCCTGTACGCGGGCGCGCGCATGCTCGAGATCCTGACCAGGGAACAGGACCCGTCGGCGCTGCTCAACAGCCTGCCGATCACCGCAAGCACCCCGGAACTGCACCTGCACCTGAAGGAAGGCGAGAACTTCGCCCTGATCGACAGCCTGCGCGCCAATGCGACCTTCCCGACCTCGGAAAAAATCAACGGCATCGACGGCCTGCGCGTGGAATACCCGGACGGCTTCGGCCTGGCCCGTTCCTCGAACACGACCCCGGTGGTGGTGCTGCGTTTCGAAGGCGAGAACCCGGAAGCCCTCGCACGCATCCAGGCCGAGTTCAAGGGGGTGATCCTGGCCGCCAAGCCGGACGCCGAACTGCCGTTCTAAGCTTGTTCAATAGTAAGGAATAGCGCTTGAAGATACTCCTGGTGCGCGTGTCGTCGCTCGGCGACGTGCTGCACAACCTGCCGATGGTGGCCGACATCCTGCGCCACCATCCCGGCGCGACGATCGACTGGGTGGTGGAAGAGGGCTATACCAGCCTGGTGCGCCTGAACCCCCACGTGCGCCGGATCATCCCGTGGGCGCTGCGGCGCTGGCGCAAGAGCCTCGGCAAGCCTGAAACGCGGGCCGAGATCAAGGCTTTCTTCCGCAGCCTGCGCGAGGAAGAATACGATGTCGTGTTCGACACCCAGGGCCTGCTCAAGACCGGCATCATCATGGGCGCCGCCCGCGTCAAGCGTGGCGGGAAGAAGGTCGGCCTGGCCAACGGCAGCGAAGGCTCCGGCTACGAAGGCATCTCGCGCATCTTCCACACCGAGAGCATCCCTTTGAGCCCGCGTACGCATGCCGTGGCGCGCGGGCGCATGGTGGCCGGTGCGGCGCTGGGTTATGCCGTCGACACCCCGCCCGACTTCGGCCTGCCGGCGCCGCAGGCCGCGCTGCGCCCGGCCTTCCTGCCCGAGGCAGACTACGCCGTGTTCTTCCACGGCACGGCGCGCGACGCCAAGAAGTGGGCGCACGCGAACTGGATCGCGCTCGGGCGCGCGCTGGCGCCGATGCCGGTGCTGCTGCCCTGGGGCTCGCAGGGGGAACTGGACGAAGCCCAGTCGATTGCCGGCAGCCTGCCGAATGCGCGCGTGCTGCCGAAGCTGTCGATGATGGACGCGGTGGCAACGGCCCAGCACGCGCGGCTCGCGGTCGGCGTGGACACCGGCCTGACCCACATCGCCGCCGCCTTCGTGCGTCCCACCGTCGAGATCTACTGCGATTCGCCGAAGTGGAAGACCGAGGGCAACTGGTCGGCCAATATCGTCAACCTGGGCGACATGAAGGCGCCCCCGTCCGCACCGGAGGTCATCGCGGCCGCACGCCGGCTGCTGGAGGCCGTGTGAAAGGGCGGGTGTGAGCCGTCTGCTGTACTCGCTGGCCTGGTGGCTGGCGCTGCCGCTGGTGTTGGCGCGGCTGTGGTGGCGCGGGCGCAAGGAACCCGGCTATCGAACGCACTGGGCCGAGCGCCTGGGTTTTCCCGGCGCCGCGCCGCTCGACCGCCCGACCCTGTGGGTGCATGCCGTGTCCGTGGGCGAGACCCGCGCCGCCGAGCCCCTGGTCGAAGCCCTGCTGGCGCAGTATCCCGCCAGCCGCATCCTGCTCACCCACATGACGCCGACCGGCCGCGCCACCGGCAAATCGCTGTTCGGGCACCACGGCGAGCGCGTGGTGCAATCCTACCTGCCGTACGACACCGGCTTCATGGTGGCGCGCTTCCTGCGCCGCTTTCATCCGCGCGTGTGCGTCCTGATGGAGACCGAGGTGTGGCCGAACCTGATTGCCGGCTGCGCGAAAAACAAGGTGCCGGTGGCGCTGGTCAACGCGCGCCTGTCGGAGCGCTCGCTGCGGCGCGGGCGCAAGATGGGCGCCCTCATGACCGACGCCGCACGGGCGATCACGCTGGTTGCCGCCCAGACCGAGCCGGATGCGGCCCGTATCCGCTCGCTCGGCGCGCCGCGCGTCGCGGTCACCGGCAGCATCAAGTTCGACGTGGTGCCGCCCGCCGCGGCGCTGGAGAAGGGCGCATGGCTGCGCGGCCAGGTCGGGAGCCGCCCGGTCTTCCTGTGTGCCAGCACGCGCGAAGGCGAGGAAGCGTTGATCCTCGATGCCTGGCAGCGGGTGGCGGACAAGCGGCATGACGCGCTGCTGGCGATCGTGCCGCGCCATCCGCAGCGTTTCGACGAGGTCGAGGACATGATCGCCGCGCGCGGCCTGCGTGTCGCGCGGCGCTCGCAGCTCGAACAGGGCATCGGCACGGCCGACGTCTTGCTGGGCGACTCGATGGGCGAAATGTTCGCTTACTATGCAGCCTGCGACTGCGCCTTCATCGGCGGCAGCCTGATGCCGCTGGGCGGCCAGAACCTGATCGAAGCCTGCGCCCTCGGCAAACCGGTGCTGGTGGGCCAGCACACCTTCAATTTCGCCGAGGCGACCGAGGAAGCGGTGAGCGACGGCGCGGCGCTGCGCCTGGCGCACGCCGAGGCGCTGGTGGCCGCCGCGCTGCGCCTGCTGGACGACGAAAACGCACGCGCCAGGATGGGCGCGCATGCCCTGGCATTCGCGGGCCGCCACCGGGGAGCGACCCTGCGCACTGTTGAACTCCTGCGACAACTTATCGGGTAGGTTTTGCTACCATTCCGGTTCGAGCTCGGATATAACAAGGGGATGCGCAATGTTGTCGTTTAATCACCCGAGACCGGTCAACAACGGGAAGCCCGTCGCTTCCCTGGCGCAGCAGCAGCTTGGCGACAAGATCCTGCACATGCCTGTCGGTACCGGAAGCGGAGACGCCACCGTCACGCCATCGATCCCGGTCCCCGCTCCCGTATGCGAGCTGCATTTCTTCGTGCGCTACACGCTGGGCGAATACATCAGCTTCATGTGGCAGCATGGCGGCTTCCTGATCCGCCGCAGGCGCATCCGCTGGCCGGCCAGCCTGTACCTGCGCCTCAAGAGCACCCTGAGCGCGGCCTTGCACTTCATCCTGCTCGGGCGCGGGCGGCGCACCTATGAATTCACCATCGACCAGCATGGCATCGTGCGCACCAGCGGCGGCGTGACCCTGATCGGGTGGGAAGACGTCATCGGCGTGCGCACCTACTCGCGCGGCTTCATGATGGTACTCAAGCGCGGGACGCTACCCATTCCGTACCGTGCCCTGTCGGATGCGCAGATGGGGGCGATGAAGGAACTGGCGGCGGCGCGCCGCGATTCGCTCCTGTAGAGGCGCGATCGCCAACGGTCTCAGTCGGTGAACAACACCGGCATCTCGTGCGAACGCTTGCGCAGCGCCAGGCGCGCCCCGTCGTAATCCGGATACACCTCGCCCACCGCCGCCCAGAAGCGCGGGCTGTGGTTCATCTCGCGCAGGTGCGCCAGTTCGTGCGCCACCACGTAGTCGATGAGCAGGGGCGGGTAGTGGATCAGGCGCCAGTTCAGGCGGATGTTCCCTTCGATCGTGCACGAACCCCAGCGCGTGCCGGCCGACGACAGCGCGAAGGCCTTGTAGGTCACACCGAGCAGCGGCGCGAAGTGCTCGAGCCTCGTCTTGAAGAGCTTCTTCGCCTCGCCCTGGAACCACAGTTTCACGCGCTCCTTGAGCTGCCACTCCGACAGGCCGGGTACCACGCCGATCCACAGCTCCTGGCTGGCCGCGTCGAACTGGCAGTGGCTGCGCGAGGCTTCTTCCAGCCGCAGCGTGATCTCGCCGCCCAGGTAGGGCAGGCGCGCACCATCCTTCCATTCGAGCGGCGGGCGTTCCTGGCGCTGGGCGCGGCGCTCGCCGCGTTCGAGCAGCTTGCTCAGGATCCAGCGCTGCTTGGCGCGGATCGCATTGTCGATGTCGGGCTGGGTGCAGCGGCGCGGCGCGGTCACGCGCAGGCCGTCGTCGTCGATCATGAAGCCGATCGAACGGCGCGAGGAGCGGCGCAGGGCGTAATCGACGGTATGGGGGCCGAGCACGATGCGCTTGAGGGGAGGGTCGCCCATCGCGACCGGCGGCGATGGGATCATGTGACGCGGCGCCGGGGGCGGCGCCTTGAAGAGGGGTTGTGCGGGCTGCGCTGGTTTATCCGAGGGCTTGAGCGCCGCGAAGAAGTCCTGAGCGAACAGTTCCAGTTGGTGCCCGTCGATCTTGGAAGCGTTCATATCGTGCTGCGGTTTCGAATTCCTGATCTGGGCGCTGACATCGCTCAGCCACCTCTGTAGACGTGGGGCGAAATGACGCGCATTTCGGATTCTATCCAATTTTCGACCTCTTGCATCATGCTGTCGGGGGTGTGGTTTTCTGGCGAAATCGGTTTGCCGATCGAGACCGTGATCAGGCCAGGGCGCTTGATGAAGGAATTCTTCGGCCAGCACTCACCTGAATTATGCGCGATCGGCACGACGACCGTTTGGGTTTCGACAGCCAGGCGTGTGCCGCCGCTCTTGTACTTGCCTTTCTGGCCCACCGGGATGCGCGTCCCTTCGGGGAACATGATGATCCACTGCCCGTCGGCCAGGCGCCGGCGGCCGTGCCTGACCACTTGCGCGAACGCGTTCTTGCCCTGCGAGCGGTCGATCGGGATCATGCGCAGCAGCGCCATGCCCCAGCCGAAGAAGGGGATATACAGGATTTCCTTCTTGAACACGTAGACCAGCGGGCGCGTGAGGTTCGGGAGCAGGAAGATGGTCTCCCATGCCGACTGGTGCTTCGACAGGATGATGGCGGGGCCGTCCGGCAGGTTCTCGTAGCCCTTGAACTCGTAGCGGATCCCGCAGATCACCTTTGCGCACCAGATGATGAAGACGTTCCAGCGCGAGGTCACCCAGAAGCGCTGGTTGTAGGGCAGCGGCGCCGCCAGGAAGCAGATACAGGCCCACACCACGGTGGCCACGATCATCACGATCTTGAAGAGCAGGGAACGCAGGAACAGGCTGAAAGTACGCAAAGGGGCTCCGGACTGGATTACTGTTATGGTTATTCTGGCCGCTGTGTCGCGGTCTTGAGGAAGGCATTCACCATGCTCGCCAGGTCGGGGAAGACCTGGGTGCCGGGCGGCAGTCCGCCGGTCTGCTGGGTCTTTTCGCCCTTGCCGGTCAATACGAGGTAGGGCACGCAGCCCATGATGAAGCCGGCCTGCAGGTCGCGCAGCGAATCGCCGACCGTCGGCACGCCTTTCAGGCTCACCTTGAAGCGCTTGCTGATCTCTTCGAACATGCCGGCCTTGGGCTTGCGGCAGTCGCAGTTGTCGCTTGCCGAGTGCGGGCAGAAGAAGATGGCGTCGATGTCGGCGCCGACCAGCTGGGCGCTGTCGTGCATTTTCTGGTGGATCGCGTTCAGGGTCGTCATGTCGAACAGTTCGCGCGCGATGCCCGACTGGTTCGACGCGATGACGACCCGGTAACCCGCCTGGTTCAGGCGGGCGATCGCTTCCAGCGAGCCGGGAATGGGAGTCCACTCCGCCGGCGACTTGATGAAGTCCGGCGAATCGTGGTTGATGACCCCATCCCGGTCGAGGATGATGAGTTTCATGGCATTACCTTAAAACGTAGAGTGTGTGAAAAAACGGCCAGGGCAAGGTGCCGAGTCGAAGACAGTACGCTTGTACGGCGAGACGAGGCAACGCAGCCATGGACGAATTTTTCACGCACTCTTAAGCCGCGAGCTTGGAGATGTCGGCAACGCGGTTCATCATGCCGTGCAGCTGCGACAGCAGCGCCAGGCGGTTGTTGCGCAATGCCAGGTCGTCGGCCATCACCATCACGTCGTTGAAGAAGGCGTCCACTTCCTCCTTCATCAGCGCCAGCGTCTTCAGGGCCCCGGCGAAGTCGCCCTTCGCGAACGCATCGTTCACGTCGCTTTCGAGGACCTTCATCTTCGCGGCCAGCTTGGCCTCGGCCTGCTCGACCAGCAGGTCGTCCTTGATCGAGGCCTCCTGCGGCAGCGCGTCCTCGTTCTTCTTGAGGATGTTGGTGATGCGCTTGTTGGCGGCGGCCAGCGAGCTCGACTCCGGCAGCGCGGCGAATGCCTGCACCGCCTCCAGCCGCTGGACGACGTCGTCGACGCGGTCCGGGTTCTGGGCCAGCACGGCCTCGACCTCGTTCGGCGAGAAGCCGCGCTCGCGCAGCATGCCGCGCAGGCGATCGAGCATGAAGGGGATGACCTCGCCTCGCGGATCCTTGAATGCCGCCTGGCCCTCGAACACGCGGCATGCATCGTCCACCAGGTCCCACAGCGACAGCGGCAGGCGCTTCTCGACCAGCATGCGCATCACGCCCAGGGCGTGGCGGCGCAGCGCGAACGGGTCCTTTTCGCCGGTCGGCTGCAGGCCGATGGCCCAGATGCCGACCAGGGTTTCCAGCTTGTCGGCCAGCGCCACCACCAGGCCGGTATTGGTCGAGGGGAGAAGGTCGCCGGCAAAGCGCGGCTGGTAGTGCTCGGAGGCGGCCAGGGCGACTTCCTCGTGCTCGCCGTCGTGGCGCGCATAATAGGTGCCCATGATGCCCTGCAGTTCCGGGAACTCGCCCACCATGTCGGTCAGCAGGTCGGCCTTGGACAGGCGCGCGCCGCGCTCGGCCAGCGCCACGTCGAAGCCCAGGCGGCGTGCGATGGCGCTGGCCAGGGTCATGACGCGCTGGCTGCGCTCGAGCTGGGTGCCCAGCTTGTTGTGGTAGACGACGTTCGCCAGTTGCGGCAGGCGCGACTCCAGCGTCTTCTTCTTGTCCTGCTCGAAGAAGAACTTGGCGTCGGACAGGCGCGGGCGCACCACGCGCTCGTTGCCGCCGACGATGGCCGACGGGTCGTCGGTTTCCAGGTTCGACACGATCAGGAAGCGCGAGCGCAGCTTGCCCGACGCATCGGTCAGGGCAAAGTATTTCTGGTTGGTCTGCATCGTCAGGATCAGGCATTCCTGCGGCACGGCCAGGAATTCATCCTCGAAGCGGCATTCGTAGACCACCGGCCATTCGACCAGGGCCGCCACTTCTTCCAGCAGCGATTCCGGCATCAGGACCTGGTCGCCGCCAGCCTTTTCCAGCAGTTGGCGGCGGATGCTTTCCTTGCGCGCCTCGGCGGAGGACAGCACCTTGCCTTCGCGTTCCAGCACGGCCGCGTACTGGTCGGCGTGCGGCACGGCGATCGGCTGGCCGTGCGACAGGAAGCGGTGGCCCATGGTGTGGCGGCCGGCGGAAAGGCCCAGCAGCGAGAGCGGCAGCACCTGTTCGCCGTGCAGGGCGAGCAGCAGGTGCACCGGGCGCACGAACTGCACCGTGGCGCCGTCCGGGCGCTGGTAGCTCATGACCTTCGGGATCGGCAGCTTGGCGACGGTGTCCTGCAGCACGTCCTGCAGGGCGCCGGCGAGCTGGCTGCCGGCTGCGGTGTAGGTGTGGAAGAAGGATTCGGCCTTGCCGTCCTGGGCGCGTTCGAGGTCGGCGACGGTCAGGTCGGGGAAGCCCAGCGCGGCCAGCTTCTTGGCCAGCGGTGCGCTCGGGTTGCCATCCTTGTCCAGCGCGACGGAGACCGGCAGGACCTTCTCGCGGATGGTCTTGTCGGGCGAGGTGGCGCGTACATTGGTGATGGTGACTGCCAGGCGGCGCGGGGTGGCATGCGGCGTGACGACGCTGTCGGCATTGTCAGCGTTCAGGAAGTCGCGGGCCTTCAGGCCGTTGGCGATGCCGTTGGCGAATGCGGCGCCCAGCTTGACGAGTGCTTTCGGCGGCAGTTCTTCGGTCTGCAGTTCGACGAGGAGAGTCTGATTCATGGTGTCTTGTTCTTTTCAGGCGGCGGCTTTGTCGATGGCTTCAGCAGAAGCCGGCAGCATCGGGAAGCCGAGCTTCTCGCGCGAGTCGTAGTAGGCCTGGGCGACCAGGCGCGACAGCGTGCGCACGCGGCCGATGTAGGCGGCGCGCTCGGTCACCGAGATCGCGCCGCGCGCGTCCAGCATGTTGAAGCTGTGCGAGGCCTTCATGATCTGTTCGTAGGCCGGCAGGGTCAGTTGCAGCTCGACGAGGCGCTTGGCCTCGGCTTCGTGATTCGAGAAAGCCTGGAACAGCAGTTCGGTGTTCGCGTGCTCGAAGTTGTAGGTCGACTGCTCGACTTCGTTCTGGTGGAAGACGTCGCCGTAGCTCAGCGTCTTCTTCACCCCATTCTCTTCCCACTCGGTCCAGACCAGGTCGTACACGTTCTCGACGCCCTGCAGGTACATGGCCAGGCGCTCGATGCCGTAGGTGATCTCGCCCAGCACCGGCTTGCAATCGAGGCCGCCGACCTGCTGGAAGTAGGTGAACTGGGTCACTTCCATGCCGTTGAGCCAGACTTCCCAGCCCAGGCCCCAGGCGCCCAGGGTCGGGCTTTCCCAGTCATCCTCGACGAAGCGCACGTCGTTCTTCTTGAGGTCCAGGCCCAGCGCCTCGAGCGAGCCGAGATACAGGTCGAGGATGTTTTCCGGCGCGGGTTTCAGCACCACCTGGTACTGGTAGTAGTGCTGCAGGCGGTTCGGGTTCTCGCCGTAGCGGCCGTCCTTCGGGCGACGCGACGGCTGCACGTAGGCGGCGCGCCACGGCTCCGGGCCGATCGCGCGCAGGAAGGTGCCGGTGTGGAAGGTGCCTGCGCCGACTTCCATGTCGTACGGCTGCAGCAGGGCGCAGCCCTGCTTGTCCCAGTAGGTCTGCAGGGTCAGGATGATTTGTTGGAATGTGAGCATCGGAATGTAAGCGACATGTGGGGCGGCGCGGGACGGGGCCGCGAACACGGTAAGTTTGCCAAATGACCAATTCTACTGAATTTTCCCGGCCCTCTGGGGGCGGATTCAGCTCAGCCGTTCGAATTGGGGATTTATTTTTGTAATGGTTGTTCGTAGGGTGGGCAAGTTTCTTGCCCACGCGTTCAACTCACGGATGCGTTGTGGCTACGTATGCCATGGCTGAACGCGTGGGCGGGAAGACCCGCCCACCCTACGAAACCTTCTGCCGGTAGCTTCGGCCGGCGAACCATGCGCCCAGCAGCATCAAGGCGCCGAGCAGCAGGAACGCATAGTTACCGAAGCGGACGTAGGGAGTAAAACCTTCGGTGCCGCGCACGGTTGCCGACAGCACGCCGCGTTCGTAGAACGGCAGGCGGTGCAGGATATTCCCGCGCCCGTCGATGATGGCGGTGGCACCGTTGTTAGTCGAGCGCAGCATCGGGCGGCCGGTTTCGATCGCGCGCATCTGCGAGATCTGCAGGTGCTGCGGTATCGCCACCGATTCGCCGTACCAGGCCAGGTTCGACACGTTCAGCAACAAGGTCGCCGGTTGCGGCGCGTTGCGCAACTGGGCGGCGATCTCTTCGCCAAAGGCGTCTTCGTAACAAATATTCGGCAGCACCATCTGGTCCTTCACCGGGAACGGCGCCTGCAGCGCCTTGCCGCGGGTCTGGTCACCCAACGGGATGCTCATCAGGTCGGTGAACCAGCGGAAGCCCGGCGGGATGAATTCACCGAAGGGCACCAGGTGGAATTTGTCGTAGCGGTAAGCCGTCGTCTCGGGACCGATCGCAATGACGCTGTTGGCGTAGCGCGTCGGACTGTCCATCATCGGAATGCCGATCATCAGATGGCTGCCGCTCTCCTTGGCGAAATTGTCCAGCGCGGCGAGATAGCTGTCCGGCAACTGCTGCGGCGTGACGGGGATCGCGGTTTCGGGCGTGGCGATCAAGTCGGCCGGCGCCGCCGTGATCATGCCGCGGTAGCGCTCGATGATGTCGAACAGGTAGGCAGCGTCGAACTTCTGGTCCTGCCGCACGTCGCCCTGCAGCAGGCGCACCGTCACCGGTTGGCCCACTTCCTGGGTCCATGCGATCTGTTTCAAACCGAAACCTGCCGCCATGACGGCGGCGAACAGCCCGAGCGCAGGCCAGCGCGCGCGTTGGGTCAGCATCACGAGGGCGCCGGCGCACAACGCGGCGAGGATGCCCACGCCGTACACCCCGACGATGGGGGCGTAACCGCCGAGCGGGGAGACGTTATGGGCGTAGCCGGAAGCGGCCCACGGGAAGCCCGTGAAGACCCAGCCACGCATCCATTCCGATACGCCCCAGATGGCGGGCAGCACCAGCAGCACGAAGGCGCTGACCGGCAGCGACCATTTACGGCGCAGCCAGGTGGCAACGCCGCCGGCAAAGGCGCCGAACAAGCCCATGTACAGGCCGAGCAGGACGATGGCAATGGCGCCCAGGATGGCAGGCAGGCCGCCGAAGCGGGTGATGGCGATGTACAGCCAGTGCATGCCGGCCACCGACCAGCCGAAACCGAACGCCCAGCCCAGCAGGGTGCCGCGGCGCGGCGCGCTGTCCATGCCGACCTGGTAGAAGAAATACGCGAGCGCCAGGAACTGCACCGGCCACCAGCCGACGGGCTCGAACGACAGCAGGGCAGTGCTGCCTGCCAGCGCCATCGCCACCAGGGCCTTGGGAGACGGCCCGGCGCCCCGGGCGCCAGTAGCACGCTCCGGCGTTCCGGGCTGGGTGCGGCGGCGCAGCATCAGTCGTCGTGGTCCTCGGACAGCGGCAGCTTCTCGACCAGCAGCACGTGGATCTGGCGCGCGTCGGCGCGCAGCACTTCGAAGCGCAGGTTCTGCAGGTCGAATACCTCACCCTTGTGCGGCATGCGGCCGAGGTGGCTCGCGACCAGGCCGCCGATGGTGTCGACTTCGTCTTCCGGCAGGTCGGCGCCGACCTCTTCGTTGAATTGCTCGATCTCGGTCAGGGCCTTGACGCGCCAGCGCGGGCCGAGCTGGCCTTCCTTGATCGACAGGACGTTGTCTTCTTCCTCGTCGAAGTCGTACTCGTCCTCGATGTCGCCGACGATCTGCTCGAGCACGTCCTCGATGGTGATCAGGCCGGCCACGCCGCTGTATTCGTCGACGACGATGGCCATGTGGTTGTGGTTGGCGCGGAAATCGCGCAGCAGCACGTTCAGGCGCTTCGATTCCGGGATGAAGATCGCCGGGCGCAGCATGGCGCGCACGTCGAACGATTCCTCGGCGTAGTAACGCAGCAGGTCCTTGGCCAGCAGGATGCCGACCACCTTGTCGCGTTCGCCTTCGATGGCGGGGAAGCGCGAGTGCTGGGTTTCCAGCACGATCGGCAGCCATTCGTCGATGGGCTTGGTGATGTCGATCACGTCCATCTGCGAACGCGGCACCATGATGTCGCGTACGGACAGGTCCGACACCTGGAACACGCCCTCGATCATCGAGAGTGCGTCGGCGTCGATCAGCTTGCGTTCGTGGGCTTCGTGCAGGACTTCGAGCAGTTCTGCGCGGTTTTCAGGCTCGGGGGAGATAAGCGCGGTCAGCCGTTCGAACAGCGACCGGTGGGGTTTGGCGTCCGATCGGACGTCACTGGGATACTCGGGCATAGTTGGCGTGAAGCCGTTGTTGCGATGGGTATAGGATACACCAAAAGGGCAGAGGGCTGAATCCGGCGGTGTGTACGTATCCGGGTGTCGCCGGGTGGCGGAAAGACCCGCCCACCCGACGGGCCATCCAGGTATGGCAAATCAATCCGCGTACGGATCCGGATAGCCGAGCACTTCCATGATATCGCGCTCGAACTGTTCCATTTCCTCGGCTTCCTCGTCGTGCTCGTGGTCGTAGCCCTGCGCGTGCAGCACGCCGTGCACCACCAGGTGGGCGGCATGCTCCTCGACCGTCTTTTTCTGCTCGTCCGCCTCGCGCTGCAACACATCGGTGCAGAGGATGATGTCGGCCTGGGTCGGATCCTCGTCGCCCAGGTCCTCGTCTTCGTTGTAGGCAAAGGTGAGGACGTTGGTGGCGTAGTCCTTGCCGCGGTAGGTGCGGTTCAGGGTCTGGCCTTCCTCGGCGTCGACGAAGCGGATGGTCAGTTCGGCGGGCGCGAGCAGGGCGGCCTGCACCCAGCGCTGCAGCATCTCTTCCGTGATGGCTTCCTGCAGGCGGGTGTCGGCGTACTGGACCTCGAGGTCGAGCTTATGATTTTTTTCTTGCATTTTTTACCGGGGTCGGTTTGGGAAGGGCGGCGAGTTCCTCGATGGACGAATTGGTCTCGTAGGCATCGATGATGCGCGCCACCAGCGGATGGCGCACCACGTCGGCGCTGGAGAACTGGGTGAACGCAATGCCGCGCACGTTTTTCAGGACGTGCATCGCGTCGACCAGGCCAGAGCGCTGTGTCTTGTGCAGGTCGACCTGGGTCACGTCGCCGGTGACCACGGCCTTGCTGCCGAAACCGATACGGGTCAGGAACATCTTCATCTGCTCGACCGTCGTGTTCTGGGCCTCGTCGAGGATCACGAACGCGTGGTTCAGGGTGCGGCCGCGCATGTAGGCCAGCGGGGCGATCTCGATGATCTGTTTCTCGAACATCTTTTGCGTGCGGTCGAAACCGAGCAGGTCGTACAGCGCGTCGTACAGCGGGCGCAGGTAGGGGTCGACCTTCTGGCTCAGGTCGCCCGGCAGGAAGCCGAGGCGCTCGCCGGCTTCCACGGCAGGACGGGTCAGGATGATGCGCTTGACCGCGTCGCGTTCGAGGGCGTCCACGGCGCAGGCCACCGCCAGGTAGGTCTTGCCGGTACCGGCCGGGCCGACGCCGAAGCTGATGTCGTGCTCGAGCACGGCTTTCAGGTACTGGATCTGGTGCGGCGTGCGGCCACGCAGGTCGCTGCGGCGGGTCTTGAGCGTCGGGCTGACCAGTTCAAGCGGCGCTTGGCCGTCGGCCGCCTCGTCGGTCCCCTTGTCCGTTCCTTTCTCGGCCTGGCGCTCGGCGCCCTGCCTGCCGGCGGAGCTGTCGGCCGCGTCGGCATCGGCGCCGGTGCGCGGCTTCAGGCCGGAACGCTGCTCGACCAGCGCCAGCTGCACTTCCTCGATCGGCACGACCTTGTTGGCCACCGCGTAGAAGCGTTCGAGCAGTTCGACCGCGCGCTCGGCATTGGCGCCGCTGACGATGAATTTCTCGCCGCGCCGGAAGACGGTCACGTCAAGCGCGGCCGAAATCTGGCGCAGGTTTTCGTCGAGCGGGCCGCACAGGTGGGCGAGTCGCGTGTTGTCGAGCGGCTCGGGGATGAAGTACGAAGGCTGGGTAGGTGTGTTTTTCAACTGGCTTTGGCAATCGTATCAAGGTTAGCGACGAGTTCGCCGCGCAGGAAGTAGTCGTGGCTTGCGACGATGCGTACGTCGACCAGCTGGCCGGCCAGGGACGTGCCGGTCGCGGACATGCCGGTCTCATCTGACAGGAAATTGACCACGCGGTTGTTCTCGGTCCGGCCCTGCAACTGCTCCGGGTCCTTCTTCGACGGGCCTTCGACCAGCACGCGCTGGACGCTGCCGACCATTGCTGCACTATACCTGCGGGTATTCGCATCGATCAGGGCTTGGAGACGCTGCAGCCGGCCGAGTTTGACTTCATGCGGCGTATCGTCTTCGAGGTTGGCGGCCGGGGTGCCCGGACGCTTGCTGAAGATAAAGCTGAAACTGTTGTCGAAACCGACATCTTCGACCAGTTTCATCATGGCTTCGAAGTCGGCATCGGTTTCGCCGGGGAAGCCCACGATGAAGTCGGACGAGAACGCCATCTCCGGACGCACCGCGCGGATGCGGCGGATGATCGACTTGTATTCGAGCGCGGTGTAGCCGCGCTTCATGGCGCCGAGCACGCGGTCGGAACCGTGCTGCACCGGCAGGTAGATGTGGTTGACCAGCTGCGGGATCTTCGCGTACGCATCGATCAGGCGCTGGGTGAATTCCTTCGGGTGGCTGGTGACGTAGCGCAGGCGTTCGATGCCGGGGATGTCGGCAATATATTCGAGCAGCAGGGCGAAATCCGCTACTTCGCCGCCTTCCATGGTGCCGCGGTAGGCGTTCACGTTCTGGCCCAGCAGCATGATTTCCTTCACGCCCTGGGCGGCCAGGCCCGCGCATTCGGTCAGCACGTCTTCGAACGGGCGCGAGACTTCCTCGCCGCGGGTGTAGGGCACCACGCAGTAGCTGCAATATTTGCTGCAGCCTTCCATGATCGACACATACGCGACCGGGCCTTCCACCTTGGCTGGCGGCAGGTGATCGAACTTCTCGATTTCCGGGAAGCTGATGTCGACCTGGGCCGTGCCCGTATTGCGGCGCTCGCGGATCATCTGCGGCAGCCGGTGCAGGGTCTGCGGACCGAACACGACGTCCACGTGCGGCGCACGCTTGACGATGGCTTCCCCTTCCTGCGAGGCCACGCAGCCACCCACGCCGATCACCAGGTCCGGCTTGTCGCGCTTGAGCGCGCGGAAGCGGCCCAGATCCGAAAACACTTTTTCTTGCGCTTTTTCGCGCACGGAGCAGGTGTTCAGCAGGATCACGTCGGCGTCTTCGGGCGAGTCGGTCCGGACCAGTCCCTCCGCGGCCCCGAGGACGTCGGCCATCTTGTCCGAGTCGTACTCGTTCATCTGGCAGCCGAAGGTTTTGATGAATACTTTTTTCTGCATGGAATACTAAATTGAAAGGAGAGCTGATGCTTTGGCAATACAGGTTCCAGTGTAGCTTAAATCTCCCGCAGGCCCGAAAAAGGGGCCGTGCGCGACCCGCTTGGAGGAAATTCTTGTGCCATCCGGAATGATAAGTTTCTTAACCTAAAGTTATTGCCAATGTGCTCAGATTGTTAAATGTGAATTTCATCGCTGAATCCGACACAGGGTCATGGAATGTCGGCTGGATCAAACTATTTCTTCTTGTAAATCAACAGCTTCCAGTCAACTTCTGACTAGGAAAATTTATTGCGGAAATCTCTTGCGTGCGCCACAAATAATCCCCATGTGCTGAAATGCCTATGTGACAAGCTTTCCGCACGATAGCTTGAGTTCCGACAATGAGTCACATGCGCCGCTCGGATGTACTGGGGGCGTATGAGCCTGATAATTTGTTTGAAAGACAAGTGCGCATGCGGGGGGATAACGCGGGGCATGCGACCGGTACGTTCTTAAGGAGTTCTTCAGGTTTGACCTGTTTAATTTCCTAAGAGTAGTCCGGGAACTTATGTTGATGAAATGTAGTCTTTAACAAAAGTTCGTAAGGGAACTATTTTAACCAAACTCAAGAGGTAAATATCATGGCACAACAGCACCATGCTTTGTCTTCGCAAGAAAGCTACAACCCGAACCATCTGCTGGACATCCTGCTCGGCAAAATGCAGCTGAAGAACGACGCCGCGCTGTCGCGCATGCTCGAAGTTGCGCCGCCAGTCATCAGCAAGATCCGCCACCACCGCCTGCCGGTCGGCGCCTCGCTGCTGATCCGTATGCACGAAGTGACCGGGATGAGCATCCGTGACCTGCGCGACCTGATGGGCGACCGCCGCACCAAGTACCGCCTGTCGGATGCCCAGGGCCGCCCGAAGCCAGAAGAGAAGGCAGCCCAGGCCGCCGCCGCGGCGGCAGCCCAGCAACAGCAGCAGCAACAGCCGCAGCAGCAAACCACCGAACAAGGCCAGTCGTCGTCCGGCAATTATGCTCACTGATGCCGTGGGCATGACAGCCGCGCCTGTCATGCCTTCGGCTTCAGCGGGCTGCGGCACCGCGCGCTGAGCGCAGTGCCGCGCCGGCGGTCTGGACCCAGCTCTCCGGCTCCCGCGTCGTTGTTTCGCGCGGCGTGCCTTTTCACCTTTTCGGTTTGCCCTCAGGCCATCAGGATGGCCGTCATCTCTTCGTACTGCAGCTCCGTATCGTGGAACGCCTGCAGCCAGGCTTGTTCCGTCATTCCCAGCGCCGTCCATGCCACCGCCGATACGCGGGGCACCAGCTCGTCCGGATTGTCCGCCAGGTCCAGTGCGTGCACCACCGCGCTTGCCACATGCACGATGGTCGCCAGGAAGCCGGCACCGGGCGCTTCCGGCGCATGGTGGAAGGCGATCGCATGGCGCATGGTGTCGGAAAAATTCCAATGTTCCGCCAGCGCCACGCCGGCGTCCACATGGTCCACGCCGAGCAGGGCGCGCTCCGCTTCGATCAGTTCGCAGTCCCGCTTGTCGCGCAGCGACAGTACCGCCTGGTAGCGCTCCGGGAAGCGCGCCACCAGCACCAGCCGTCCAATGTCGTGCAGCAGGCCGGCCGTGAAGGCGACATCCGGATTGAAGCGCAAGGGCCGCGCCAGGACCCGGGCGCAGGCGGCGGCCGCGATCGAGTGGCGCCAGAACGCCTTGTCGTTGAAGCCGGGGCAGCGGCCGGCCGGGAAGCACCCGGTGAGCGCTGCGGCCGTGATCAGGTTGCGCGTGGTCTGGAAGCCCAGATAGGTCATCGCCTGCTGGAGGGTGGTGGCCTTCACCTGCAGGCCGAACGCGGAGGAGTTGGCCAGGCGCAGCGTCTTGGCCGTCAGGGCCGGGTCGCTGGACACCTTCCTGGCCAGCACCGCGATGTCGGTGTCTTCCTGTTCGATACTGCCCAGCAGTTCCATCACCACGGCGGGCAGCGAGGGCAGGTCGTCGACCCCGCCGAGGAGTTCGTCGATCGGCAGGCCGCTCATGCCGCAGGCTCCTTCTTCAGGCGGTAATCCTCGACATAGCGGCGCAGCAGGCCAGTGGCCCAGACGTCGTGGTCGTCGCGGTCGTTGCGGCGAAAGAGATGGTCGAGCCGCGCCTGCACCGCAGCCGGGTCCGCCGCAGGCGCAGGCATAACGCGCACGATGGGTGCCGCGCCGATGCCATGGCGCGCCATCGACAGGATCGTTGCTTCGCTCAGGACGGCGCCTTCGGCCAGCAGGACCTGGCCGTGCTGGTCGAGCAGCACATCGGCAAGCACCATGCCGGGGAACAGGTGCGCCAGCGGCACCAATTCATAGTGATCGCTCATTTTTCCTCCTAACAATTCCGCTCGATCTTACACCTTGCCTGCCGGTGGCGGAGCGGGCAACGCAGAACTGTCGCGTTCCCGCAGCAGCCCCAGAAAAATGTTGTAGGCTTGTAAGGCTGCGACACGGTCGCCCATTTGATTGCGAAAGGAAACCATGAAACTCTATGTCAGCCCAGGCGCCTGCTCCCTTGCGCCACACATTGCCCTGATCGCTGCCGGCCTGCCGTTCACGGTCGAGCGCGTGAGCCTGAAGACGAAGGCGATCGCCAGCGGCGGCGACTTCCGCGAGATCAACGACAAGGGGTCGGTCCCGGCCCTGCAGCTGGACAATGGCAAGGTATTGACCGAAGCGGCCGTCCTGCTGCAATACATCGCCGACCAGGCTCCCGCAGCCGGTCTGGCCCCGGCCCCGGGCAGCTTCGAACGCTACCAGGTGATGGAATGGCTCAACTACATTGCCACCGAACTGCACAAGCGCTTCACGCCGCTCTTCACCCCGGGCTGCACCGAGGAAGGCCGCAACGCCGCATGGGCTGGCGCGCCCGCTGCATTACCTGGCGGGCAAGCTGGAAGGCGGCGAATTCCTGATGGGCAGCGGATTCACGATCGCCGACGCTTACCTGTTCACCGTACTGAACTGGGCCGGTTTCGCGAAATTCGGCCTGGATGACTGGCCGGCGCTGCAGGCTTACCAGGCGCGCGTTGCTGCCATTCCTGCGGTGCAGGAAGCGCTGCGCGCCGAGGGTCTGGCCTGAGCGGCCGCTACGTATGGTGTCCGGAAGGAATCCTGGATAGCGCCGCCGCGACGGCGCTCGAAAAACAGCTGGGTGATGGGCAGCTCGGTGAGGGGGTGACGTCCCGACACTGGAGCACGCTCTCGAAGCTGCACGCATTGTGCAGCGAGCCCTGACATTCGGGCTGGAAGGGGCTGGCGCAGGCAGGGCAGGCCAGCGGGCCTGCCGCAGGGATCAATGCGGGTACTACTTGAACTTCTCGCTGCTGTCGCGGCCTGCCTTGTAGCCAATGAGGATCAGCCCCAACAGCATCATGGCGAACACTTCCGGCTCGGGCAACTCGGACATGTTGCTGGGTGGTGTCACGATTTCCTGGCGCTGGGTGACGGACAGGTTGCGTACCGGCTGCTGGGTACGGACCGCCGCCTGCTGGTTTGAAGCGAGATCGATAACAGCAGCCTGCGCCGGACTACCAAGGCAGATCGCCAGCGCTGCTGCCAATGCATATCTTTTCATAGCCGTTCCTCTTGCTGTTACTCCTGCTGGTACTTGTGTAGAGCCCGCCAAACCCCATATAAGAGAAGGTGCGTCGGGCGTCGATCGACATCGCCAGCATACCAAAACCGTTTCAATGGTTGCGCTCAATTGAACTGATGAGTTGCAGAAAGAAGTCATCAGGATGCATACAGATGAGCACATTTTGCGATCAATCAAATCGGGTGGGACTGTCGCAAAATTTCCTCAAGGATTGCTGTCATTATTGTAATTAAATGGCAGTATTTAATTATCGATTATACAAATACTTGGGGTGGATTTGAATAATTGATTATTTCTGCTGTCAGGCTGACAAGCAATTCCGTTATATTCTTTTCTACTATCGTTGTGTTCGAGATTTTTTTCGACGCACGGTATACACCTCGGTTTTTTTTGCGGGTATAGTCTCCATATCCCCATTGCCTTCGGGCATCAAAACAATACCAAACGAACACGTTTGGAACCTTGGCGGCCATCATGCGCCGCAGCCGATCCCGCGAGACCACGCCGGCACGGCACCCCGGAAGTACCTGTCGCTGTCCGACCCAAACTTTGCTAGAGATCAAACGATGCCGAAATTCGCCCGACTCCAAATTGCCTTCAAGAACGTTTACGTGCGTATCGCCATTGCGGCGCTGCTCGGCGTAATCGCAGCGGTGGCAATCTGGAAATCGAATGTGCCCCAAAACACGAGCCCGGTCGTGCATTCGCAAAATATTGCCGAGATCACCGAACTGGCTGCGCAAAAGAACCGCCTCGAGTACCTCCTGATCGCCAAGCCGCTGTCGGAGTCGCCGCGCTACGTCTACAAGTTCAAGGATGCGCCGGCGCTGCACGTGGTCAAGGTGCCGAGCACCTCGCACCTGTCGCTCGAGCGTGAAGTGCTGCTCAAGAACGCGATCCCGTATTCGATCGCCAAGGAAGACTTCCTGGCCAGCCACAAGGCCGTGATGGACGAAGGCGAGACCATGCTGGCCAAGACCGGCACCTTCTTCAAGCAGCACGGCCTGAACATCGCCGTGGTGCTGCTGATCCTGTACCTGATCAAGTTCGGCCTGCCGACCATGGGCGCGAGCGCCGCAGTCATCACCCCGGACAAGCTCAAGGGCAGCATGGACGACCTGATCGGCATGGACGACATCAAGCAGGAAGTGCTGCACCTGGAAGACATGCTCCGCAACCGCGACGAATACCAGTCGCACAATATCGACAAGCCGTTCAACGTGATGCTGACCGGCCCGGCCGGTACCGGCAAGACCAAGCTGGTCGGCTACCTGGCCAAGCGCCTGAACATGCCGCTGATCTCGGCCTCGGGCTCGGCGCTGGAATCGGGCTACGTGGGCGGCGGTTCGAAGACGCTCAACGCGCTGTACAAGAAGGCCTGCGCCAAAGGCAAGTGCATCATCTTCCTGGATGAAGCCCAGGCCCTGTTCATGCCGCGCGGCCGCAGCGAAAAGAAGTGGGAAGACGACACCGCCAACACCCTGCTGGGCCTGCTGGACGGCGTGAAGAGCGACAAGGGCCAGGGCGTGATCTGGGTGGTCGCGTCGAACTTCGACGACTCGTCGACCGACATGGACGAAGCGATGCTGCGCCGCTTCTCGGTGAAGATCAACTTCCGCCTGCCGAACAAGCAGGAGCGCAGGGAACTGCTGCGCAGTTTCCTGGCGCGCAAGAAGGAGGGCCTGGTGGACTGGAACGACACCAACCTGGACCAGGTGGCGGAAATCACCCAGAACCTGAGCCCGGCGCTGCTGGAGACCGTGGTCGAGCGCGCCAGCATGCTGTCGATCCAGGAAAAGACGATCATCAACACCAACCTGCTGTTCCGTGCCTACGAGCGCGCCACCATCGGTCTGACCGACCGCGCGACCACGGCCGAAAAAACCAAGCAGCGCGAGCGCATCGCCCTGCACGAGCTGGGTCACTTCTTCATGCAGATCGACCCCTACCTGCGCGCCGGCATGAGCCTGGCCGAGGTGAAGGAAAAGTCGCACCTGCTGAAGATCAGCACCGAAGCGGTGTCGAAGATCGGCGCGCTCGGCTATGTGCTGCAGTCGGGCGAAGACATGTCGCTGCGCACGCTCGAAGAGCTGGAGCGCGACGTGGTCGGCCTGTACGGCGGCGTGGCGGCGGAAGAGCTGTTCTACGGCCCGCGCGGCATCTCGGTGGGCAGCCAGAACGACATCGAGAAGATCACCAGGATGCTCAACCTGATGGTCAGCCGCCTGTCGATGTACTCGCGCTCGAAGCTCGACTACAGCCAGCTGTCGAAGGAAGTCGGCGGCGAGCACACGCTGCGCCTGGTGGAAGAGAAGGCGGACGAGCTGTACAGCTATACCCTGAACGCGATCCGCGACTACAAGCTGGTGATCGAGTCGCTCAAGGACACGCTGATGGAAGAGTACGTGCTGTCGAAGGATGCGGTGTTCGCGCTGCTCGAAGAGCGCAGCGAACTGATCCACTCGCAGCTGCACGGGCGACACGCCAACCTCAAGCTGTGCGTGGAAGAGGTTGCCGCTTGACGATTACCGATTTTCCTTGCTGTTCCTGAACCCGCCGTGCGCAAGCCGGCGGGTTTTTTTATGGAAGCGGGCAGGGAAGGGGCGGAACAATGGTGACGCGGGCCTCTCAATGCGCCGGCACCCGCTCCGCGAGCGTTTCCAGCACATGGCGCGACATGCTGGCAGCCAGCTCCTGCTCGCCGACGAACACCTTGCCGCCGGTATCCTCGCGCAGCAGCGCCGCCTCGCTCTCGTTGTGCGTGCGCACCACCGCCTCGATCGACGGGTTGAGCATGCGGGCGATCTCCACCATGCGCCGCACATGGAACGTGTCCGCCGTGGCGATGACGAGCAAGGCCGCATGCGTGATGTGGGCCTGGATCAGCACCGCCGGCTCGGCCGCGTCGCCGGCCACCGCCGGGATGCCGCGTGCGCGCAGCTGCTCGACGATCTCGCGGTTCTGTTCCGCCACCACGAAATGCACCCCGCGCGCCACCAGGTCGTCGGCGATGCGGCGGCCGACGCGGCCGAAGCCGACCAGCACCACCTGTCCGCTCAGCTTCTCGCGCGCGGTCTCCATCGGCAGTTCTGCCAGCGGGTCGGCCGGGCGTTCCAGCCTGCGCGCCAGGTCCGGCCTGGAGCGCAGCCATTTTTCCAGTGGCGTGCCCAGGGTGAACATCAGCGGATTGACCGCGATCGAGATGATGGCGCCGGCCAGGATCAGGTTCTGGCCCAGTGCCGGCAGCAGCTCGAGCTGCATGCCCAGCGCGACCAGGATGAACGAGAACTCACCGATCTGCGCCAGGCTGGCCGAGACGGTGATGGCGGTGTTGATCGGGTAGCGCAGCGCCAGCACCAGCGCAAAGGCCGCGGCCGATTTGCCGAACAGGATGATCGCCACCACGGCAAGCACCTGCAGCGGGTACTCGACCAGCACCATCGGGTCGAACAGCATGCCCACCGACACGAAGAACAGCACCGAGAACGCATCGCGCAGCGGCAGCGATTCCTCGGCCGCGCGGTGGCTCAGCTCCGACTCGCGCAGCACCATGCCGGCAAAGAAGGCACCCAGCGCGAAGGAGACGCCGAACAGGGCCGATGAGCCGTAGGCGATGCCGACCGCCGCCGCGATGACGGACAGGGTGAACAATTCACGCGAGTTGGTCTTGGCCACGCGCCACAGGAACCACGGGAAAATCTTGCGGCCCACGATCAGCATGAAGGCGATGAACGCGCCGACCTGCAGCAGGGTCTTGCCCAGCGCCGGCCACAATTCGGTGCCGGCATCGCCCTTGCCGCCCAGCGGCCCCGCCAGCGCGGGCAGCATCACCAGCACCAGCACCATCACCAGGTCTTCCACCACCAGCCAGCCCACCGCGATGCGGCCGTTCATGGAATCGAGCACCCCACGCGCTTCCAGCGCCCGCAGCAGCACCACCGTGCTGGCAACCGACAGCGCCAGGCCGAACACCAGCCCCGCACCCAGGCCCCAGCCCCACCAGTGGGCCAGGCCCATCCCCATCACGGTCGCGACCGTAATCTGCAGCAGCGCGCCGGGCAGGGCGATCTTCTTCACGTCGAGCAGGTCGCCCAGCGAAAAGTGCAGGCCCACGCCGAACATCAGCAGCATCACCCCGATTTCCGCCAATTGCGAAGCCAGCGCTACGTCCGCGACGAAGCCCGGCGTGGCCGGGCCGATGCACACGCCGGCGGCCAGGTAGCCGACCAGTGCGGGCAGTTTCAGGCGAATGGCGAGCATGCCGAACAAGAGGCCGAGGCCCAGTGCGGCGGCAATCGTGGTGATCAAACTGAGTTCATGGTGCATCCGTGCGGCCTCCGTGGCAGGTTGTTAACCCCGCGAGTATAAGCGACGGATGCTGTCCTATCGGCATTTTTATTGCCGATTTGTTGAGAATTACGTGCAATTCACGGTGCGGTCGCGAGCGATAACAGAACTTTGTGCAGGGATGCCCGCACCGCGTCGTATTGCGCGGGACGCGCATGCCGGTCCAGGCGAAACAGCATCAGGCCCTGGATCTGCGCCACGATCAGGACCGCGCGCTCCATGGTCGCGTCCTCGTCGAGGGCCGGGTTCAGGCCGTGGATCAGTCCGTGGACGGCCTTGCGCTCGCGCCCCATCATCTTGCCCATCAGGCTCGATGCGAACGGATGGCGCGAGGCCAGCGCCCAGATCTCGAAGAACAGCGCATGCATGGTCGGCTCGGTGATCTCGTCGAGGAACATGTCGACCGTGGTCAGGAAGCGCTCCACCTGCGGCCGTCCCGCCATCGCCACCGCAATGCCGTCCATCTTGGCCTGGAACGCGTCCATGGTGGTGAGCAGCAGTGCTTCGAGCAGTTGTTCCTTGCTGCCGTAGTAATGCTGGAGGTTCGACAGGCTCATGCCGGCCGCGCCGGCCACGCGCCGCATCGACAGGCCGGCATATCCCTCGGAGGCCAGCAGGCGGCGCGCAACCTGCAGGATATCGTGCGCGCGGCCGCGTCCTTTCTCGGTGGTGGTCGAGGTCTTGTTGCGCAGTGCGCGCAGCGATTGGTCGAGGGAGTTGTCGGAAATGCGCGTCATGACACGATTATCGCAGAGGCATACAAAACATAGTACGGGTGACCTATAATCGACCGATAGTAGGTCGCGCGACCTAATCGAACACAGGAGACAGGTATGAGCCGCAAAGTATATGTGAGCGGCGTCGGGATGATTCCCTTCGCCAAACCGGGCGCGAGCAGCCCTTACCACGAGATGGGGGCGCAGGCCGCGCGCGCCGCGCTGCAGGACGCCGGCATCGCGTACGAGTCGGTGGAGCAGGCCTATGCCGGCTACGTCTACGGCGACTCCACCAGCGGCCAGAAGGCGCTGTACGCGGTCGGCATGACCGGCATCCCCATCGTCAACGTCAACAACAACTGCTCCACCGGCTCCACCGCCTTGTTCCTGGGACGCCAGGCCATCGCCAGCGGCGCGGCCGAGTGCGTGCTGGTGCTCGGCTTCGAACAGATGAGCCCCGGCGCGCTCGGTTCGGTCTTCACCGACCGCCCGACGCCTTTCGACGCGTTCGACGCGGTGACCGACCACCTGGTGGGCAAGCCCGAGATTCCGCTGGCGCTGCGCTACTTCGGCGGCGCCGGCCTGGCGCACATGGACAAATACGGCACGCCTTTGGAGGCCTTTGCCCGCATCCGCGCCAAGGCCAGCCGCCACGCCGCCAACAACCCGCTGGCGCTGCTGCGCAAGGAAGTCAGTGCCCAGGACGTGCTCGATGCGCCGGCCATCTGGCCAGGCGTGATGACGCGCCTGATGGCCTGCCCGCCCACCTGCGGCGCCGCTGCGGCCCTGCTGGTGTCGGAAGACTTCGCCAAACGCCATGGCCTGCGCATGGATGTCCACATCGCCGCGCAGGCGATGACGACCGACCGTCCCGACACCTTCGATGCCGGCGACATGATGCGCCTGGTCGGCTACGACATGAGCCGCGCCGCCGCGAACAAGGTATACGAGCAGTCCGGCCTCGGCCCGGAAGACCTCGACGTGGTCGAGCTGCACGACTGCTTCGCCCACAACGAGCTGATCACCTACGAAGCGCTGGGCCTGTGCCCGGAAGGCGGCGCCGACAAGTTCATCGTCGAAGGCGACAACACCTACGGCGGACGCGTGGTCACCAACCCGTCCGGCGGCCTGCTCTCCAAGGGCCACCCGCTCGGCGCGACCGGCCTGGCGCAATGCTACGAGCTGACCCACCAGCTGCGCGGCACGGCCGAGGCACGCCAGGTCGCGGGTGCGCGCGTGGCGCTGCAGCACAACCTGGGCCTGGGCGGCGCCTGCGTCGTCACCATGTACCGCAACGACTGAAGGAGGCGAGCATGGATGTCACGACGTCTCCGTGGATGAACGAGGAACTGGCGGCGTTCCGCGACGCGGTGCGCCGCTTCGTGGCCGGCGAGGTCACGCCGCGCCAGGATGCCTGGCGCGCGCAGCGGCATGTCGACCGCGAGGTATGGCGCCAGGCCGGCGGGATGGGCCTGCTGCTGGCCGACATCCCCGAGGAATACGGCGGCGCGGGCGGCAGCTTCGCCCACATGGCCGTGGTGTTCGAGGAGCTCTCGTATGCCGGCGACACCGCCTTCGGCATCCACGTCCACGCCATCGTCGCGCACTATCTGCTGAACCAGGGCACCGAGGAGCAGAAGCGCCGTTATCTCCCGCGCCTTGCCAGCGGCGAGATGATCGCGGCGATCGCGATGAGCGAGCCGGGCGCCGGCTCGGACCTCAAGGGCATTGCTACCCGCGCCGTGCGCGGCCCCGACGGCTACCGCGTCAGCGGTTCCAAGACCTTCATCTCGAACGGCTACCTGGCCGACCTGATCCTGGTGGTGGCCAAGACCGACCCGGCCGCGGGCGCCAGGGGCGTGTCGCTCCTGCTGCTGGAAACAAAAGACAACCCGGGCTTTCGCGTGGGCCGCATCCTGGACAAGGTGGGGCAGAAGGGGCAGGACACCTGCGAGCTGTTCTTCGACGACGCCCACGTCCCGCTGGCCAACGTGCTTGGGGGCGAAGAGGGCAGGGGATTCGCGCAGCTCATGACCGAGCTGCCCTACGAACGAACCATCCTGGGCGTGTGCGGCGTGGCCGCCATCGAGCGCGCCCTGCAGCTCACCGTCGCGCACACGCGCGAGCGCAAGGCATTCGGGCAGGCGCTGATCGAGATGCAGAACACCCGCTTCGTACTGGCCGAGATCAAGACCGAAGCGACGGTGGCGCGCATCTTCATCGACCGCTGCATCGAGGACATGCTCGCCGGGCGCATGGACACCGTGCGCGCCTCGATGGCCAAGTACTGGATCTCGGACCTGCAGTGCAAGGTGGTGGACCAGTGCGTGCAGCTGTTCGGCGGCTACGGCTACATGTTGGAATACCCGATCGCCCAGATGTACGTGGACGCACGCGTGCAGCGCATCTACGGCGGCGCCAACGAGATCATGAAGGAAATCATCGCACGCTCGCTGTAATCAACCGGCTGGGAGGAACAGATGACAGGACCATTGGCAGGACTACGGGTCGTCGAGATGGTCGGCATCGGCCCGTGCCCGTTCGCCGCGATGATGCTGGCGGACATGGGCGCGGAAGTGATCCGCATCGACCGCAAGGCGAAAAGCGGCGAGGACAATCCCTATCCGGTGCTGGGCACGCGCTACGACGTCATGGCGCGCGGGCGGCGCTCGCTGGCGCTCGACCTGAAGAAACCGGCAGGGCGCCAGGCCGCGATGCGCCTGGTGGAGCGCGCCGACGTGCTGCTGGAGGGCTTCCGCCCCGGCGTGATGGAGCGCCTCGGGCTCGGCCCGGACTGCTGCCTGGAGCGCAACCCGAAGCTCGTGTACGGCCGCGTCACCGGCTGGGGCCAGGACGGGCCGCTGGCGCAGGCAGCCGGGCACGACATCAACTATGTCGCGCTGTCGGGCATGCTGCATGCGACCGGGCGCGCGGACAGCCCGCCGCCCCCGCCGCTGAACCTGGTGGGCGACTTCGGCGGCGGCGGCATGATGCTGGCCTTCGGCGTGGCCTGCGCGGTGCTGGAAGCACGCAAGTCGGGCAAGGGGCAGGTGGTCGATGCCGCCATGCTCGATGGCGCTGCGCTGCTCGGCGCCATGATGTACGGCCTGCGCGGTTTCGGCGCCTGGAGCGGCCAGCGCGAAGCCAACCTGCTCGACGGCGGCGCCCCGTTCTACGATACCTATGCCTGCCTGGATGGAAAATTCATCTCGGTCGGCGCCATCGAGCCGCAGTTCTTCGCCACGCTGCTGTCGCGCACCGGCCTGCATGACCCGTTGTTCACGAAACGCTGGAACAAGGCGCACTGGCCCGAACTGAAGGAGCGCTTCGCCGCCCTGTTCGCCACCAGGACGCGCGACGAGTGGTGCCGGCTGCTCGAAGGCAGCGAGGTGTGCTTCGCCCCCGTGCTCGATATGGCCGAAGCGCCACGCCATCCGCACAATGCGGCGCGCCGCACCTTCGTGGAGATCGACGGCGTCACCCAGCCGGCGCCGGCTCCCCGCTTCAGCCGCACGGCCCCGCCCACCCCGGCGGCGCCGTCCAGCCCCGGCGCGGACAACGAGGCCATCCTGGCCGACTGGGGCTTTACGGACGAGGCAATCGAAGCGCTGAAGGCCAGCGAAGTCATATAGCATTGCAGGTGGCCGGCGTAGCCGTCCACCCTACGACCTTCGGAGCCTATGACCAAAGAAGCCGAACTGCGCCAGTCGAAACTGCTCGCGCTCGCGTTCTTCGCGGGCGCGGCCTCGCTGTTCGTGCTCACCCTGTTCCTGCCGCAGACCTGGTGGACCGGCCTGCTGCGTGCTTTTTCCGAAGCGGCGATGGTCGGCGCCCTGGCCGACTGGTTCGCCGTGGTCGCCCTGTTCAAGCGCGTGCCGATCCCGATCGTCTCGCGTCACACCGAGATCATCCCGAAGAACAAGGAGCGCATCGCCGACAACCTGGCGCAGTTCGTGCGCGAAAAATTCCTCGACACCGATTCCATCGTCGCCCTGATCCGGCGCCACGATCCGGTGCAGAAGGTGGCCGAGTGGCTGGTCAAGCCGGCCAACACCGAGCTGCTGGGACAGCACCTGGTGCGGGTCGGCATCTGGATGCTCGACTTCATCGAGGACAAGGCGGTGCAGGGCTTCATCCGGCGCGCCGTGCACGCGATGGTGAACAGCGTCGACCTGTCGAAATCGGCCGGCACCATCCTGGAAAGCCTGACGCGCGACGGTCGCCACCAGGAACTGCTCGACGAAGGCATCACCCAGCTCGCGCGCCTGCTCGACAACGCTGACACCCAGGCCACCATCTCGCAAGGCATCGTCGACTGGCTCAAGGAGGACTACGCCTTCATCGAAAGCATGCTGCCGTCGGAGCTCATCGGGCGCAAGGGCGCGGGCCTGGCAGTGCGGCTCGCCTCCGGCATCCTGAACAAGGTGGCGGCCGACCCGAAACACCCGCTGCGCCAGCGCTTCGATACCTTTACGCAGGAATTCATCGAGCGCCTCAAGGCCGACCCGTCGTTTGCCGCCAGGGCAGACGAGATCAAGGCCTACCTGCTGGGCGACGAAACCCTCAACGGCTACCTCGGCTCGCTGTGGGGCGAACTGAAAACCTGGCTCAAGAAAGACCTGCACAGCGAGGACTCGAGCCTGCGCCAGCGCCTGGTGGCCACCGGCGCCTGGGTCGGCAAGGTGCTGGCCGAAGACCCGCAGCTGCGCGCCTCGCTGAGCGAAAACCTGGAGTCGGCCGCGCGCGGCGTGGCGCCCGAATTCGCCGGTTTCCTGACGCGGCACATCGCCGATACCGTCAAGCAGTGGGACGATCGCGAGATGTCGGCGCAGATCGAACTCAACATCGGCAAGGACTTGCAGTACATTCGCATCAACGGCACCATCGTCGGTGGCCTGATCGGCGTGACGCTGTACCTGCTGTCGCATGCGCCGCAGTTGTTCGGCTGAGCGGTAAGATGGACGCAATCCCAAGGAGGGCAGCATGCAACAACTCGCACTGAACGCCTGGCTGGCCGCGAACCCGGAAGTGGTGCAGATCCCGGGGCGCGACCTGTTCGTCATCGCCAAGTACCTGATCCCGATGGAAGCCACGCTGGCCCAGGGCTGCCTGGTTGCCGCCGGCGTCCCGGCCGTGCTGGCAGACGCCCACCTGATGCAGACCGACCTGCTGCTGGCGCCCGCGCTGGGCGGCGTGCGCATCCTGGTGCCCTCCGACTACCTGCAGCAGGCCGGCTCCGTGCTCGAGGGACTGGCGCGCGGCGACTATGCGCTGGACGAGAATGTGCCGGTGGACGGCTGAGTAGAACGCCTCCTTGCGTGAGATGGCGAACGTTTAAGTTGCGAACAGGAGCGTAGCCTGACAATTGTGGACCATCCCACCATCGTAAGGAGAACCCTCATGCCCCAAGGTGATAAATCGTCCTACACGGACAAGCAGAAGCGCCAGGTCAAGCACATCGAGGAAGGCTACGAGAAGAAGGGCGTGCCGAAGAAGGAAGCCGAGCGGCGCGCCTGGGCCACCGAGAACAAGATCTCGGGTGGCGGCAAGAAGCACTGAGGCGCTTTGCAGCACGAACAATGGCCGGTTTCGCGAGAAGCCGGCCATTGTTGTATTCGAACCTGCTCAAGGCATATTCCGCCCGACGGGAAGGCATTGGCGAATGGACGCGGTAAAATGCGTGATTATTCGCAGCAACGCAATAACACCAGGAGCGATCGCTGCTTAGTAATTGCGGCATAGCAACAACCGCGTAGCAGGGCTGAATAATTGTTGCTTTGCACTTCTTTCCTGGGCCGATACGTCGCCATGCGTCCGGTCCCTGTCGCTCTCACCTTTTGTAGGCTCGCTTATGAAACAGTTATCGTTGGCCGGTACGGAAATGGAACATTTCCATCTCTGCGCATTTTTCGACAGCCGTGAGCAGGAATACGATGTCCTGGCCCCTTTCTTCCGTGAAGGGTTGGAGCAGAACGAAAAAGTGCTGCATATCGTCAATCCGGACATGATGGACGACCACCGCGCCCGCCTGTCCGAAAGCGGTATCGATGTGCATGCCTGCGAGTCTTGCGGCCAGCTGGAACTGGCATCGTGGTACGGGGCTTACCTGGACAGCGAGATGCGCTTCGATCGCGAACGCATGCTGGCAACGCTGCAGCAGGTGTGCCGCGAGGCCGCCGAGGCCGGTTATGCGCGCGTGCGCATCATGGGCAACATGGACTGGACGGTCGCAAACACCGGTCTCGAGCGCGAGCTGCTTGCCTATGAAGCCGAGGTCAACGAGGTCCTGTCGCATCACCGCCAGCCTGCCATCTGCGTCTACGATACCGCCAAGCTGTCCGGCGCCATGATGATGGATTTGCTGCGTACCCATCCGCTCACCCTGGTCAACGGCGTGGTGCAGGAAAACCCGTTCTATATCCCGGCATCGGCCATGCTCGCCGAGCTCGAGCGCCGCGACCTGGCGTGCGCTGCCCAGCCTGCCTGAACCTGTACACCGACCGGCAGCCGAACCAGTGAAAGCGCACGACATGCCCGCAGTGGACGCGCCGCCGCAAGACACTGCCGAGCAGGGCGTGCGAGACCTGATGGGCCTGCTTGCTTTGCCGGCCCTGTGGGCCGGGCGCGACGGTGAAACCATCCTGCAGCTGATGCTGCAGGCCATCTATCGGGTGGTACCGGTACGCCTGTCCTACCTCGAGACCGTGGTGCTGCCCGAGCAGCCGACGCTCGTGCGCATGCACCTCGACGGCCTGCCGGTGGAGCAGGAGGCGCAGGCTACGCTGGCAACGGCTTGCCAAGCGCTGTTGCGCACGCCGGTAGCGGACGGACGCGTCTTCGAGGCGGACACCCCGCTCGGACCGATGCGCTTGCTGCGCCTGAGCATGGGCTATGGCCAGCTCGGCGGGAAGATCCTGTTCGGTTCGCCGGATGTGCAATTTCCTACCTTTAACCAAATGGCTTTCCTGCGGGCCGCGACCTCGCTGGCGGTCACCGGCCTGCACGCGGCGCGGGCAACCCACGAACGCGAGCAGGCCAGCCGCGCGAAAGACGAATTCCTTGCCATGCTCGCCCACGAGCTGCGCAATCCCCTTGCGCCGATCAGCGCAGCGGCCGACCTGCTGTCGATGACTGCTGCCGGCGAGCAGGCCAGGCATGCCAGCGGCGTCATTACCCGCCAGGTACGGCACATGACGGGCCTCATCGATGACCTGCTGGACGTGTCGCGCGTCACGCGCGGGCTGGTGGCGCTGGAACGCGCGCCGGTCGACGTCAAACGCCTGGTTGCACTGGCGCTGGAGCAGTCGCAGCCCCTGGTCGAGGCCAAGCGCCACCGCGTCGCGCTGGAGCTGCCGCCGGGGCCGGCCTGTGTCGACGGGGATGCCAAACGGCTGGTGCAGGTGCTGGTCAACCTGCTGAACAACGCCGCCAAATATACGCCCGAGGGCGGCAGCATCGGGGTGCGGGTAGCCACCGCGCCGGACACGGTGACGATCGAGGTGAGCGACAACGGCATCGGCATGGAGCCGGGCCTGATCCGGCGCGCCTTCGAGCTCTTCGTGCAGGCCGAACGCACGCCGGACCGGAGCCAGGGCGGTCTCGGGCTGGGCCTGCCGCTCGTGCGCAGCCTGGTGGGCCTGCATGGCGGCAAGGTCAGTGCGCACAGCGAGGGAATCGGCCACGGCAGCCGCCTGCGGGTGATGTTGCCGCGCAGCGAAGCGCAGGGCGACGAAGTGGACGCGGTCCAGGCCCCGGCCGATGCGCAGTCGCGCCAGGCCTTGCGCACCCTGGTCGTCGACGACAACGAGGATGCGGCCTCGACCCTCGTCATGTACCTGGAAGCCAGTGGGCATGTGGTGACGGTGGAGCATGATCCTGCGCGCGCCATCGAGGCGGCGAAAAGCGGCACGTTCGACGCCCTGCTGCTCGACCTTGGCTTGCCGGGCATGGACGGTTACGAACTGGCGCGCCGCATCCGCCTGCAGCCCGGGGCCGCCCGGGCAACCATCGTCGCGATCACCGGGTATGGCCATGCGAGCGACCGCGAAAAGAGCGCCGCCGCCGGGTTCGACCATCATTTCGTCAAGCCGGTCGACATGGCGCGGCTGGTGGCGCTGCTGTCCCAGTTGCACGATGTCGGGCGTACGCCATCCGACACTTGAGGGCGGCTGGGGCTGGAAAGAAAAATGGCCCGGTTCCTGCGAACCGGGCCATTCTTGTCTGGTGGTGATAGGTGGACTTGAACCACCGACCCCAGCATTATGAGTGCTGTGCTCTAACCAGCTGAGCTATATCACCGAAAACGGGTAAAACAAAATGGCTTGACCCTGTGAGCCAAGCCATTCGCATGGAATTCTGTGGTGGTGATAGGTGGACTTGAACCACCGACCCCAGCATTATGAGTGCTGTGCTCTAACCAGCTGAGCTATATCACCGCAACGGCAGGCATTATCCAAGCTGGGGCGCGGCCTGTCAAGGCTGGACGCCGCATCGCAACGAAAAATCTACGGGCGATGCTTTTCTTCCAACTCGCGTTCAAGCTCACGCAGCCGGTCGAGCAGGGCTTGCGTGGGATCGCTGCCAAGGCAGTCTATCACGATCCGCTCCGGCATCGCGCGCAGCCAGGTGATCTGCCGTTTCGCCAGCTGGCGGGTGGCGATGATGCCCAGCTCGCGCAACGCGCTGCGGTCGATGGCGCCGTCGAGGTAGTCCCAGGTCTGGCGGTAGCCGACGCAGCGCATCGAGGGCAGGTTGGGCGTCAGGTCGCCGCGTGCGCGCAGGCGCGCCACTTCCGCCACCAGGCCCGCGTCGTCGCGCGTGCCCAGCATCTGGTCGAAGCGCAGCGCGATGCGCTGGTGCAGCGCCGCGCGGTCGGAAGGCTCCAGCGCGAACGAGACCAGGTCGAAGGGCAGCTCGGGCTTTTCGCGCCGTCCCAGCAGCTCGGACATCGGCTTGCCGGTGAGGGCGATGATCTCGAGCGCGCGGTTGATGCGCTGGGCGTCGTTCGGCTTGAGGCGCTCGGCCGTGGCCGGGTCGAGCGTGCGCAGCTTCGCGTGCATGCCGGGCCAGCCAATCCGGGCGGCTTCGGCCTCGATGTCCGCGCGCACGGCCTGGTCGGCAGTCGGCAGGTCGTCCAGGCTGTCGGTCAGGCCCTTGAAGTACATCATCGTGCCGCCCACCAGCAGCGGCAGCGCGCCGCGCGCCGTGATCTCGCCCACCAGGCGGATCGCGTCGTCGCGGAACTGCGCCACCGAATAGGCTTCCAGCGGGTCGATGATGTCGATCAGGTGGTGCGGCACGCTCGCCAGTTCTTCCGGCGAGGGCTTGGCGGTGCCGATGTCCATGCCGCGGTACACCAGAGCCGAATCCACCGAGATGATCTCCACGGGGCGCGTCCTGGCGATCGCCAGCGCGGCCGCGGTCTTGCCCGACGCGGTCGGGCCCATGATGGCCACGGCCATCGGTTTCTTGCTAGTCATGTTCGTTAAAGCGGCGGCATCATTGGCCGCGCAGGAAAAGCTTGTCGAGTGCGGAGATTTCGAGCTGGACCCAGGTCGGACGGCCGTGGTTGCACTGGTCGGCGCGCTCCGTGTTCTCCATCTGGCGCAGCAGTGCGTTCATTTCCTGGATCGAGAGGATGCGGTTGGCGCGCACCGCCGTGTGGCAGGCCAGGGTGCCCAGCAATTCGTTGCGGCGCTCGATCAGCACGCGCGAGCCGCCGAATTCGCGCACGTCGCGCAGCACGTCGCGCGCCAGGGTCTGGGCGTCGGCGTTCTTGAGCAGGGTGGGCACGGTGCGCACGGCGAGGGTGGTCGGCGACAGCGCGGCGATGTCGAAACCGAGCGTTTTGAGGGTCTCGCCGTGGTCCTGCGCGGTCGCCACCTCGACGGCGTCGGCGTAGAAGGTCACCGGGATCAGGAGCTGCTGCACCTGCAGTTCCTCGCCCTCAAGCCGTGCGTCCAGCGCGTTCTTGATCTGCTCGTACAGGATGCGTTCGTGCGCCGCGTGCATGTCCACCAGCACCAGGCCCTTGGTGTTCTGGGCCAGGATGTAGATGCCGTGCAGCTGGGCCAGCGCGAAGCCGAGCGGGAAGTCCTCGTTCGACAGCGGGCGCTCGGAGGCGGACAGCGGCACACCGATGGGAGCCGCAGGCCGGGCCGGCGCCTCCGATGCGAACAGCGCGCCATAGGCTTCCGTACGCTGCGCCACGCCGCCGCTCGAGGACGCCCCATGCGGCTGCGGGCGCGGATCGTCCCAGCGGCTGCCCGGCGCAAACGGCGAAGGCGAGAAGCTGGGGGCCAGCTGCGCGCCGAACGAGGTCTGCTCGTGCGGGCGCGGCGCCCATGCGGACGTGCCGGTGGGCCGGATCTCGGCGGCGGAAATCGGCGCCGGTGCGCTGCCGTGCGCGGTGGCGGAAGTCTGCGCCAGCGCGCGCTGCACCGCGTGAAACACGAACTGGTGCACCGCGCGGCTGTCGCGGAAGCGCACCTCGATCTTCGACGGGTGCACGTTCACGTCCACCAGCGCCGGGTCGAGGTCGAGCGACAGCACGTAGGACGGGAAGCGGTCGCCGTGCAGCACGTCCTGGTAGGCGGCGCGCACCGCGTGCACCAGGAGCTTGTCGCGCACGAAGCGCCCGTTCACATAGAAGAACTGGCCGTCGGCGCGCGCCTTGGAGGCGGTCGGCAGGCCGACGTAGCCGTGCAGGCGCAGCGGGCCGGCCGACTCGTCGAGTTGCAGGCGCGCTTCGGCGAAGTCGTTGCCGAGGATCTGGGCGCTGCGCTTGGCGCCTTCGCTCACGTTCCAGTGGTCGATGGTGCGGCCGTTGTGCGTGAGGCTGAAGGAAACGTCCGGCCTGGCCAGGGCGATGCGGCGCACGACCTCGGCGCAGTGGCCGTACTCGGTCTGCTCGGACTTCAGGAACTTGCGGCGCGCCGGGGTGTTGAAGTACAGGTCCTGCACGTCGATAGTGGTGCCGAAGGCGCCGGAGGAGGGCGCCACCGTGCCCTCGTGCGAGCCGACGATCTCATAGGCGTGGGCGGCTCCCGGCGTGCGCGAGGTGATGCGCACCGCCGCCACCGAGGCGATCGAGGCCAGCGCCTCGCCGCGGAAACCCAGCGTGCCCACGTGCTCCAGGTCGTGCAGCGAGGCGATCTTGGAGGTGGCGTGGCGCGCCAGGGCCAGCGGCAGCTCTTCTGGCGGGATGCCGCGGCCGTTGTCGGTAATGGCGATACGCTTGACGCCGCCTTCTTCCAGGCGCACGGTGATCTGGGTGGCGCCGGCGTCGAGCGCGTTCTCCAACAGCTCCTTGACGACGGCCGACGGGCGCTCGACGACCTCGCCGGCGGCAATCTGGGAGATGAGCTGGTCCGGAAGCTGCTGGATCGGACGGTGGGTGGGGGCAGGGGCGTTCATGCGGCGATTATATCCCGCCGCTTTTGCAGGGTGGGCGGCTATGCCGCCCACGCGTTCAGCCGGAGCGGAATAGCCGCGCGACCATTCATGTTTCCCCGCCAACCCTACCAATGCACGATACCGCTTACTGCTGCTCGCGCACCGGAATCGGCGCATTGCACAGGTCGATCTTGCCGGCCGCGACCTTGGTCCACGGCCCGCCGCGGTTGCGCTGGGCTTCCACCACCGCCTGGTAGGTGGCGCTTTCGGTGCGCATCACCTCGAGCCGGGAGCGCTCGGCTTCCGGCACGTCGGCCGCGATGCGCACCGCCTTGATCGGCATGCGCTGTTCCGGCTTCTCGTAGAAGCCGGCGGCGCCGGTGCCGCGCGGTTGCACCGACAGCAAGGGCATGCCGGACACGACGCGGCCGACCACGGTGATGTTGCGGTCGAGGTGGCGCGGCGCATGGCCGGTCACGACGTACAGCTGGGAGCCGTTGCCGGTGTCGGCATCGGTGTCGCGCGCCACGCCCACCATTGCGTAGCAATGCACCAGCCAGGTCCGGCCCGTGGCCGGGTCGCGCGCCGCCGGGAAGCCGCCCGCGTGGCCGACCTGGGGCGCGTACACGTCGCCATCCTTCAGGCGGGTGAAGCTGGCGGCGGCCTTGATCGGCGCGGTGAACTCGGCCTTCACGGCCTTGGCGGCCTTGAAGGGCTTGGGATTGTCTTCGTCCGGGTCGCCCCACTGCACCACGAAGCCGTCCTGCGAACGGATGATGAACAGGTCGTCGAAATAGCGCTCGCGCACCAGTGCGCGGATGTTGGCGGCGGTGTTCGGCGCAAAGGCCGGGGCCAGTTCGAGGATGACGCGGCCGGTCGGCAACTCCATGTACAGCGTGTTCTCGGGGTCGAGCGGCCGCCAGTCGGCCGGCTTCGAGGCCTTGACCACGTCCGCCAGCGAGGGCTTGGGCGGCAGTTCCTTTGCCGCCTTGGCCGATGCGGCGGGCGCGGCGGGCGCAGCGGGCGCAGCGGGCGCAGCAACTGCGGCGGCGGCGGCGACAGCGAACAGGGCCAGCGCGGCCGTGGCAAGGCGCGCGGCGCCGGGCAGGGCGGTGAACGGAACGGTCATGCAGTCTCCTGTCGATATGGTATCGGACGATTGTGCTGGAATGTGGTCAGAACGTAAAGGCACGCGGTGGTATGATGCGCGGCTACCAATTAGGGCGACTATGGATCTGATGCAATTTATCGACATGATTCTCCATGTCGATAAAACGCTGGGCACGCTGCTGGCCCAGTACGGCACCTATGTGTACATCGTGCTGTTCGCGATCGTGTTCAGCGAAACCGGCCTGGTCCTGTTCTTCTTCCTGCCCGGCGATACCCTGCTGTTCATCGCGGGCGCCTTCTGCGCTACCGGCCAGATGCATTTTCCGCTGTTGATGGCGCTCCTGATCACGGCGGCAGTCACGGGCAACACCCTGAATTACGCGATCGGGCGGGCCATCGGCCACCGGGTGTTCACGCATGACTACCGCTGGATCAACAAGAGCGCGCTGCGGCGTACCCATGATTTTTTTGAAAAGCACGGCGGCAAGACCATCATCGTGGCGCGCTTCGTGCCGGTGGTGCGCAGCTTTGCGCCCCTGGTCGCCGGCGTGTCCGACATGACGCTGGCACGTTTTCAGCTGTTTAACGTGACCGGCGCCGTATTGTGGGTGGCGAGCCTGGTCACGGCAGGTTATCTGTTCGGCAATGTCCCGATCGTCAAGGAGCACTTGACCGAGATCGTACTGGTCGGGATCTCGGCGGCAATGGTGCCGCTGGCAATCGGCGGACTGTACAAATTCGGCCGCCGCATGCTCGGCAGGTAGGCCGGCGCCTGTTGCCATCCTTGCAGCGCCCCGGATGTTCGGGGCGTTCTTCTTTTGGCGCACTCAAGTTTGCCGTCTTTATTGCCGATAAGCATGAGGACAGACACTCCCTGGATTCTCATGCGCCACCTCATCGCCCTGTTGGCTTGCAGCCTTGTCATGGCCTCCGCAAGCGCGAGCGACCCCGCTCCCAAACCGTCCAAGCCGGCCGACGGCAAGACGGCCGACGTCAAGGCCATCCTTGAAGGCAAGCCCAGCGTCGGCGCCGTGAAGCCGGACATCAAGGCCCTGGCCGCCGCGGCGGACGCGCGGTCCGCTGCCGCCCGCCCCGTGCCTGCGGCGGCCAACCCGGTCGCCAGCGAAGACCAGGCCGAGGTCGACCTGTCGGTCCGCATCGCCGAGCGCCTGGCGCAGCTGCGCGAGCAGCAGGCCGCGCGCGCCGCCGCGGCCGCGAAGGCGCGCAAGGCGGCGGAAGCGAAGCGCCGCAAGGAAGCCGAAGCCGCGATCGCCGCCGCCAACAAGCCGAAGAACGGCACCCACTGGGCCTACGAAGGCGAGTATGGCCCGGCCAACTGGTCGGACATCAACTCGAACTGGGCCAGGTGCAGCACCGGCAAGCGCCAGTCGCCGATCGACCTGCGCGACGGCATCAAGGTCGACCTCGAGCAGATCACCTTCGACTACCACCCGAGTTCGTTCAGCGAGATCGACAACGGCCACACGATCCAGGTGACGGTCGGCGGCGGCAACTTCATCACGGTCGGCAACACCACCTACGAACTGCAGCAGTTCCACTTCCACCGCTCGTCCGAGCACCGCATCAACGGCAAGGGCACGGAAATGGAGGTCCAGCTCGTGCACCGCAGCTTCGACGGCAAGCTGGCCATCCTCGCCGTGCTGCTCGAGCGCGGCAAGGCCAACAACCTGATCCAGACGGTGTGGAACAACCTGCCGCTGGAAAAGCACATGGTCGTGTCGCCGTCGATCGTCATCGACGTCAACGACATCCTGCCGGAGCGGCGCGAATACTTCACCTACATGGGCTCCGTCACCAAGCCGTCCTGTGCCGAGGACGTGCTGTGGCTGGTGATGAAGCAGCCGATGCAGGCCTCGCCGGCGCAGATGGCGCTGTTCTCGCGCCTGTATCCGTTCAATGCGCGGCCGATCCAGCCGAGCAACGGGCGCATGATCAAGGAATCGAACTGAGCAATAAAGAAAGCCTGCGCAAGCAGGCTTTTTTGCATCGGTCGTAGGGTGGCCGGGTTTCCCCGGCCCCGCGTTCACCACAAATGTGACCTACCGCGGCGCATCCGTGCGTCGACCGCGCGGCCGGCGAAGCCGGCCACCCTATAGGTTGAACGGCATAGCTGCTACCGCCGTCCTAGGCCAAAAGGCGGTAGCTGCCGGTCCAGGCCTGGCCCGCCTCGAGCGTGAGCGGGTCGAGCAGGGCCGGTTCGATGCACACGAAGCGCTTGTATTCGTCGTTCTCCATGTCCGCCAGCGCCGCCGCATCCACGGCGCCGGGATTCCACACCACCACGTCGGGAAAGCCGTCCTGCTCGATGGCGAGCACACCGGCGCCGGTGGCCATGCTTGCGCGGCCGGTAACGTCCGGGTACACCTTGTCCAGCTTGTCGATGATCGAGATCTCGTCCGAGGAAATACCCTCGATGCGCACGTCGCACACGTCAGGCACCAGGTGGTAGGTGTGCAGCGCGGCCGAGAACGGGAGCGTCTCCGCGCCGAGGTTGCGCACCGTGAGCGTCATGCCGAGCTCGTTGGCGCGCACCGCCACCCGCAGCTCCAGGGCAAAGGCATGCGGCCACGCATCGGCGACGGTCACCGGCAAATCGCCCTGCGCCAGGCCGAACAGCGCCCAGGCCGCCCCGTCTTCTTCGATGCCGCTGTCCTCGAAACGCCAGGTGGAGACGCGCGCAAAGCCGTGGCGCATGCCGCTGCCGCGTTCGGCGAACTGCGGGAAGATCACCGGCACGCCGCCGCGGATCGCCCTGGAGCCGTCCAGCGCCGACTTCGCGCTGCAGAACATGCGCTCGGCGCCGTCCGCGCCCTTCCACGAGACCAGGTGGCCGCCGTACAGCGTGACGACGGCTTCGGCGCCGTCGGGCGCGACGAGGTGGATGGCGGGCAGCTGGCCGAAGGTGGTGTGGGTCGCGAGGGTCATGTCCGGTTCCGGGTTCTTGTTCAGATCAATTCAGCTCAGCTCGGTTCAGCTCGTCAGGACTGGCGGCTCTTGGCCAGCGGCGGGTTGTCGGCGAAGTAGCGCGCGATGCCCTTGGTGATCGCATCGGCCATCTGGTCCTGGTAGCGGTCGTCGCGCAGCTTCGCTTCTTCTTCCGGGTTCGAGATGAAGGCCGTTTCGACCAGAATAGACGGAATGTCCGGTGCCTTCAACACCGCGAAGCCGGCCTGCTCGACCGAGGCCTTGTGCAGGCGGTTGATGCCGCCGATCTCGCGCAGCACCGCCTTGCCGACCTTGAGGCTGTCGTTGATCTGGGCCGTGGTGGAGAGGTCGAACAGCACGCTGGCCAGCTGCTTGTCCTGCACCGCGAAATTGGCGCCGCCGACCAGGTCGGCCTTGTTCTGGTCGTTGGCGAGCCAGCGCGCGGCGCTCGAGCTGGCGCCTTTTTCCGACAGCACGAACACCGAGGAGCCGCGCGCGGTCGGCGAGATCCAGGCATCCGCGTGGATCGAGACGAACAGGTCGGCCTGCACCTTGCGCGCCTTCTGCACGCGCTGGCCGAGCGGCACGAAGTAGTCGCCGTCGCGCGTGAGCATGACGCGGGTATTCGGCAACTGCTCCAGCTTGGTTTTCAGGCGCTTGGCAATGGCCAGCACGATGTCCTTCTCGCGGCTGCCCCTGGCGCCGATCGCGCCCGGGTCTTCGCCGCCGTGGCCGGGGTCGAGCGCGATGGTCACCATGCGCATCACCTTCTGCCCGGCCGGCGCCGGGGCCGGCTTGGCGGGCGATGTGCCCGGCGTCGGCTGCACCCGCTGCGGCGGCGGGGTGCCGTCCAGCGCCGACATCTCGGCTTCCAGCTTGGCGATCGCGTCCGGCGCGGCGCGGGTCTGCGCGGGCGGGGCGGCGGGCAGGGGAGAGGCCGGGTTGGCGCCGTCGGCGGCGCTGGCGGTGGGCGCGGACGGCGTGCCGTCCACGGTCCACTCGCCCTTTTCGATCATGGCGGCGATCGGGTCCACCGGCCTGGTCGGGTACAGGTCGAAGATCAGGCGGTGCTGGTAGCCGGCCACCGGGGCCAGGGTAAAGACTTGCGGCTTGATCTCTTCCTTCAGGTCGAACACCAGGCGCACGACGTTCGGGCGGTTCTGGCCCACGCGCACCTGCTTGATGTAAGGGTCGTTCGACTCGATCTTGGCGACCAGGCTTTTCAGCGTGTTGTTCAGGCCGAGGCCGTCGATGTCGACGACCATCCGCGGCGGATCGGCGAGCAGGAAGTGCTCGGCCTTGAGATTGGTGTCGTTCTCCAGCGTCACCCGGGTGTAGTCGGGCGCAGGCCAGACACGCACGGCGAGGATCTGCGCCGCACTGGCGGGCAGGGGCGCAATGACGGACAGCAGCAGCGTGCCGCCGGCCTTGAGCAGGGTGCGGCGACGCGGCGAACCGGGGATCAAGGAGTCGGCGGGGCGTAGGCGAGACGGTCGAGGCATAGCAGGCCTAATTGGGACAACGCCTGCAATTCTACCTCACGGCCGAGACCGCTGACGTCAAGCAACACGCGGACGTCGGGTGGCGGCAACACCGGGTCGCCCTTTTCCGGCCACTCGACGATGCAAATGTTCCTGCCGTCGAAGTCTTCGCGAAAGCCTGCGTCCAGGAATTCTTCCGGGCTGGACATCCGGTACAGGTCGTAGTGGATGATGTTGACAGGCTGTCCATCGAGCACGACGCGGTAGGGCTCGGACAGCGTGTAGGTCGGGCTCTTGACCGTGCCCTTGTGGCCGGCCGCCTGGATCAGCGCGCGGGTGAGGGCGGTCTTGCCGGCGCCGAGGTCGCCGTGCAGGTAGATCACCAGGCCGGGCTGGAGCGCGCGCGCCAGCGCCGCGCCCAGGGCGGCGGTCGCGGATTCGTCGGGCAAGTAGGCTTTGAAAGGCTGCATCGAATAAAATAGCGTGCTGAGTAGCTCATATGCGGCGCACCCGGCGCCGCGTCGTTCATCCTGCCATGCCGACTTCCCCGTCCGACCCACACGACCTGCACGAGCTTGCGCGCGCCATCAAGGCGTGGGGCGCGGAGCTCGGTTTTGCCGACGTGCGCATCGCGGACGTCGACCTGGCGCATGCGGAAAGCGGGCTGCAGGCCTGGCTGGACGCCGGCTGCCATGGCGAGATGGATTATATGGCAAGCCACGGCATGAAGCGTGCGCGGCCGGGCGAACTGGTGCCCGGCACGGTGCGCGCCATCGTCGCGCGCATGGATTACCTGCCCATGGCGCGCATGGAGGACGGTGGCGACTGGCGCGCACGGGAGACCGCGCGCCAGCTGGAACCGGGCGCCGCCGTGGTGTCGGTGTATGCGCGCGGCCGCGACTACCACAAGGTCTTGCGCAACCGGCTGCAACAACTGGCCGAGCGCGTGAAGGCGGCCGTCGGCGAACTGGGCTACCGCGTGTTTACGGATTCGGCCCCGGTGATGGAACTGCCGCTGGCCGAAAAGGCCGGCCTGGGCTGGCGCGGCAAGCACACCCTGCTGCTGTCGCGCAGTGCCGGCTCGACCTTCTTCATCGGCGAAATCCTGGTCGACCTGCCGCTGCCGGTCGATCCGCCCACCGGGGCGCACTGCGGCAGCTGCCACGCCTGCATCGACGCCTGCCCGACCGGCGCCATCCTCGGCCCCGGCCGGCTGGATGCGCGGCGCTGCATTTCCTACCTGACGATCGAACTGAAGGGCAGCATTCCGGAAGCATTCCGGCCGCTGATCGGCAACCGCATCTACGGCTGCGACGACTGCCAGCTGGCCTGCCCGTGGAACAAGTTCGCGCAGCGCGCGCAACTGCCCGATTTCGACGAGCGCAATGGGCTCGGCGATACCGGAATGGTCGAATTGTTCGGGTGGGAAGAAGAGGAATTCAATCGCCGGATGGAAGGCAGTCCGATCCGGCGGATCGGCCACGAGCGCTGGCTGCGCAACCTGGCCGTGGGACTGGGCAATGCCGCCGTGGGGCGCAAGGGCGACGCGGCGATCGTGGCGGCCCTGCGTTTAAGGGCCGCCCACCCGTCCGCGCTGGTGCGGGAGCACGTCGAATGGGCGCTCGCCCGCCACTCGGTGAGCGCCTGACAATTCCCCTCATGGGTTTTGCCGGGCGCTCGCGCGATTCAGATTTCGATGCGCTTGAGGCGCAGGGCCGACCAGTCGCCGTCGATCGAGATCATCGCCACGCCGGTGATGCCGTTTTCCTTGGCATAGGCATTGATCGAATCGCGGTTGATGTCGGTGGCCTTCGAGGCGGTCTGCTTGAGGTAGGCGATCCACAGCGAACCCTTGTCGCCCAGGCGCTCCTTGGCAACCGGTAAATACTGCTCGAGTTCCTTGCGGTTGAGCGCGAACATCAGGATCACGTCGAACGGTCCATCGCCTTCCTTGACGAGCTCGGCGGGCATCTGCGCCACCACGGCAGGATTGGCCTGGCCGTTGAGGATCAGCATCGACTTGGCCGCCCTCAGGAACATCTTGTCTGCAACTGTCTTTTCGTTCATGAGAATTCCTAAAATGCGTGCGCCGCTGCGCCGCGGGCTATCTCGGCGGCGGCGCGTTCAGGTTCATTTTACAAGGCTTCCCGCAAACCGCAGGGACGCTTGGGAAGCGTGTACGGGAGGAAAACAAAGGACAGTTGAGGGCGGTATCGGTGTTCGCAAGATGGCCGCGCGGTCGGCACGGCGGACCACCCTACTTGAGCAGGCCGGCCAGCTCGACGGCGGTCTTGACCTGCATCTTGTCGAAGATGTGCGCGCGGTGGACCTCGACCGTGCGCATGCTGATGCCGAGCTTGTCGGCCACGACCTTGTTCATCATCCCGGCCAGGATCAGGTCGAGCACTTCGCGCTCGCGCGCCGACAGCGTGGCCAGGCGCGCCTGCACCGCCGCCACCTCGGCCGCCTTGCGCGAGGCGGCCAGCGCTTCCTCCACGCGGTCCATCAGCATGTTGTCGTTGAAGGGCTTTTCGAAGAAATCGAAAGCGCCGCGCTTGAGCGAATCGACCGCCATCGGCACGTCGCCATGGCCGGTCAGGAAGATCACCGGCAGGCGCGGCAACAGCCCTTTTTTTACCAGTTGGTCAAACACGGCGACGCCGTTCATGTCGGGCATGCGCACGTCCAGCAGCACGCAGTCGCCTGCCGGATCGGGCGCATCGAGGGCGTCGAGGAAGGCCTGTCCGCCCGCGTAGCCGCGTGCGGGCAGGCCGCGCGACTGCGCCAGCCAGGCGAGTGCGTCGCGAATGACGTCTTCGTCGTCGACGATGTGCAGCATGGGGTGTCTCCGTCAGGTCGGGCTGTGCCGTGTTGTCGTTGGTGCCGTGGGAAGCAAGGGTTCCCGCAGGCGGATTTTAGCCCAGCGCCGCGCCTGCCGCTTGCGCGGGCAGCGCGAAAGTAAAGATGGTGCCGCCTTCCGGGTTCGGCGCATGGGTCAGGGTGCCGCCGTGGAACTCGATCGCCGTGCGCGAGATCGACAGGCCCATGCCCATGCCTTCGGCCTTGGTCGAATAGAAGGGCGAGAACAGGCCGGCCGCCACTTCCGGCGCGATGCCGTGCCCGCGGTCGACCACCGACACCGTGACCATGCCGTCGTCGTGTGCGGCGACGATGCGCAGCACGCGCTGGTCCGCCCGCGTGTCCTGCATCGCTTCGATGGCGTTGCGCGTGAGGTTGAGCAGCACCTGTTCCAGCAGCACGCGGTCGGCCAGCACCGGCGGCAACTGGGGCGCCATGTCGACGCGCAGCACCACGCCGGCCTGGCGCGCCTGCAGGTCGACCAGGGCGTGCACGCCGTCGATCACGCTGCGGATCGTGATCGTCTCGCGGCGCGGCTCGCGTTTTTTCACGAATTCGTGCACGCTGCGGATGATCTGGCCGGCACGCTGGGCCTGCTGGCGCGCCTGTTCCAGCGCATGCTTGAGCATGCCGGGCTTGAGCGGCTCGCCGGCCTGGGCGCTGCGATCCAGGACGTTGAGCGCGCCCGCCGTATAGCTCGAGATCGCCGCCAGCGGCTGGTTCAGTTCGTGCGCCAGCATCGACGAGATCTCGCCCATCGTCGCCAGGCGCGCGCTGGTTTCCAGCTTTTCCTGTTGCTGGCGGTTGAGTTCTTCGGCGCGCTTGCGGTCGGTGATGTCCTGGACCGAACTCATCCAGCCGGTCTGGCGCCCATCGGCGTCCACCAGCGGCGCTTCGTACACCAGCACCGGCACGCGCGTGCCGTCGGGACGCTGGAACACGGTCTCGAACTGCGGTGTGATGTTCCCAGACAGCACGCCACGGAAGCGTTCCTCGTACTCGAGCATGACTTCCGGGGCCCAGTAGGGCATCGGCGGCTTCTTGCCCACCAGCTCTTCCGCCGGCAAGCCGACGATCTCGCAGAAGGCGCGGTTCACGTAGGTGACGCGTCCTTCCAGGTCACGCGCGCGCAGCCCGGTGATCAGGGAATTTTCCATCGCGGTGCGGAAAGCCATCTGCTGGCGCAGCGCCGCTTCGGCGGCCAGGGTGCGCGAGATGTGGCGCCACAGGGCGCCCAGGCTCAGCACCAGGCCGAGGGCCAGCACGATGACGGACCCTACCAGCAGGTTCGGCAGCAGCTGGGGTGCGCGCTTGACGCTGTCGGTGGCCAGGACCACGAGCGCACCCGGCAGGTCGAGCTCGCGCCGGTGCGTGTAGACGCCGCGCCCCGGGCCGCCGGACGCGCGCCGGGCCACGACATCGTCCTCGCGGTCGAGCAGGGACAAGGCATTGTCCTGCGCGAACCACCAGGGCACGGCTTCGTCGAGCAGCACCTGCAGGCTGTAGGTGGCGACCAGGCTGCCGGCGCGTTGGCCGCCCTTGTACAGCGGCAGGTAAAAGTCGATCACGCCGGAAGAGGCGTCCGTGGCGCCATAGGGCTCGCTGTAGCGCCCGCGCCGGGTGGCATTGGCGACGTCGGCCGCCAGCTGGGTGGGAGCGGGCAGGGCGGTGGGCGGTTCTTGCCCGTGGCTTGCCATGACCTGGCCGTCGGCGTCGTACCAGACCACGCGCAGCAGCTCGGGGCCGTTCTTGAACATCTGGGCGAAGCGCGCCTGCAGCACCTGCGGGGCTGGCGGACGGCTGACGAGCTCGGTGCCCAGCGCGGCCAGTGCCTCTTCGCTGCGTGTCAGCTCGAAGCGCAGGGTCTGCTCGACCCACAACGTGTCGGCAATCAACTGCTCCTGGCGTTCGGTGGCTTCCATCTGGCGTGCCTGCCACGGTAGCCAGATCAGGACGGCCAGGAACAGCAGCACCAGCAGCACCGGCACCAGCCAGCGCCAGGAGCGCGCACGCTCGGTGGCCGGCAACTGGCCGGGGGGCTGGGCAAACGGAAATTTCATCGAGGGCTCCGTACTTGGTTACACTGTCCCGCTCATTGTCCAGCTATATTGTGGAAGTCCACGATGGCGCGGCCGCAGCGCGCCGCGCAGACTGGCCCCACCGTTTATCGTTATCAGGAAGAACCGAACCGCCATGCAGAACAAAGCCCTGGCTGCCGTGCTCCTTGCCGCGCTCGCCGGCGCCGCGCTTGTCGCCAGCCCTGGCGCCCGGGCGCAGGCGCCGATCGTCATCAAGTTCAGCCACGTGGTCGCACCGGATACGCCGAAAGGACGCGCCGCCGAACGCTTCAAGCTGCTGGCCGAGCAGATGACCCGTGGCCGGGTAAAGGTGGAAGTCTACCCGAACAGCCAGCTCTACAGGGACCGCGAGGAACTCGAAGCCCTGCAGCTGGGCGCGGTACAGATGCTGGCGCCGTCGCTGGCCAAGTTCTCGCCGCTGGGCGTCAAGGAATTCGAAGCCTTCGACCTGCCCTATATTTTCCCCTCGAAGGCGGCGCTGTACGCGGTGACCGAGGGCCGCATCGGCCGCAGCCTCTTGCGCAAGCTCGAACCGAAGGGCATCACCGGCCTGGCCTACTGGGACAACGGCTTCAAGGTGATGTCGGCCAACAAGCCGCTGCTGCAACCGTCCGATCTGCGCGGCGTGCGCATGCGCATCCAGGCCTCCAAGGTGCTGGACGTGCAGATGCGCACGCTTGGCGCCCAGCCGGTGGCGCTGGCCTTTTCGGAAACGACGCCGGCCCTGCGCGACGGCGTGGTGGAGGGCACCGAGAACACGCCGTCGAACATGTACACGCAGCGGATGCACGAGACGCAGCGCCACCTGACCGTCTCGAACCATGGTTATCTCGGTTATGCGGTCATCGTCAACAAGAAGTTCTGGGACGGCCTGCCGGCGGGCATCCGGCGCAACCTCGAGCGCGCCATGCGCGAGGCCACGGCCTACGAGAAAACCATCGCCCAGCGTACCAACGAGGCCGCGCTGGAAGCGATCCGGCGTGCAGGCACGACCACTGTCCATACGCTTACCCCGCAGCAGCAGGCCGAATGGCGCCGCGCGATGCAGCCCGTGTATGCACAAATGGAAGAGCGCATCGGCAAGGATGTGGTCCAGGCGATCCGCCGCCAGGTCGCCGCATCACCCGCACCGTGACACATTTCTGTCACACAAGCGAACGGTCATGCGATTTCTTCATAAGTAAAATAATTTTGGTAATGTGGTCAAAAAGATACGCTTGACCCAAGAGCTTGCGTTATGATGGGGCCTTATCGCACCCACATGGTGCGTGCGCGAACAGAACACACACGGTTTTGGGGAGCATAGATAAAATCACGGTAATCCATACCGGAGACAAATCGAGGAGACACACGTTTTACAGAAGCTGTTAGCACTGCTAAACGGCCGGGGACGTGACCCGATTGGAGCGCACCGCAGGTGCGCTTTTTTTTCGTCCCTGCGCACCAGAAGGGGTGGCGAAGGGGATGTTCCAGCGGTTAAGATTCGAGCATGAAGACAGACCAGCGAAGCACTTTGTTCAACGCCATCGTGCCGGCGGCATTCGGCGCGCTCGGCATCCGGACGCTCGAGGGCCGCGTGCGCGAACTGGTCTACCTGCCGCCCTCGTTCGAGGCGAAAGCGGCGGACAACCCGGTGGCCGAACAGGCCGCGCGGCAGGTCGCGCAGTACCTGCTCGACCCCGATTACCGCTTCGACCTGCCCCTGTTCGAGGCCGGCACCGCATTCCAGCGCCGCGTCTGGGCCGAGATCGCCGCCATCCCGCGCGGCAACGTCAAGACCTACGGCCAGGTGGCCAAGCTGATCGGCTCGGCCCCGCGCGCGGTCGGCCAGGCTTGCGGCGCCAACCCCTTCCCCCTGGTGAATCCCTGCCACCGCGTCACCGCGTCCGGCGGCCTGGGCGGCTTTTCGAACCAGGACGACGAAAACGGCTTCCACCTTTCGGTCAAGCGCTGGCTGCTGCGGCACGAAGGCGCCACCGCTTCCCCATGGCAGCAGCAATCGATCTGGGACTGATCGACGAGTTCTGCGACACCCTCTGGCTGGAACAGGGGCTGGCCAAAAATTCGCTCGACGCCTACCGCCGCGACCTGCGCCTGTTCGCGCGCTGGCTCGAAGTGAAGAAACCGGAGCGCGCCGGCCTGCTGGCGGTGCAGCCCGAGGACATCGCCGCCTATTTCGCCGAGCGTCACGCGGACACCCGGCCCAGTTCGGCCAACCGGCGCCTGTCGGTGCTCAAGCGCTTCTACGGGCTGGCGCTGCGCCGCAACCAGATCGATGCCGACCCTTGCCAGAAGATGGCCTCGGCGAAGCAGCCGACGCGCTTCGTCCATACGCTGAGCGAAGCCCAGGTGGAGGCGCTGCTCGCCGCCCCGGACGTGGCCACGCCGCTGGGGTTGCGCGAGCGCACCATGCTGGAACTGATGTATGCGAGCGGCCTGCGGGTATCGGAACTGGTGGCCCTGAAACTGGTCGAAGTGAGCTTGAACGACGGCGTGCTGCGCATCACGGGCAAGGGCAGCAAGACGCGCCTGGTGCCCTTCGGCGAACAGGCGCGCATCTGGCTCGGGCGTTACCTGGAGGATGCGCGCGGGATCATCCTGAATGGCCAGGTCGACGACGCGCTGTTCGTTACCGGACGCGGCGGACCGATGACGCGGCAGATGTTCTGGATATTGATCAAGAAGCATGCGCGCAAGGCCGGCATCGAGGGCCCGCTGTCGCCCCACACCCTGCGCCACGCATTTGCCACCCACCTGCTGAACCACGGGGCCGACTTGCGCGTGGTACAACTGCTGCTGGGACACGCCGACATATCGACCACGCAGATCTACACGCATGTTGCGCGCGAGCGCCTCAAGCACCTGCATGCCCAGCATCACCCGCGGGGTTAATTCAAACCGCGAGGCGCGCGCTCGGCCATAATGGCCGGGCAGCACACCATCCATCTTCCAATGAGGTGAACATGGCACGGACGAACTTCCAGTACGAAAAACGGCAGCGGGAAATGGAGAAGAAGCGCAAAGCGGAAGAGAAGGCCCGGCGCAAGCTGGAAGCGAAACGCGGGACGCCGGAAGGCGGCGCCGAACCCGGCGCGGACACCGAGGCCGAACCAGCGGGCGAAGCGGCTGACCAGCACACCGCCTGAGCGCCGCGCCCGACGCCGGGCAAGGCCTTGCCGCCAGCGTCCGCATGGGCGCTGGCGGCGTTCGCGCGTGGGTGCTTACCCGCACCCGGCATGCGGCAAAGACGCAATGGTTTCGCGCTCGGGCTCCGTCTTGGGGCCAAGATGGAGCTCCTTGCGCACCGTGTCACTATAGATAGCGTTTTTTGCAAGGGCCAGCCGGATGCGACAGGCGGTCGGCTGGCGCGGCTGGAATGCCGAAAACGCGTGACGAAATGCAGGCCGGGCGATGCTTTGCGTGCCCGCAAACAGGGCATCCCGAGAGCGGAGAAGAATGGCGGAATTGCCGGTGTATTCACGACTATTTCCGTCTGAAAAGGATCTTTCCCGTGAGCGAACAAGTGCCTGACCAGCCTGCCGTGCCCGAGGGCCCGGGGGGCGCCGGCGCGACGCCGTTTTCGCCGCGGTCAAGCGGTGCGTCAGGCCGCCTGAAGGGCGCGGTCGACGCCGTCGCCGCGGCGATCCCCGCTCTCCAGGCGGTGCGGCCCGAGGCGCCTCACGGCATGCGCCACGAAGCAGGTCCCGGCGGGCCAGGTCACGACGTGCCCGCCGGTTCGCTCAATTTCGATGGCCCCGGGCGCGAAGCGCTCGACTGGCTGTACCGCTTCGTGACGGCGATCGAACAGGTGCCCGCCGTCGCGGTGCACTCGATGGACGCGAACGGCGTGGTACGTTTCTGGAACTACGCCTGCTCGCAACTGTTCGGCATTCCCGCCAGCCATGCGCTCGGCCGCCCGTTCCGTGAGCTCGTCTCGCACCTGGAGCATCAGGAGGAATTCGACACACTGATCGCCACTATCTGGCGCGACGGCAGCACGCCCGCACCGCGCGACTGGCAGGTGGAAACCGCCGCGGGCCGGCGTTTGTGGCTGCATTCGAACCATTTTCCGGTCAAGCGCGACGGCATCACCCAGCAGGTGTTCTGCATGGAAGTCGACATCACCGTGCGCAAGGAAGCCGAAAGCAACCTGATGCAGGCGGCGCGCGTGTTCGAGAACGCGCATGAAGCCATCATCGTGATGGATGCCGAGTACCGGGTGCAGGCCGTCAACCAGGCGTTCACGTCGATCACCGGCTTTTCCGCCGCCGAGATCATCGGCACGACGCTGGCCAGCCTGCCATGGAACGACGGCGAACATGGCTTTTACGAGACGGTCTGGCCGCAGCTGGACGGGAACAACCACTGGCAGGGCGAGCTGGCCGGCGTGCGCAAGAACGGCGAGCGCTATCCGGCCTGGGTGGCGGTGACCACGATCCGCGACCCCGAGGGCGATGTCAGCAATTACATGGCCATGCTGTCCGACATCAGCGAGCGCAAGCGGGCGGAAGAACAGGTGCGCCACCAGGCCGAGCACGACGCGCTCACCGGGCTGCCCAACCGGGTGCTGTTCCTCGACCGGATGCAGCAGGCGCTGGCCACCTGGCGCCGCCAGCGCGACCGCTTCGCCGTGCTGTTCCTCGACCTCGACCGCTTCAAGGCCATCAACGACAGCCACGGCCACAAGGTGGGCGACGCGGTGCTGCGCGAAGTGGCGGCGCGCCTGACGGGCTGCGTGCGCCGGGTCGACACCATCAGCCGCCTCGGCGGCGACGAATTCGTGGTGCTGCTGGCCGACATCGGCGGGGCCGACCAGGCGGCCCACGTGGCGGGCGCCATCATGCAGGCGGTTGCCCGGCCCATCGAGGCGGCCGGCCAGGCGTTCACGCTGTCGGTCTCGATCGGCATCGCCATCTGTCCCACCGACGGCGCCGACGTCGACACCCTGATGCACCATGCCGACGTGGCGATGTACCACGCCAAGCAGAGCGGACGCGACAGCTTCCAGTTCTTCAGCCCGGAAATGAACGCCCATGTGGTCGAGCGCGGCGAGATGGAAAAGCGCCTGCGCCATGCGCTCGACGCCGGCGAGTTCGTGCTCGAATACCAGCCCGAGTTCGACGTTGCCAGCGGGCGCATCACCGGCGTCGAAGCCCTGATCCGCTGGCGCCATCCGGAGCGCGGGCTGCTGCTGCCGCACGCGTTCCTGCCGGCGGCCGAGGAGTGCGGCCTGATCGTGCCGATCGGCGAATGGGTGCTGCGCGAAGCCTGCCGCCAGGCGCGCGCCTGGCGCGACGAAGGGCATCCGGTGACGGTGGCTGTGAACCTGTCCGACATCCAGTTCAGCCACGCGCGGCTGCTCGACGTGGTCGACGCCGCGCTGGCGCACTCCGGGCTGGCGCCCAGCTGCCTCGACCTGGAGATCACCGAAGGGGCCATCATGCGGAGCGACGCCAACCTCGATGCCACCGTGGCGGCGCTGCGCCAGCGCGGGGTGCAGCTGACCATCGACCGCTTCGGCACCGGGCTGTCGAGCCTGTCGTCCTTGCGGCGCTTCCCCCTGTCCAGGCTGAAGATCGACCGCAGCTTCGTGAGCGACATCGAGAGCGATCCGGAAGATGCCGCCATGATTCCCGCCATCATCGCGATGGCGCGCAGCCTGCGCCTGCGCGTGGTGGCCGAAGGCGTGGAGACCGAGGAGCAGCTGCGCTTCCTGCGCCAGCACGGCTGCGACGAATACCAGGGATTCTATGCGGCCGGGGCGAGCGCCCGGCCCGATTTCAACCCGGCGCCGGGCTGACTACAAGCTACAAGCGCACCGGGACCGGCCACGGGTGCATCTGGTCCGCAATCTGCCTGACCGCCCGCCGCACCAGCAGGGCCCGGAACAACAGGGGAGCCAATGGCGCCATGATCATGAACGCCGACGGGACAAGCCTGAAGCCGAGCACCGTCGGCTCGAAAACGTAGACAAGCGCCAGCGCCGCAACCCAGGCGGCTGTCGCCAGCAGGAACCATGGGTTCCATCCGGCTTCCGATGTTGCCTTACGCACGATCTCGCGCTGCAGCCCTTGCGGCAACCGCCGCAGGCTGCGGCATTGGTAAAACGGCGGCACCGGGATGCCCGACGGGTCCGTGAAGCCGAATCTGCGCGCACGGGCCTGGTCGAGCAGTTCATCGGCGATGCGGTTCGCTTGCGCTTTCGATAACAACGGGTGCTCCTTTGCGGCTGATCTGGAGCAAGGAGTTTACTGCACCGTCATGGACGAACATGCGCGAATTGTCACGCCCGCAGCCGCGCCCTCGGTCAGTCCAGCCCGCCGCCGAAGCTGCCGGCATGCGGATACAGCCGGATGCGCGCCAGCACCTGGCCGTGGTCCGAGGCTTCCGGCAGGCCGAGGTTGAGGTGGTCGTTCAGGTAGACCACGTCGACCACTTCGCCGATCGCCTGCGGCAGCACCGGATTGAACTCCTGCGACACCAGGATGTGGTCGATGGTGGAGTGGCGGCTGTCGTGCACGATCGAGAAGCCCACGTTGCGCTGGTTGTCCTGGTGGCAATGCAGGCGGGCCGCGTCGAACATGCGCTCGCCCAGCGGCGCGCCTTCGCCGAGCACGATCTCGGTGGTGACCGAATCGGAGACGTCGTTGAAGTCGCCCAGCACGATGCGCGGGCGCTGCTTGTCGCGCGCCATGTCGGTGAGCAGCACGCGCAGGGCCGTGGCCTCGGTGCCGCGCCGGATCAGCGAGCGCAGGCAGGCCAGCGCATACAGGTTCGGGTCTTCGCCGGTATCGCTGCTGCGGTAGTCGGGACGGCGCGACTTGAGGTGCACCACCACCACGTCGATGACGATGCCGGGGCGCAGTTCGACCTCGACGTGCAGCGGGGCGCGGGTGAAGCGGTCGGGGTCGCGGCTGCCGGGCGGCATCGAGACGCTGTCCGGGAACATCTTCATCGGCCGGGCCGGGCCGGCCAGCGGCAGGCGCGAGACCAGCGCCACGCTCGGGGTCAGGCGCGGCGCCTCCGGGTCGGGATCGAAGCCCAGGTGGGCCGCGTCGCGGTAGCGGCGGGTGCGTGCCAGCACCTGCTTCAGGGCGGCCTGCGAAAAGATCTCCTGGAAGCCGATGACGTCGGCATTGAGCAGGTCGAGCTGGTGCGCCGTCCAGTCCAGCTTGGCCTCGTATTCTTCGGGCGTGCAGGGCTCGAGGTTGTCGTAGCAGCGCACGCCCGGCGGCGCGAGGTTGAAGGCGTTGAAGGTGGCAAAGCGAATTTCTTGCTGCATAATAGAAACCCCTTATGTTCGTCTTTAGCGTACCACGCATGGCCAAGAAAGAGCACGTGTCTGAGACCCCCGCGACGCAATTCCTGCGCAAGCATGGCGTGGCTTTTACCGAACATCCCTACGAGTACGAAGAGCATGGCGGCACCGCCGTTTCCTCTCGGGCACTCGGCGTGCCGGAACACCATGTGGTCAAGACCCTGGTGATGCAGGACGAGGCGGCGCGGCCGCTGATCGTGCTGATGCATGGCGACCGCAAGGTGTCGACCAAGAACCTGGCGCGCGCCATTCCCTGCAAGTCGGTCGAGCCGTGCAAGCCGGAAGTGGCGCAGCGCCACTCGGGCTACCTGGTGGGCGGTACCTCGCCCTTCGGCACCCGCAAGGCGATGCCGGTGTACGTCGAGGAATCGATCCTGGCGCTCGACAAGATCTACATCAATGGCGGGCGCCGCGGCTACCTGGTCGGCATCGCCCCCGGCGTGCTGGCCGGCGTGCTGGGCGCACGCACGGTGCAGTGCGCGCTGGCCGACTGACTTTGCCGAATGCTTGCCAGGTGGTATGGACAATGGTGTATATTCCGTGCGCCTGACGGGACGCCACTGTCCCGGTTGACAACAAGAGAGACAAGATGAATACCCTGATTGCCACCATTGCCGCCTACCTGATCGGCTCGATTTCCTTCGCGGTCGTGATGAGCCGCGCCTTCGGCCTGTCCGACCCGCGCACCTACGGTTCCGGCAATCCCGGCGCCACCAACGTCCTGCGCAGCGGCAGCAAGAAGGCGGCCATCGCCACCCTGGTCGGCGATGCGGCCAAGGGCTGGCTGGCGGTGTGGCTGGCAATCAAGTACGGCCCGCAATACGGCATCGAAGAGGGCGGCGTGGCGCTGGTCGCCATCGCCGTGTTCCTGGGCCACCTGTGGCCGGTGTTCTTCCGTTTCGTGGGCGGCAAGGGCGTGGCCACGGCGCTTGGCGTTCTGCTCGGCATTAACGTCTGGCTCGGCCTGGCGACGCTGGCGACCTGGCTGATCATTGCCTATGCGTTCCGCTATTCCTCGCTGGCGGCGCTGATCGCATCGATCTTCGCGCCGTTCTACTACGGGCTGCTGTTCGGCGCGGACGAGATCCTGTTCGCCGTGGCGATCATGAGCGCGCTGCTGCTGTTCCGTCACGGCAAGAACATCGCGAACCTGATCGCGGGGAAGGAGTCGAAGATCGGGAGCAAGGCGGCGGGGGCGAAGAAGAAGTAAGGCGGTTCGCGGCACGCCGCGACAGCCCCATTCCCCACGCACATTCCTGCATCGCGTTACCATTACGCCACCTGGCACACCCGTGCCGCAACGAACAAGAAAGGTGGCGCCCATGACCAAGCAACTCAGGATCGATTTCGTTTCGGATGTCTCGTGCCCGTGGTGCGCGATCGGCTACAAGTCGCTGGAGCAGGCGCTGCTGCGCCTGGGCGGCGAAGTGACGGCCGACCTGCATTTCCAGCCTTTCGAGCTGAACCCGAACATGGGCCCGGACGGCCAGGACATCGTCGAGCACATCACGGAAAAATACGGCGCCACCGCCGAGCAGCAGGCGCAAAGCCGCGAGATGATCCGCCAGCGCGGCGCGGACGTCGGCTTCACCTTCGAAATGGAGCGGCGCGGCCGCATCTACAACACCTTCGACGCCCACCGCCTGCTGGCCTGGGCCGAAGAGCAGGGCCGCCAGCGCGAGCTCAAGCTGGCCCTGTTCGACGCCTATTTCACCCGCTGCGAAGACCCGAGCAACCACGACGCCCTGCTGCGGGTGGTCGAGCGCGTCGGCCTGGACCGCGACAGCGCGGAGCGCATCCTGGCATCGAATGATTACGCGGACGAGGTGCGCGAGCGCGAGCAGTTCTTCCAGCGCGCGGGCATCCAATCGGTGCCGGCCATCATCATCAACCAGCGTCACCTGATTTCCGGCGGCCAGCCGCCGGACGTGTTCGAGCGGGCACTGCGCGAAATCGCCGCCCAATCCGATGCCGCCCCGGGCGCCGCCCAGGGATAAGTTCAGCCGGGCTTAATGTTTGACTTGAAACATTAGCCCGGCTTAATCACTCGCTTCAATTCAATTCAGTTCGAGCACGACCGGCTGGTGGTCCGAAGCCGCCGTCTCGGACTGCACGTCCACGGTCACGACACGCGGCGCCAGGTCTTCGGTGACAAAGAAATGGTCGTAGCATTCCGGGCGGTCCGGCCACGGATAGCCATGCAGGCCGGTGGTCGGCGCGCGCGCGACCATGCCGTGCGCCACGCGCCAGGCGTCGAGGAAGGCCGGGGCGCCTTCGACCGGCGCCAGCAGCGCCTGGTAATCAATCGCGTCCGGCACGAAGTTGAAGTCCCCGCACAGGATGGCCGAGGCCGGCCGGAAACCGAGCTGGTAGGGCGCGTCCAGGCTCGGGTCGGGCTGGAAGATGCGGGCCCTGGCGCAGGCCTCGGCATGCAGTTCGCGGATGCGGTGCACCTGCGCCATGCGCTGCAGCGGCGAATAGTATTCGAGGTGGGTGGTGAGCAGGCGCAGCTTGCCGGTCGGGGTATCGACCACGGTTTCCAGCAGGCCGCGCGGCATGCCGGCCGGACGCTCCGGATCCGCCGGCCACGGCAGCAGGTGGCGGTGCACCTGCGAGATGCGGTACTTCGAGAGGATCAGGTTGCCGAACAGGCGCGGGACGTTGTTCTTGTAGAGTTCACTCGGGGCGTGTTCCATCATGTGGTAGCCGCCGAAGGCGCCACCCAGCTGCTTGAACTGGTTGGCGGTGGCGCCGCCGTCCAGTTCAGGATGGTTGGCCGCCACTTCCTGCAGGCACACGACATCCGGATTCAGCCGGCGCAGGACGTCGATGATCGCATGGATGCGGATTCGTCCGTCCTTGCCACAACCCCAATGAATGTTCCAACTTACAACGCGCATCGCAAAACCTCCGTAAAACTTAACCGTCGGATATTGCCACCGTTTGGCAAGGGGCGGTCACACGGTAGGATCGATGTCAGCCTTGCAAGTTCAATGAGGAAGCGCCCTAGGCTGGTGCAGCTCAGCAGCAATTCAGCAGCAGCTCAGCGGCCCCGCCAACCCGGCTTCCGGGCGGCTTCCAGGCAGCTTTCTAGGCCGCTTCCAGCTCGTCCAGCGGCCAGCGCGGGCGCACGTTGAAGGCGTAGTCGCGTTGCGCCAGCGCCGGGTTGCGCTCGAGGCGCATGGCGCCGGCGAAGGCGATCATGGCGCCGTTATCGGTGCAGAATTCCAGCTCCGGATAATAGACCTTGAACTTGCGCTTGCTTGCCGCCGCATTCAGCGACTCGCGCAGCTGCCGGTTGGCGCCGACGCCGCCCGCGATCACCAGGCGGGTCAGGCCGGTGTGGCGCAGCGCGTTCACGCACTTGGCGGTCAGCACGTCCACGATCGCATCCACGAAGCCGCGCGCGATGTTGGCCTTGTCCTGCTCGCAGATGTTGGCGACGACTTTTTCTTCGTGGTTCTTGACGACGGTAAGCACCGCCGTCTTCAGGCCCGAGAAGCTGAAGTTGAAATCCTTCGAGTGCAGCATCGGGCGCGGCAGGTTATAGGCAGCCGGGTCGCCGAACTCGGCCAGGCGCGAGATCGCGGGCCCGCCCGGATAACCCAGGCCCAGCAGCTTGGCCGACTTGTCGAAGGCTTCGCCGGCGGCGTCGTCGAGGGTTTCGCCCAGCAGCGTGTAGCGGCCGACGCCGTCCACGCGCATCAGCTGGGTGTGGCCGCCGGAGACGAGCAGGGCGATGAAGGGGAAATCCGGACGCTCGCTGGCCAGCAGCGGCGACAGCAGGTGGCCCTCCAGGTGGTGTACGCCGAGCACCGGCTTGTCGAGCGCCAGCGCCAGCGAGCAGGCCACCGACGAGCCGACCAGCAAGGCGCCGGCCAGGCCCGGGCCCTGGGTATAGGCGACCGCGTCGATGGCCGACATCGGGATAGCGGCGCGCTTGAGGACTTCTTCGAGCAGGGGCAGGGCGCGCCGGATGTGGTCGCGCGAGGCGAGTTCCGGCACCACGCCGCCGTACTCTTCGTGCATGGCAACCTGCGAGTGCAGGGCGTGGGACAGCAGGCCGCGCTCGGTGTCGTACAGAGCCAGGCCGGTTTCATCGCAGGAGGATTCGACGCCGAGAACGATCATGGGGGAAACAGCAGGAGGGAAAAAGCAGATTTTACCGTAGGGTGGTCGGCTATGCCGACCACCCTACGACAGCATCAAGGGCGTTGCAGCAATTCCTTGTGCGCGCTGCGCAACATCGTCGCGGTCTCTTCCCACCCGATGCAGCCGTCGGTCACCGAGCAGCCGTACTTCAGCTGCGACAGGTCTTCGGGAATCGCCTGCGCGCCGCTGACGATGTTCGACTCGATCATCACGCCCACCAGCGAGCGGTTGCCGTGCCTGATCTGCTGGATCACGTCCGACATCACGAGCGGTTGCAGTTCCGGCTTCTTGTAGCTGTTCGCATGCGAGCAATCCACCACCAGGTTGGCCGGCAGGCCCGCCTTCTTGAGCGCGCCCTCGGCGATCGCCACCGAGACCGAGTCGTAGTTCGGACGGCCGCCGCCGCCGCGCAGCACCACGTGGCCATAGGCGTTGCCGCTGGTGCGCACGATCGAGACCGAGCCTTCGCCGTTGATGCCGAGGAAGGCGTGCGGGTTGGCCGAGGACAGCACGGCGTTGATCGCGATGCCGACGTCGCCGTCGGTGCCGTTCTTGAAGCCGACCGGCGTGGACAGGCCCGACGACATTTCGCGGTGGGTCTGCGATTCGGTGGTCCTGGCGCCGATCGCGGTCCAGGCAATCAGGTCGCCCAGGTATTGCGGCGAGATCGGGTCGAGCGCTTCGGTGGCGGTGGGCAGGCCCAGTTCGCACACGTCGAGCAGGAAGCGGCGCGCGCGCTCCATGCCCACGTCCACGCGGAACGAGTCGTCCATGAACGGGTCGTTGATATACCCCTTCCAGCCGGTGGTGGTGCGCGGCTTCTCGAAGTACACGCGCATCACCAGCACCATCGTGTCGGCCACTTCGGCCTGCAGCGCCTTCAGGCGGCGCGCATAGTCCAGGCCCGCTTCGGGGTCGTGGATCGAGCAGGGGCCGACGACGACGAACAGGCGCTTGTCCTTGCGGTCGAGGATGTTGCGCAGCGTTTCGCGGCCTTGCACGACAGTCGTGAATGCACGGTCGCTCAGCGGCAGCGAGGCGTGGAGTTCGAGCGGCGTCGGCATCTGCGCGAACGAACTGACGTTGGTATTTTCGATGGCGGGCGTGTTGATCATGGTGCTGTGGTTTTCAGGAGGGAATATCCAGTGTAGTCCGAATTTGCTGCACTTGCACATGGCCCCGCAAAAAACGCAAGCCGCGTGCCATTGGTTTATGCTTGCGGTATGGACAAGACGATCGACACCACTACCGGCGCATTTGCCGCCGCACCTTTTATCAAGGAAATCGGCCGCGGCGTGAAAGGCGCGCGCAGCATGTCGCGCGAGGACGCGCGGGCCCTGTACGCCGCCATGCTGGAAGGACGGGTATCCGACCTGGAACTGGGCGCGATCCTGCTCGCCATGCGCATCAAGGGCGAGTCGGTCGAGGAACTGGCCGGCTTCATGGACGCGGCCGAGGGCTCGTTCGCGCCGCTGCCGTCGCCGCCGGGCGACTACGCCCCGGTGCTGATCCCGAGCTACAACGGCGCGCGCAAGCTGGCCAACCTGACGCCGCTGCTGGCGCTGCTGCTGGCGCGCGAAGGCGTGCCGACCCTGGTGCATGGCGTACGCAACGATCCCGGCCGCATTACCACTGCCGAAATCCTGGCCGAGCTCGGCCTGGCCGAAAGCGGAACCAGCGCCGACATCCTGGACGCCTTCGCCAGCAGCCGCCCGGCCTTCATCCCGATCGAGCGGCTGGCGCCCGAGCTGGCCCACATGCTGTCGCTGCGGCGCATCCTGGGCGTGCGCAATTCCACGCACACCCTGGTCAAGATCCTGCAGCCCTTCGACGGCCCGGCGCTGCGCCTGGTCTCGTACACCCATCCCGAATACCTGGAAACGCTGGGCGAATACTTCACCACCGCCGCGCCGCCGGCGCGCGGCGATGCCTTCCTGATGCGCGGCACCGAAGGCGAGACGGTCGCCAACCCACACCGGGCCCAGCAGATCGACTGGTTCCACGGCGGCGCGCGCACCGTGCTCGTCGAGCGCGATGCGCCGGCGGATGTGCTGGCCGAAGTGCCGGACGCGCGCGACGCCGCCACGACAGCGGCCTGGATCGCCGCCGCGCTGCGCGGCGACGTTCCCGTTCCGCGCCCGATCGCCGCCCAGCTTGCGCAGTGCCTGCGCGTGGCGCGCGCACTGCGTTCCTGACAAGGCGGGCGCGAGCCCGCTTGTTCGTCCACGTGAACCGAGGCCATCCTGTGGGATGGCCTTTGGCGTTTCAGGATTGCTATAAACGTTGGATCAAAACAACGTTAGTGTGCAACCAGATGCTGTCTATGCGGAATGCATGACGAGCTTGCCTGAAACATATTTCCGCCGAAAAGACGGGCATTTGGCCATGAACGTAGGTTATGTCCGCTTAATTCTTTCCAATTGCAACTGCTGCAAGAAGATAAAAAATGCCGTATTAACAATTGCTGGTGAATTTTGCAATAATTTTTAGACGGTTCAAGGAAAGAAGTAGTGATTTAGTGCAAAAACTGGTTATTATTTTCAAGCAACATAATAAAACGATACCGAACGGCAACTATAAATGTTTCTTCTGAGGCATGGTTGTGCTGCGGTTCGTAAGAATAATCCGGCGCAATGCCGCTCCGTTACTATCTGAAGGAAGACCAGAATGAGTAAGTACGCCCGCTTTACCTCGACCCAACTGTCGCTCGCCGCCCTGGCCGTGGCTGTCGCCGCTGCCGGCAGCGCGACCGCCGCCAGCATCAGCGCCACCGCCAGCGGTACGGTGATCGCGCCAATCGATATCACCAAGACAGCCGACCTGGCATTCGGCAACTTCGCAGCGAGCGCCGCCCCCGGCACCGTCACCATCAGCACGAGCGGCGCGCGTACCACGGGCGGCGGCGTCACCGGGATCAGCGGCGGCACCGCGCCGTCCGCAGCCCAGTTCAACGTGACCGGCCAGGCCAGCGCCACGTATTCGATCAATGTCGTCGCCGATCCCCTGACTTCCGGCGGCAACACGATGTCGTTCGCACCGGTGACCGACCTGGACGGCGCCGGGGCCATCGCGGGCACCGTTGCCAGCGGCACGCTGAGTGCCGGCGGTACCCAGTCGATCTTTGTCGGCGGCGTGCTGACCGTTGCCGCAAACCAAGCCGCCGGCACCTACAGCGGCAACGTCACCGCAACCGTCAACTACAACTGACGGCACCTGGCCAGCGGCGCACCCACCGCCTGAATCATGTCCGTACGCCGCTACCATGCATCGCTGTTCGCCGGCACGCTCGTGCTGGCGACGCTTTCCCTGCTTGCCCATGAAGCACATGCGCAGCAGATCACGCTGAGCAGCACGCGCAGCCTGAATTTCGGCCGTTTCGTTGCCGGCACCGGCGGCACCATCGTCATCAGCCCGGCCGGCGTGCGTTCCCGCACCGGCGGCGTCGTCCTGCTCAACTCGCCCACGGTTGGCCAGGCAATGTTCAATGTGGGCAAGAGCAGCAATGGCGGCAACAACAAGGCCGTGATCATTTCCCTGCCGGCCAACGGCAGCACCCGCCTGAGTAGCGGCGCCAACAGCATGGCCGTCAATGCCTATACCAATTCTCCCTCGGCGCTCGTTTCGGTGCCGAACGGCGGTACCAGCCTGGCGGTCGGCGCGACCCTTGTCGTCGCGCCCAACCAGCCACCGGGCAATTACACCGGTACGTTTCCCCTGACCGTCAATTTCCAGTAGGACTACATCATGCTTCACCCTACGTTCGCATCCACTACTCTTGGCCGCCTGCGCCAGGCGGCCGTCGTATTCGCCTGCGTGCTGCTGGCTCCATGCGCACCTGCATATGCCGAACTCATGTTGCACCCGACCCGCATCGTCTTCGACAAGAACCTGCGTGCCGCCCAGATCGAACTGATCAACCAGGGCAGCAAGCCAGCCACCTACCGCATCGCGCTGGTCAACCGCCGCATGACCGAGGACGGCCGGTTCGAGGAGGCCGAGACCGCCAACGAGGGCGAGCGGTTTGCCGACAGCATGCTGCGCTATTCGCCGCGCCAGGTCACGCTGCAGCCGGGCACCGCGCAGACCGTGCGGGTGATGTTGCGCAAGCCGGCCGACCTGGCCGAGGGCGAGTACCGCTCGCACCTGCTGTTCGACAAGCTGCCGGATGTCCAGGGCAGCGCAAGCATCGAGAACCGCAACGCGCCGGGACAGATCGGCGTGGTGATGAATGCACTCGTCGGCGCCTCGGTGCCGCTGATCGTACGCCACGGAAACGTCGGCGCGACCGTCAGCCTGTCGGGGCTCGCCTTGCAGAAGGATGCCGCGCGGCGCCAGATGCTGGCGTTGCGCTTCCACCGCGAGGGCGCCTCCTCGGTGTACGGCGACGTGAACGTCACGTTCACGCCACGCGGCGGCACACCGCAGAGCCTGGCGCAGATCGGCGGGATGGCGGTCTACACGCCCAACCGCGTGCGCCAGGCCGTCTTGCCGCTGCAGGTGCCGGCGGGCACGGCGCTTTCCGGCGGCACTATCGAGGTGACCTACCGTGACCGTCCGGAAGCGGGCGGCGCCCTGCTGGCGCAGGCCACCCTGAATCTGCCCTGAATCTGTCCTGAATCTGTCCTCCTGCTCGCTTGATCCGCGCCGCGATCGTGCCCCGGTGCCTGGCGCATCGTCGCGGATGTTTCCTTGATCACACAGGCTCTTCCCTAATAAATGCTTTTTGAGCAATAATCGTGTTGCCAGGCCGACCACCGGTTGGCTGGCAACACGCGCACGCACATGCAGGGTTTTCGAACGGGATTTCTTGTTGCAGGGTTGATGTTGCTGCCGGCATTCCAGCCAGGCGTGCTGGCCGCGCCATCGCAGGCAGCGGAAGCCAACCTCGTCCTGCTCGAAGTCCGGCTCGGCGACCAGCTCCTGTCCGACGCCGTCAGCGGCTACGAGATCGGGCGCGACGTCTTCCTGCCGCTCGGCGAACTGTCGCGCCTGCTGACGCTGGCCATCCGCGTCACGCCGGGCGAAGGCCGCGCCAGCGGCTATATCCTTACTGAAGACCGGGCGTTCAGTCTCGACGTGCCTGGCCGCGTGGTCGAGATCGCCGGCAAGCGCGAAGAGATCGACCGTGCACTGTTCAAGCTCCAGTCCGACGAGATCCATGTGGCCAGCAGCCTGCTGTCGCGCTGGCTGCCGGTGGACCTCGAGCTCGACATGCCGAGCCTGGCGCTCAAGGTGCGTCCGCGCGAGCAGTTGCCGCTGCAGGCGCGCCTGACCAGGCGCGCACGCGGCAGCATGCCGGGTACGCCAGGCGGCTACATCGATCCCGGCTATCCGCGCCTGGCCACGCCCTACCGGCTGGCCGACGCGCCCTTCATCGACCAGACGCTCGACCTGTCGACCAGCAAGCTCGGCGGCCGGCACCAGGCCGAAGCAGCCTATACGGCCTATCTGACGACCGACCTGCTCGGCATGGAGGCGGCCCTGTACGTCAGCCGCAACCGTCACGATCCATCGTCCGGCCTGCGCCTGAGCCTGGGCCGCAACGACCCGGACGCGGGCCTGCTCGGCCCGCTGCGTGCGCGCAGCGCGCTGTTCGGGAGCGTGCCCTTGCCGGGCGTGGCCAACATTTCCGCCAGCAGCTCCACCGGCAATGGCGCACTGGTCAGCAACCGCCCGCTCAACCAGCCCACCAGCTTCGACCGGCATACGCTGCAGGGCGCGCTGCCGCCGGGCTGGGACGTCGAGCTGTACTACAACGAGGCACTGGTCGGCTTCCAGCAGTCCCGCCCGGACGGCAAGTACAGCTTCGAGGACTTGCCGCTGGCCTACGGCCCCAACGAGTTCCGGCTGGTATTCCACGGCCCCCTGGGCCAGTTGCGCGTCGAGCGCCAGAGCTTCCTGCTGGAGCAGTCCGCCGTGCCGCGCGGCGCCCTGTTCTACGACGTCGGGGCGCACCGCGACCTGCGCGGGCACGAGCGTGCGCTGGCCCAGTTCGACTGGGGCATGAGCGACACCCTGAACCTGACGGGAGGCTGGCAGCGCGTACCGACCTTCGACGGCATACCGCGCAGCTACGCCAACCTCGGCCTGCGCGGCTACTGGCGCGGGCTGATCGCCACGGCCGACACGGCGAAGGCGAACGACGGCGGCACGCTGGCGCAGGTGGGCGTGAAGACGCGGCTGGGCAACGTTTCGCTGTCGGCCAGCCACGCGCGCCTGAACAGGTTTCATAGCGACTTCTTTGCCGGATCCGCGGATCCGGTGCGCTCGCGCGACGAAGTGCGCGCCGAAGGCTTCTTCGCTCCGGGCGGCGGGCATTTCTACCCGCTGGCGCTGCAGTTGCGGCACGACCGGCTGGCCTCGGGCGTGCGCAACATCGACGTGCAGGGCCGGATATCGGCCTACCGCGACGGCACCGCGCTGACCAACGCGCTGCGCTGGCAGTCGCTCGGCGGCAACGAGGTGGCCGACGGCCTGTTCCAGGTAAGCCGGCGCGTGGCCGGCATCGGCCTGAGCGGGCTGCTGCAGTACACGATCGTGCCCGAGACCGCGCTGGGCAGCGCGGCCGTGTCGGCCGACTATTACATGAACGACGGCTACCTCCTGAACATGGGTGTGGTCCGCACGTTCCAGAGCAGCGAGCTGCGCGCCACCGCAGCCTTGAACAAGAGCCTGGGCAGCTACGGGCTCGGCATCAACGGGTTCTACTCGAACCGCCGGGACTACGGGCTGGGGGTGCAGTTCTTCATGGCGATGGGGCTGGAGCCGCGCAGCCGGCGCCTGATGCTCGATGCCCAGCCGATGGCCAACATGGGCGCGGCATCGATCCGCGTGTTCCTGGACAAGGACCTGGACGGCATGATGAACGGGGCGGACGAAGCCATCGGCGGCGCCGGCTTCACCGTCAACGGCGCCAACTACGGCGCGCGCACCGACGCCAGCGGCATCGCCTACCTGTCGCGCCTGCCGACCTACCAGAATACCGACATCGGACTCGACCCGAATACGCTCGACGATCCGCAATGGCAGCCGCGCACGGCCGGCGTGCGCATCGTGCCGCGTCCGGGCAAGGTGAACCAGATCGAGTTCGCCGTGAACGTGACGGGGGAAGTGGACGGCACCACTTACCTGTACGAGAACGGCAAGCGGCGCGCCATCGGCGACCTGCAGCTGGAACTCGTGGACGCGTCGCGCAAGGTGGTGGCCACCATGCTCAGCGCCGCCGACGGCTACTTCGTCATCACCGGCATCTTCCCGGGCGACTATTTCCTGCGCGTCTCGCCGGAACAGCTCAAGCGCCTGGGCTTGACGGATACCGGGATGCACCTGATCACGATCGGGCGCGACGGCACCGTGCTCAACGGGCGCGACCTGGACGTGCGGGCGGCCGACGAGGCGTAACTCCGGGTGCAGGCATGCCTTGCCGGTGGGTGCGTGCGCGCCATCCCGCCATGCTTTCCCCCTCCCGGGTGAACCGTATACAATGGCCGGTTTGGCGATTCGCGCAAGCGGTACGGAAACGGCGGACAAGGCATGGCAAAACAATACGATGTGGCGGTAATCGGCGCGGGCGCGGCCGGCATGATGTGCGCGGCCGTGGCGGCCCAGCGCGGCAAGCGCGTGGTGCTGCTCGACCACGCGACCCGGCTGGCCGAGAAGATCCGCATCTCCGGCGGCGGCCGCTGCAATTTCACGAACATGGGCGCCGGCCCGGCCAATTTCGTGTCGCAGAACCCGCATTTCTGTCGCAGCGCGCTGTCGCGCTACACGCCGCAGGATTTCCTGGCCCTGGTCAAAAAACACCGCATCGCCTGGCACGAGAAGCACAAGGGCCAGCTGTTCTGCGACGACTCGTCCGAACAGATCATCGGGATGCTGCGCGCCGAATGCATCGCGGGCGACGTCAGCTGGCGCATGCCGTGCAAGGTCGGCGCCATCGAAAAGACCGGGACCGGTTTCCTGGTCCAGGCCGAAGGCGGCGACATCGCCTGCACCAGCGTGGTGGTGGCCACCGGCGGCCTGTCGATCCCGAAGATCGGCGCCACCGACCTGGGCTACCGCATCGCCAGGCAGTTCGACTTGCAGGTGGTGGAGCCGCGTCCGGGCCTGGTGCCGCTGACCTTCGACGGCCCCAGCTGGGAAGCCTTCGCCCCGCTGGCGGGCATCGCGCTCGAAGTCGAGGTGAGCACCGGCGGCGCAGGCGGCAAAGGCAGCAAGGGGAAGGGCGGCAAGGGCAAGGCCGGCGGCCACTTCCGCGAAGACCTGCTGTTCACCCACCGCGGCCTGTCGGGCCCTGCGATCCTGCAGATCTCGAGTTACTGGGAGCCGGGCACGCCGATCGTGCTGAACCTGCTGCCGGAACTGGACGTGGCCGAAGAGCTGATCGGCGCCAAAACCACCGTCAAGAAGCAGCTCGGCAACGTGCTGGCGCAATGGCTGCCGGCGCGCCTGGCCGAGGGCCTCTTGACCGCCAACGGCTTCGCGCCCGACGCGCGCCTGGCCGACATGCCCGACGCCAAACTGCGCAAGGTGGGCGACGCCATCAACCGCTGGGCGGTCACGCCCACCGGCTCGGAGGGCTACAAGAAGGCCGAGGTGACCCTGGGCGGCGTGGACACGCGCGAACTGTCGCAGCAGACCATGATGGCCAATAAAGTGCCGGGCCTGTACTTCATCGGCGAAACGGTGGACGTGACAGGCTGGCTGGGCGGCTATAATTTTCAATGGGCCTGGGCATCCGGCTATGTGGCCGGGCAGAGTGTGTAATTGCTGTGGCAATTCGGGAACACAGTGATAAAACCTTCCACTGATCTGTAAATGGTGCTAGAATTTCGTTCTTCCCTAAATCCAACGGTTTGATTTTTACATGACCACTATCCGCCTTAAAGAAAACGAGCCGTTCGAAGTCGCTATGCGTCGCTTCAAGCGCACTATCGAAAAAACCGGTCTGCTGACTGAACTGCGCGCTCGCGAGTTCTACGAGAAGCCAACTGCAGAGCGCAAGCGCAAGCTGGCTGCCGCAGTGAAGCGTCACTACAAGCGCATCCGCAGCCAACAGCTGCCGAAGAAGCTGTACTAATTAGATGCCTTGACGGCTTGTTCCGGTGACAGTCCTGTCCCGGCGAGTCGCTGAGCGTCCGCAAGCCCGCTCCGGTTGTTGCCGCGGCGGGTTTTGTCGTTTATACCTATCGAACAATTGGGAGAATCCATGAGCCTGAAAGCACAACTCACCGAGGACATGAAGGCAGCGATGCGCGCCAAGGAAAGCGCCCGCCTGGCCACCATCCGCCTGATCCTCGCCGAAATCAAGCGCAAGGAAGTGGACGAGCAGATCGAACTGGACGACACGCAGACCCAGGCCATCGTCGAAAAGATGATCAAGCAGCGCAAGGATTCGATCACCCAGTTCGAAGCCGGCGGCCGCGCCGACCTGGCGGACATCGAAAAGGCCGAGCTGGCGATTCTGTCGGCCTACATGCCGGCCGGCCTGTCGGACGAGGAAATCGCCGCCGAAGTGGGCGCCGCCGTGGCGTCGACTGGCGCCGCCGGTCCGCAGGACATGGGCAAGGTGATGGGCGTGCTCAAGCCGAAACTGGCCGGCCGTGCCGACATGACCGTGGTATCCGGCCTGGTGAAGAAGGCGCTGACCGGCAGCTGATCGGATCTGCAAGCATCGTTTGAACGCGCGGCCGGCGTAGCCGGCCACCCTACAGCAGCGTTTTTCGTAGGGTGGGCAAGTCCCTTGCCCACGCGTCCAGCCAGCCCGGGTATCGCCATTGTGCGTGCGAGTGACAGTAGGGCGGCCGGCGTTAACATGCCCCGTGATGCGCGCCTCCCACAGCCAGGCCCGTCAAGGCCAAGTGCCTTGTCCCAAATCAATTTGCAGTTAGCACTGCGGTATAGTCTGACCTTAGACAAACACTGAGTACTCCTAGTGATTCCGCAATCCTTCATCACCGATTTGCTCAACCGCGTCGATATCGTCGATATCGTCGGCCGCTACGTCCAGCTGAAAAAGGGCGGCGCCAACTACATGGGCCTGTGCCCGTTCCACAACGAAAAGTCCCCCAGCTTCACCGTCAGCCCGACCAAGCAGTTCTACCACTGCTTCGGCTGCGGCGCCCACGGCACCTCGATCGGCTTCCTGATCGAATACTCCGGCATGGGTTTCGTCGATGCCGTCAAGGACCTGGCCCAGGGCGTGGGCATGGTGGTGCCGGACAACGACGACAAGATCCCGCCGCAGCAGCGCGCCGCCCAGCAGGCGCAATCGCTGGCCATGACCGACGCCCTGAACCAGGCCTACGCCTACTATCGCGCCCAGTTGCGCGAAGCGCCGAACGCAATCGCTTACCTGAAGAGCCGCGGCCTGACCGGCGAAATCGCCGCCCGCTTCGGCATGGGCTACGCCCCCGGCGGCTGGGACAACCTGCGCTCGGTCTTCCCCGACTACGACGCCCTCGCACTGGTCGAATCCGGCCTGGTGATCGACAAGGTGGACGAGGACGGCAACAACAAGAAGCGTTATGACCGCTTCCGCGAGCGCGTCATGTTCCCGATCCGGAACACCAAGGGGCAGGTGATCGGCTTCGGCGGCCGCGTGCTCGACGGCGGCGAACCGAAATACCTGAATTCCCCGGAAACGCCGCTGTTCCAGAAAGGCCTGGAACTGTACGGCCTGTTCGAGGCGCGGCAAAGCATCCGCGACGCCGGCTACGTCCTGGTGACGGAAGGCTACATGGACGTCGTCGCGCTGGCCCAGCTCGGCTTCCCGCAGGCGGTGGCCACGCTGGGCACCGCCTGCACCAGCACCCACGTGCAAAAGCTGCTGCGCCAGACCGACACCGTCATCTTCAGCTTCGACGGCGACAAGGCCGGCCGCCGCGCCGCGCGCCGCGCGCTGGAAGCCTGCCTGCCGCAGGTCAGCGACAACAAGACCATCAAATTCCTGTTCCTGCCGCAGGAACACGACCCCGACAGTTTTGTCCGCGAACGCGGCGCCGAAGCGTTTGAGCAGGAAATCCACGATGCGATGCCGCTGTCGCAGTTCCTGCTGCGCGAAGTAACCACCGAGCACGACCTGACCACGCCGGAAGGCCGTGCCCATGCCCAGTTCGAAGCCAAGCCGATGCTGCAGGCCATGGCGCCGTCCGCGCTGCGCCTGCAGATCGTGCGCGGCCTGGCCAGCCTGACGGAATCGACGCCGGCGGAGATCGAATCGCTATTTGAACTGTCTAAGCCGGTATCGGTGGCCCGCCGGGCGCCGCCGCGCCAGGGCCGGCCCAAGCCGGTGGGGCTGGAACTGCAGATGCTGCGCATCCTGGTGTCGCATCCGCACCTGGCGCTGCAGCTGGACGAAGAAGCGCAAAAGTCGTTCGACCACTTCGGGCAGGAGGCAGCCGATGCCCTGCGCCACCTGGTCGGCATGGCCCAGTCGCTGGGCGAGTTCGGCACCTTCGCCGCCTTGTCACAACAGTTAAAGGAAGTGACGGCAGAATACGACAGCCTGATCGCGGAAATCGCCGCCGAGCCGGAGTCGGACGTTGAGGCAGATCGCGTCTGGCTAGTAAGTGCTGTGCGTCAAATCAAGAAGGAAGCGTTAAAACAAGAACTTAACCAGTTGTTTTCTTCTGGCTTGCCCCCAGATCAGGTGAGTACTCGCTATCGCGAGATCGTTGCCCAGCAGGACATCCTGGACCGTGAAGAAGCAGCGGCAATGACGCCCCGGTAACCCGACTCACCAGCCACAAGTGTGGCTTTTTGTGCAACTTGGAAAAATAGGGGTGCGTGCTATAATAAAACGCTAACTATTGCAACCTTTGAAACCATTTTTTGTTTCAATCGGGGCGTGGAGTTTCAGTTAGCGAGGCAACTGATCGTTGCCTGCAGGGTGATGTAAGGTAACAAAAAACTTTATCTTTAACCATCGTAAAGTTAGTCGTTGTGACTTCGAAAGCGCCTGTGCCAACCAAGAAACCCGAAACCAAAGTGGCTACAAAAACCACGAGAGCGTCCGCCAAGGCGGACACCGGTCAAGACAAGGCTGAGGTTCGTACGGCGAGCCCGGCGCCTGTCAACGCGACGACCGATGCGGCAGCATTGGCCGCCATCGATACGTCCGGCTACGTCCTGCCTTCCGTGAAGGTACCGGGACGCCGTGGTCGCAAGCCCAAGGAATTCACGCCCGAGAACGACGAGATCGCCGCACTCAACGCGGTCGAGCGCGCCGAACTGAAAGCCGCGGACAAGGCCAAGGCCAAGGACCGCAAGGCCAAGGAAAAGGCGCTGCTGAAAGACGCGTTCTCGTCCGATACCGAAGCGAGCGAGGAAGAGCTCGAGATCCGCCGCAACAAGCTCAAGGCCCTGATCAAGTCGGGCAAGGAGCGCGGCTTCCTCACGTACTCCGAGATCAACGACCACCTGCCGGACAACATCGTCGATCCGGAAGCGATCGAAGGCATCATCGGCACCTTCAACGACATGGGCATTGCCGTCTACGAGCATGCGCCCGATGCCGAGACGCTGCTGCTGTCCGATACCGTCCCCAACGCCACCAGCGACGACGAAGCCGAAGCGGCCGCCGAAGCGGCGCTGTCGACCGTCGATTCCGACTTCGGCCGCACCACCGACCCGGTGCGCATGTACATGCGCGAAATGGGCTCGGTCGAGCTGCTCACGCGCGAAGGCGAGATCGAGATCGCCAAGCGCATCGAAGACGGCCTGAAGGACATGATCCAGGCCATCTCCGCCTGCCCGGTGACGATCGCCGAGATCATCGACGCGGCCGGCAAGATCGAGAAGGACGAGATCAAGATCGACGAGATCGTCGACGGCATGGTCGACCCGGACGAGGACGAGCAGACCTCGCCCACGGCCGTGGCCCCGACCAGCACCGACGACGAGGACGAAGACGAGGACGAAGCGGAAGAAGCCGAGGAAGAGGAAGAAGAGACTGGCGGCGCCTCGGGCGCGGCCGGCTACTCGGCCGAGCAGCTGGAGGCCCTGAAGGCGGCCGCCCTCGAGAAGTTCGACAACATCGCCCAGCAATTCGACAAGATGCGCAAGGCGTACGAGAAGGAAGGCTACAACAGCAAGGCCTACGTCAAGGCGCAGGAAGCGATCTCCAACGAACTGCTGGGCATCCGCTTCACGGCCAAGGTCGTGGAAAAGCTGTGCGACACGCTGCGCGGCCAGGTCGACGAAGTGCGCCACATCGAGAAGCAGATCCTGGACGTGGCCGTGAACCGGTGCGGCATGCCGCGCGCCCACTTTATTAAAGTCTTCCCGGGCAACGAAACGAACCTGGAATGGGTGGACGGCGAAGTCAACGCCGGCCACGCCTACAGCGCCATCCTGGGCCGCAACATCCCGACCATCAAGGAACTGCAGCAACGCCTGATCGACCTGCAAGCCAGGGTCGTCCTGCCGCTGCCGGACCTGCGCAACATCAACCGCCAGATGGCGGCCGGCGAAATGAAGGCGCGCAAGGCCAAGCGCGAGATGACCGAGGCCAACCTGCGCCTGGTGATCTCGATCGCCAAGAAGTACACCAACCGCGGCCTGCAGTTCCTCGACCTGATCCAGGAAGGCAATATCGGCCTGATGAAGGCGGTGGACAAGTTCGAATACCGCCGCGGTTATAAATTCTCGACCTATGCGACGTGGTGGATCCGCCAGGCCATCACCCGTTCGATCGCGGACCAGGCGCGCACCATCCGTATTCCGGTGCACATGATCGAGACGATCAACAAGATGAACCGGATCTCACGCCAGATCCTGCAGGAGACCGGCGCCGAACCGGACCCGGCCACCCTCGCCATCAAGATGGAGATGCCGGAAGACAAAATCCGCAAGATCATGAAGATCGCGAAGGAACCGATTTCGATGGAGACGCCGATCGGCGACGACGACGATTCGCACCTGGGCGACTTCATCGAGGACAACAACACGCTGGCGCCGTCCGATGCGGCCCTGCACGCCTCGATGCGCGGCGTGGTGAAGGACGTGCTGGACTCGCTGACCCCGCGCGAAGCCAAGGTGCTGCGCATGCGCTTCGGCATCGAAATGTCCACCGACCACACGCTGGAAGAGGTGGGCAAGCAGTTCGACGTCACCCGCGAGCGCATCCGCCAGATCGAAGCGAAGGCGCTGCGCAAGCTGCGCCACCCGTCGCGTTCGGACAAGCTGAAGAGCTTCCTCGAGGGCAGCAGCTGAATGTTGTAATCGAGCCTTGACGGACCTGCACTAAAAGCAATATCCTCTCGCCACTCTGCTTCACGGTTCCGCGCCGTAGGAAGCGGGTGGCGAGATCACTTTCTTTGTCACTGTCCCGATTTCTGGGCCTCTAGCTCATGCCTGGTTAGAGCAGCGGACTCATAATCCGTTGGTGCCCGGTTCGACTCCGGGGAGGCCTACCAAGATTTATGTTGTGTTATCAAAGGGTTAGGTGAGACTTCTCACCGCCCTGTCTCTCTGCCTTTTCCCTCCTGCTCAACGTATGCTCAAGGGGGATAAAAATGGCATCAATCGGCAAGCGTGGCGACAAGTGGCACGTACGCATCTGTAGGAAAGACCATCCTACTGTCTGTAAGTCTTTCACTCTGCTCAAGGACGCCCAAACATGGGCAAAGAACACTGAACTCAAGCTTGAGCGAGGTGAAGCACTTGGACGCGAGACCGTTCTCCTCTCTACACTCCTTCAGCGCTACCTGATCTCTGTGTCTCCCTTGAAGAAAGGGCACAAGCAAGAGGTATCCCGCATCAATTCCTGGCTCAGACATCCGTTAGCAAGCCGGGATGCTGCATCAATCAAGCCAGCAGAGATTTCCCTATACCGCGATCAGCAAACGAAAGCGGGGAAGGCCAACGCATCTATCAGGATTGAGCTTTCCCTGCTCTCCGCTGTATACAAATGCGCAAAGCATGAGTGGGGCTACACGTTGCTATCTAATCCATTGAGTGACATTAAACGGCCACCACCAGCACGCGGTAGGGAGCGTCGCCTTGAAGAAGGAGAGCTTGATGCCCTAATGGCGGTCGCAGAGGGGACTGTCCTGTCTTCTCTAATCTTGTTGGCGATTGAGACAGCAATGCGTGCAGGTGAGCTCCTGTCCCTCAGATGGGACAACATCAACTTTGAGAAGAGGACAGCGTTTTTGCCGGATACCAAGAATGGGGAGCGCCGGATCGTACCGCTATCATCCAAAGCCTTGGCGGTCCTGAAGAGCATCGAACGAACAGGCGACACCGTATTCGCTGTCTCTGCCTCCTATGCCATCTCCAATGCCTTTAAACGAGCCACACGGCGCGCCGGGATCACAGGCCTGCGATTCCATGACCTCAGGCACGAGGCAGTCTCACGGCTGTTCGAGCGTCAATTCAACACTATGGAGGTCGCATCGATCTCCGGACACAAAAGCCTTCAGATGCTCCAGCGGTACACCCATTTGCGGGCCGAGGACTTGGCGCAGCGCCTTGGGTAAAAGTTCCACAAAAATTGTCCAGTAAACTTACAAACTTCGGTAATAGCTAGTTAACCGGCCAAATGGCCTCCCAACAGGCACCGTGCCCGCTCGAAAGTGGGTGTGGTGCTTTTTTTTTCGCTGCGTGAAGCCGCGTTATATAGCATAAGGAAACTAGCTACTTGCTCAAATTTGCCACCAGTGGCCTCAAAGAGGTCGAGTTACTCGATGCAATGTGTGGAACTGGAAAGACCCACAACCTGTTTAAATTTATTGCTCACAATCCACAGGAGCACTATCTATATATCACTCCCATGCTCAGCGAAGTTTCTACACGGCCTGCCGAAGAGTTAGCTAAGTTCCCGGAGTGTGGCGTTGTGTTTGAAGAGCCTACCGGGGAAGGATATCGAACGAAGGGCGACCATCTTATCGTGAGATAGCCCCTTGATTCACCAGACACAGTCGATGCTGTATCCTTACGGATAGGAGTAAGACTGTGAGTATGACTAGAAACAACCAAACCATCGAAGTCGTGACGGTGTCGGAAGAGCGACGCC